>JBFLWW010000017.1:0-41799 GCA_040757475.1 Nitrospirota bacterium
TGGTGCGAGAGAGGGGAGTTGAACCCCTACGGAGTTACCCACTGGATCCTAAGTCCAGCGCGTCTACCAGTTCCGCCACTCTCGCAATTTACATCTAATATCCAATATGGAGACCGGTTTTGTATAACTCCTGAGGCAATACACCTTCCTCTGTAATTTCTGCCTGTGGTGTTGAAACTTTATTAGACCTTGCTATTGTGATAAAAATACCCTGTGGATTTATAATACCGATATCTGCAACAAATTCTTTTGCAGGGCCAACATCTATATACCAGCTACCTATCCCCCCATTTACAGCTATATCAAAATAGCTATTTGCATTCATACCATCGAAATCAACACCTGTGACATCATAGACCCTGATGTTAAGAACCCCACTGTGCTTTGCAAGAACATCCTCACCTACTTCCCAGTAAGCGAAAAGCTTCTTCGGGTCAACAGTCATAAGTGTAATACTATCTTCACCATACTCAGCTGGTAATGCTTCCCATGGCATGGGTGGATATCTTTCTTCTATTACAGGGTATAGGACTTTCTTAGGTTTTCTCAGTACAGCCTTTCTGGGTAAAGGAACCTCTTTCTTCTTTACCTCAATCTTTCCTGCTGGTTTTTTACTAATCTTCTTAGCTATCTTTGGTTTAATTTCTTTCTTAACAGCCTTCGAAGTAGTCTTTTTCTCTCTAACCTTAACCTCCATGAACCGCTTCTGGTTCATGGCCTTCTTTGTCTCTTTCCTCTTTGCCTTTTTCTTTGTTTTCTCAGCAATTTTTTTGGTAGTTGCTTTTTTCTTCATGCCCCCTCCTTTTAAGGTATATTTTAGCAGAATTTTGAATTTTTTCAGTGCGCCTCTGCCCAGTTTCTTCCATAACCTATATCAACCTTTAGAGGCACAGAGAAATCTCTTCTAACCTCCATGAACCAGAAGCGGTTCATGGCCTCCATCTCTTTTTTAACGATATCTTTTACTGTCTCAAACTCTTGTGCTGGAACCTCAAATAGAAGTTCATCATGGACCTGTAAAATCATTTTTGTTTTTAACCCTTTGTCTTTAAATCTTTTCCGTATAGTTATCATCGCAATTTTAATAATATCTGTTGCTGTCCCCTGTACAGGAGAGTTTATTGCAAGCCTCTCGCCCTGCCCTCTTATATTTGAGTTCGGGCTTTTGAGTTCTGGTATAGGACGCCTTCTTCCAAACAGTGTTGTCACATAACCCCTCTCTTTTGCCTCATATAGGGTTTTTTCTATGTATTTTTTAACTTTAGGGTGTTTATCAAAATACTCTTCTATATATTTTTTTGCCTCATCCCTCGATATATTAAGTATTTCTGATAGACCAAATGGAGACATCCCGTAAATGACCCCAAAATTCACTGTCTTTGCAATCCTCCTCATGTCAGAAGTAACCTTATCTAAAGGTACGCCAAAGAGTTCTGCTGCTGTCCTTGTATGGATATCAAGACCGTTTATGAAGGCATCAATAAGGCCTTTATCCTGGCTCAGGTGAGCAAGAATTCTCAATTCAACCTGTGAATAATCTGCTGAAAGCAGGAGATTGCCTTCTTCTGCTATAAATGCTTCCCTTATCCGCTTACCCCACTCTCCTCTGATTGGTATGTTCTGAAGATTAGGTTCGCTGCTGCTCAGTCTTCCTGTGGCTGTTACTGCCTGGTTAAATGATGTATGGATACGGCCTGTTCTTGGATTGATGAGCGATGGAAGTACATCAACATATGTTGTCTTGAGTTTGCTCAGACTCCTGTAATTAAGTATCTCCCTTGGAAGCTCATGTGACTCTGCAAGCTCCTCAAGCACACCCATCTCTGTAGAAAAACCAGTTTTTGTCTTCTTCCTCGGCTGAAATCCAAGGTTATGAAATAAAACCCTGCTTAACTGTTTGGGTGAATTGATATTGAACTCCTCTCCGGCAAGGAAATAAATCCTTTTCTGAATTCCATCAAGCTCCCTTTCAAGCTCTTTTGATATCCCCTCGAGCTTACCAGTATCAATCTTCATGCCTGCCTTTTCCATATCAGCAAGTACATGGATGAGAGGCATCTCAATATTGAAATAGATTTCTTCGAGGTCGTTTTCCTTGAGTTTATTAAACAGAATCTCTTTTAATTCAAGAGGAAGACTTGCATCCTCAGAGGCATAAGGGGTGGCCTCTTCTAAAGGAACCTCTGCAAAGGAACTTCTCTTCCCGACGACTTCCATGAAGGTCTTTTTCCTACGGGATAAATATTCCAGGGTAATCTCTTCAAGGCTGTGGTCCGGTTTGTTTGGATTAATAAGGTATGATGCAATCATTGTGTCATATAGTGTTCCTTCAACATGGATACCCTCCTGTCTTAGCATCATTATGTCGTATTTGAGATTGTGTCCTATCTTTGATATTTTTTTGTCTTCAAAGATTTGGGAAAGTGCTCCTGATAAGTCTTTTTTATTTATCTGTGCAGGCACTCCTAAATATGAATGGGAAACAGGTATATAAGATGCATACCCCTTCTCTGTGCATAATGCCAGGCCAACAAAGGTGTCAGTCATAGGGCTTCTTCCTGTTGCCTCGATGTCAAAGGCAAACTCATCTTTAATAGATTCTGCAATCTTTTTGAGTTTTTCCATAGAAAGGACTGTCTCATAGCTTATCTTATTGGATATGCCTAATGGAATGAGTTTCATCAGGCTTCCAAATTCAAACTCGCTGAAGAGTGAGAGAAGTGAAGGCCAATCAGACTCTTTAAGACCGAACTCACTAATATCAATATTTAGAGGTACAGATGTATCAATGGTTGCAAGTCTCTGACTTAACCTCACCATCTCAGCATTTTCAGAAATAAGCTTCTTCAGCTTATCTCTCTTTATCCTCTCTGTATTTCTTAACAACTCTTCGAGACTTCCAAAATCTGAAAGGAGCTCCTTTGCAGTTTTTTCTCCTATTCCTTTAATCCCCGGGATATTGTCTACTGCATCTCCTGTCAGTGCCATAAACTCTGTAATCCTTTCTGGCCCGATGCCGAATCTCTCTTTTACATATTCTTCATCAAGGATGCTATCCTTCATCGGGTCGTAGATTTTGATGTTATCCCCCACGAGCTGGAGCATATCCTTATCTCCGGTAACTATAAATACATCCATCCCTTCAGAGGCTGCCCTCTTTGCAATCGTGCCGAGCAGGTCATCCGCCTCATATCCAGGCACCTCGAATGTCTTGATGTTAAAGGCAGAAATCATCCTCCTGATATGGGGCATCTGCTCTGCAAGCTCTCGTGGGGTTTCAGGCCTTTGGGCCTTATATTCTTCATAAATTCTGTGTCTCTCTGTAGGTACAGGGGAATCAAAAGAGACTATGATACCATCAGGTTTCTTTTCCCTTATGATTTTGAGAAGCATATTCGTAAAGCCATAGATTGCATTAGTTGGAAAGCCTTTAGAGTTTGAGAGTCCTCTAATAGCATAATAGGCGCGGTAGACATAAGAATTTCCATCAATGAGATAAAGATTCATGGAAGATTATAACCTATAAAACTTATGAAAGAGAAATCTACGCAGTTGCAGGAGCAAAGGCAGTTCTCCTGTCCCCCCTTCAACATCTTACATCATTAGGATACCTGAATAAAAGGGTGGTGTCAAACAGAGGGCAAATTGACAAAGTCTCACTATGTATTTTACAGTAAATTAGAGGAGGTTAAATTGCTTAAGTCATCAGAAGATATCAGCCCGACAAAGAAGCGTCTCAGTATAGAGATACCATCTGATGTGATTGAAAAGGAGATAGAGAATTCTCTCGAAAAATTAAGACAGAAGACTAAAATCCCTGGCTTCAGACCTGGTAAGGCACCGGTTAACTTAATAGAAAAACGCTTTGGCAAAGAGGTTGAGGCAGAGGTGCTTGAGAGGGTTATCCCTGAATACTACAATAAGGCATTAAGAGAGGCTGAACTCATGCCTGTCACAACGCCAGTATTTGATGAAAGGGTTGACTTTAAAAGAAACAATCCACTTAATCTCTCATTAACAGTTGAGGTGATGCCGAGAATTGAGAATCTTACTTATGAAAATATAAAGATAGAGGATATTCCGGTCTCGGTAGATGACAGTGAGATGGAGGTTGCCCTTAAAAAACTCCAGGAAGAAAAGGCCATATACGAGGTTGCTGAAAAAGAGATAGGGATGGATGACATTGTTACTTTTGACTATGTTGACTGTGAAATAGTCAGGGGAGAAAATAACCTGTCTGTCAAAGAAGAGATATTGAAGATGGGTAATGAGATATTCCCTCCGGAGATGATAGAAAAAGCGATAGGAAAGAAAAAGGGCGAAGTAATGGAGTTCACTACTACATTCGATGAGAATTTTAAGTCAAAGGAACTTGCAGATAAGACAGTTAATCTGAAGGTTATGATAAAGGAGATAAAGCAAAAGGTCCTTCCTGCAATTGATGATGAATTTGCAAAGGACCTCGGTTTCGAAAACATTTCGGCACTTAAAGAAAGAATAAAAGAAAATATATATAAGGCTAAAAAAGAACAGGTTGTGAAAATCCAGAAGGCAGAACTGGTGAAGAAGATTATCGAATCCCATAATTTTGAAGTGCCAGAAACCCTCTTTAGAAATGAACTGGAATCCCTTATAATGGAAGAAAGCATGTCTGATGCAGAATACGGGAAACAGATGCACGATACAGGATACCAGATACATGATAATCAGGTATCAGGCATCAGAGACCGGCAATCAGAGGCTGAGCTGAAACGCAGGGCACTGAGAAATGTACAGGCATCTATAATCATTGATGCGATTGGTAAAAAAGAGGGGATTATGGTGACAGACGACGAGGTAAGGGAACGAATCCTTTCTATAGCGCAAAGGCTTCAGGCCACACCAGAAGCTGTTACCAATCTCTATATATCAAGGGATGGCTCTCTAAAAGGCCTGAGACATTCGATATATGAAGATAAGGTTATGGACATGCTTTTATCTAAAGCCATTATTGAGCAGCCTGAGGCGGCTGAGAAAGGAGAGTAACATGAGCGTTATCCCTATTGTTATAGAGCAGACAGGGCGTTCAGAAAGGGCATATGATATTTACTCAAGACTTCTTAAAGACAGGATTATCTTCATCGGTACGCTGATAGACGACCATATTACAAACATGGTTGTTGCACAACTCCTGTTTCTTCAGACAGAAGACCCTGACAAGGATATCCATCTGTATGTTAATACACCAGGTGGCATAGTATCCTCGGGTCTTGCAATATATGATACAATGCAGTATGTAAAGCCAGATATAGCAACTTACTGTATCGGACAGGCAGCAAGTATGGGCGCCCTTCTGCTTGCAGCAGGTACAAAAGGTAAGAGGTTTGCATTACCTCATTCAAGGATTATGTTACATCAGCCGATGGGTGGGTTCCACGGACAGGCTACCGATATAGAAATCCATGCTCGGGAGATACTCAAGATGAAGGATACACTTAACAGGATACTTGCAACCCACACAGGTCAATCACTTGAGAAGATACAGGCAGATACAGACAGGGATTTCTTTATGTCAGGAGATGAGGCAAAGGAATACGGTATAGTTGACGAGGTGATATATAGCATTAAGAACAAATAACAAGTGACAAGTGACGAGTAACAAGTTATAAAAAAATTAAAACTCGTCACTCGTAACTCGTTACTAAAATTAGAGTGGAGGATATATGGCTAGAAGGGATGAAAATTCACTCAAATGTTCATTCTGCGGTAAGGGACAGGAAGAGGTAAAGAAACTTATTGCAGGCCCTACCGTTTATATATGCAATGAGTGTGTCGAGTTGTGCAATGAAATAATCGCAGAGGAGATATATACAGAGGCAGAGGCTCATATACTCCCGGAGCTTCCGACACCGAGGGAGATCCATCGGTTCCTAAACGATTATGTTATAGGTCAGGAGAGAGCTAAGAGGATACTTTCGGTTGCTGTACATAATCACTACAAAAGGATTTACAGCCCTATTGAATCAGATATAGAGCTTCAGAAGAGTAATATACTTCTAATAGGCCCTACAGGCACCGGTAAGACTCTCTTTGCCCAGACATTAGCAAAGATGCTCGATGTGCCGTTTACCATAGCTGATGCGACAACCCTCACAGAGGCAGGCTATGTTGGAGAAGATGTCGAAAATATAATCCTGAAGTTACTCCAGGCAGCAGAATATGATGTTGAAAGGGCACAACGGGGCATAGTTTATATAGATGAGATAGATAAGATAAGCAGGAAGTCAGAGAACCCTTCAATAACAAGGGATGTGTCAGGCGAGGGTGTACAACAGGCACTTCTCAAGATAATCGAAGGCACAGTGTCTAATATCCCACCTCAGGGTGGAAGGAAACATCCACAGCAGGAATTCATACAGGTTGACACAACAAATATCCTCTTCATATGTGGAGGTGCCTTTATCGGTCTTGATAGCATAATTGAACAGAGGACCGGACAAAAAACAGTCGGGTTTAGTTCTGATATCCTTAGGAAGAAGGAGAAAAAGATAGGTGAGGTACTCAGCCTTGCTGAACCGGAAGACTTGATAAAATATGGACTCATACCCGAGTTTGTAGGAAGAATGCCTGTTGTAGCAGCTCTTGATGAGCTTGATGAGTCAGCCTTGATAAAGATATTGACAGAACCGAAGAATGCCCTTGTAAGGCAATATCAAAAACTCCTTTCATTTGACAATGTCAGGCTCAGATTTACAGATGGTGCACTCCAAGCAATAGCAAAGAAAGCCATACAGCGAAAGACTGGTGCAAGAGGACTCCGGGCTATACTCGAAGATATAATGCTTGATGTGATGTATGAGATACCTTCACAGAGAGGTATCAAGGAATGTTTGATAACTGAAGATACTATTCTCAAGAACGAAAAGCCAATACTCATATACGAAAGGCAAGCAGAATCAGCGTAAAGAAGAGGTAAGGGCCTTTTCCATTGTCCTTCTGACAGTCTTTCTGAGTTCTTCATCATCAATTTGAGAGACCGTCTCCTCTATATATGAGAGTTCCTCAGTCATGAGTTTTTTACCCTTTGCTCCTTGCCCTTTGCCCTTTGCCTCTGCTTTCCCTGAAACCTTGCCGAGCCTGAATCGGACACTCCTAATACCATAAGAACCCATTTTTTTAATTATATCCTCTTTGTAGAAATTCAACTGTTGGAGCCAGGCAGGTGAGTCAACATTAAGAAGGATTTCACCCTCTGATAACATGGAGGGTGACATGTGCAGGGAAAGGGGTTCATTGAATAGGTTACGCCATTCTTTTTTAATCATGGCCAGTTTTGCACCATCTTCGATACCAAGTCCCTTTAAAATAGGAGGGATGAAAACGCTGAGTTTTTTCACACCGCTTTTTTAACCTTTCCGGAGCGTAGACATCTGGTACACACATAAACTCTCTTTGTCCCTCTCTCGGTAATTATCCTTGTCCTCTGCAGGTTAGGCATTATCTGCCTTTTCGTCTTATTGTTAGCATGGCTGACATTATTGCCGACTCTCCTTTTTTTCCCACACACAATACAACTTGCCATCTTTTTCAACTCCTCATTGTATTAAAAATTGCATTAAAAAGATTTTTTATGATAACATTAGAAAAATTAAAAATGCAAAATTAAAAATTAACAAAACGACTACTTAAAGATGTCGAAGATAAGAATTTATGATCTCGCAAAAAAATTAGGGGTAACAAGTAAGGTCATACTTAGTGAGCTTTCAAAACTCGGTATAGAAGGTAAAACTCACTCTTCGAGCATCGAGCCTGATCTTGCTAAAACAGTAGAGGCCGCAGTACTTAAAAAGACTGTTGAACCCTCGATTGAAGAAGCGCCAGAGAGGTATATAGAACCTGTAAAGCCTGTAGAAAGAAAGGAGCCTGAAATGTTGCCTGGAGTAGAGAAGTCACCGGAGATTGTTCTGCCTGAAGTAGAGAAACCAGAAGCTCCGCTGATAATAGAAGAGGAGGAAGAATTAAAGGTTCCAGATAGGTTCAAAAAGGAGATAGAGACAGAAAAGATAGAAAAATTCAAGACAAAACCAGGAATGCAGAGGGCGTTTCAGACAATCAGGAAGATAGAGCCAAGAAGATGGTATGAGCAAAAACCAGTTAAGAGGTTAGAAAGAATCAAGCCATTTCATAAGCAGGAACCAAAACCCCAGATCCAACTTATCGTCCCTAGGAAGAAGACCCTGAAACTTCAGGAAGGCACTACAGTAAAAGAATTCGCAGAACTCATAAGCGTTAAACTATCTGATGTGATAAAGAAGTTTATGGAACTGGGATATATGCCTACAATAAATCAGGCTGTTGATACTGATGCAGCCCTATTAGTTGCAGAAGGTTTTGGAGTAAGGCTTGAGCTTTCATCTGTTGAAGAAGACACGGCAGTTGTAGAGACCCCGGAAGATATCAGTAAATTATTACCACGGCCTCCTGTTATAACCATAATGGGACATGTAGACCATGGGAAGACCTCCCTCCTCGATGCAATAAGAGAGACAAAGGTTACAGAGACCGAGGCCGGTGGTATTACACAGCACATAGGTGCATACAAGGTTAACCTGAAGGGTAAGGATATCGTCTTTCTCGATACACCTGGCCATGAGGCATTCACCTCAATGAGGGCAAGGGGTGCGAAGGTTACAGATGTGGTCGTCCTTGTTGTAGCTGCTGACGATGGGGTTATGCCACAGACTGTTGAGGCCATCAACCATGCAAAGGCAGCAAATGTACCGATTGTTGTAGCAATAAACAAGATTGACAAGTTAGAGGCAAATCCTTCAAAGGTAAGGAATGAACTCTCTGAGTATGGTATAGTTCCAGAGGAATGGGGTGGTCAGAACATCTTTGTTGAAGTCTCTGCCAAAAAGCGTATAGGTATAGAGCACCTGCTTGAGATGATTCTCCTACAGGCAGATATAATGGAACTCAGGGCCAATCCCAATAGGGAGGCAAAAGGTACAATTATCGAGGCAAAGATTGATAGAGGTAGGGGGCCTGTTGCAACTGTGCTTGTGCAATCTGGCACCCTGAGGATTGGTGATGCATTCCTTGCAGGTATCCATACAGGAAAGGTAAGGGCATTGATCGATGACACAGGGAAGAGGGTACTGGAAGCAGGCCCATCAACACCTGTTGAGGTAATTGGGTTCTCAGATGTCCCATCAGCAGGAGATATTTTTACAGTTGCTGAAGACGAAAGGAGGGCAAGGCAGATAGCCTTTGCAAGGCAGCAGAAACAAAGACTTGCTGAAGTTGCAAAGGCAAGGAAGCTTACCCTCGATGAGCTGCATACAAAGATAAAAGAGGGAGAGATAAGAGAACTCAATATCATTATAAAAGGCGATGTCCAGGGCTCGGTTGAGGCGATAAGAGATGCCCTCGAAAATATTATACATCCACAGGTCAGGGTGAAGGCTATACACACATCAGTCGGCGGTATCAACGAATCAGACGTTATGCTCGCAGCTGCCTCAAACGCCGTTGTAATAGGGTTTAACGTAAGGCCTGAGCCCAAGGCCTCCCAGACAGCAGAAAAGGAAGGTGTTGATATTAGGCTTTACAATGTAATATACGAGGCAATCGAGGATGTTAAGAAGGCACTTGAGGGACTCCTTGAACCGACGCTCAAGGAAAGAACCCTCGGAAGGGCAGAAGTCCGCCAGTTATTCCAGATATCAAGGGTCGGGACGGTTGCAGGGTGTTATGTACTTGACGGCTCTATAAACCGATTAAGTGATGGTATAAAGGTTATCAGGGACAGTATTGTTGTATATGATGGTAAGATAGCTTCGCTCAGAAGATTCAAGGAGGATGTAAAAGAGGTGCAGGCAGGATACGAATGCGGCATCTTGATAGAAAACTTTAATGATATAAAGGTTGGAGATATACTCGAGAATTATATCATTGAAAGGATAGCAGCAAAACTTTAGAATAACCAATAACCAAAATACAATAACCAAATTACAGTAAACTAAACAAGTTTGGAATTTGAAATTTGGTGATTGGAATTTATGTGGAAATTTGTGCTTGGTTATTGGAATTTAGGCGGTAATTAAATGCTTCCATATAAACGCTCCCAGAGAGTCGGTGACCTTCTGAGAGAAGAAATAGCAGATATAATCATATACAGACTTAAAGACCCTCGAATTGGCTTTGTAACAGTCACAGGTGTTGATGTTACAGATGACCTGAAGATTGCAAAGGTCTATGTAACTATTCTTAAAGATGAGGGAAAAGAGACCACTTTAGAGATATTAAATTCTGCAAAAAGTTTTATCCGCTCTGAGCTTTCAAAGAGGGTTAGGATGAAATTCATACCGGGCATTGAGTTCAGGCTTGATACCTCTATCGAGTATGGAAGCAGGATAGAAAAACTTCTTAAAGAGATTAAGGAGAAGCTGTGAAGGTACCTGTTGAAATCATCACACTCCTTAAAAAAGAAGAAGAGTTTTTAATAGTGACTCATATAAATCCTGATGGTGATGCTATCGGTTCCTCTATTGCCCTGTCTCTTGCATTAGGGTCTGTGGGCAAAAAAACATTGCTATACGACAGAGACCCTATCCCTGAATTCTATCGTTTTCTACCCGGTCACGAAAAGTTTACACACTCAATCTCAACACTCAACACTCAACACTCAACACTGATTCTCCTCGACTGCAACAGTCCTGATAGGGCAGGCATTGATAACCTGACCTTCAAACATTCTGTTGTAATAGACCACCATGAAACAGAAAGGAACTTTGGTGATATAAGATGGGTGGATACTGAGACAGCAGCAACCGGGCTGATGGTCTTTTATCTTATAAAGGAACTGGGGATAAAGATAACAAGAGACATAGCAATAGACCTCTATTCTGCTATTTCAATAGACACAGGGACTTTTAGATACAGCAATACAACCGCGGAGGTTTTGAGAGTCAGTGCTAGACTTATAGAGGCAGGTGCAAACCCGTACTACATATCAAATAGCCTTTATGAGACATGGTCTGAAGGAAGGTTCGATCTGCTCATAAGGGCCTTGAATACCCTTGAAATAAGAGATGATATTGCAATAACTACCGTTACAAAGGAGATGTTCATAAAAACAGGGACAGGATCGGAAGATACCGAGAACTTTTCCAATTTCCCAAGGATGATACAGTCAGTAAGGATATCTGCACTTTTCAGGGAGATAGACACCGGTCTATGGAAAGTTAGTCTGCGCTCTAAGGGCGATGTGAATGTAGCCAGGATCGCCGAACTCTTCGATGGCGGTGGACATAAAAATGCAGCGGGTTATAAAATAAAAGCTGACCTGAAATCTGCGAAAGAAGCCCTTTTAAAGGCAGTGACAAGTAACAAGTGACAAGTGACAAGTTAAAACCTGGAGACTTTAAACTTCTCGTTACTTGTTACTCGTTACTTGATTATGAACCTTGTTATAAATCTCAACAAACCTAAGGGCATATCTTCACAGCAGGCTGTAACAAAGGTAAAACAACTTTTTGGTGCTAAAAAGGCTGGGCATACAGGGACACTTGACCCTTTTGCTACAGGAGTCCTGATTGTATGTCTGGACAAGGCAACAAAGGTAGCAAGATTTCTATCAGACCTTGATAAGGAATACATTGCAAGAGTAAAACTCGGCGAAAGGACCGATACATATGATTTAACAGGCAGGGTTATAGAGAAAGCAGACATTGTGACCTCGAAGTTAAAAGAGTCTGATATCTATAAAATTTTGAATGATTTTAAGGGATGCATAAAACAGATACCACCCATGTACTCTGCAATTAAGATAGGCGGACAGCCTCTATATAAACTTGCAAGAAAGGGTATAGAAATAGAAAGACCAGATAGGACGATTAATATTTACGACATAGCTCTCATAAGTTTTGATCAGCCATATTTCGATATAAGAATATCCTGTTCAAAAGGAACCTATATCAGGACGCTCTGTGATGATATCGGTAAGGCTCTCGGTGTAGGTGCCCATATAGTTGCATTGGAGCGGATAAGGGTAGGCAGTTTCAGGATTGAGGACTCAATCTCGATAGAGGAACTAAAAAATAAATTCGCTAAAACTCTTAAACCAATTTCTTAAGATTTACAATAAACCTGATGAAATACATAAAAAAACTTGACAATTCATCCCTTTTCTGGTAATCATAGGCTATGCTTTCAGACTATCTCAGCTCCATACAGTTTTTTGGCAGTAAGAACTCCATCGGATTAGATATAGGTTCGAGCTATCTTAAGGCCGTACAGCTCAAGGAAACAAAGGGCGGCTATGAACTTCTACTGTTTGATATGTTAAAACTCCCCCCGGAACTCATTGTTGATGGTGCTATAATAGACTCTTTCAGGCTTATAGAGTCCCTGAAAGAGCTGATAAGAAAGGCAGAAATAAAGACAAAAAACGCTGTTATCGCTGTATCAGGACATTCCGCTGTAATAATTAAAAGGATTTCTCTGCCAGAGATGTCGGAAGAAGAACTTTCTGAATCCATAAAATTCGAGGCAGAACAATATGTCCCATTTGACATTGAGGATGTCAACCTTGACTTCCAGATACTCGGACCGAAGGAAGAGCCAGGCCAGATGGATGTTATCCTTGTTGCTGTGAAAAAAGACATAATAAATGAATATGTCTCTGTTGTGAAAGAGGCTGGCCTTAATCCCATCATTGTTGATATCAATTCTTTTGCACTCGAAAATGTATTTGAGATTAATTATGAAATTGAGCCAGATAAGAATGTGGCGATTGTGAATATTGGAGCAAGTACCATAAACATTAATATCCTCAAAGGAGGAATATCCGTCTTTACAAGGGACAGTCCCATTGGAAGCAACCTGCACACAGAGGCCCTTCAGAGGAGATTCAATGTTACATATGATAATGCAGAAAGGCTTAAAAGAGGTGAACCTGTGGAAAATGTATCCCCGGAAGATGCCCGATCTGTTATAGAATCTGCATCAGGGGACATACTGGAAGAGGTCGCCCGTTCCTTTGAATATTTCCTAAGCACAACACTCCATGAGGATATCAGTAAGGTGATATTAAGCGGTGGCTGTGCCCTTATAAAGGATTTTCCCGGATTACTTGCAGAAAGGACTGGGATAGAGACCTGGGTTATGGAACCATTTAAAAGCATTAAGATACCTAAAAAATTTGATGTAGCATATATAGAAGAAATGGCCCCTATGGCAGCCGTTGCTATGGGATTGGCCCTTAGGAGGCTGGATGACAGATGATAAGGGTTAACCTTTTACCTGTAAAGAGGAGGAGAAAACCAAAGCCAGTTCCAAGATTTGTTATTACAATGCTGATTGTAACCATTGTTGTAGGTATTATAATGGCTTATCTTGTCTTCCATTTTAACTCACGATTGACGACAAAAAAGGAGCAGTTTACAGCTAATGAAAAGAAGATTGCAGAACTCAAGGAAAAGATAAAGGCTGTAGAAAAATTTGAAGAGCTCAATAAGACCTTCCAGCAACGGAAAGATATAATAGAACAGCTTAGAAAAAATCAGAGCATCCCGGTTAAACTCCTCGATGAAATAAGTACCCTTCTTCCAGGAGGGGTCTGGCTGCAGAATATGGCAGTTTCAGGTGATAGCATAAATATAGACGGTTATGCCTTTACAAACTCAGATGTTGTTTTGTATGTAGATAATCTTAAGAATTCAAAAGTCTTTACTGAGGTTTATTTACAGGAATCTAAAAGTACAACCATCGAAAAGGTCCCATTATATATGTTTAAGCTGACATTTAAGGTGAAGGTTTGATATGGCTCTAAATCTAAAGATAAAGCTGGATATTAAGAACCTGCCGCCATATGTAAAGACAATACTGTCTATTATCCCCGCACTGATTATCACAATAGTTGTTGTTATGCTTGTAATTATACCGAAGAATAAAGAGATTGAAGCCCTCGAGAATAAATTATCAGTCCAGGAAAACGAGATGGCAAAAAGTCAGGCAAAGGCAGGGACATTCGCAGAGGTCAAAGCAGAAAATGAGAGACTCAAGAAAAGGCTTGACGAATTAAAATTACAATTACCTGAAGAGAAAGAGGTTTCCGGCCTGTTAAAACAGGTTTCAGACCTCGGCATCAAGTCAGGACTTCAGATATTACTCTGGAAACCAGAATCAAAAAAGATCCATCCGAGCGGAATAGTTTATGAGATCCCGGTAAAGATTGAACTTGCCAGCAGCTATCATAATTTAGGTTCTTTCTTCAGTAGCCTGACGAAGCTTAACAGGATAGTAAATCTCTCTGATATGAAGTTTGGAGACCCAAAGCCTGAAAAAGGAAATGCCATACTTAAGGTATCATTTACTGCCACAACATTTTCATCACTCTCTGAAGAAGAGATTGCTAAATTACAGTCTGAGAAAAAAGAAAAAGAGAAAAAAGAGAAACCAGGTAAGGAAACATGAAGAAAATAATCTGCTTTTTTATTATGCTTTTACTGGTTTCTTTTATGGGGTGCAAAAAAGAGCAGGCTGCCCTAAAAAAGCCTGTAGCTGAAAAGGTCCAGCCTGAAGAAACAAAAAAACAGATAAAAGCACCTGAAGAGACCAAAAAGGTTGAACAGGAGATATACACATACAATGCAAAAGGGAAGAGGGACCCTTTCCTGTCCCTTGTAATGATATCAAAAGAAAAACCAGTCAGGAAAAAAGGGGCCAGTCCTATTGAAAACTACGATGTAGGAGAATTAAGGTTGATAGCAGTAGCATGGGACAAACAGAAATATTATGGCCTTATAATGTTACCTGACAATAAATTCTATACGGTTACAGAAGGGATGACATTAGGTCTCTACGGAGGAAAGGTTCAGGAGATAAAAAGAGATACAATGATAATCAGAGAGTATGTTAAAGACTATAGAGGTGATACTAAACTGAAGGATACAATATTGAAACTTCGCAAAGAGGAGGAAGAATGAAATCAAATCTATTGCTCCGCAGAGCAGCAGTTTTTATTACTGCGCTACTGTGCTACTGCGCTACTGTGTTACTGCTCTATTGTGCATCAGGTTGTGCAACAATCACCGAGGTTAAAGAGTCCTCTCAGTTGCAGGAGGTCCCTGTAATAACCGATATAGAGCTTCAGGATTATGTAATCACAGTAAAAATTAGTAAGCCCTTTATGTATACCATCTACAGGTCATCCGACCCTTATAAGATGGTTGTTGAACTTCTTGATGTAAACATCGGCACATTTAAAAATAAGATTGTTTCTGATAAGGCAGGTATAACCGAAATAGTTCCATACCAGATAGAATCACCGTCTCTTATGGCAAAACTCGAAATGCTGCTCCATACACCGTCTATAGTTGAACCAGAGTATAAAGATAATGCCCTGATAATCAAGATAAAAGAGGATTTACCAAAGACACTGCTGGAGGAAATTAAAGAGGAAATCGAAGAGGAGGAATCTACCGAGGAAAGCAAACAGGAGGGTGAGGAGACAGTCGAGGAGGTAGAGGTAAAGGAAAAGGCGAAGACTGCAGAAATTCCCCAGATTATAGAAGGAGAATATACAGGTAAGAAGATATCACTGGATTTTCAGGATGCTGATATAGTCCCGATATTCAGATTGCTTGCTGATATAAGCGGTTACAATATAGTCGTGAGCCCTGAGGTCAAGGGTAGATTAACAATGAAGCTTATAAATGTGCCCTGGGATCAGGCATTAGATATAATCCTGAAGACCTTCAGCCTCGGAAAGTCTGTTGAAGGTAATATCATAAGAATTGCGCCAACTACAGTTTTTGCCAAAGAGAGCGAAGATAAGGCTAAGGCAAAAGAGGCAGAGATAAAGGCTGAACCTATCGAGACGAGGGTCTTCCCTGTAAGTTATGCAGATGTTGACAAGATAGAAACAACTCTAAAAAATTCAAAGGCTCTAAGCTCGAGAGGGAGTATAAGCACTGATAAGAGAACCAGCTCAATAATAGTTAAAGATGTAGCCAGCTCTATGCCTGAGATAGAATCACTGATTAAAACGCTGGATACACCAACACCACAGGTGATGATAGAGGCAAGGATTGTTGAAGCAGAGACGACTTCTATCAAGGACCTTGGTATTCAATGGGGATTCCTATGGAGTCCGCCAGACTCAAGGCTGACTGTTGGAGGAATAAAAACAGCTGAACAAACACCAGGTGGAACAAAAGCCCTTTTAGGCAGAGGTACCTTTAGAGATTACCCTTTAATAGTAAACTTCCCATCAGCAGCGGATACATCGGGTGGTGGCGCTATAGGATTAGGTTATCTTAATGCATCACAGACATTTGTGCTTGACCTCCAGCTTTCAGCCCTTGAGAGTGCACGTAAGGGTAAGATAATATCAAGCCCCAAGATAATGACTATTGATAATGAGAAGGCTACAATTAAACAGGGCAAAAAGATACCTGTTCAGACCGTCTCTGCTGAAGGAACACAGACCCAGTTTATTGATATGTCTCTTGAACTTACGGTTACACCACACATGACTCCTGATGGCTCTATTAGTATGAAGATAGATTCTAAAAAGAATGAAGCTTTGACCGAGACAGTAGGCGGTATACCTGTTATGGGCACTAGCGAGGCAACAACTCAGGTCATTATAAAGGATGGGGAGACGATAGTTATTGGTGGAATATTTAAGACAACAGAGTCTGAGTCAGAGTCAGGCGTGCCCGGACTTAGTAAGATACCCATTTTAGGATGGCTTTTCAAAAAAGAAAGAACTGACATCACTCAAAGCGAACTGCTGATATTTATAACACCAAGAATAGTTGAAAAAAAGTAATAGAAACTATTTTGTTGGATAAGTTAAGATTTCTTACCTCTGGTGAATCACACGGAAAGGCCCTAATCGGAATCCTTGAAGGGATTCCTTCAGGGCTTTCTATTTCTGTAGAGGATATCGACAAAGACCTCAAAAGAAGGCAGGGGGGCTATGGTCGTGGAGGTCGGATGAATATAGAGTCTGACCATGCTGAAATCCTCTCAGGTCTCCTCCGGGGAAAGACCATTGGTTCTCCAATAACGATTCTCATAGAGAATAAAGACTGGACTCCAAGCTCCAAACTTCTGTCTGTCACCTGTCCCCGCCCGGGCCATGCTGACCTATCAGGCGCAATAAAATATGCCCACCATGACATAAGAAATATCCTCGAGCGTTCAAGTGCCAGAGAAACAGCAATGCGCGTAGCACTCGGGGCGATTGCAAAGAAGTCTTTGTCAGAATTTGATATTAAGATTGGGAGCTATGTGATTCAGATTGGCAAAATCGGTGTTCAGGGTTCAGGTGGTCAAGGAGTCAAGGGGTCAAGTGAAGGCACTCGAACCCTCGAATCCTCGAACCCTCGAATCCTCGAATCTATGTTTGAGAAGGCTGAAGGGTCTCCTGTCAGGTGTCCGGATGAAGATGCATCGAAAAAGATGGTCAAACTAATAGATAAGGCTATCAAAGAAGGCAATTCACTTGGAGGTATATTCGAGGTATTTGCAGTTGGAGTCCCTATAGGTCTCGGAAGCCATATACAGTGGGACAGGCGCCTTAATGGACGGCTTGCACAGGCATTGATGAGTATCCAGGCGATTAAGGGAGTTGAAGTCGGTCTTGGTTTTAAAATGGCCAGGCACTTCGGTTCAGAGGTAATGGACGAGATATTTTACAAAGAGCAGAAGAGCAGAAGAGCAGAAGAGCAGAAGTCTTCTGAACTTCCGAACTTCCGAACTTCTGGACCATATGGCTTCTACCGTAAAACCAACTATGCTGGTGGTATCGAGGGTGGGATGACAAACGGTATGCCAATAATCCTGAGGGCAGCAATGAAGCCAATCCCTACATTAAAAAGACCGCTCCGTTCTGTAGACATCATTACAAAAGAACCAGTTGAAGCGGCCTACGAGCGCTCTGATGTTTGCGCGGTGCCTGCTGCAGCAGTAGTTGCAGAGGCGATGGTTGCCCTGATTATCGCTGATGCGTTTCTTGAAAAATTTGGTGGAGATAGTATCACAGAAGTAAAACGCAATTACGATTCGTATATGGATTATATAAAGCAGTTCTGATCTATCCGACCATCTATTGACTACAGACTATTGACCCTCTATAATTTCTTTTATGAAAAATATTATCCTTACTGGCTTTATGGGAACAGGGAAGACTGCAGTTGGAAGAGAACTCTCACGACTCCTTAACATGAAGTTAATTGATATAGATACAGAGATAGAGAAATCCCAGAAGATGACCATCAATGAGATATTCAGACAGTTTGGCGAGCCACGGTTCAGGGAGATAGAAACAGAGATGATAAAAAAACTTTCTGACAATAATAATATCATTATTTCTGCAGGTGGGGGTGTTGTATTAAGACAGGAAAATATGGATGCACTGAGAAAGAACGGTATTATTATCTGCCTTATGGCAACACCCGAGACAATCCTTAAAAGGACGAGCCATAATAGTGATAGACCATTACTTCAAGTAGAAAATCCACTTGAAAGGATAAAGGAGCTTTTAAATTTCAGAAGACCTTTTTATGAGAAGGCTGATATTATGATAGATACAGAAGATAAAACCCCTTTGCAGATTGCAGAGGAGATAATAGATAAAATAAGGTTAAAGGGGTCAAGAGGTCAGGGGGTCAAATGGAAAAGGTAAGGGTTGAACTTGGAGAGAGAAGTTATGATATATGTATTGGAAATAATATGCTCAGACGTATTGGCTCTAAGCTTAAATCATTTAAGGTAAGTCCTAGAACTGCAATTATAAGCAATCTAACAGTATATAAGCTATATGGCAAGGCAGTGCTGAATTCTATAAAGGCATCTGGTTTTAATGTTATTCCTGTAATTATCCCTGATGGCGAAAAATATAAGGATATAAATTCAGTGCAAAATATTTATGGGGAGCTTCTCAGGTATAAACTTGACAGGGCATCTCCACTTATTGCCCTTGGAGGCGGTGTCATAGGTGACATCACAGGATTTGTAGCATCTACATACATGCGTGGTATTGCTTATATCCAAGTTCCTACGACACTTCTTGCGCAGGTGGACAGCTCTGTAGGTGGTAAAACAGGGGTAAATCATAAGCTCGGCAAAAACATGATAGGCACATTCTATCAGCCGAGACTCGTCTGGATTGATGTTGAAACATTAAAAACCCTCCCAAAAAGAGAATTGCTTGCAGGACTTGCTGAGGTGATCAAATATGGTGTGATATGGGATAAAAAATTATTTGATTTCCTGGAGGCCAATAAAAACAAGATTCTGAATCTTGATAAAGATGCACTGATTACCATTATCAAACGTTCATGTGAGATAAAGGCAAAGGTTGTATCAAAAGATGAGCGGGAGTCAGGATTAAGGGCGATCTTAAATTATGGTCATACCATCGGCCATGCAATAGAGACAGTTACAGAATATAAAAGATACCTCCATGGAGAGGCAGTTGCAATAGGGATGTGCATCGAGGCAATGCTTTCTAATATGCTCCATCTTATTAATCAGAGACAGGGATTAAGGATAAAGGCTCTTATTGAATCATACGGTCTCCCTTCTGAAATACCATTAAATATTGATATTGATAAAGTCCTCTCCTCTATGCAGCTCGACAAAAAGGCTGTTGCAGGAGAGTTGAGATTTATCCTTCCTGAAAATATAGGAAAGGTGAGGATACATAAAGGAGTGGGCAGGAAAGTAATAAAAGAGGCGTGTGGGATATAAAGTGGATGCACCAAAGATGAATCTTCGTTGCATTTCTCTATCCCTGCTGATTCTGTCAACACTCATTGTTTCAACCCTATCTGCTGAGACAAGAATCCGCTGTGCATCAACAACGAGCACCCAGAACTCCGGCTTGTTTGACTACATCCTGCCTATATTCGAGAAAAAGACAGGAATAAAGGTTGATGTTATTGCTGTTGGGACAGGGGCAGCTATTGAGATTGGGAAAAGGGGAGATGCTGATGTTGTCTTTGTCCATGTAAAGGAACTGGAATTGAAGGCAGTTGAAGAGGGATATTTTGTAAACAGATATGATGTAATGTACAATGATTTTGTCTTGATAGGGCCTCCTGACGACCCCTTGAAGGTCAAGGGAACTAAATCTATAGTAGATGCATTCAAAAAAATCGCTTCAGGTCCGGCACCTTTTGTATCAAGGGGTGACAATTCAGGCACCCATGCAAAAGAACTGGCGATATGGAATAAAACTGGTATAGATATAGAAAAGTTAAGAAGGGAGATTTCGCAAGGGGGTGCAAGCACCCCCTTGCGCACAAAATGGTATCTTGAGGTTGGACAGGGAATGGAAAAGACCCAGCGGATTGCCAATGAAAAGCGTGCATATACACTCACAGACAGAGGTACATGGCTTGCCACAAAGGACAGGGACAAACTCGACATGGTAATTGTCTTTGAGGGTGACCCTGTTCTATTCAATCAGTATGGTGTGATGGCAATAAATCCGAAAAGGCATAAGCATGCAAAATATAAAGAGGCGATGGAATTCATCAACTGGCTGACATCAAAGGAAGGGCAGCAGGCTATTGCATCATTCAAAGATAAGCACGGTAATCAGCTATTTATGCCTGATGCAAAGAGGCACTAGCATTAAACACTACTGCTAATTATGGATTTAATCATAGAGGGCTTCAGGCATGCATTTACTTTGATTTTTAATCTCAACAGAGAGTTACTTGGCATTATATTTCTGTCTCTCAAGGTATCTGTAATAGCCCTTATAATAGCAACAATCCTCGGGCTTCCTCTGGGTGCCCTAATAGGTCTGAAAAAATTTCCAGGAATAGGTTTAATAATAAGTCTTTTAAATACATCCATGGGTCTTCCGCCCGTTGTTGTGGGACTTTTTCTATATCTTTTATTGTCAAGAAGTGGACCCTTTGGTTTTTTATCTCTTCTTTATACACCAGTGGCTATGATTATTGCCCAGAGTATCCTTGCATTCCCTATAGTAGCTTCTCTATGCCATTCAGCAATTGTTAATGTTGACATAATCATCAGGCAGGCTGCCATAACACTTGGTGCAACTCCCTATCAGGTGGCAGCTACAATAGTGAAAGAGGCTCGATATGGAATAATGTCAGGAATTATTGCAGGATTTGGGAGACTAATGGCAGAGGTAGGTGCAATACTTATCGTTGGTGGTAACATTGTAGGGTATACAAGGGTTATGACAACAACCATTGCACTCGAAACTGATAAGGGAAATTTTGAACTTGCCCTTGCTCTGGGCATAGTACTTTTAACACTCTCATTAATAATAAATATGATTCTTTATTTGGTTCAGAAGAGGGGTGTGGTAAAGATAAATCTATGAGCCTGAGATTGGTCGTTTCAAATATCTACAAAAACTACAATGGGAAGACTGTTTTGAAAGACTGTTCCTTCTCCTTTGATGGAAGCGGAATCTATGTACTGATGGGGCAGAATGGCAGCGGCAAATCCACATTTCTAAGGATATGTGCCCTTATAGAAAATCCTGACAGAGGGGAGGTTAATTACTTTTCAGGAGCTGATCCCATAAATAAGGATATTGAACTAAGGCGCAGGATAACCCTCGTACTGCCTAAGATCGGGATATTTAATACCACTGTCTTTAAGAATGTGGCATATGGGTTGAGGATCAGAGGTATAAACAGAAAAAAAATGAATGAACGGGTTGATAAGGCATTGGATTTTGTCGGTCTTATCAATAAAAAGGATCAGAATGCCCTTACCCTTTCAACTGGTGAAACACAAATGCTCGGAATTGCAAGGGCAATGGCCATAGAGCCTGAGATACTTTTCATAGATGAGCCAACAGCCTCTATTGACCAGGAAAATACCGAGATCATTGAGCAGATAATCCTGAAGATGAAAAAGGATATATGTTCCACTATCATAATGACCACCCATGACATGGCACAGGCAGAAAGGCTTGCAGATAGGATATTGATAATGTCTGATGGCAGGATCAGAAGTGGGTAAAGTGGATACACCAAAGCACATCCTTGTTATTGATGATGAGGCTGACCTTGTTGAACTTGTATCGTATAATCTCAAAAAAGAAGGATTCATTGTGGATTCAGCCTTCGATGGAGAGTCAGCCTTCAAGAAGATAAGGAAGGGGAAATATGACCTCATAGTCCTTGACCTGATGCTTCCTAAGATTCAGGGTATTGAGCTCTGTCGCATCCTTAAAAATGATTCAAAAACAGCAGCAATACCCATCATCATGCTTACTGCAAGAGGAGAAGAGGTAGATAAGATTCTCGGTCTTGAGATGGGTGCGGATGACTATGTGACAAAGCCCTTCAGCCCCCGGGAACTTGTGGCGAGGGTCAATGCAGTCTTGAGAAGAGTGATAAAAAAACCTTTTGCTGAAAAGATATTAAAGATAGGAGAACTCGAGATAGATAGAGAAAGATATACCGTTTCTATAAAGGGGAACCCCATTAAACTTAGTGCAACAGAATTTAAGCTCCTGCTTTATCTTGCTGAAAGAAAAGGGAAGGTATTCAGCCGTGAACAGCTTCTTGACGCGGTATGGCGTGATGAGGCATTTGTTGAACCGAGAACGGTGGATGTGCATATAAGAAGGCTTCGGGCACGGATTGAGGAAGACCCTGCCAATCCCATATATATCAAGACTATGCGTGGTATAGGCTATTTCTTCAATGGAAAGTAATGAAAAGAGTTCTATTCAGGAGAATCCTCATCACCTATCTGATCATAGCATCCTTCCTGTTTATTGTCCTCGAACTATATCTATCGAGCATCATAAAGGATAACTACATCTTAAAACTTAGGGAAAGTCTTATTATACAGGCGCGTTTGATTGCCGACCAGATACCCTCATCTTTCACATACAACCCTGATGATTTCTGTAAAAGATTTAAAAATAAGACAGGGGCAAGGGTGACCATCATTGACAGCTCAGGTCGTGTCTTAGGAGACTCTGACGAGCCTTCTGAAAAGATGGAGAATCACTCAAACAGGCCAGAGATTAAAGATGCCTCAATCAGTGATGTTGGAAGCTCTATCAGGTTTAGCAATACTATTAAGAAGGATCTGTTCTATCTCGCAATTGCAATTAATCAGGATTCAAATAAAAGATTCATCAGGCTGTCTATGCCTCTTCATGATGTTGAGATTGCCATGAATAAGATAAGGATACGAATCCTCTTTGCGTCTCTCACAGCCCTATTTATAGCTTTTTTAATAGGGCTATTTCAGACAGGAAGGATTACAAAATCTGTAGAAGAGATTACAGCCTTTTCAAAGGAGGTTGCAGCAGGAAATTTTAAGAGACGGCTATTTATGAAGGGAAATGATGAGATCGGAGAGCTCGGTAAGAATATCAGCGACATGGCTCAGGAACTCCAGATGAGGCTCAGGCAGAGTGAAGAAGAGAAACATAAAATAGAAGCAATCCTCAGGAATATGTCTGATGGGCTCATATTAATAGATATCAAAGGCAAGATACTTCTGTGTAATGAAGCGGTCAAAAACTTTTTCGGTATCAAATGGAATATTGAAGGTGAGATATTGATAGAGATTTTAAGGAATGCTGAACTTATGGAAATTATAAATAAGGTGGTCGAGACAGAGATGACCCTATCACATGAGATTGAAGTTACTCACCCGAGAGAGCTTTCTCTTATAGTCACTGCTACACCTTTTTATTATGAGAAAGAAAGGATATCAGGGATAGTTTTAACATTCCATGATATTACAAGGCTTAAACAACTTGAGGAGATAAGAAGGGATTTTGTGGCAAATGTCTCTCACGAGATAAAGACCCCTATCACAGCAATAAAGGGTTTTGCCGAGACATTATTAGATGGGGCAATTGATGACAGGGGTAATGCCTATAAATTCCTTGAGACGATAAAGCACCATAGTGAACGTTTAAATTTACTCGTCAGTGATCTGCTTACCCTCTCGAGGATAGAGCTTGGCGACATAAAGATAGAAAAGACAGCTGTAAAGCTTGATGATGTAATAGATTCAGTTTTTACGACTCTGAGGGACAAGGCACGCAGTAAGGGACTTTATCTTAAAAAAGAGATACCTCCTGATCTTCCTGAGATAATGGCGGATAGGAATCGCCTCGTTCAGATACTCCTCAATCTTGTGGACAATGGGATTAAGTTTACAGAAGAAGGAGGAGTAACAATAAAAGTTAAAAGTTCAACCCCGAATCAAGTTCGGGGCAAAGTTCAAAAAGAAGGAGTTGGAAATTTCATCGAAATTTCCGTCGAGGATACCGGAATAGGCATTCCTAAGAAACACATCTCTCGCCTTGGTGAAAGATTTTACAGGGTTGACAGGGCTCGTTCAAGAGAGCTCGGAGGCACAGGCCTTGGTCTTGCCATCGTCAAACACCTCGTAAAGGCACATGGATGGGACATAAAAATCGAAAGCACAGAGGGCAAGGGTACAAAGGTAAGCATTCTCTGTTCTACCATGAACCAGAGCGGTTCATGGCCTATCTCTTAACCAAAATTTAACCTCTCCTTAATATTCCTGTAACATTCAAGCAGAATAATAAGTGAGAAATGGGAAGTGAAAAATGGAGAGTAAGAAATAAAGGAGGATGTATTATGAAGAGAAGATTGACAGTTCTCGTTTTAGGTCTCTGTAGCTTGCTGTTATTAACAGGGGGAGCAATGGCTGCAGATATTACAAACCCAATTTTGAAGAAGCTGATTGAGAAGGGTATTCTGACCCAAGAAGAGGCAATCTCAGTAATGCAGGAGATGGAGAGGGAAAAGGTCGAAAAGGAGAAACAAGTTGAGGAAAAAATTGAAAAGAAGGTAGCTGAGGTTATACCTGAAGATAATAAGGATATTGGGAAATTAGTTAAGGCACTCAAGGGATTTAAATTCGAAGGCCTGTGGTACATCTCCTATCAAAACGGAGAAGCAGGCGGTGATGGATACAACAAGTTTGCTCTAAAAAGGGGTTATTTAACTGTAAAGAAAGAGATACTCCCATGGCTAAAAGGTAGGATAACACTCGACATAACAACAGCACCTGAGGAGACAGGCAAGCTTACCGGCTCTGTGGTTACAAGGCTTAAATACTTATATGGACAGATAGACCTCCCTGACTTTGCCTTTTTTACCAAGCCTTTTATAGAAGTTGGTATGGTTCATATGCCGTGGCTTGACTTTGAGGAGCATCTGAATTTCTACCGCTGCCAGGATACAATGTTCACAGAGAGGAATAAACTCTTCAATTCGGCAGATATAGGAGTGACATTCGCTTCCCTTTTGGGTGGAGAGATGGACGAGGAATATCAGATTAAAGTTAACAAGCATTATCCGGGCCGCTATGGGAGTATGGCTCTGGGGATTTATAATGGTGGTGGATACCATGCAGAAGAAAAGAATGAAAATAAGGTTATAGAAGGAAGGCTAACACTCCGGCCTTTTCCTGACCTCATTCCAGGCCTTCAACTCTCATATTTCGGAATATATGGGAAAGGCAACAAAGATACTGACCCAGACTGGAAGGTAAATCTTGGATTTATTAGCTTTGAGCATGAATATTTTGTCTTAACAGGACAATATTATAGGGGTAAGGGTCAACAGGATGGAGGCAATGAAGACAAAAAAGATGGTTATTCCTTTTTTAGCGAATTAAAACCCCATAAGAAATTCAGCATCATCGGTCGCTATGATTACTTCGACCCGAATGATGCATTAAAGAATGATGAGAATGAAAGATACATTGCAGGTGTTGCTTATCATTTAGACAAGCAGCATAACAACATGATACTTTTAGACTACGAGACTGTAAAATATAAAGAGGCTGGGAAATCGGATGATAGGAGAATTCAGACAACGTTGCAGATTAAGTTTTAGGAGTGTGCAAATGAGAAACATTTTGAAACTAACATTAGCCTTCGTTCTTGTCATGGCATTTAGCATGGCTTTAGCAGCAGAGATTATTAACGGTGCAGGGGCGACCTTCCCCTATCCTTTATATTCAAAGTGGTTCTATTCGTATGAGAAAGTTACAGGCATAAAGATAAACTATCAGTCCATCGGAAGTGGTGGAGGCATCCAACAGGTAAAGGCAGGCACTGTGGACTTCGGTGCAAGTGATGCTCCGCTACCAAAGGAAGAGCTCGAAAAATATGGTCTGATTCAGTTTCCAACAGTAGCAGGTGCAGTAGCCATAGTCTATAATCTGCCCGGGATTCCAACAGGTTTGAAGTTGACATCTGCGCTTATTGCTGATATTTATCTCGGAAAGATTACAAAATGGAATGATATGAGAATAAAGGAATTGAATCTTAATATAAATATTCCACCATTGCCCATTATTGTTGTTCACCGTTCAGATGGAAGTGGTACAACCAATATCTTTACATGGTTTCTAAGTGATGTAAGCATAGAATGGAAAACAAAGGCAGGTTCAGGAACATCTGTTAAATGGCCTGCTGGCATAGGAGGCAAGGGAAATGAAGGGGTTGCTGGCCTTGTGAGACAGACAAGGGGTGCTATAGGTTATGTTGAGCTTGCGTATGCTATTCAGACAAAGATGACATTTGTACTACTTCGCAATAGGGATGGAAATTATGTCTATCCTACCATAGAGACCACTCAGGCAGCAGCAGCCAATGCCGATGTCCTGCCTGAATTTTATGTAAAATTCACATATTCAAAAGGCAAAGACTCCTATCCAATAGCAGGCTTCACATATCTCATCCTAAGAAAAAAAATGGACAGGAATAAGTTTATCGTAAGATTTATTGAATGGGCATATAAGAATGGTGACCGGGATGCAAAGGAGCTCCATTACGTACCATTACCTGAGAGTTTGAAAACAAAGGTGTTGGCAGAACTAAAGAAGATGTAAGATGAACAAAGACACTCTATTCAAATGGCTTACAGCTCTTCTTGCATTTATTATTCTGTTATTAGGCATTGGCATCCTGGTTAAATTGCTTATTTCGTCAAGGTTGTCATTTGATGTATTTGGATTTAAGTTTATATTCTCGAGGGAATGGGACCCTGTTCAGAGGCTCTTTGGTGCATTACCATTTATATGGGGAACATTCGTCTCAGCAACACTGGCACTTATTATTGCTTTACCCATAAGTATTGGAATAGCCATTTTTCTTAGTGAGCTTGCACCAATATGGATGAGACAGCCGGTCTCTTTTATCATAGAGCTCTTAGCAGCCATTCCAAGCGTTATCTACGGACTCTGGGGTCTTTTTGTACTTGCCCCTGTTATGCAGCAATGGGTAGAACCTCTTTTGGGTAAATATCTTGGCTTCCTGCCATTCTTCAAAGGTTATCCGCTTGGAGTTGGAATGCTAACAGGTGGGATTATCATTGCAATAATGATAATCCCGACAATCTCATCCATCTCGAGAGAGGTGTTGTCAGCCGTCCCTCAACACCAGAAGGAGGCTGCCCTTTCCATTGGTATGACAAGATGGGAGGCTATATGGAGGGTTATGCTGCCGTATGGAAGAAGCGGAATAGCTGGTGCAATTATTCTTGGCTATGGACGGGCGCTCGGTGAGACAATGGCCATTACGATGGTTATTGGTAACACACCATCTATATCTGTTTCACTATTTGACCCTGCTTATACAATTGCAAGTGTGATTGCTAATGAGTTTACAGAGGCTACAGATGAACTTTATATATCTTCCTTAATTGAACTTGGACTCATACTGTTTTTCATCACCTTTACTCTTAATGTTATTGCAAGGTTTATGTTGTGGAGGATGAAGAGGTTTGAAGAGGTCAGATAATGATGCAATATACACGGCGTAAATTGGTTCAGAAGGTAATGTTTTCTTTCTCTGTGGCATCAGCATTCATCGGTATTTCAGTACTTTTTCTCATCCTTGGCTATGTCATTTATAAAGGTGTTTGGGGAATAAATATTGACTTTTTTACAAAACTACCAACCCCTGTAGGAGTTGCTGGTGGAGGGATGGTAAATGCACTGATTGGAAGTTTCTATCTGGTTGGCCTTGCAAGCCTTTTCTCAATTCCGATTGGAATTCTCATAGGTGTTTATCTCTCAGAGTTTGGCAGGGGACCTTTTGCCTCTGCTGTAAGGTTCATATCAGAATCCCTCACAGGTATACCCTCCATTGTCATGGGGATATTTGCCTATTCTGTAGTGGTAATACCGATGGGAAGGTTCTCAGCACTTGCAGGTACGTTTGCACTATCTCTTTTAATGCTACCAATAATTGTAAAGTCAACAGAAGAACTATTAAAGATGGTTCCGAATGATTTGAGGGAGGCATCACTTGCCCTTGGAATTCCGAGACGGAAAACCATTATAAGGATAGTATTAAGCACAGCAAAATCAGGTATTATCACGGGTATTATGCTTGCCATTGCAAGGGTTGGTGGAGAGGCTGCACCACTTCTATTTACTGCATTTGGCAACTCTTATATAAACTGGAGACCTGATCAGCCGATAGCAAGTCTCCCTGTCCAACTCTATGTATATGCCATCTCACCTTATGAGGACTGGCATCAGAAGGCATGGGCAGTAGCCCTCGTGCTCATGGGTATTGTTCTTATTACAAATATAGTAGCAAGACTCTATGCAAGAAAGAAATAGGGAGTCAGAAGTCAGAAGTCAAAAGTCAAAAGAAACAAAAATCATTACTGATGGACTTAATGCTTGGTTTGGCAGAAATCAGGCACTTAAAAATATAAACATGTCCGTCAAACAGAATGAAGTCACTGCCATTATAGGACCATCTGGATGCGGTAAGTCCACATTTGTAAGATGTCTTAACAGACTTCATGAAGAGATAATCGGTGCAAGGTGTGAGGGAAGGGTAATCTTTGACGGCAAGAATATTTATGACCCTGATGTTGACCCTGTGCTTATCAGGAGAAGGATAGGAATGGTCTTTCAGAAGCCGAATCCATTTCCAGCCATGACTGTATATGAGAATGTAGTTGCAGGCCTTATTCTTGAGGGTAGAATGAAAAGGTCCGAACTCGATAAGGCAGTAGAGAAGTATCTAATGCTTGCTGCACTCTGGGATGAAGTAAAGGATAAGCTGTATCAATCAGGTGCAAGTCTTTCAGGTGGTCAGCAGCAGAGGCTATGTATTGCAAGGGCATTGGCTGTTGAGCCTGAGGTCATCCTCTTTGATGAGCCAACATCTGCCCTTGACCCAATCTCGACAGCAAAGATAGAGGAGCTGATTCAGGACTTAAAAAAGGAGTATACTATTGTTATCGTTACACACAACATGCAGCAGGCAGCAAGGGTGTCAGGATATACAGGATTTTTCCTCTTAGGAGAGCTCATAGAGTTTGACAGGACGAATAAGATATTCACAAACCCATCTAATAAATTGACAGAGGATTATATAACAGGGAGGTTTGGATAAAACAGTTGAAAGTTAAAAGTTAAGAGTTTTGAGTTAAAGACAAAGCAGAAAGGAGAGAAATGGCAGTATTTGATGAAGAATTAAGGGCTTTAAAAGAAAGGGTTTTGAAACTCGGTTCAATGGTCGAAAATGCAATACAAGATTCTGTGCGGTCACTGGTCGAAAGGGATAGCAACCTTGCGAGAGAGGTTATTAAAAAAGATCATCAGATCAATGCTCTCGAGGTCGAGATAGATGAAGAATGTATAAGGTTAATCGCCCTCAGGCAGCCAAAGGCAGGAGACCTGAGGTTCATAACAACAACAATGAAGATAATTACAGACCTTGAGCGTATGGGTGACCTTGCAGAAGATATATGTGAAAGGGCAATTGAGCTTAATGAAGAACCGCAATTGAAACCCTATATAGATATACCGAGAATGGCTGAGGTTGCACAGGGAATGGTAAGGGATTCTCTCGATGCATTTGTAAGGGGATGTACAAAGCTACCTTATGAAGTTATAAAAAGGGATGATGAAGTGGACAATCTAACTGTCCAGGTCTTTAATGAGCTACTATTTTATATGATCCAAGATTCCCATACAGTATCAAGGGCTGTAAAACTAACATACATTTCGAAATACCTCGAACGCATTGCTGACCATGCAACCAATATCGCCGAGATGGTTATATATATGGTCGAAGGGAAGATAATAAGGCATATGGAGATTATAGAAAACCCTTGACTTTTCATATGCATATTATAAAATATACTTTAAAAAACCTGAAGGGAGGTGCGGGGATGGCAAGGGCAGAAAAATTAAAACAGCTCAGTTTTACCATGCCAAACAGGGTTGGTTTGCTTTCAGAGGTCAGCACAGCAATCGCAGGTGCAAAGGTCAACATCAATGCTATATGCGCATACGTAATGGAAGACAAAGCATACTTTATGCTATCCACTGACAGCAATGCAAAGGCAAAGAAGGCACTTGGTTCACTGGGTGTTGAGATCAAGGAAGAAGATGTTATTGCTGTGGAGATGCCAAACAGGGTAGGGGAGCTGCAGAAGGTTGCAAAAAAGATTGCTGATGCAGGAATTGATATCAACTACATGTATGGAACTGCCGGGGCTGGCAAGTCTTCAACCTGTGTCTTTAAAACAGTGGATGATAAAAAGGCGCTCAGGGTAATCAATAAGTAGGGGGAAGGGTGGGGGAATTTGTAGTGTTCCTCTTTGTCCACCACCCATAATACCCTTCTCCCAAAAATATGGTTAAAATCGTAAGTCCAAAACCAGCTATGATATCCACGACATAATGATACCGACAGTATACAGTAGAAAATATGAGAGCTGCCACGATGGGCAGGTATATATAGAAGAGTCTTCTCTTAAACATGTAAGCAAGATAAAGCACAATCACAGCTATAGCAGTGTGCGCACTCGGGAATGCATCTCTTTTTATGCCTTCGAGCTGGTTCAAGAGTCTCTGAATCGGCTCTGCAATAAAAAGGCCCTTGAGTTCAGTGGTCTGTAGATGGCTTATGGCATATCTTGGCCCGAGTGCAGGCATGAGTATATAACCGAGATACGAAAAGTAGAAGCAGAATAAGACTAGAAACAATGTTCTGTTGAATTCTTCTCTTTGATTATTCCATAAAAGGGCGATGCCAAAGGTTATTGGAATAAAATAGTAGGTTGAATAGGCGAGCTGAAGTATATCAGTCAGAAATGGGCTCATAATCCTCTCGAGCATGACTGTAGGATGAGCCTTAAAGATCAGATAATCAAGCCTGACGAGTATCGGGTCTATATCCTCTGGATTGACATAATGCACAAGCCATTCGAGGCTGTCGAAGATCACTATTACACAGATAGTCGGGAAGATCAGGTCATAAAAAAGACCCATGAACTTACCCCTGTCTTTAAACCTGATGATAATAATCTGAGAAATAATAAGAATTGAATAAAGACTTATTAGAAGGGGAGCCCTCGGCACATCCCAGTAAAATATTATGGTCAGCACAGAGAGGAATAGAAGGAAAATAATCGTTACTGCATCTGCAGGTCTGAGCCTGAAGATTATACTTCCCATTAGAGCTTGCTTAGTGCCCTCTTTATCGCATTCTCTTTTTTCGAGAGTTTTCTTGGATTACCCCTCTTAGTGGTCTCGATATATTCTTCATTGCTATCCTTATACCCTGTTCCTATTTTGATATGCTTCCTCTCCATAGCATTTAGAAAGTCCTCTGAAGGGATAGGGATAGAACCTGATGCCCATGCATGTGATGTTATATCCCTGTCTGATGTCACTACAATCCATTCCTGCCTGTAAGAGGAGATTATACGCTTGATGACAGAGTCAGCATTCTCGCCGATTCTTGAATAGATAACCTTTACTCCACCGATTACAGACTGGCTTTCCTGACTCCCCCCTGTCTTCCATCCATCAAAGACAACAGTTATGTCGTGACCTCTTTTCTTCCTATATTCAATCAGAGAGTCAATCAACATATTCCTTTGCCTTTCTAAGTCCTTATGATAGATACCTATTAAGTTGTAACCATCAATGATTATCGAAGAAATACCAAAACCTCCTTGAGTATTATATTATAATTTTGTAGATTATGTCGAAGGGCATAGATGAATGGTATTCATTATAAGAAGAGATTTCTGAAAGGGCTTTTGATTGCCCTGAGAATCATCATCTCCTACAGGCTTTTTAGCCTCTTGAGTATATTTATGACCCGTTATAAAAAAGGGCAGAGGCTCAATGCCCTCCACAGGAGAAACGCTATTCTTATCAGGGAAAAGGCAATTGAGATGAAGGGAGTCATGATAAAGGTAGGCCAGTTCTTGAGTTCGAGGATAGACTTTCTCCCTGACGAATATACCTCAGAGCTCTCACTCCTTCAGGATAGTATTCCGCCACATGACTACAATGGGATTAGAAAAAGGATAATAGAGGAGCTTGGTGCCCCTCCTGATGATATCTTCTTGAAGTTCAATATTGAGCCAATAGCAGCAGCATCTCTGGGACAGGTACATGAGGCTGTGCTAAAGGATGGTCGCAGGGTCGCAGTAAAGATACAGTATCCTGATATCGAGAGAATAATCGAGACAGATATACGGATGTTTAAGGTAATTATAAAATTATTCAGGGGCCGGTATGGCAGAATTAATTTCGATATGTTGCATGAAGAATTTTCGAGAATCGTAAGGGCTGAGCTTGACTATCTCGAGGAAGGGAAAAACGCTGAGAGGTTCAGTCAAAACTTTAAAGGAGATGACAGGGTCATCTTTCCTGCTGTTTACTGGGAATATACCACCAGGCATGTATTAACACTTGAGTTTGTCGAGGGCATCAAGATTACTGAATATGACGCTGTAAAAGCAGGAGGCATAAACTGTGCAGAGACAGTTACACTCCTTGCAGAGGTATACTCGCGGATGATATATCTGCACGGTTTTTTTCATGGAGACCCTCATCCTGGCAATATCTTTGTACAACATGGTCCGAAGCTTGTATTCGTTGACTTCGGTATGGTCCAGGCGATCCCTGAGAGGATAAAAAGAGAGCTCAGAAGGTTTGCAAATGCTATTGGGGAAAGGAATCTAGATGATGCTGTTGAATCAATGAGAAAAATGGGTTTTATACTTGAAGGTGCAGACTACAGGGCTATCATTGATGTTGCACAATCCTTGATGGACAAATACAGGGATATACCACCTGTAGAACTTAAAAAACTCACGATTGAGGACATCGGAAAAGAGATTGAGAATGTCATAAAGGTCCTTGATTTTATACAGATACCCAACAACTTCATACTCCTCGGCAGGACAATAGGGATTTTGAACGGCATCTCCTTCAGACTGAACCCTGAGATTAATATTATCGAGATAGGCAAACCCTTTATAAAGGAATTTTTGAAAGGCGGAAGAAGAGAGCAGGTTGACTTAATGTTAAGGGAGTTAAAAAATACAGGCATAAGGCTCTGGAGGATGCCATCCTTGATGGATGAATTTTTAAATAAGGCAAACAAGGGTGATGTGATGGTCAGGCTTTCCCCTTCTGACATGAAAAAGATTACAGATCAGTTCACATCCCTAACGAAGATGATGATGATGGTCATTCTCACTGTGACTGCTGCAGCAGCAGCGCTCTTCTTTGAGATGGTAAATGAAAGGGTGCTCTCAGTAATTGCAGCAGCCTCATCCGTAACCCTCGGAATCTTATCAGCATTCAGATTGATGAGAAGATAATGACAGATAGAAAGGATAATAAAAAATGAATAAGGCCGACTATATTATCAGGGCTGATTATGTCCTTCCAATGGATAGGGAACTTAGTGTAATTAATGAAGGCGCTGTTGCTGTAGAAGGCAGGGATATTTCAGATGTAGGGACATTTGAGGAGGTTTCTAAAAGGTATTCTTCGGAAAATATCATTAGTGGTGAGGGAAAGGTGGTTTTCCCAGGATTGATAAATACCCATACCCATGCTGCTATGGTTTATTTCCGTGGACTGGCAGATGATCTGCCATTGAAGGTATGGCTTGAAGAACACATGTGGCCTGCAGAGAGCAAATGGTTGAGCCCTGAATTCATCTTTGATGCAGTTGAGCTTGCCTGTTTAGAGATGCTTAAAGGAGGGATTACAACCTACAATGACATGTATTTCTACGAGGATGCAGCAGGTGAGGCTACAAAGAGAATAGGTATGAGGGCTGTATTAGGTGTTGGCATCTTAGATTTTCCAACAAAATCTGCCAGTACTGTAGACGAATATTTTGCCAATGCAGAGTCCTTTATAAGAGACTGGAAAGGAGATGAGCTGATAACTCCATGTATTGCGCCCCATGCACTCTATACATGTGGTCCTGAGACATTAAAGAGGGCAAGACGGGTTGCTGATAAATATAATATACCGATTCACATACACCTCTCCGAAACAAAATGGGATGTAAACGAGATTAAGAGTAAACATGGGAAATCTCCAGTCGAATATCTTGACAGCCTCGGCTTTTTAGATGAAAGGGTGCTTGCCGCACATTGTGTCTGGCTGACTGAGAGAGAGATAGAACTATTGTCTCAAAGAAAGGTTGGCGTTTCCCACTGTATAGAGAGTAATCTCAAGCTTGCCTCTGGGATTGCACCTGTCGTGAAGATGTTAAATGCAGGTGTAGAGGTAACATTTGGCACAGATAGCGCTGCGAGTAATAATGACCTGAATCTCCTGAGTGAGATGTCTGTAGCAGCGAAGCTACATAAGGCAATCTCTGAAGACCCAACCGCTCTTAGTGCAAAGACAGTGCTACTTATGGCTACGAGATGGGGTGCAGAGGTTCTGGGTCTTTTGGGGATTACAGGGAGTCTTGAGAAAGGCAAGTCTGCAGACCTTGTTATGGCTGACCTTAATAAACCACATCTTATCCCTATCTATGACATTTACTCCCACATTGTCTATGCTATGAGACCTTCTGATGTTCAGATGGTGATGGTTAATGGGAAGATTGTTGTCAATAACGGGAGCCTGTGTAATGGGGATGAAGAAAAAATCCTCGCAAAGGCAAGACAGTGGCAGAAAAAGATAAGGACTTGAAAATAAGGGTTGCAATCTGGGATAATTTCTTATAAACAAAGACGGAGCCTCAGGATGACCTTAAAGTGGTCGGAAAAATATACTAATCTCTTTACCCCTTTAATCAAAAAACAGATGGTAAAGAAAGAGCTAAGGGAATTAGTTGAATTCCAAGAACGCATATTCGAGAGCATTGATGAACCATTTAACATCATTGACCGTAATTACCGAATAGTAAGGGTTAATAAGGCATATGCACAGATGCGGAACAAAGAGACCCAAGAACTAATTGGTAAATACTGTTACGAGATATTATACGAGGAAACCAGTGTGTGCAAAGGATGTGTGGTGAAGGAGACCTTTGATACTGCAAAGAGCTGTAGAAAGGAAAAGTTTATAACCCTTCCAGACGGTTCACAGGCCTGGTTAGAGATTCATACCTATCCATTCCTTGATGAAGAGGGGAATGTAGCGAGCGTTATTGAGTATACCAGAGACATCACAGAGCGCAAAAATGCAGAGGAAGAAATAAAGTTGCTCAGTGAATCGTCACACAAGCTCTTGGAAATTGAGGAACCTGATGATAGATATGATTATATCCTTAAAAGGATGCTCGAACTTACAGGGGCCAAAGTCGGGTATGTTGGATATATTGATGAGAGGACCGGTTACCTTATAGCCCCCACATTGACGAGGGAAATATGGGAAGCTTGTAAGGTCTCAGGGAAGGATATTGTATTCAAGGAATTTACAGGTCTCTGGGGATTAAAAAACAAGAAATCAGTACTATGTAATGATATAAAAAACGATAAAAGAAGCAAACCACCTCCTGAAGGCCATATTGAGATTAAAAATTTCCTATCCGTACCCTGCATGATAAACGATAAGATAGTAGGTCAGATAGGACTTGCTAATAAAGAGAGCGGCTTCACAGAAAAAGACCTCAAGCTGGTTGAAAAACATGTAAATCTTCTAACCATTACTATCGAAAAGCACCGAGCAGAGAGCCATCTTAGAGAATCAGAGCAAAGGTACAGGGGTATATTCGAAGGGGTTGGAGAGGGTATTTTTGTAAGCACGCCAGAAGGGAGGTTTTTGAGTGTGAACCCAGCGATGGTTAATATCTTTGGCTTTGATAGCATAGAAGAAATGTTGGCAATAAAGGATATAAGAGATGCCATTTACCTCAATCCTAAAGATAGAGATAAGGTTATGGAGATATATGAGAGAGACGGTTTTCTCAAGGATTATGAGTTAGAACTCAAAAAGAAGGATGGGACCAGGATAAATGCACTCCTGACCAGTTTTGCAGTGAAGGATGAAAAAGGTATCCCTATAAGATATGAAGGAATAGTAAAGGATATAACTGATAAAAAGCGCCTCGAGGCACAACTTCTACATGCCCAGAAGATGGAGTCTATTGGACTTCTTGCAGGAGGTATTGCCCATCACTTTAACAACCTACTTACTGTAATACTGGGCTATGCTTCCTTACTTAAGGAGGGTCTAACAGAAGATAGTCCCCTCAGGACTTATGTGGACACTATATTACGCGCATCAAAAAGTGCAGTAACCCTTACATCCGGTCTCTTGGCCTACAGCCGCAGACAGATAATGAGGCCGATGCCTGTAAAACTTGGAGATATCGTATATGATGTAAAAAAATTTTTAGGGGAGATTATTGGTGAAGACATAGAGCTGAGGATATTTATCTCTCCTGAGGAGATTACGGTTATGGCAGACCCTGCACAGATTGGACAGGTATTGATGAACCTCTGCACTAATGCGAAGGATGCAATGCCAGAAGGTGGAGTATTAACCATCAGGACAGAGCCTGTTGAACTTGATGAGGATTATATCAGAAGCCATGGATTTGAAAGGCCTGGAAGATATATGCGTATTTCGGTGACTGATACAGGGATGGGTATGGATAAAGAGACAAAGGGAAGAATCTTCGAGCCTTTTTTTACCACAAAGGATGTAGGAAAAGGCACAGGGCTTGGTCTTGCCATGTCATATGGCATAGTTAAACAACATAATGGGTATATTACTGTTTACAGTGAGAGAGGTAAAGGTACAACCTTCAGAATCTATCTGCCAGCAATAGAAAGAGTTATAGAAGTAGCTAAAATGCCAGCTCAACCTGTAATTGAAGGCAAAGAGACTATCATTATTGCAGAAGATGAAGAGGTTGTAAGAGACCTTTCAAGAAAAATACTTGAAAAACATGGATATAAGGTGATAGTTGCTGAGGACGGGGAGGATACTATCAGAAAATTTAATGAGCATCGAGATTCTGTAGGACTCGTAATTCTTGATGTGGTAATGCCAAAGATGAGCGGTAAAGATGTCTACGATGAAATTCACAGGATACGGCCTGACATAAAGGCGCTATTTATAAGTGGTTATGCACCTGATGCAATCTATAAGATATTTGGCCTTGAGCCTGAAATTGATTTTATCTCAAAACCTTTCTTACCCAACGACTTTCTAATAAAGGTTAGGGAAGTGCTGGATAAGCCTTAAATCTCCCTTCTTCCCTCTAATGCCTTGCTGAGTGTTACTTCATCTGCAAACTCAATATCTCCACCCATTGGGAGGCCATATGCAATGCGTGTTACTTTTACATTAAAGGATTTCAGCAGCTCCCTTATATACTGGGCGGTCATCTCACCTTTGGTATTGGGATTTGTTGCAAGGATGACCTCAGTCGCTCCATTATCTTTTACCCTCTGCAAAAGTTCAGTTATCCTGAGTCTGTCAGGGGTGAGTCCATCAATAGGAGAGATTACACCCATGAGCACATGATAAAGACCATCGAAACTCCCTGTCCTCTCGACAACGAGGATATTACTCGGCTCTTCTACAACACATATCTTCTTCCTGTCTCTCTGTTCATCCATGCATATATCGCATATCTCAGTATCTGTGATATTGAAGCACTTAGAGCAGAATCTGGCCCTTTCTTTAGCATTGTTTATTGCCTTTGCAATGGCCTTTGCATCTTCTTCTGACATGTTGAGTATAAAGAATGCAAGCCTCTGTGCAGTCTTCCTCCCTATGCCAGGGAGCTTTGTTAACTCGGTTATAAGATTTTCTATGATTCCTTGTGCCAGTTTTTTTACCTCCCAAATATATTTCCGAGGTCGCCCAGTCCTGGAAGCTGTAATCCTCTAGTCAGTTTTGACATCTCACTGCTAACCATCTCCTGTGCCCGTCTCAAAGCCTCATTTGTTGCTGCAATGATAAGGTCTTGGAGCATTTCAACATCATCAGGATTTACAACATCCTTCTCGATTTTTAAGGATATGAGTTCACCTCCACCGTTTGCAACGGCAGTAACCATACCACCCCCTGCTGTTGCCTCAACCGTCTTTTTCTTTGCCTCATCCTGCATCCTCGCCATTTCGGCCTGAAGTCTCTGGGCCTCACGCATTATGTCTCCGAGCATCTTTTTTGACATTTCATCCCCCACTTCTAAAATTACCAATAACCAATACACAAACACCAAACTTAAATGATTGTTTGGTTATTGGAATTTGGTCATTGGTTATTATCTTTTATCGGGATTACATCCACAATCCTTCCCTCGAAAAGTTCGAGGGCCTCTTTAATAATCGGTTCTTCCATTACCTTTTCCTTCAGGTCTTTTTTGCGGACTGACTTTTTCTTTGCGACTTCTACCTCTATCTTGATTTTACTCCCGAGTTCTTCTGAAAAGATTTGTTCTATTAACCCTATATCCTTTTTAATAGAATCAGCAAAAAGTGAGTCCCCTCCATTGAGTGTGAGAACCAGTTTATCTCCAACCAGTTCATAATTGGCCTTTGACATTTTTGAGGCGAGGGGCGCATCCATCTTCTTTAGAGCTCTGTCAAAAAAGTCTCCTTTAAGATCCTTTATGGAATCCACTGAGGGGCGAGATTCTTCGCCCTTCGGGCTCAGAATGACCGAAGCATCCTTCACATATCTCTCTATATTTTCGATAATCTCCTTCACAGGTTTCATAGTACTGAGGAAACTTGTCTTTATAAGAGACATTTCAAGGGTGAGCCTTGGTGATAAGGCATTTCTTACTTCGATCTCTGTCTTCATTATCTCTGAGAGCATCATAGTGAGCTGGTCTTCTGATGTTCTGCCTATGATATCTTTTATTACAGCCATCTCCTCTTTACTTAAATCAAGTACCTCCTCGGGTTTTTTTATAACACTTGCAACTAATAGGTCTCTGAAGAACTGGACAAGTTCCTTTGTGAAAGATTTGATATCAGTGCCTTTTTCAACAAGCTCACTTATAATCTCAAGAATCTTTTCCCTTTTCCCTTCGATCAGTGCTATTGAAATCTCTGAAATGAGCCCGAAATCTGTGATTCCGAGGAGGTTTTTGATGTCAATCTCTTTTATATCTGATGAGAAGGATGATACCTGGTCAAGGATTGTGAGTGCATCCCTCATGCTCCCGTCAACTGCCCTTGCAATCATCTCTGCTGCTGAGCTGGAAATATTTATACCCTCTGCATCGGATATCATTTTTAACCTTTCCTTTATCTTCTGGCTTGATATCCTTCTGAAAGGTAGATGCTGGCAGCGTGAAAGTACGGTTGCAGGGATTTTCTTTGGGGCTGTGGTTGCAAGCACAAAGATAACATGAGGAGGTGGTTCTTCGATAGTCTTTAAAAGAGCATTGAATGCAGGGGTAGAAAGCATATGAGCCTCATCAATTATATATATCTTATATCTGCCTCCTAATGCTGTATATTTAACACCTTCCCTCAGGTCTCTTATATTATCTACACCAGTATTTGATGCACCGTCTATTTCCAGCACATCCACTGATGAGCCATCTCTGATAGCGATGCAGGATTCACATGTATCGCATGGAGTTGGTGTCGGACCATTCTCACAGTTCAGTGCCTTTGCAAGTATTCTCGCTGTGGATGTCTTACCAACACCTCTTAGTCCTGAGAATATATAGGCATGTGCAATCTTTTTCTGTGAGATGGAGTTTGCCAGAATTCGGGTAATCGATTCCTGACCGATAAGGTCATCAAACCTCTGAGGTCTCCATTTTCTTGCTAAAACTAAATAGCTCATACAACCCTTTCTGCAGCCCGAGAGCGACTACATGCGGCACCCAGGGAAAATGCTTACCGCTGCTTCCTTCCGGACCTGACGGGGTTCACATCCACCTGCTGCGCGAGGCCGTTCCCGGACTGCAGAAAGACAGCTGGCGGAGAGAGTGGGATTTGAACCCACGGTGAAGCTTTTAACCCCCACACACGATTTCCAGTCGTGCTCCTTAGGCCTCTCGGACATCTCTCCAAAGTTAAGTAATAAGTTGTTATTCATTATTGTTTAGATTAATGAAAAGACAGCTATAAAATCAACCCTGCTGTTGTAAAACTTAACAATAAAACGCAACTGCGGGGTCAAGGTCGCCTATGAGAGCTTTTTCTTTAGTAACTCATTTACAATCTGAGGGTTTGCCTTGCCTTTAGTCAGTTTCATTACTTGGCCTACAAAGAAACCTAAGAGTTTTTCCTCGCCTGCCCTGTATCTCTTGAACTCTTTTGGATTTTTTGATATGACTTCATCAACTGCTTTTTCAATCGCAGACTCATCACTTATCTGAACAAGACCCCTTTCCCTAACGATAACCTCGGCATCCTTGCCAGTCTTATACATCTCCTCAAAAACTGTTTTGGCAATCTTTCCACTGATCATGCCTTTGTCAATAAGCGTGAGTATGTCTGCGAGCTGACTTGGTCTTATCGGGCATTCATCAAAAGATTTATTTTCTTCATTTAGAAGTCTCCTTAGTTCTCCTAATATCCAATTGCTTACGTCTTTGGTAATGTTAGGATTGACAAGTCTAACAGTATCCTCGAATAATCCTGAACTAGACCGGTCAATAGTTAGTAAGTCAGCATCCTGCTCAGGAAGGCCATATTCAAAAACAAAACGCGCTCTCTTTACATCAGGCAATTCTGGCAAAGATGCTTTTATTTCATCAATCCATCTTTGTTCAACCATTATAGGCACAAGGTCAGGCTCAGGGAAATAACGATAATCATGTGCTTCTTCCTTTCCTCGCATAGATTCTGTTATGCCTTTGTTTGCATCCCAGAGCCTTGTCTCCTGTATGACCTCTCCGCCTTCTTCTAAAACCTTGATCTGGCGTCTTATCTCATAATCAAGTGCCTTCTCAACAAACTTGAATGAATTAATATTCTTTACCTCTGTTCTTGTACCAAATTCTTTCTGGCTGATTGGTCTTACAGATACATTAGCGTCACATCTCAAAGACCCTTGTTCCATATTTCCATCGCAGACCCCAAGATAGCGAAGTATTGTCCTCAGTTTTTTCATATACTCCACAGACTCTTTAGGACTTCTTATATCAGGCTCTGAGACTATTTCCATTAAAGGAACTCCAGCTCTGTTTAAATCTACAAAACTGTAATTGCCTGTTCCCTCATGGATATTCTTACCTGCATCCTCTTCCATATGAATCCTTGTTATTCCTATCCTTCTTTTTTCACCATTAACAATGATCTCTATGTAACCATCCTCACATATGGGGAGCTCATACTGGCTTATCTGATAGCCCTTTGGCAAATCAGGATAAAAGTAGTTCTTCCTTGCGAACCTGCTGTAAGTAGAAATTTTACAGTTCATTGCAAGGCCGGTCTTTATGACAAATTCGAGAACCTTTTTGTTTAATACAGGAAGTACGCCTGGCATACCAATGCACACAGGGCATGTCTGTGTATTTGGCTCGGCACCAAATTTTGTAGAACACCCACAAAATATCTTCGT
>JBFLWW010000018.1:0-17090 GCA_040757475.1 Nitrospirota bacterium
TTTATTTTGAAAGCCGGTTACGATATAGTAAAAGACTCCATGAAAAGCCTTCTCGATGCATCTGTAGATACTAAAACCCTTGAAAGAATAAAGGGGATCATTAATAGTTTCAAAGACGTTGAAGTGGTAACGGCCTTAAATGCAAGGAATTCTGGAAGTTTTATTTTTGTTCACCTTGACCTTCGACTTTCCGTTAAAAAGTTGAAAGAAGCTCATGAAATAGCCAAGGTCTTAGAGGAAGCTATAAGAGAAGAGATCCCTTTTGTAGAGAGAGTCACCATTCATTATGAGCCTGAGAAAAAAGATTATGTGAGGTATGCTGTGCCTCTTTTAGATAGGCAAGGCGATATCTCAGAACATTTTGGTAGCGCATCTTTTATAGCTCTCTGGGATAAGAGGATTTCTGATGGGAAAGTAATATCTCAGAAGATACTCGAAAATCCTTTCTTAGAAATGGAAAAGGGAAAGGGAATAAAGCTTGCAGAATTCCTTGTTGAGCACGGAGTGGATATCCTTTATACAAAGAAGCATTTTGAGCATAAAGGACCCGAATATGTCTTTTCTAATGCTGAGGTAGAGGTACAAATAACTGATCTGAAAACCTTAAAAGACCTGATAGGTAAACCATTACCTAAATAGGAGAAGATTTCGTTCCTGGTCGCTGAAACAGGAGGCAATGCAATGAGTTCAGATTTTAATAAGCTTCAAGAACTCATTAAAAATAAGTTGAGGAAAGTCTATTCTGAGATAGTTATAGACCATGCCATGAACCCAAGAAATTTAGGGAATTTGGAGGATGCTGACGGTTTTGCCAGTATGATTAGCTCTTGTGGTGATACCATGGAGATATGGCTCAAGATAAAGAATGACACCATCATCGGAGCTACTTTCATGACTGATGGTTGTGGAACCACTATCGCCTCAGGAAGCATAGTTACTGAAATATCAAAAGGGAAAAGTATCAAAGAGGCTTTGAAAATAAGCCAGCAGGATATCCTGGATGCCTTAGGAGGACTACCTGAAGAAAGTCAACATTGTGCCCTTCTGGCGGCAAATACGTTAAAGGCGGCTATAAGCGAGTACATAGCGGTGAAGAAGGATCCATGGAAAAGGGCCTACCAGAAATATTTTAGAAGTAGAATATAGCTGATCTGAAATGATTATTTCTGTTGCGAGCGGAAAAGGTGGGACTGGTAAAACTACAGTAGCGGTTAATTTAGCATTAGCCCTGAATAATGTCCAATTTCTCGATTGCGACGTAGAAGAACCCGATGCCCATCTTTTTCTAAAACCGGATATAAAAGATAGAAAAATCGCAACTGTCCCGGTTCCCGTGGTTGATGAGTCAAAATGTGATTATTGTGGAAAGTGCAGGGATGTGTGCACCTATAACGCCATTGCAGTGATGCCAAAGAATGACGATAGAAAAGGAAGTGTTTTAATCTTTTCCCATCTATGTCATAGTTGTGGCGGATGCAGTCTTTTGTGTCCACATAATGCTATAAGTGAGATAGAGAAAGAAATTGGAGTAATTGAAAGAGGAAATTGTGGAGCCATCCAATTCGTTCACGGAAGGCTGAATATTGGCGAAATAATGTCACCTCCTCTAATCAAACAAGTCAAGGAATACATTAATCCTGCACGCACCGTTATAATCGATGCTCCTCCGGGAACATCCTGTCCTGTTATCGCCTCAGTCAAGGGGAGTGATTTTTGTATTTTAGTAACTGAACCAACTCCTTTTGGTTTAAATGACTTGGTTCTGGCAGTTGAAGTTCTGGAAAAATTACAGATTCCCCATGGAGTAGTGGTAAATCGTTCAGATATTGGAGATGATAAAGTAGATTTATATTGTAAGGGAAAAAACATCCCCATCCTCATGCGCATTCCTTTTAATAAAGAGATTGCCTTTTTATACTCAAGGGGAATACCTATAGTTGAAGAAAAAAAGGAATATATAAGGAAGTTCCAGGAGATGTTTAATCTAATAGAAAACAGAAACTATCAATATGAGACTTAAACCCATAAAAATAATTCATTCACCCTTTAAAAGTATACAGGAGTGCCCGATTCAGCCATCCAGATCAAAGTCAATTGGCGAGGTTGAAATATTCAAAGAATATCAAGAGGGTTTAGAAGATACAAATGGCTTTTCTCATTTGATTCTTGTCTATTGGTTTCATAAGTTAAAAGGCTATTGTTTGAGAGTAAAACCGTTTCTTGATACACAACTCAGGGGACTATTTGCCACGAGAGCTCCAAGAAGGCCAAATCAGATAGGTTTATCTGTTGTAAAGCTTTTAAGGCGGGAAGAAAATATTCTGTTTGTAGAAGGTATAGATGTAATCAATGGGACACCTCTATTAGATATAAAACCCTATGTGCCTGATTTCGAACCTGGAGAAAAAATAAAAATCGGCTGGTTGAAAGGAAAAATAAAGTTACAGGGGGTCTAACGGGGTGAAACAAATAGTCATAATCAGCGGAAAAGGTGGTACAGGGAAAACGGTATTAACCGCATCCTTTGCTGCCTTGGCCACAAATAAGGTCATGGTGGATTGTGATGTAGATGCAGCAGATTTACATCTACTGTTACAACCTGAAATAAAAGAGAGACATGAATTTAGAAGTGGCGTAACCGCCATGATTGATAAAGAGCTATGTCAGGAGTGTGATGAGTGTATTTCTGTTTGTCGTTTTAATGCAATAAGTGAGAATTTCACAGTTGATCCAATATCATGTGAGGGATGCACTATTTGTAGTTATGTCTGTCCGGCAGGCGCTATTACACTGGAAGAAAATGTTTCCGGCGAATGGTTTGTCTCTCGTACAAAGTATGGCCCTTTTGTCCATGCGAAATTAGGCATTGCCGAAGAGAATTCTGGAAAGCTTGTGAGTGTGATAAGACAGGCAGCAAAAGAAATTGCCGAAAAAGAAAATCCGGATTATATGATAATTGACGGGCCTCCGGGGATAGGTTGTCCAGTAATTGCATCACTTGCAAATGTAGATTTAGCTCTGATAGTGACTGAACCAACACTTTCAGGGATTCATGATATGGAAAGAGTTGCGCAAGTGTCAAAACACTTCGGAGTTCCAACAAAGGTAGTCATAAACAAATATGATATTAATCCTGATAATAGTGAGGATATCAAGAAAATTTGCCAGAAAGAAGACATAGAAGTGATGGCACAATTGCCCTTTTCTCAAAAGGTGAGTGAATCAATTGTTCAAGGTGTCCCACTCGTTGAATTTTGCAGCGACAGAATAGCTCAGGATATATCCCTTTTATGGGAAAGGATCAAATAATACATGAGATATGTTTATGGCCCTGTACCCTCAAGAAGATTAGGTTTTTCATTAGGAGTAGATATTGTTCCTTATAAGACCTGTTCTCTTGATTGTATATACTGTTAGCTTGGAAAGACGACTCGAAAGAGTGTAGAGAGAAAACTGTTTACTCGAAAAGAGAATGTCCTCGGAGAAGTAAAAGAAGTTTTAAACAAGGAATTATATAACCTTCTCCGGCTCCGGGGAGCCGACCCTGAATTCAGATATAGGTACTTTAATAAGAGATATAAAAAAGAGGTTCATTTCCACATTAGTTGCTATAAGCAAAGACATTTTTAATGATTAACGAGAAATACTCTATATCATGAAACCCATAAGCTTTACGCTTAATGACCTTGATTTTATTATTAATCCCTTCCATACATTTAGGGTATTTATACTGCCAAAGTTTCTTCAAATAATCTTTAAGGATATACACTATTGTAAGAGCTTCATTTTTACTCTCTCTGGTGGCCTTTCGATATTCTGTATTCCGAACCTTGTCTATCACTTTACCAAAGGCTTTGACAACATGAAACTGGTCAAAGACTATAGCAGCATTCAGCGTTTCATATTTTCTTCCTTCGCCTACCCACAGAACTCTGCCAACCTCCCAGTTGATAATCAGGGTAAGGTAATGATGTCTTTTCTTCAAGGAGATTTCATCGACTGCAAGAAGTCTCGGATACCCTATATCTTCATGGGAAAATTTCTCTATCAGATGTTGCTTATGAATCTCTTTGACTGTCTTCCAATCAAGACCCAGATGCTCGGCAACCTCAGTAATCGTCATGTACTGACAAAGCTCAAGAATATAGGTTGCAAGCCTTCTGGTGACCCTCTTACAGGGATCCATAAGGCCCAGATCTTCTACCACGTTGCCACACCATCTACATTTGACTGTCCTGTATATGACAAAGAGAAAGGTTCTTGCATTAATCCTTACTCGACAAAACTTAAAAAATGCCCTAATCTGTATCTTAGACATCGTTTATCCTCCTCTGGATTTGATTTGTTTGTCAAAATAACTTATCCAGAAAAGATAACGATGTCTATTACTTATATTAGTTTTTTATCAACTTTTCAGGAGAAGAACCTAAAATCTAAAATCCTGATATTTAAACCCACCCCCTGAAATTTATTGTTTCAAATTTAGCCCTTGTTTTTATGTTATATTTTCAGGAGTTTATAATTGTTGTAAGGAGATACTCAATGGTTTTTTATAAAAGATGGGGATTCTGGTTTTTTATAATTGTTATTCTCCTCTCTGGTTTTTTTATCCTGAATAGGACCTTCAGAACTGTTGAGATCAAGACTGCTAAGGTCAAAAGACAGGGCCTCACAATTACAGTTACAGCCATTTCTACTGGTACAATAAAGGCTGATGAGGAGGTTAAACTTACAGCACAGAGGATTGGCAGAATTTCAAAGCTACTTGTCAAAGAAGGAAGCATAGTTAAGACAGAAACCCTGATTGCTGAGCTTGACCCTGATGAGGTGGTGTATAATCTTCAGATGTCAGAGGTATCCCTGCAGAAGGCCCAGCATAGACTTGATGAACTCATGGCTGCATTCAATCCACTCTGTGCAGAGGGACTATAATGTTGCAAGGGCAGCTTATGAATCTGCAATCTCCGGGCGGGAGCAGTTAATGGTTAGGGCAGAGGAGATCAGGGCTCAGGAAGCGGCTGTAGAGGTTATCGTTGACAGTGTTAATGATACATTTGTGATACTATCCCAGGCTGTAATAGAAAAATCAGGAGGAAAACTTGTCTTTTTAAAGAAAGACTCAAGGGTAAAACTTATACCAGTAAAGACAGGGCTCTTCAACTGGAATTTTACAGAGGTTGTTTATGGCCTTAATGAAGGGGACATCGTGGTTATAAATCCTGATACACCAGGGCTTGTAGACGGGGTAAAGGTAAGGGAGAAATGATAGAGCTCAGGAATATAAAAAAATCATATCTGCTTCCTAAGATTACGATTGATGTTCTGAAGGGCATTGATATCGAAGTCAAGGAAGGGGAGCTTATAGTGATAATGGGGCCCTCAGGCTCTGGCAAGTCTACGCTGCTTAATATTATAGGGTGTCTTGACAGACCATCATCAGGTACATACCTGCTTGAAGGTGTTGATGTATCAAAAAAATCAGACAATGAACTTGCAGAGATAAGGAATAGAAAGATAGGCTTTGTCTTTCAGAACTTTAATCTCCTTCCAAGATTTTCTGCATGGAAGAATGTTGAGCTTCCTCTTTTGTATAGTGGTGTGCCTGCTAAGGAGAGAAGACAGAGGGCTATCGAACTTTTAAGGGATGTTGGACTGGGGGAGAGGGTAGAACATCATCCCAGTGAGCTCTCAGGTGGTGAGCAGCAGAAGGTGGCAATTGCGAGGGCCCTTGTGAATAATCCTTCCATCATACTTGCAGATGAGCCAACAGGAAATCTTGATACCCGCTCAGGCATCGAGATAATGGAGATATTTAAAAGGCTGAATAATAATGGCAGTACAATAGTTATGGTTACACATGAAAGGCATATAGCTGAATATGGCATGAGGATTATAGACCTCAGGGATGGCGTTATTGTTTAGATATGGATTTTATTGAGATATTAAGAGTTTCACAGGCAGACTCATCAATGCATCAGATGTGGATACAAAAAGGCGCGTCTGTATTTTGGGAAGAACAGTAAAGAGAGAGATAATGGGTGATGCTAATCCTCTCGGAGCAGTAGTAAATATAGGGAATAGTCATTTCAGGGTGGTAGGCATTATGGAGCCGAAAGGTGTTGCCCTCGGTTTTGACATAGACGACATTGTCTTTATCCCGACCACTACTGCAAGAGAACTCTTCGACACTGATAGCCTCTTCAATATAACTGTAAAGGTTCGTAGTGAGAACGAGATAGATGAGGCAAAGAAGGATATAAGAGATACACTGATAAGGAGGCATGCCTGGAGAGAGGATTTTACAATACTGAGTCAGGATGAGATGCTTGCTGTCATGGGCAAGATCCTTAAGATAATGACAGCCGTACTCGCAGGTATTGCAGCAATATCCCTGATTGTCGGTGGTATCGGGATAATGAACATAATGCTTGTTTCTGTCGGTGAGAGGACAAGGGAGATAGGGATCAGAAAGGCCATTGGAGCAAAGAACAGAGATATCCTCTTTCAATTTCTATCCGAATCAATAACCCTCAGTCTTATCGGTGGAATTGGTGGCATACTTGTGGGTACAGCAGTCTCTTTTGGAATACCTTATTTTATAAGCTTTCTGCCAACAAGGCTTGCATGGTGGTCTGTATTACTTGCGTTTTTATTTTCTGCTGCCGTTGGGATATTCTTCGGAGTTTATCCAGCAAGAAAGGCATCACTCTATGACCTAATAGTGGCATTAAGGTATGAATGATAAGATTAACAATTTCATAGCACAGGAATTGATGGCAGATTTATGAAAAATGCTAAAGGATTGAGAAGGGTTTTATACCTTTTATTTTTCACAATTGTTATCGGGCTTATAATATTTGTTTCAAGAGGCCCGCACATATCAAATGCCCTCAAAAGACTTATACTCCCTGAGCTCGAGGCTGCATTCGGACAAAGGGTCATAGCACAGAAGATTTATATCAATATATTCCCATTATTTATAGAGGCAAAGGGTCTGAAGGTCTTTGATGAAGATGGCAACAGGATACTTTTTGCAAATAGGTTGAAGGGGTATATGGAGCTTTCAGGAGTGTTAAGCAGGCATCTTTCTATTCGGAGGCTTGTTGTCAAGGAGCCTGAGATAACTACAGATAGAGAGCAACTTGATGCTGTAATTAAAAATGTCAAGGCATATCTCGAAAAAGATAGAAAGCCTGCACTCAAGGTCAGGATAAAGGTAATTGAGGTTATTGATGGTGTTGCCTCTTTCAGAGATGATGATTTAAAAGGCATGATAGGTCTCAAAAGGCTTGGAGGCGAGGTAATCGTAGGAGAGAATCCAAGACTTAAGGCAACTGTAAAGGAATTTGATTTAAAGAGGGAGGGATGGCCTGAACTCAGAGGAGATTTAAGTACAGCAATGATATTTAGAAAGGATGGGGTTGAGATAAAGAGCCTTGAAGTCGGGGCGTATGGCTCTAAGTTCAAGACTGAAGGTTTTTATTCTGAAGGTGAGGGTACTCTAAGCACTGAGATAGCCTTGCTCGTTGATTCTGTGAAGCGTATCTTTAGCCTAAAACAGAGGGGTGAAGGAAGGATTTCTGCAAAGGGTGAAATAAAAGCTCAAAGCTCAAAGCTCAAAGCTCAAAGCTGGAAAGACATTTTTATAGATTTAAAACTTAAAGGAGATTTTTATTTCCAGACCCTTATGGAGCTTTTGAATGTGAAGGAAAGGGTGGAAGGGTTTATTGATTTTCAGGGCGAGATGAAGGGACAGCTTTCAAATATTTCAGGGAAGGCAAAGGCAAGGCTTCAGAAAGGCAACCTTTTTGATGTTGATATAGATTCACTCAGGTGCGAGGTAACTTACCACGATGGAGTGATGGTATTCAAAAATGGTGCTGCAGAGCTGTATAGCGGTAAGGCTCAGGCCGAGGGGTCTTTAAATCTCCCTGCTGCTGAATTCTTTACCCTAAATGTAAAGTTTGATTCAATAGATAGTCGTGCTGCCCTCAGACTTATAGGGTGGAAGCCTGAGATACCAGCAGGTAAGGTTGATGGAGAGCTTATGACATCCGGCAGGAAATTTAACCCTGATGGATGGTTCATATATAATAGTCATCAGTCAATAGTCAATAGTCAATCAGTTAACCGACTCTCGACTCTCGACTCTCGACTCTCGACTAATAATGTCCTTGGCAGGATAAGGAACATAAAAGGGACTTATTCCGTGCGTGGAGGTGTCCTTTCTTTATCAGATATGAAATTAAGTACTGCTGAGTCTAATGTCAGTGTAGAAGGCACAGTCAATGTCGCTAAGAAGACTATCAACCTTAAAAGCAGGCTTGATACAAATGATGTCTCTGATTTGACTTCACCTTATTACAGAGGAGTTAAAGGTCGGGGGGATTTTTCTGGCGAAATAACTGGTACATTTGGTAATCCAGAGATATCCGGAAAGACTAATATATATAACGCCTTCATAGAAGGGTACAGGGCAGACAGTATTACATCTCACTTCTCATATAATAAAAACCTCCTGAGTGTCCAGGAACTTGTTCTCAAGTTACCAGATGAAGAGCACAGGATAAAGGGGAAGATATTTTTCCCGGAGGCAAAAGAACTTTTCGAACTTTCAGAGCCTGTATACGAAATGGATGCATCCATTACTAATGCTGAGTTTGGAAAGGCTATACAGGTATTCTATAAAGACTTCTTAGCAACAGGAAGGCTGAATGCAGATTTCAAGATTGGAGGCAGGAATAAGAATATTGAACTTACTGGTAATGCCCTTATAAAGAAGGCAGAGATATATAAAATCCCGTTTGACTCTGCATCCGTAGCCTTTTCATATGTCAATAAAGAGCTTTCTTTCAAACAGGCTGTTATCAAGAGGGGCAGATCGATTTTGACTGTAGAGGGTAAGCTTTCTTCAGATGAGAAATTTTCTTACAGGGCTTCATCAAACAGGCTTCTGATAAAGGACATCGGGCTTGAGCACATGCCTGATGATGCTATTTTAGGCGTGCAATCAGAAGGTCACGGTACATTTAAGAACCCTACTATTACATTAAGTGCAACAGTGGTAGGGGGCACATTTAAAGGCAGACCTATGGGTAGTGGTATTGTAAAAGCTGAGATTAAAAACAGAGATATTTCATTAGATGCTGCATTGTTTAATGAAAGAGTGAAGCTCAAGGGGAATGGACATCTCGATGATAATCTGCCATGGGCTGCTGAAGTTGGCATCCAGCCAGGCAGATATGATTTTATTGTCAGTTCAATTCTGAAGGATGTACCAGAAGACCTGCTGCTTAATCTCAAAGGCCGTGTTGAGCTGAAAGGGGACAGAAGACACATAACAGCCTCTGCAAATATAAACCAGGTGACGCTTGCGCTTTTTGGATACAGCTTTTCGAATGATTCTGATATAAAGGTTCAGGTTAATAACAGGAAACTCTCTTTTCCAGCCTTTACCATCAGGAGTGGCAGTACTTCATTCAGACTCAGTGGGGGTATAGAAATTGGCAGAGAATACGACATCCTCCTCGAGGGCAGCTCTTCTCTTTTACCATTGAAGGGCCTGTCAAAGAAGATAGGACACCTGAAAGGAGATGCTGATTTTGTCTTTTCTATCACCGGCAAATGGGAGAAGCCCAGGATAAACGGAGGATTAAGTGTATCAAATGCCTCTTTTGGACTAAAGGATTATTATCCTCGTATTAGTTCAATCAATGGTTACTTATACATTGATGAAGACAGGATTATTCTACAGAGGTTATCCGGTAGATTAGGAGGTGGCGAAATAGAATTATCCGGCCTTGTTTATCTGAAGGGATTTGGTATAAAAAGATTTTATCTTGAAACCCACCTAAATAATATTACAGCCTCTATTTCAAAAGACTTCAATATAAATTTTAGAGGGGACCTCTTATACAAAGGAACTCCGAATAGCCAGAGTATTACCGGTGATATAAAGATAAACAGGTCAAGGTATAAAGAAAGGGTAGAGTGGAGGAGCTTGCTTCTGAAAGCAAAGGCAAAAGAGAGACCTAAGGCTGAGATCTCAGAACTTGAGAGGGCAGAGGTAAATATAAGGATTTCAGGCAGTGACAATATTTACATTGATAACAACATTGCGAGGGCTCCTGTAAGGATAGATATGGTATTAAGAGGGACCATATCACGGCCTGTATTGTTTGGCAGGCTTGAATCTAAAGAAGGGTCTGTCTATTTCAGGAACAATGAATTCAGGATAATTCATGCAAGTGCTGATTTTGCAGACCCAAACAGGATAAACCCTGTGATAGAAATTATTGCTGGGACTGTTGTAAAGGGTTACAGTATAAAGCTAAATCTTGAAGGGCAGATGGAGCATTTCAATCTTTCCCTTTCTTCTGACCCACCACTGGAAGAGATGGATATCCTTGCCCTTCTTACAGTCGGCCAGATAGGAAAACAACTTAAAGGTCTTGAGGGAGGCATAGGTGCAGGAGAGGCAACCTCATTCCTGACAGGCAAGATGCAGGTTGTTCTCGAAGAACGGCTGAGGACTATAACAGGCTTTGACAGGCTTCAGGTTGACCCATATGTTTCAAAGACCACCGGGACGGTGGGGCCGAGAGTAACAGTATCAAAAAGGCTTGTCGGTGATAGGTTATTTGTGACTTACACAAGTTCATTGGGTTCTACAGAAGAACAGATACTAAAGCTGGAATATCTTCTCGACAAAAACATCTCCCTTTTAGGCATTAGAGATGAGAAAGGGAGTGTGGGAGGCGATGTAAAGTTCAGGTTCGAGTTCAAATGAAATCCGTTATGTGTAATGCGTTATGTGTAATGCGTTATATCTTATGGGTCATGTGTTACATTTTTTCTTACTTCTTACTTCTTACTTCTCACTTCTCACTTTCTGAGGCATCAGGTGCAGTAGTTGGTGAGATAGAAATCAAGGGGCTCTGCTCTATTGAAAATGAAGAACTTCTTGACATCCTCGATATCAAGCCCGGCAAGCCTATAAACAGAGGAATCGTCATGCGAGGCATAAAGAGGGCCTTTTTGAAAGGACTGTTTGATGATATCTCTGTTGAGACGACTGACGAAGAAAAGGCGAAGGTTATTATTAATATAAAGGAAAAGGATTTTATAAAAAACATTTATGTAAAAGGTGATTATGCCCTTTCCAGAAAGACTATAAGGGAAATTTTTCTTCTAAAGGAGGGGCAGGTCATGAGATATGACCTGTTTGAGGACGCTGTGAGAAATTTGAGGGATGAAATAGCAATGCGAGGATTTCCTCATGCCAGTGTTAATGCGGAGATCGAAAGGTTAAAGGAGCCATACAGAGTGAATATATACCTCTACATTAATACCGGCATCCCTGAAAGGATAAAAAAGATAAGAATCTCTGGGGCAGACAATGAGATAAAGACTGTAATGAAATTGTCTGAGGGAGATATATATGATCAGTCAAGATTAAAAAAGGACCTTGAAAGGATAAAGAGATACTACAAAAAGAATGGATATTTTAAGCCTGTTGTAGGCTACACCTTTGCTGACGAAACCCTCAATATCTCTATTAATCCCGGTAAGCGTCTGAAGATTTTGATAGATGGCAACAGTGCTATTTCTACAAAGATGCTTCTTAAAGAGATGCCATTCTTTGATGCAGAGGATTTCAGGGATGACATTGTGGAAGAGGCATTAGCAAAGATATTGACTGTATATCACCATCAAGGATATGCTTTTGCTCAGATAGCACCTGTTATAACCACAGAGAATGAACTTGTAGTCCTCAATTTTTTTGTCTTCGAGGGAAACAGGGTAAAACTGAGGACGATTTCTTTTACTGGTGTCAGTCTGCCAGAGAAGAATCTGAAAGAAGTCATGTCCCTTAAAGAAGGGGGCCCGTATAATCCGGACCAGGTCAATACAGATAGAGAGACAATTAAAGAATTTTACAATGCCCTCGGATACCTGACAGTCAATGTTGAAGAGTTTCAGACAAGATATGAAAAAGATTCTAATGCTATGGATATTATTATTAAGATAAATGAGGGATTAAGGACAGAGATTGGGATGGTTTATGTTACCGGAACAAATCTCATCTCTGAGGAGGAGGTAAAAAAAGTTGTCAGTATAAAGCCTGGTGATCCATACAACGAGGTTGATATCTCAGATGTGCGCTACAGGATTATTGATTTATACAGCACCCATGGCCTTTCAGATGTAGCCGTCTCAGTAAAGAGAAACATTGAAGGGCAAAAGTTATTTATAACATTTCAGATAGATGAAGGCGATTTAACATTTTTTGGTAAGACTATAGTTACCGGTAATTACAGTACAAGGTATGAGGTAGTAAAAAGGGAGGTCAAGCACTACGAGGACATGCCATTTGATTATCGTATCCTCGCTAAAGAAAGGCAGAGACTCTACAGATTAGGTCTATTTACAGAGGTTGATATGGAAGTACTAGACAGATACGACCACAAAAAAGATGTCCTGATAAAATTAAATGAAGGCAAGGCAGGTGCTGTAGAATTCGGTTTTGGGTATGGTGATTATGAGAGATTCAGGGGATTTTTTGATTTAAGCTACCGGAATCTCTGGGGTATGAACAGACAGTCTTCATTGAGGTTTGAGCTGAGTTCGCTCGAGAGGCGATATATATTGCAGTATCGTGAGCCATGGTTTCTTGATGTGCCTATACCATTCAGGGTATTTTTACTCCGTGAGGACAAAAGGGAAATAAATATTGATACCAGAGAGACGAGATACAGATTAACGAGGCACGGTGCTACTGCTGGTTTTGAGAAAAAAATAAGTGACATCTTAAAGACTGAATTATACTATGAGTTCTCTCTCGTGAAGACATTTGATGTAAAACCTGATGTTGTCCTGAGCAGAGAGGATACAGGCTCACTTGTTATAAGTGGTATAAGGCCTGGAGTTGTTTATGATACGAGGGATAATCCGTTTGATCCCAAGAAGGGAGTCATCTCAGGAGTTTTACTCAAATTTGCTTCACCTGCATTTCTATCAGAGACGAATTTTATAAAGCTTATATTTCACAGTAGTACTTATCAGGAGCTAACTAAGGTGCTTGTCCTTGCCCTATCGTTAAGGGGAGGTATTGCTCAGGGATTAGGTGAGACTCGTGATATGCCACTTGTTGAGAGGTTTTTCCTTGGAGGCAGGACTACTGTAAGGGGTTACGAACAGGATACCCTTGGTCCCAAAGGAGCAGACGGGACCCCTAAAGGTGGGAATGCCTTTCTTATGGCAAATGCTGAAGTAAGGACATCTTTAGGTAAAGGGATAGGGATTGTTGCATTCCTTGATGGAGGGAATGTCTGGCTGAAGGCTAGAGATATAAATCCTGAAGATTTTAAATATACTGCCGGTCTCGGTCTGAGATATAACACTCCAGTTGGCCCTATAAGGATTGATTACGGGCACAAACTTCAGAGGGAAAAAGGTGAAAGTAGTGGTGAACTACATTTCAGCATAGGCCATGCATTCTGAAAGTTCAAAGTTCAAAGCTCAAAGTTCAAAGTTTTTGTCATTTGTCATTTTTTTACTATTCACTATTCACTGTTCACTGGCTACTGCTGGAATCAGAGACCGTGTGGTTGCATTTGTGGATAATACTGCAATAACCCTGAGTGAATTAGAGGAGACATATACGAAGGCACTCAGGGTAACTCCAGGTGTAACAAAAGATGAGGTCTTGAATATGATGGTCAACAGGTTGCTTCTTCTCAGAGAGGCAAAAAAGATCAGGTTAGAAGCGCCCTCTGAGGATGAATTACTGAGGGAATATATTGACCTTAAGATAAGGCCGTTTATAAAGATAAAGGAAGAAGAACTGGTAGATTTTTATGAAAAGCATATCAGTGATTTTCACGGCAGTGAATTCGAGTCTGTGAGAGAAGAGATCGAAAAGTATCTTATCGAGAAGGAATCAAACCAGCATCTTAAGGTGCATATCAATGAACTCAGGGGAAAGGCATATATTAAAATACAGTTAAATCCCAATAACTAAATCCCAAAATCCAATCCTGAAGATGATTAAGAAAAGGCATTACAGATTCTTAATAACTGCATGTTCATTGCATTCTGGAAACCGTGGACATCGTAAACATTCTCCCCATATCTTCTGTGGAAGGCTTGATTTATCAATATCAATAAATCCTATCTTTCTAAAGAATTCGGGCTGGTATGTCAGGACAAAGACCCTCTTTATGCCCAATGCCTTTGCCTCTTTAAGGCATTGTGTGACAAGGTTTTTACCCATGCCCATTTTCTGATATTTTCTATCCACTGCGAGCGAACGTATCTCTGCTAAGTCTTCCCACATGATATGTAATGCACAGACGCCGCATATATTTCCATTATCTTCGCATACAACAAAATCCCTCAAGTTTTCGTAGAGTTCATTGAGGGATCTTGGGAGCATCTCCTCCCTCTTTGCAAAATCATTTATAAGTTTGTGAACCTGCTTCAGATCAGATATCTTAGCCTTTCTTATCTTCAATGAATCTTATCCCTTCGATAATAGCCTTTTTATTATTTTCAATGCTTTTCTTTCTCCTGATAGGCATTGAACTCTCGAGGGCCTCAAATACGGATTCCTTTTTCAATAGCCCTGTTTTTGCAATTAAGGCACCAAGCAATACCATGTTAGCAGATTTTGTATTACCGATAGTACTCGACATCTCTGTTGCAGGAACTCCGACAATATCTATATCAGCCCGTAGTGTAGGGTCTTTGATAAGGGATGAATCGAATATGATTAGGCCATTCTGTTTGAGCATTGGCTGGAATTTCTTGAGTGATACATCACTCATTACAATAAGTATGTCAGGATTCGTAACAACAGGGGAACCTATCAACTCATCCGATATTATCACAGTGCAGTTTGCAGTTCCACCCCTCATCTCTGCCCCATAAGATGGAAACCATGTCACCTCTCTGTTTTCAAGCATACCTGTATATGCAAGGATTCTTCCTAAAAACAGTATGCCCTGACCACCGAAGCCTGCTATGATGATTCTGTTTTCCAGTTATCCTATCTCCGTAAAACTATCCTTAAATGTTCCGAGAGGGTATACAGACATCATCTCTTTTCGAAGCCATGTTATTGAATCTTTAGGTGTGAGTCCCCAGTCTACAGGGCATGGTGAGAGTATCTCGACAAGGCTGAATCCTTTCCCTTCCATCTGGTATCTGAAGGACTTCTCTATTGCCCCTTTTGTATCTATCAGATTTTTGTAAGAATCTACCGAGGTTCTGACAATATAGGAAACACCCTCAATTATGGACAGGAGTTCTGATACATGCAGGGGATAACCTGATGTTTTAATCTTTCTCCCTGAAGGTGTTGTGGTCGTCTTCTGGCCAAGGAGTGTAGTGGGTGCCATCTGGCCGCCTGTCATCCCGTATGTTGCATTATTGACGAAAAATACTGAGATGTTTTCTCCTCTGTTAGCAGCATGGATTATCTCGGCTGTGCCGATTGCAGCAAGGTCGCCATCACCCTGATAAGAAAAGATTATCCTGTCAGGCATGGCGCGTTTGAGTCCGGTTGCTGCAGCAGGAGGTCTGCCGTGTGCAACTTCGAGTATGTCGAAATTGAAATAGTCATAGGCAAATACAGCACATCCAACTGGAGCAATCCCCACTACCCTCTCCCTTATGCCTAAATTGTCAATACACTCCGCAATCAGCCTGTGGATAAGACTGTGTCCACAGCCTGGACAGAATCTGAATGGTACCTGTTTAAGGCTCGCTGGTCTCTGGAATATTTTTTTCATTCATCTCCCGAAATATCGAGAAGCACTCCCTCAAGAAGGCCATAATCACTTACAGTTAATTCATCAAACTTAAAACATTCCATTATGTTAATTGTAAATTGTATGCCAGGTATAATCAAGTCTGCCCTCTCAGGTTCCAGCCCCTTGACATTTTTTCTTTCCTTCAGGGTAAGGGCTAATAATTTTTTGCTTATATCCTGTAATCTGCTTAGGGGTATTCTATGGAGGTGTATTCTTTCCCTCGAATAGGTCTCTAATCCAAGGTCAATAGAGGCAAGTGTTGTGAAAGTGCCTGCAGTTCCTATAAGGCGTGTATTCCTGTCTATATGTTTTTCAATCCTGATTTTAAGGCTGTCTAAAAATGAGACAATCTCCCTGTTTAATTCTGTAATATCTACCTCTGAGATAGGGTCAGTCTTAATAAAACTCCTATCAAGTTTTATAACCCCGATAGGAATACTTCCTATATCAACCGGACGTGTACCCTTACAGAGAATCCATTCTGTACTTCCTCCTCCTATATCAATAATAAGTGAGAAGTGAGAAGTCAGAAGTGAGAAGTCGGGAATAGATGAAAGGATACCCTTAAGTATAAGCCCTGCCTCTTTTTTACCTGATATAACCTCTGTTGAGATGCCTGTATCAGCAAATACCTTTTCTATAAATATATCTGAGTTGTAAGCCTCCCTCAAGGCGCTTGTAGCAACAGCCTTGACACACCTTACCTTGTATCCTGAAATAATAGAAGAGAATTCCTTAAGCACTGCTATCGAGGCCTTGATATTTTCATCCTTGAGTCTTCCGGTCTGTGCAACTCCTTCGGCTAACCGTGTTATCTTCCTGTCAGAAAATACATGCTCAATCCTGTTATCCTTAACATTACCTATCAGAAGTCTGATTGTGTTAGACCCTATATCTATAGCTGCACGCAATGGCATATATTATATTAAAGAAATAGCTTGATTTTTATAAATATACAGTTATAAAATTATCTGAAATTTAGAGTTGATAGAAGTTTTGTGTCGTATATTTTTGAAAGGAGGTGACAGATAGTGAAGAGGTTTTTAGCGTTAGTCTTATCATTATTGCTACTTGTGGTATTTACTGTGGGCTGTAAAAAGGCTGAAACGCCAGCGCCAGAAGCACCAAAACCGGCTGAGGCTCCAGCACCGACACCAGAGAAGCCAGCTGAGGCTCCGGCACCAGCACCTGGCAAGTAGGTTGGTGGAATTTCAGGGATGGGTATCCCCCATCCCTGAAATTGATTTTTAGACAGAAAGCTGTTATAATTTTATA
>JBFLWW010000018.1:17190-39135 GCA_040757475.1 Nitrospirota bacterium
CCGACACCAGAGAAGCCAGCTGAGGCTCCGGCACCAGCACCTGGCAAGTAGGTTGGTGGAATTTCAGGGATGGGTATCCCCCATCCCTGAAATTGATTTTTAGACAGAAAGCTGTTATAATTTTATACGTTCTATCAGGATTTTTCTCAAAAGAGTGGGTTTCCCACTCTTTTGTTTTAATAGAATTTATTAAAAATGCATAACCACAGAGGACACGGAGAAATATAAAGAAAGTGGTTAATTGGGTTTATTTATGGACGACATAAAAAATAAGGTTTTAAAATTAGCAGAACAAGTTGCAGGTGAGCAAGGGGTAGAAATATTTGACGTTGAGTTATTGGGAAAGGGTAAGTTATTGCTCAGGGTAACCATCGATAAAGAAGGTGGTGTAAGTTTATACGACTGTGAGAGATTTAGTAGAAGTCTTGAGAGCCTCTTAGATGTTGAAGGCCCTATCCCGGGTAGATACACACTTGAGATTTCTTCCCCGGGGCTCGACAGACCACTTAAGGGTATAAAGGATTTTGAGAAAAATATAGGTAAGCTCGTACGCATAGTTACCATAGAAAAGATAGAAAACCGGAATTTTTTTATAGGCCGGATATTAGGGATTAGTGATAGCCGTGTAAAGGTATTAGTAAATGGCATAGAAATACATATACCCTTTGAGAAGGTCTCGAGTGCGAGGCTTGAGGTAGAGTTTAAATGACAAAAGAACTATGTTATGTGATAGACCAGATAAGCAGGGAGAAGGGGATTTCGAGAGAGATATTGCTTGAAGCCCTACGGTCTGCTTTACTTTCTGCTACAAGAAAAAGGTTCGGGGGAAGGACTAACATAGATCTCACAATAGATCCCAAGACATGCAAAATAACTGCCTTTGAGATGAAAAAGGTTGTCTCGAAGGTTTCAAATAATAATGAAGAAATCTCTATTGAGGAGGCAAGGAAGATTTCCCCAGATAGCGTCGAAGGAGCTGTGGTCAGTATACCTTTAGACCTGCATGAATTCAGCAGGATTGCTGCCCAGACAGCCAAGCAGGTTATCTTTCAGAGGGTAAGAGAGGCAGAAAGAGATGTGATTTACAATGAGTTTAAGGACAAAGTAGGGCAGATTGTGAGCGGGATAGTCATGAGAAAGGAGAAAGGAGTATATTTTCTTAACCTCGGGAAGACAGAGGCTATTCTTCCAATAAAGGAGACTCTTCCTAATGAAAATCTCAAGAGGGGCGACACTGTCAGGGCATTTATAGAAGATGTGAGGATTACAACAAAGGGTCCGGCTATAGTGCTTTCGAGGACCAATCCACAATTTATTGCAGCTCTATTTAAAATGGAGGTTCCAGAAATTACTGAGGGGCTCCTTGTAATTAAAAACATAGTCAGGGAGCCAGGCGAAAGGACAAAATTGACAGTATATTCTAAGAACCCAGCTATTGACCCTGTAGGTGCATGTGTCGGGATGAAGGGCACGAGGGTGCAGTCAATAGTGCGTGAGCTCAGGGGAGAAAGAATAGATATCATACCATGGACAGATGACCCGAGGCTACTTATTGCTAGGGCATTAAGCCCTGCAACGATTGACAGGATAGGCATAAATGAGGAGGATAAGACAGCAATGGTAGTTGTCGATGACCAGCAGCTCTCACTTGCTATAGGTAAGAAAGGTCAGAATGTCAGACTTGCGATGAAGCTTACAGGATGGGATATAGATATATTAAGCGAGGCTGAATACTCTAGGATAAAAATGGAAGAGACAGACAGAATACTTCCTCCTTCTTCTGTTGATGGTTAAAGACCTGTCAGATTTTCAGATACAATATACAAAGGGTGTAGGGCCTCATAGGGCCAGACTTTTGGGCCGCCTCGGTATCAAAACAGTTAAGGATGCCCTGTATTACCTACCCTATAGATATGAAGACAGGAGCAATCTTAGAAAGATAAGTGACCTGAGATATGGCAATGTAGAGACTGTATCTGGAAGGGTTGTTTCTGCTGAAGTGATAAGCCTCCCGGGAAGGAATCTAAAGATATTCGAACTTCTCATTAATGATGGGAGTGGCCTTTTAAAGGGTAAATGGTTCAACCAGCCTTTCATGAAAAAGAATTTTGAGGTCGGGCATGAAGTAGTGCTTTGCGGGACTATCAAGAGAAATCCTTACTGGGGAATTGGATTTGAGATGGATAACCCGGAATATGAGATTATGAGTGATGATGGTGATTCGTTAATCCATACGAATAGAATTGTGCCTGTATACAGAGTGACCAGTGGACTTAGTGTAAGGCAAGTCAGGTCAATAATTTTCAATCTTATAAACACATGCATCAAGGATGTGCGTGATCCGATACCTGTAGAAATCTTGAGAAGAAACGGCCTTCGTGGTCTCTCTGAAAGCCTTTTACAGGTTCACTTTCCTGATGCAGGTGTGGATATAGAACCTCTGAACAGGGGAGTGAGTGACTTTCATAGAAGACTTTCTTTTGATGAGCTTTTTATGCTCGAGCTCGGGCTTGCTGTAATAAAGAGGGAGAATGTACTCGAGAAAGGGATTGCATTTAATCCTGAAGGTAGGCTTCTGAAAAGACTTATCGAGATGCTTCCATTCAGGCTAACGAGGGCGCAGGAGAAGGTATTCAGTGATATACTCAACGACATGAAAAGGCCCCACCCTATGAACAGGCTCATACAGGGTGATGTTGGATGTGGAAAGACTGCTGTTGCCCTGATGGCTATGACAGTTGCAGCTGAATGTAGGTATCAATCAGCTTTGATGGCACCAACAGAGATACTTGCAGAACAGCACTACATTAATATACACAGGATGATAGAAGACCTGGGTTTGAAGATATGTCTGTTGACAGGGAGCAAGAAAGATAGACCTCTGAAAGAGATTGCTTCAGGTGAGATTGATATAGTTGTGGGGACCCATGCACTTATCCAGGAAGGGGTGGTATTTAAAAACCTCGGTCTTGTAGTAATAGATGAGCAACACAGGTTTGGTGTAATGCAGAGGGCCCTGCTTAGGAAGAAGGCTACTGCCCCTGATGTCCTTGTAATGACAGCTACTCCGATACCGAGGACACTTGCACTCACATTATATGGCGACCTCGATTACTCTGTTATTGATGAACTCCCACCTAACAGGAGACCTGTAACAACTTTATTATTTAACCATAGGCAGAAGGACCACATATACAGGCTCATAAGGGAAGAGGTAAAAAAAGGCAGGAAGGTTTATGTTGTTTATCCAATAATAGAAGAGTCAGAGAAGAGCGACCTTAGGTCAGCGATAAAAGGTAAGAATGCCTTTGAGAAGTTCTTTCCTGAATTCAAGGTAGGGCTGCTTCATGGGAGGATAAAGCCCCAGGATAGAGAAGAGATAATGGCATCTTTTAAGCAGGGGAAGATAGACATACTGGTCAGCACAACTGTAATAGAGGTGGGCGTTGATGTGCCGAATGCAACGTTTATGCTTATAATACATGCAGAGAGGTTTGGACTTGCCCAGCTTCATCAGCTAAGGGGAAGGGTAGGTCGTGGTTCACAGCAGTCTTACTGTATATTGGTAGCATACGAACCCTATGGGGAGGAGGCAAGAAAGAGACTTAATATAATGGTCAGAAGTGATGATGGGTTCAGGATAGCAGAGGAAGACCTGAATATAAGGGGGCCAGGAGAATTTTTCGGAACCCGTCAGTCAGGTATACCAGACCTCAGGATAGCAAACATTGTAAGGGATGCGAAACTCCTTAATGTGGCGAGGAGAGAGGCATTCAGTCTTATTGAGAGAGATCCTGATTTGAAAGGCTTTCCTCTGCTGAGAAAGTCTCTTGAGACATTCTGGGAAGGGAAGATTGAACTGTTTAAAACAGGCTAAAATAAGTCAATAGTCACTGTTTATTGGGTAGCAAGGTTTTTACTAATGACTGATGACCGATGACTAATGGAGAAAGAATTATGTGGAAAAGATTAAAAGATAATTTTGACAGTGGAATCGAAAAGATAAAGTGGTTTTCATCATTACTTTCAGACAGACTTAAGATAGAGTATTCAGTGATGAAACTACTTTACCAGTCAGAGCAGATGGAAAGAAAAAAGGACGAATTGATGAAAACAATTGGCCAGCGTGTTTATGAGTTGAAAGGATATTCTGACAGGTATATCCTGAAAGATAGGATTATAATGGAAGCCTTTAGCGAGATCGAGAAAATCAATAGTGAGATAGATGCAACAAAAAAGAAGGTATCAGAGATAAGCGGTGCTGTTTGAAATAACCAAAATGGGGAATGACCAATGACCAAATTACAATAACCAGATAATAACCAATAACCCAATTATCAATAATCAAACACTATAATAAATAGTTTGGTTATTGGTGCTTGGTTATTGGAATTTATTTGATGTTTGATTATTGGTTATTGGTGATTCAGTTAGGGCATTATGCATAAGATAATTCCATATGTGACGGTTTTCCTCTTTGGCTCTATTGTTGGCTCATTCCTTAATGTCTGCATATACAGGATACCGAGAAATCTATCAATAATTATACCCTCCTCGAGATGTCCTTCCTGCGACAGCCCTGTCAAGCCGTGGGATAACATACCAATATTAAGTTATATATTTTTGGGTGGCAGATGCAGGGCTTGTAAAGCGAGGATATCCTTTAGATATCCTTTTGTAGAGCTCTTGAATGCAGTACTTTACATTATGGTCTTATGGAGATTTGGTTCTGGATGGCATACCCTCATTTATTTTGTTTTTTGTTCGGCCCTTATTGTTATAGCCTTTATAGATTTAGATTTTCAGATAATACCTGATAGGATTACACTGATAGGTATCCTGATAGGGCTTATCACAGGGTCTTTTCTGCTTCCTGACCCATTTTTGAGATATTCTGCCCTGGGTTACAAGTCCTCAATAATAGGTTTTCTTGTGGGTGGAGGTTTTTTCTATGCAGTTGCTGTCCTGAGCCGAGGAGGCATGGGAGGTGGGGATATAAAGATGATGGCAATGGTTGGTTCATTGATGGGCTGGAAATCAGTGCTTCTTACAACATTTCTTGGGAGCCTTGTGGGAGCTGTCTTCGGAACATTTCTAATGCTTTTCAAGGGTAAGGGCAGAAAGACAAAGATCCCATTTGGTCCATTCCTTGCCCTCGGCTCAGTTATAACGCTTTTCTACGGCCAGGAGATACTATACTGGTATCTATACAGATAGGTAATTAGATGAACACAGAGATAGTATTTTTTTATTCGCTTATATTCCTACTTGCAGTCTTGGTCTTTTTTTATATCCTCAGGACTTTTTACAAGTTCTATAAAGAAAGAGAAAGATTAAAACACAGTAACATATCTCAGGTCGGATTTGTTGTGGATACATTTCATGAGCTTGTATCAAAGCTTAAAGAAAAAGAGAGGGAACTTGAAGTCCTCAGGCAGAAGGCAGAGGACAGGGCATTAGCAATTGAGGGCTATAATGAAAACATATTGCAGAGTGTTCCAAGCGGAGTAATAAGTTTTGATGAGGAACTGAAAATAACAAAGATGAACTCCTCTGCTAAGAGGATGCTTGATATCAAGGAAGAGATGGTTGTCGGAAAACATTATACTGAAATCCTTAACAAACCTATAACAGACCTCCTATATGAGAGAAAGATTATAGATAGAGGTGAGATAAGCTATATAACCTCTACAGGTAGAAGGATATGGTTAGGGCTTACCCTGTATCCTTTAAAGGACAGGGGAGATAAAACAATAGGTCAGATACTTATTTTTACAGATATAACAGAGCTTAAGGCATTTCAATCACAGATGACACTAAGGGAAAGACTTACGAGTCTTGGAGAAATGTCAGCAGGTATTGCGCATGAGCTGAGGAATCCTATGGGTGTAATTGCAGGGTATACAAAACTTCTATCAAAGAAAGTAGAGGATTCCCTTAAACCGACTGTCGAGGCGATAATAAAAGAGGTGGATATGATGGACAGGATTATCACCGACTTTCTTTTATTCGCCAAACTTACAGAGCTGAACATAATAGAGGTCAACCTTAAAAAGATTATTGAGGATTGTGCCTTCAATATTATTGGTGAAAGAACAGATATCAAGGCCAATATCTTACTTGATGTGATACCAAATATAAAAGGTGATGAGGTGCTTCTCAGACAGGCATTTACTAATTTAATTCAGAATGCCGTAGAGGCAATGCCTAAAGGAGGAGAGATAGTAATTTTTGCCTCTGCCGGCGATTATCTTGAGGTCTCTATAACTGACACAGGTCACGGTATCCCAGAAGGCATTGAAGACAAGATTTTCCTTCCTTTTTACACTACAAAAGAGAAGGGCACAGGTCTTGGCCTTGCGATAGTACACAAGATAGTCGTCTCCCACGGTGGAGATATATTTGTGGAGAGCAGTGGCGGTAGGACGACATTCAGAATAAGGTTCCCACGGAGCCTTATTAGTCCTTTGCACAGTCAAGAGTCATAAGTCAGAAGGCATTAGAGGTTTCCCATTGTAAGGGCATCGAGCATCTCCCTTTCTTTTAACCGCATCTTATTTTTATGGTATCTACTTTTTTCGTGGTCATAACCTATGAGGTGAAGGAGGCCATGAATCAGGAGCCATCGCAGTTCTTCGTCGAGGGTGAGTCCATGCTCGCTTGCCTGTTTCTTGGCCTTTGGCAGGTTAATAACAATATCACCCAGTGATAAATGGGAAGTAGGAAGTGAGAAGTAAGAAGTAGGAAGCTGAGGAAATGAAAGGACGTCAGTTGTCCTCGCTATACCTCGGTACTGACGGTTCAGTATCTTCATCCTTCTGTCATTGATTAAGAGGATGCTGAGTTCAGCCCTTTGGAGTCCGAGGAGCTGGAGTGCCTTCCTTAGGTACTTTCTTATTCTCTGAGGATTTACCTTTATTAACCTTTGCTGGTTCTTTATATAGACCTTCATCTGTAAAATCAAAACCTGGATACTCTATCCTTTTATGAAATATGCCTGTGAGTATATAAGAGAAACGCTTCTTTATCTCATATATATCTTTTAAGGTAAGCTCGCATTCATCAAGCTGGCCTTCGAGGAATATGTGGTTTATTACCCTCTCAACAAGCGCAGTAATCCTTGATGGTGTCGGGTCTGTGAGAACCTTCGATGCAGCCTCAACCGCATCTGCCATCATTACGAGTGCGGCCACTCGTGTCTGTGGTTTTGGGCCATGATATTTATAGTCTTCCTCAACAGGTAAGATGTCCCCTCTCTCTTCCTTTGCCTTCTGATAGAAATAAGTGACCAGCGTAGTACCGTGATGCTGCTCTATAATATCAATAATCGGCTCCGGAAGTTTATATTGCCTGGCAAGTTCAACACCTTCCTTGACATGGTTGACGATTATCATACTGCTCATGTGCGGGGTTAATTTATCATGTCTACTGATTGAACCGCTCTGGTTCTCCACAAAATAATCAGGCATTTTTATCTTGCCGATATCATGATAATATGCACCTACCCTCGCAAGGAGGGGGTTCACCCCGACTGCCTCCGCAGTGGATTCTACAAGATTTCCAACAATAACACTGTGATGATATGTGCCAGGTGCTGTGACCGTAAGGTTTTTCATTACTGGTTGATCAAGGTCGAGGAGCTCGAGGAGGCTTATGTCAGTAGTAACCTTGAATAAATATTCGAGAAGGGGTAGCAGCAGGGAAACGATTGCAGTGACACTTATGCCTCCGAGTGTAGCAAACATTATTGAAGGTAGTGCCCTTGCTGTGAAAAGCTCGTCTTTGAAGAGGAGTATTATTATTACAGTAAAGACATTTGCTGCAATTACATAGACCCCACCTCTGAGAAGTGCAGACCTTTTTTTACACCTTATAACACTGAAAGCTGCTGTAAGGCTCCCAACGAATGCATAGATTGTGAAGGATGCATCATGAAGCCAGAGCCCAGTGAGAAGGCTGACTGTAAAAGAAAATGTAATCGCAGTATGAAAGTCAAAAAGGAGTGTAACAAGCATTGCCCCTGCTGGAACAGGTATCCCGAACACAGCGCTATCTATAGTTTTAAACCCAAGGCCATTGGAGAGACTGAGAAGCAGATAACCAAACAGCCTTCCTATCAGAAGTGTGCTTATTAGCATCAGGCCAAGAAGCAATAACATATTGTATTTTTTAATATAGGCAGGTTTGTATCTCATTATATCTCTGTAAATAATGAACAGCAAGAGGCAGGCGATAAAGAATCCTCCGATTAATTGTCCTATACCATATTTTTCCTGTACGGACAGTGCAGCCATGAACGCACATATAATGATGAAAGATATCCTTATGAGACTATGTTTGCTATAGTGCAGGAGGGTATCCTTTACCTTTACAGGGGTCCCCTCAAGTAGTGCTCCAAAAAAGTCAAGGACTGTTTGGGTCTTACTCTTCTGTAGACCGTTTTTCATATTTCTCATATGCCTTTACAATCTCCTGGACGAGCTTATGTCTTACTACATCCCTTTCAGAGAAGTATATAAATTTAATGCCTTCAATATCATTCAGTATCCTCTCCGTCTCTATCAGACCTGAGGTCTTTCCTGCAGGCAGGTCTATCTGCGTTATATCCCCTGTAATAACGGTCTTTGAATTAAACCCAAGTCTTGTGAGGTACATTTTCATCTGCTCTGATGTTGTGTTCTGTGCTTCGTCGAGTATTATGAATGAGTCATTTAGGGTCCTGCCTCTCATGAATGCAAGAGGTGCAATTTCAATAATACCGCGCTCTATAAGTTTACTTGCCTTTTCTACCTCCATCATATCAAAGAGTGCGTCATAGAGTGGGCGAAGATAAGGGTTAACCTTCTCGTAAATATCTCCAGGGAGGAATCCAAGTTTTTCTCCTGCCTCAACAGCAGGCCTTGCAAGGACGATCCTGCTTATCTGTTTTTTCAGGAATGCATTTATTGCCATTGCCATTGCAAGATATGTCTTTCCTGTGCCAGCCGGCCCTATACCTATAACTATGTCGAAGTTTTTTATAGCCTCTATATATCTCTTCTGGGTCTCTGTCTTGGGTATAATAAAGCGTTTTTTTGATGATACAGGGACATTATTCAGAAACAGCTCTTTCAGTGAGGTGGGTTCACCTTCTGAGGTTGACCTTATTGCATAACGTATGTCCTCAGGCTTCAGGTTGTAACCCTCAGAGCTTATTGCACGGAGTTCGTTTATAAGTTTTTCTGCCTTTTCTACAGATTTATCCTCACCCCTGAGAAATATCTTGTTTCCTCTGGATGAGGCAATGATGCCGAGAGATTCTTCTATGACCTTGAGATTCTTTTCAAGTCCACCATAAAGAAGGGTGAATTCTTTTTCTCCATCGAGTTCGATTTCTAAGGTTAGCGTAGACCCTCCTCTGCTGTCCTGAAAGTCACAAATGCCTGAAGGCCCTCTGCCTTTCTTATTTTAATGGAGAGGGCTTCAGCCTCTTTCCTGCTCTTGAATTCACCTGTTCTGAGCTTATATAGTTTCTCATGCTTTTTGGTCTCTGATGTAGTTATATATGTCTTATATCCTTTTCTATCAAGTTTTTCCTTCAGTCTCTCTGCATCAGAGGCATTCCTGAATGCACCTATCTGAACTGTGTATTTCTTTATCCTTTGGGTTTCCTGGGTTTGTTGAGTTTTTTGAGTTTCCTGAGTTTCTTGGGTTTGTTGTGGTTGTAGAGTAGGGGCTACATCTTTCTGTTCAGTGCCGACCTGCTGTGTAACAGCTATCGAGTTTTCAACAGGTTGAGAGTGGGGCCTGATGATTTTTCCGACAAAATACCCCATTGTAAAAGTGAGTGCTGATATGGCAACCACAGCCACAATGATTAACCCCCTGCCCATAAGAAATACGAATGATTTTTCTTTTAAATCAGTCTTTTTCATAGGATAAGCATAGCATCACCATACGAGAAAAATCTATACCCTCTAGCGATTGCAGATGTATAAGACTCCATCAGTTTTTTATGTCCGCAGAGTGCAGATGTAAGCATAAGGGGTGTTGAGCGCGGAAGGTGAAAATTTGTGATTAAAGAGTCAACAGCCTTGAATTCATAACCGGGATAGATGAATATATCTGTATAGCCTTTTATAAGTGATGAGTGATGAGTAACAAGTGACAAGTTTTTGTCTTTATACTCGTTACTCATTACTCGTAACTCGTAACTGTCTTTTGACCACTGGCCACTGAGATAACCCTCAATAGCCCTTGTTGTTGTGGTACCAACTGTTATAAGCCTTTTACCTGAATTTTTGACCCTTTCTATCTCTGAAATCAGGTTCATGTCCATTTCAAAATACTCAGGGTCCATGTAATGTTTTTCGATATTATCGGCTTTTATTGGTCTGAAGGTGCCTGTGCCTATATGCAGTGTCAGTTCTCTTACTATTATACCTCTTGAGGTAATCTCCTTTAGTAATCTGTCTGTAAAGTGGAGGCCGGCTGTCGGGGCTGCTATGGAGCCCTGTTTCTTTGCATATACAGTCTGATATCTTTCCTTGTCTGATTTATCTGGTTGTCGCTTTATGTATGGTGGAAGGGGCATGCTACCGTACTCCCAGATGATATCCATGAAATCTCCAGAATATTTAAAGTGTGCGATCTTCCCATCATAGAGTTTTGCCTGCAGCTCTTCAGAAATCTTCAGAGTTCCTGTAAACCTTTCCTTTGAGAGTACTTCCCATATACCATTTTCTTTTTCCCTTACAAGCAGTAGTTCAAGCCTTCCTCCACTTGATTTAAATCCGATGAGCCTTGCAGGGAAAACCTTTGTGTTGTTAATGAGAAGCATGTCTCCAGCATTTAGATATGAAGGGAGGTCTGAGAACCGTCTGTGTTCGATTTCTCCATCTGTGTGGAGTACAAACAGCCTTGAATTATCCCTTTCTTTTAGAGGTTCTTTGGCAATTAGATTTTCTGGAAGATAGAAGTCGAAATCACTGGTCTTCATGTAGTTGTATTGTTGTCCCAGGATAAAAGAAGGAAAGGATTTCTTTATAATTCTTGCCTTCTCGTGCCATCTGAAGAGCACTCCACTGGCACAGGCCGACTCCATGTCCATATCCTTTGCCCTCAAATATTATTAAATCTCCGTCACGTGCGATATTAAAGTTCGTGCTCGGAAGACGACTCCAGCCGAGTGCCTTTCTGAGGTCTGTAGCCTTGATAATAGTTGTTTTAGAGTCAGTTATTATATTGAGTTCTTTAACCCTGTTTGTTGAGGTATAGGATTTTACAATTATATCCTTAATCCCTGAGAGATTCAGGGCATTTTCTATTTCTGTCAGCAGGATTCTTCTTTCCCATATCCAGTATGGCGATATCTCGCAGTTTGATTCAATGGATTTGAGATAGGGATGGTTTTTCCCGAAGACATCTTCGGGATTCTCTGTCCTTCCTCCGCATGTTGAATGATAAAGTGCTTCAACAGGTTTACCATTGTATGTTAGTATCTCTCCTTCTGTCTCCATGACAGCATATGATATCCTCGAGTCGAAATTATTCCCTTTATAAATCTGATGCAGTACTGAAGATGTCAGGTGATAGTTAGTTTTGTCGTTTACATTTTTCTGATAGATAGCATATGTCCTGACAATAACTGCCTGTGCCTTTAGCGCCTCCATATCCCAGTTTGAACCCACTTCTGCCATGACAACACTTTTAACATAATCTTCTAACAGGAGTTCGTTTATAAGGTAGAGTCCGTTCTTACCTTTCCATACCTCGATATTGCCAGTATAGTGGGCCCCCTTCACTAAAAGGTCTCCCCTCATACTTTTTAGCTTCTCTATTTTCTCATCATTTGCGGGGACTCCTGGATATGCTTCATCAATAATAAGCACCTTTATAGTAGTCTCAGCGAAAGCAGTGAGCAGTGAAAAGTGAAAAATGAAAAGTGAAAAGAAGAGAATAAAAAATTTCTTTAACTTTGAACTTTGAACCTTAAACTTTAAACTTTTCATTATTTCCTGTTGAAAAGCCAGAAAAATAGAGTAAGTATCAGGCTTAAGAGTATGCTTGTAGCTAACGGGAAATAAAAAGTGAAATTCCTTTTCTGGATTATGATGTCACCCGGTAGTCTGCCAAGCCATGGTATTTTCCCTGAAAACAGGAGTACCCCTCCAACAGCAACAATTATGATGCCAAGGATTATAAGAAATTTGCCTATATACTGAATACCATCAACCATGATTAAATAACCAAGCACCAATAACCAAATCCCAATTTCCAAATAAATTCCAATAACCAAACACCAATAATCAAGTCCAAAATTCTGTTTTTTGTTATTTTATTTTGGTTATTGTAATTTGGTCATTGATTATTTTCTGTTTTTTAAGTATCTTTCCATCTCCGAATACACACATCCGCAATATTTCTGTCTGTAAAGCCCCAACTCCTTTGAAAACCTGACACCAGTTTTATAGTTAGGTCTGAAATCCTCGAGATAGAATGGTATAGAATGTCTTTTCCCCATCTCCTGCCCTATATTAATTATTATATCAAATTTCTGATAGGGACTTGCAAGCAGAGAAGTTGTAAAGCCATCGAGCTGCATCTTTTTCGCAGTTTTTGCTACTTCGTCAAGCCGCATCTCATAGCATACTGTGCAACGCTTTTCTTCCAGTGTTACTACTGACCTCATGAATTCTCTCAGTCCGTAGTGGTCAATGTATTCAATATCAAGATGCCACAGATTATGGAGCTTTCTTACTGCATCGAGACGATTCTGGTATTCGATATATGGATGTATATTCGGATTAAACCACAGTCCTTTTACATCAATGCCTTTTGATAACAGTTTCTCAAAAGGATATAGACTGCAATTAGCGCAGCAGATATGCATCAGGAGCTTCATGTTTTTTCAAAACAATCCCTGTGGCACATTTATACAGAGGTGTTGATATGCATTTTTTGTGGCCTGTCTGCCCCGAGGGGTTCTTTCGATAAAACCTTCCTGTAAAAGAAAAGGTTCGTAGACATCTTCAATAGTCTCTTTGTCCTCTCTTAATGATGCAGCAATAGTTTCGATTCCAACAGGCCCACCATTAAATTTTTCTATTATTGTTAGAAGAAGTCTTCTGTCCATGTCATCGAGCCCCTTTTCATCAACATCGAGGGATAAGAGTGAGCTCTTTGTAATATTCAGGTCAATCTTTCCATCGCCCTTCACCTGTGCGAAGTCCCTTATCCTCCTGAGCAACCTGTTTGTAATCCTCGGTGTCCCCCTTGAGCGGCGTGCAATCTCGAATGCTGCATTATCTTCGATTTCTATCTTCAGTATCCCTGCTGAACGAAGGACAATTTTTTTAAGGTCGTCAGGATTGTAGAACTCGAGTCTGTTTATTACACCGAATCTCTCCCTCAATGGAGATGTGAGAAGCCCTGTCCTTGTTGTAGCACCTATAAGTGTGAATTTCGGCAGGTTTAGCTTCAGTGTCCTCGCACTCGGCCCTTGGCCTATAATTATATCGAGCTGGTAATCTTCCATTGCAGGGTAAAGGATTTCCTCCACTATCCTCGGCACTCTGTGTATCTCATCTATAAAGAGTATGTCGAGGTCAGAGAGATTGGTAAGTATAGCAGCGAGGTCACCGGGTCTCTCTAATACAGGACCCGAAGTCGTTTTGATATTAGCCTTGAGTTCCACTGCTATGATATGTGCGAGTGTTGTCTTCCCAAGTCCAGGTGGCCCGCAGAATAGGACATGGTCGAGAGGCTCTTTTCTCCTGATTGTTGCCTCTATGAATACCCTGAGATTATCTTTGATCTTATCCTGACCGATAAATTCGTCAAAAGACCTTGGCCTGAGGGTCAGTTCATAACTGACCTCGTCTTGGGAAATAGCAGGATTTACTGTCCTATCCATTTCAGCGGATTTAAGGTCATCTATCCTCTTCATAATGAGCTTGTCGAATTAATGTTACCTGTCAGATATTTTAATGCCTCCTTGAGGAGACTTTCAATATCTTTGCAACCTTTTTTGTAAGCCCTTTCCAGAGATTCATGGGCAATAGATTTCTTATACCCAAGGTTTATAAGCGCAGAAAGTGTGTCTTCAAAGACCCTGTTTTTTATTTCCCGTGAAGATGGAAGTTTCTCCCTGAGTTCAAGAATCAGTCTGTGTACTGTCTTTTTCCCGAGCCCTGGTATCCTGCAAAGCAGTGCAACATCCTCGGTCTCTATTGCATGCAGGAAATCATCATGCGAAATGCCTGAAAGTATGTTCAGGGCCAATTTTGGTCCTATGCCTGTTATGCCGAGAAGCGTAATAAATATCCTTTTCTCATCTTCTGATGTGAAGCCATAAAGCTGGATGGCATCATCACGCACATGTGTATAAATGTGCAGGAAGACATCCTTACCTTCCTCAGGGAGATTTGAGAGTATGTTTAGGGGGATGTTTATCTGATAACCGATACCACCAACCTCTATGATGACATTGTCAGGTCTTCTCGAGATAAGTTTTCCTTTTAATGAGCCAATCATTCACTCATACTCTCTAAGGGTTTTATCATCAGGTTATTCTCCCAAAGAGTTGCTAAGAAAGGGTTCAAGGATTCGAAGATTTCCTGCAGAAGGGTTTGAGGATTCAAGTACTTGATTCCTTGAATCCTGTCTCCTTGAATCCTGGATCAGGAGCACAGTTGTTTTGGTTTTTTATTCGAGGATTTCAAGCACGCAGCGTTTGCCTATCTTTGTGCCAGAAGCACTGAGTATTGTCCTCATTGCTCGAGCAGTCTTACCCTGCTTTCCTATAACCTTTCCAAGGTCGCTCTGTGCAACCCTGAGTTCAAATACAGTTGTTTTTTCTCCATCAACCTCAGTAACACTGACCTCTTCAGGTCTGTCCACCAGAGCCTTTGCCATCTTTTCAACCAAGTCTTTCATCTTCTCCACCTCCATAGAATCCTGAAATATATTCAGGATAGGGCTGTCTATAGGCCAGCCCTTTGCATAAGCTTTTTAGCAGTATCAGTAGGTTGTGCCCCACGCTGCAACCAAAATCTGGTTCTTTCTAAATCCAGTTTTACCTCATAAGGGTCCTTCAGAGGATCATATATCCCAAGAATCTCTATGAAAGGCCCATCCCTCCTTGCTCTCGAGTCAGCTACTACCATCCTGTAAAAAGGTCTCTTATGGGCTCCTAATCTTGCGAGTCTTATCTTGACCAAACCATCACCTCCTTTTAAGGTCTAAAAAATTATAATATTTTTCACCTAATAAAGTAAAGGAACTACAATGGTAAAAATCTTGGTAGCTTCAATCCCCCTTTGCCCCTGAACATCCTCAGCATCTTTTTTAATTCTACATACTGTTTTATAACCCTGTTGACATCAGTAACAGTTGTACCGCTTCCCATAGCAATCCTCCTGCGCCTGCTCCCGTTAAGAATCTGATAGTTTCTTCTCTCCTTTTTAGTCATGGAGTTTATTATTGCCTCTATCTTTATAAATTCCTTTTCATCAACATTCAGATTTTTAATCTTATTAAATCCGGGTATCATGCTGAGTATACTTTCCAAAGGGCCCATACTACGAAGTTTTTTAAGCTGGTCTTTAAGGTCATCAAAGGTAAATGATTCATCTATTATCGCCTTCTGGAGTTTCTCAGCCTCTTTCTGGTCAAAAGATTTCTGTGCCTGCTCTATTAGGCTCAGGACATCGCCCATGCCGAGTATCCTTGAGGCAATCCTCTCAGGATAAAAAGGCTCAAGCATATCAATCTTTTCTCCAACACCGATAAATTTTATCGGTTTTTCAGTTATTGCCCTTATCGAAAGCGCTGCCCCACCCCTTGCATCACCGTCCATCTTGGTGAGTATTATCCCATCTATACCGATACGCTCATTGAAGTTCTTTGCGATATTAACAGCATCCTGTCCTGTCATTGCATCAGCGACAAAGATAACCTCCTTCGGTAACACCTTTTCTTTTATCCTTTTCAGTTCACCCATAAGGGAGTCATCAATGTGAAGCCTTCCTGCAGTATCAAGGATAATAATATCCCTTGCATCCGCCCTGGCCTTTTTTACAGCCTCTTCACACAGTGTTATTGAGTCCTTTAGCTCTTTCGAATAATATACAGGGACATCTATTTGAGAGCCGAGTGTAATAAGCTGGTCTATAGCAGCCGGCCTCTGAAGGTCTGCTGCCACAAGCATCGGCCTTCTGCCTTCTTTCTTGAAGATTCTTGCAAGTTTTGCGGCTGTAGTAGTCTTACCTGATCCGTGGAGCCCCACCATCATTATTATAGTGGGAGGGTTGGATGATAGCTGTATCCTGCTGTTTGTTTTTCCGAGCAATTCACAGAGCTCTTCGTTGACTATCTTTATAACCTGTTGTCCAGGTGTAAGGCTCTCAAGGACCTCTTTACCGATAGCTTTTCCTTTAATTTTCTGAACGAAATCCCTGACAACCTTAAAATTCACATCAGCCTCTAAAAAGGCAAGTCGTATTTCCTTGAGTGCAAGTTCAACATCCTCTTCTTTTAAGAGGCCTTTTCCTTTTAATTTCTTGAATATGGATTCTAATTTTTCACTGAGTGCTTCAAGCATCTATAGAAGTCCCTCGATTTCCTTACTCAGGGTTTCTGAAATGCCTTGTTGATAGCCAAGATACTGATTTTTTATAATGCTTTCCTTATCTACGATAAAGGTATGCGGTATGCTGTTAACACCATATTGAAAGGTAGTGTTCATATCTGCAAGAAGCACAGGGTAGGTCATTCCAAACTCTTTAGCAAATGCAACTAATTTCTTCTGGACATCCTGACCCTCATTTATAGATATAGCTAATATGGTGAAATCCTTATCCATGTATTTGTTATAGACGGTGACCAATTCAGGTATGGAGGCCCTGCATGCAGGGCACCATGTTGCCCAGAATTCGATCACGACCACCTTACCTCTGTAATCAGAGAGGCTCACATTTTTGTTATTAATGTCTTTGAGTGTAAATTCCGGTGCTGCGCTACCAGTTTTTGCAAACTTGATTTCTGCCTCTTCATCCTCCCCTTTTTTACATGATGTAAAGGAAAAGACAAGGATTAAAGGAATTATTACCAGAAATAGTTTTCTCAATCCATCAAGTACCAAGAAGATAATCTATTTTGGCTTTGAGATGCAGTTTTGGGATAGCACCTACTATCTGGTCAAGCTGCCTGCCATCTTTGAAAAACATAAGGGTAGGGATTCCCATAATTTTATATCTACTTGCAATGTCTGGATTTTCATCAGTATTTAGTTTCATGATTTTTATTTTTCCAGCATACTCTTTTGCTAACTCTTCAACCGTGGGTGCAACTATCCTGCAAGGGCCACACCATACAGCCCAGAAATCAATCATGACAAGCCCCTGAGCCCTAAGTACCTCAGCGTCCCAGGTAGCTGATGTAACTTCAAGTATGCCTTCTGCCATAAAAGACCTCCTTTATACCCCATGATATCTTGGGGCAGATAACTTAGATTTGTAATTATATTTCTAATATTGATTTTTGTCAACGATGTAGGATGATACAGGTTAATTAATTGACAGTCCTGAGTTTTTCTGTTATTTTTTAGCAATGAAAAAGTATTGTCTGTTTCTTATCCTGATGTTTCTTTTCCTGCATAAAGATTCATATGGTTTTGAAATAACAGGTCTCCAACCGATTGCCCCCTATGGGGTTTTTTCGACCTTCAGTGCTGAGAGCCTCTCAAGAGGTAAGGCTGCATTTTCTGCAGGTGTCGAAATGGCGATAGAACCTGATTTCTACAGATTCCTTTTTGAGACTGCATATGGTATTACAGATAACCTTGAGTTTAATATGACTGTACCCTATATACATAAATGGATGGATACCAAGGATGGGGGTGAAGATATTGCCTTCGGGATTAAACACAGGTTTTTTGATGAAGGCAGATATGGACCCTCCATAGCATACATCCTGAACGTCTCTATACCATCAGGACGGGATGAGTTCAGTACAGATGGTCGTTTTGGTGGCGGCCTTGTTATAAGTAAAAGGGTAGGGCCTCTCAATGGCCATGCAAATCTGTTCTATGAAAAGGCAGGCACAGGAAAGGTCCACAATGAAGTATCTTTTGCAGCAGGTCTGGACTTTGCTACTGCGCATAATTTTAAAATCCTTGCTGAGTTGTATGGTAAAAAGAGTCACTATTCTAAGAAACTCGACTTCTTAGAGAGCAGGGTCGGTTACAGGATAAAGACTACAGACTCGATATATACAACATTGGGTGCTGGATTTGACCTTAAAGATAGAAGCCCTGAGTACAGGATAATATTCTCAGTGACATTTTCATCGCCACCTGAAAAGAAAAAGATCGATAAGGTATATGAGGAGGAATAGTCAGGACAATGTTTGATATTGGTATGCAGGAATTGATAGTAATATTCATTGTTATCCTTCTTGTTTTCGGACCAAAAAGACTTCCTGAACTGGGCAGGGCACTCGGGAAGGGGCTGGCCGAATTGAAAAGGGCATTACAGGATGTAAAGGAGCAGGTGGAGACCGAGTTTAAGGATAATAAAAATCTCACCACAGATAACAAAATAAATAATAAACGGTTAGATGGAAGACACTAAGGTGCCCCTTACAGAGCATCTTTCGGAATTAAGAAGAAGGATTATTGTGTCCCTTATCGCCTTTCTGATAGGCTTTGTTATCGCCTTCAATTATTCTGAGGACCTGTTCAGGCTCTTGACCCTTCCCTTGAGATCTGGTGTTTCATCCCGCATGTCACCGCCTCCATCCCTTGTCTTTCTTGCCCCTGCCGAGGCATTCTGGATGCACCTCAAGGTCTCTATGATCGCAGGCCTGGTTATATCCCTGCCTGTGATTTTTTTACAGCTCTGGAAGTTTGTATCACCCGGCCTTTTACAAAAAGAGAGGAAATATGTAATCCCGTTTGTTATAGTCGCAACAATCTTTTTCTTAATTGGTGCTGCATACTGTTTCTTTTTAGTGCTCCCCTTTGCAATAGGCTTCCTTCTCACATATAAGACAGGCTCTATGACCCCGATGCTTTCTGTAGGGAGCTATGTTGACTTCTGTCTTAAGTTTATACTTGCGTTCGGTGCAATCTTTGAACTCCCTATCGCTATAATCTTTTTTACACATATAGGTATAGTAACTCCAAAGACCCTCTCAAAAAACAGAAAATACGCTATCTTGGTAGCTTTTATTGTAGCTGCTATTCTTACTCCAACCCCTGACGCATTTAACCAGACTCTGATGGCAGTACCTATGGTATTTATGTATGAGGCAGGGATACTCTTATCAAGGATTTTTGTAAGGAGGTCACGAAATGTCTAATGTAATGGGTATAATGGGGAAGAGCCTTAAGGCGATTACACAGGATATCTTAGAGGGTTATATTGCGATTAACCCGATATTTCTGAAGGCATTCGACCAGGAATCCCTGAAGGCTCTGTACAAAGAAATCATGAAAGCACAGAGTGAGGTGAGAGGAGAGAAATTCCCCTACAATGATGTCCAGGCGATAAGATGGAGGAATACGAGATTGCAGAGACTTCACTCAGCCGCTATGATAATTAAGAATTTTGCACGAGAAAAAGGAGTCACCATTATTTAAACCACTCTGAAAGCGGTTTAGTATTTGTAAAATTCCTTCGGTGTATTTTCTATTACATATTTTACACCCTCGTAAATACAGGTTCTTATGGCTTTTTCCATTGGTGTCTTTGCATATGTTGAGAGTACACCACCGAGCCCTACATTGCCAATAATCCCACCAGCGAGAAAACCAAGGTTTACATCAGTTGCCTCTCCTTCAACCCTTGTTGCTGTAAGGACTTCAGACGTGGCAGTATCTATTATCCTTATATCCATATAGCACCGAGCACACCACCAAGAAACCCTTTGGTTCCAAGACCGATGCCTCCACCAGTCCCTGCAGTTCCAGGATCCCACCCTGTAACTGCAGCCACTATTAGCAGATCAGCCCCTTTTATTTTGCCTTTTGTAACAGCGGTTTTCTTCTCAGCATAACCCTGCTCGCCAAGTGCTATCTCTTCCTGTATTGCACCAAGCTCCTGCCTTTCAAGAACCCTATATCGTTTGCTCTGGACAAGGGTTGTTGTAAGCATATCCCTTAGACCACCCATAACACCTGATTGTTCATGTGTTATTGTTATAGGTTGATCACCGACTCCCCTTATGGTGGTTGTACCACCTCCGGTGCCAACCTTTCACTCAAATCTTGCAACTGCAGCCTTTGGCCCGGTATAAGGTGGAAGTTGTTGCTCGAGTCCTGTATCAACCTTTGCCTTCGGCTGTGCCATGCCCTCGACGCAGCCACTTAGAGAGAGTCCAAAAAGCAAGATAAGAAGAGGCGAAATTTTTCTGAAGATTGACATCATATCCACCTCCTGAAAAAAGGAAGTTTTTGGAATAAATACAAACTGGTTCTGATATAATTATGACAAGGTTGGACGAGTCGAAAATGAATAAATTATTAAGATTAGACCGGGGTCAAATTGAAGTCGTGGATGATGCTATGGCCGATGTTTTTAAGCATAAAACACCGGCTGAGAGAATCAAGATAGGGTTTAATTTATGGACAGCAGCTCATGATATGCTTATGACGCACCTCAAAAAAACTCATCCTGAATGGGGTGAAGATATAATCGCAAAAGAAGTCGCAAAAAGGCTTTCTCATGGGGCCATTTGAGTTATTGCAGAGCGTTTGGGACTGACAGAAATCTGGGCCACTGTGCAAAAGAGATTAAAAGAACGGTGAAAGACGGTTTGTATGACATCCTGTTGTGCATGTTCTCTTTATGAGTCTGAAGGTCGGTTCGCTGATTGTCTGAGAGTCTGTAATTGACACTGACACTGATAACCGACACTGTTTTGATGGATTGAAGAGGGGAAGGGGGGATAAATGAAGAATCTTAAAATAGGCCCTCGATATAATGTTCTTTTGAAGGGCTTGCTCTGTTTGGTAAAATACATAAGAATAAAGAACACAAGTAAAGAAAGGATATTCTTCCATGGATAAAAAGAAACATATTGTATGGTTTGCAGATATTGAGAAGCTGAACCTTAATAAAAAACAAGATAAAAAATGGTGGTTAGCACAGGTGCTTCAAAAAGGGCGTATAGAGGATATTAAAAAACTTAACATTGAAGATGTTGAAAAATTTCTGGATGAATTATATTTGCCACGTTTTATCAAAAAATTATGGGAGGATTACTTTGAGTGGAAAAGAAAGGGGACCATTGACGGAACTCCAGCAAGAGATAATTAATACCCTCAAAAGTATAGAAGAAGCAAAAGAATTCTATTTTACAGGCGGGTCTGCCTTATCAGCATATTATCTTCACCACAGGGTTTCTGAAGATATGGACTTTTTTACCCCTTCGGAGGACCTGATTCAAATCGTTTCAAAAAAATTAATAATTGAACTGGAGAAAAAAGGCATCGCTGTCAATCTGATAAGAAGCTTTAAAAGCTTTGTAGAAATGATAACTGAAAAAGGGGAAGAGTCAATGAAGATTCAATTCGCCCTTGACAGTCCATACAGGCTTGGTAAAACTCAGAATATAGAAGGGACAATGATAGACAGCCTTCTTGATATAGCAGCAGGCAAGTTGCTCGCCCTTTTCGGAAGGGCAGCAGAGAGAGATTTTATAGATATCTATTTACTGATAAAAGAGGGTTACTGTAATTTAGACGAATTAATTAAAAAAGCATCTGAGAAAGACCCCGGCATGGATAAATACTATCTGGCTATAGCCTTTGAACAGGTTAGAGAACTCCCTGATAAGTCGGAAGATCTCAAGCTGAAACTTTTGAAACCTGTAGATATGAAAGACCTGAAAAGGCTTTTTGTAGAGAAAGCTGTAAAACTACTTGCAGAGGCAGAAGATAAAAATGATTAATAGAAGCTATCT
>JBFLWW010000019.1:0-28192 GCA_040757475.1 Nitrospirota bacterium
TATTATCAGACTTGTCCAAAATAAGTTTTAGAAAAACTCCGATCTGGGTAATATAGATGTACACTTAAAATAGAACCCAGACCGGAGGTGTATATGAATAAGTTTAGCAGTATTTTCAGCCAAATTCTATCACTTTTTTCGAGGTTAGAATTTGAGAGGGCAGTGAAGGAGGCAAATGCTGAGTACGGGGCGAAGGGATTCACATGCTGGGGTCAGTTTGTAGCGATGCTATTTTGTCAGCTTGGGCAGGCACACTCCCTAAGGGAGATATGCAACGGTTTAGCCAGTTGTTTTGGGAAACTAAGGCATCTTGGGATAAAGCGTATTTTCTTTTCCAACAAAATAAACAACCCCTTATCCATCAATGATTTGCATTAGAATTTAGATTTCAAAGTTATGGCTACAATCTTACCTTTAACAAGTCAAGTATCTTTTTTTGATCTTCATCAGGCTCTGTAATAATTTTGCCATAATCTGCACCAGCTACATTCAGTTTTTCTCTGCGCAAGCTCTTCAATCTCTCTATTACTCTGTCAAATGTCCACCGCCGATGTTTATTCTTACCATCAGATTGAAATAAAGGTTTCAGTCTTTGATTCATATGCCACTGTAGATAATATGCAAGCATACAAAGAAACACATGGCAGCGAATACGATCATCTGTCTTGTGATAAACAGGACGCACTTCAAGTTGTACACTCTTGAGATTCCTGAATGCCTGTTCTACCAACGCTAACTTCTTATATGAGGCCACTATCTCCTGTTTAGCCATAAGTTCAGCAGGAATATCAGCAGCGACTATGTAACAGCCGTCAAGCAGCTCTTCTGCATCTATCTTGCCCTCTTTGAATCTCCACTTAAGACGTCCATCTTGTACTTCCCATTCAACAAATTTCCCCATTTTGGTCTTTCCAAGAACCCTTCCTACCCTTGCTGATATCTTTTCTTTTGATGCCTTCCGTTTTGATTGTGCTATCTTGTCCAATGCCTTCCGGGTTGCCTCTATCAGTCCTTTCCGTGCCGCTGCCTCTTTTGTCGCTGTCTTTGGATTACGGCATAAACAATATCGCCGTCCAGGATTCTCAGGGTCAACTACCTCTATTATTTCCTTTTCATCAAACATATTAACCTGTATAACCTCACGTTCTAACAGCTCTACTATCTGTCGGTGCGTTAATGCCGATATGGTATTGAGTCCCCTTATATCCTTGACCTTCTCATAATTGGCACGGGTCACCATCCCACGATCACCTACAAATATTATCTCCTGTATCCCATATCTGTTTTGTACTTCCTCTATCTTCTCAGGCATTGTCTTGGCATCTTGCTTATTGCCAGGGAATACCTCTACTCCAACTGGACACCCTTCTGAATTGCATAATAACCCAATTACCATCTGTTCATGTCTACGCTTGCCATCACGGTTATATCCAAACATTACTACCTCACTGTCTTCATACTCCCCCTCAAAATAACTGCTGGTCATATCGTATAGCACCAGTGAACCTTCCTGAAGATGTTTTTTGGCTAATGTCTTCTGTATTGCACCCTGCCTTTGTAAGAGGCGATCCATTGGTTCGTAACAATGTTTATCTACATCAACAGGCCCTTCTACCCCGCATAGTTCCCATAATGCTGTATCCTCCCACCTGTGTGATAACCCCAGCTTGCTCCCTGCATATACTAACCGCCCTGCTATCATAGCAAGACAATCTTTAACCCACTGCTCCGAAGGTCTCGAATATATTGCTCTATCCAATTCCAATTGCTTGGCTAATTGCAAAACAGCATATGAAGCCCCATACTCCTTTGATTTTGAAACCTTATGTGCATCAGGAGAGCCCTTTATTACAACATCACCTCTGAAAGCAGCCTGAATCAACTTGAGGTCCTCAAGGGTCCTGTCCTTGATTGTGCCATGAGTTGTATGTCTAATTTCGCCGTTTTCACGGAAGGTGGTACGAATTATCCCGTAGTATTTATTACCAGACTGCTGAATTTCCACATGTTGACGTGGTTTCTTCTTGGGCTTTTGTGTTTTCTTCTTTATTTTCATGGCTACTATAATACATATGATGTGCCATTTTGTCAAGCATTATTTATATACTATCTGGCTACTTTTGAAATGCAAAATTGCCAGCAAAACGTTATCTGTTAAGCGTTTATAAGGGTTTTGTTAAAAGAAAATGCGGTAAAACTTGTTGAAGGAGTTTATGGATGGCATAGTGATGACATTGATGGCAATGCTGCCCTTGCAACCTACAAGCTCGACAAAGACAACACAGTAGGTGCATACTATGCATGGATCCGTAACGACGAGCTTAGCTCTGTAGGTATAGCTTACCCTGGTGCAATTCCTAAGGAACTTAATCTCCAGAACCCCGGTGTTCATGCAAATGGTGAGATTCGTGGCTTTACCTATGCAGCAGAGGTTGACCTACAGTTTGGAGATCTTGCCCGGGCATACAGGTCAGATGTGGATTATGAAGGTTATGGGCTCTTTGCAAAGGTTGGCTACAAGCTTCATCCCATAGTAAATCTCAGGGGCTCCTTTGCATATGGTAGTGGTGATGACAATCCAAATGATGACAGAAACGAGGAATTCCAGGTTATTATGGGACTGGATACTATAGGTCCATTCTCAAGGTTTATCCACTATACCCAGATCTATGAGCGCACAATAAGGACAGCAGTAGCTAACCCTATCAATGCCTCTCAGGGACAGACACTTTCAGCAGGGAATACAAGGAATACAAACATTGCTAATACCACCTACTATAATCTCGGCATTGATGTGATGCCAACAAGGAACCTGATCCTCTCAGTTGATGGATATGTCATCCAGGCATCAGAGGAGTGGACTGATGGTGAAGGTAACACGATTGATGATGATGTAGGTACGGAAGTTGACTTAAGGGGTTCATACAAGATTGCAAAGAACCTCACATATTTCGTAGAGGCAGGTTTCTTCAGCCCTGGAGATTATTATGACTCATCGCTTGTTAACACTACTGGGGTGGGAGCAAAGACAGTTACCCAAATCATTCATGGCCTGAGCTTCACATTCTAAGATTAGTAAGGGGCAGTTGCCCTCTGGGCAACTGCCCCTTTTGTTGGTAATTCTAAATCTCAAACTCCTCAGGCTCAGGAACCGGGATACTCCGCCAATTATCCAACCTTCTCTTAAGGGCATTAATCTGAGTAGATGTCCATTGCCGGGCCTCCTCAGAAGTTCGTAACATCTTTGTAATAGAATCCGTAGTGCCCTCCCCTAAATTCCAGCCTTCATCCGCTGGGTCACCAGAGGTTGACCCGAAGATATTAGTTATCGGAAAGTCACTCTGATGCACTACCTTGAGGGTTACTTTAATGGAGCCATCGGGATTTTTCCAATATACTGCCTGTAATCTCATTTTTTTAACCTCCTTATCTATTATCGTATTGCCAAAAGTTTTAAGCAAAATGCTTAAAATTCTTTGTTCTTAGTCCGTCATTTCCTCTCTTTTTAATTTAATTGCATATAGAAGTCAAGTATAAAATTTTAACACAGGTAATCCCTCAGTTATGGGGGGATTTAACCTGTCACCCTGAGCTTGTCGAAGGGTGACACTCCACCTGCCATAATCCGTAATAAAACGGGTAGGACTTTAGTCGCCCATTTTATAAAAACCCTTACGGGAGGCTAAAGCCTCCCCTACCCGAAGTTTTATATTGTTCTTTACGGATTATGGTTAAATATCATACACTCCACAATTGCAACGCAAAAGATTATAAGGCCCGCTGGTATTAGCATTTTGTAAATTCCCCATAGATCTGCTTTAAAGTATTCTTTTGTCAGTATAAGGCATATATGAACGGGGGACAGGAGGACCCCTAAATATCCTGAGGCAAAGGCGAAAGATACGGCGCCTATTGATGTATTGCCCGCTACGCTCAGTATAAGGGGGAATGTGCTTCCTACAAATCCTATGGTAAGACCTGTGAGCAAACCGGTGATAAAGGGGAGGAGGAAGAGGATGGGGAAGACAGGAATCCCCTCTTTTATAAAAAACTGGCTCAAGTTATTTACTGCTCCTGAGGCCTCCATAGCCTCCTTAAAGAGCATCACGCTGAGTATAAGGATAATTACATTGAGAGAAAAACTATGCCTGAAGCTGGAGAGGATAGCCTTTAGATCATATTTGTAAAAAATGAGAAGGGCAATAACAGTAGCAATCAATGCGTGATGGAGTTCTATATGAAAAATGACCACAAGGAGAAGCACAGCTGCTATGGGGATAAAGCTCCAGATGCCTTCTTTTGATAGTTTTTCATCTGTCTTGGTTACTCCTTTCACTCCCTTCATGCCAAAAATAACGCCTGTTATCAACATAAACAATGCATAGGTTAAGTTTACTGTGATAAGTTTATGGAGCTCAATCTTTGAAAGGGCTGATGCGAGGAGTATCCCGGGATATAAGGGAAGAATATATTCCCAGGGATGTCTCATCCAGTAGTTAATAAAACCTTTTTCCTCAGGGCTCATCTTAGTATCTCGGGTAGCCTCATCCACCATGGGAGCAGAAAAATAGGCACCTCCGACAGAAGGGAGTAGTCCTATGAGAAGGGGCATGCTTGCGGTGACAACCTTTCTGTTTTTGAAGATTGCTTTTACTGCGTCCATCATCTGGGAAAGGACAGCGTGTTCTCTTAGTATCTTCTCGAAGATTCGGATAAAAGACAGGGCGAGGATTAGTTTTATAGTCACACTATTCAGGGCAGCATCCTTACAGGTCTTCCATATCGAGGGGAGGGACATCTGATAGAGCAGAAACAACAGGGATGCAGCAATGAGCATGACATAACCGATATCCAGCCTTTTTCTGAGGAGAAATAAAATGATTACGAAGATAAGAGATATCTTGAGTATGTCGGACATTCAACATTTTAGCACATCTACGGCAACCTCCTTTTCCACCCTAACAGTATCAGCCCTAAAAATACTAAAAACCCCATTAAGAATAACCAGGGGATTGGAGCTGAGGAAGCACCCGATGCATTAACTTCTTGCATCTCATATCCTGTAACGGTCTTTCTACTTCCATCAGGAGCAAATGTTTTTGTCTGTGCCCTGCCTTTTTGACTCCTGACTCCTGACTCTCGACCATGAATCATTTTTAATGCCTTCATAAACTCCTGCATCTGATTATCCAATCCCGGAACAGATATTAAGACAGATGAGGTAAATCGTGTGAGCAACGGATTATTGCATGTGTGATCACAACAGGCCAGGCCAACCTCTCTCACAGTGTCTGCATATTCTTTCGCAAGGGTTTCGATTATTTCTTTATCAGGTTTCCAGTAGTCCTTCCTTACACTCTCGAGCATCCTTGCCACGATTGACTGATATGCCCACATATTCTTTGATTGCCTGAACATATCCTTTATATTCAATTCATTTCTATCCAGAACATATGTCTCATACATTTCATTCCATTTTGCAGAATCAACAGCCTCCGGCACTGTCACCTGCCATCCCCATAGATGCCCAACAACCCTATCTATAAATCTTGCACCTGCGTATCCTTCCCTCATCATGGCCTTAATCCATCCAGGATTCAGATATCTCGATCTCATTTCTCTACCCATGAATTTTTCGAGTGTCTCTTGCTTTGGCATCTTCGGATTTGACAAGTTCGTTATATATACCTCTGGCGTCTTTCCATCAACAGCCCGGATTGCCATTGCAGTTCCGCCGAGATACTGGAAGAAATCGTCATTATCAAGTGTTGCATAAACATTCCCTGAACGGCTGTGAATAGCTATCTTTGAGCCAGAAAGGGCGTTTTTGAAAAGTGTTAGGCTTATATCTTCTGCGTTATGTTTTTTATTTTCTGTGTTCTGTACTTTCTCTCCCCAGAACCCCTGCCCATATAGATGGCTCATTCTCATAAAATAGACATCCGCAACCTGCTTTTCATTTTCCCATGTATTGGATAGGGGAATTACTTTTTCGAGATTAGTTCCGTAAGCACCAGAGGGGACAGTAAAAAGCCTCACAGATGCAAGCCTTTCAGCCTTATCCTCTGAAAAGCCTTTTTCTATAAGCATCTTTTTTGTTCTCGCCACATTTTGTCTCAATATATTGTCTTCCTCTGCCTGCTCCTTTGCTAAGGAAACAGCTTTATCAAGGAGTGCCATGAGGTTCGAAAACAAATCCCTGTAAAGTCCTGAAGGGATAATAGTTACATCTATCCTTGCCCTGCCGAGTTCCTTTCGCGGTATTGCCTCAACACCTGTAACCTTTCCCTTTTCATCCCACTTTGGTTTTATTCCCATGAGATACATAATCTGGGAATCCATTACACCCTCATGCCTTACGGTCTCAACACCCCAGAGATTAAATGTAAGTCTGTCAGGGTATGTGCCATGTCTCTGTTTATAACCTTCAATAAGCTCTTTTGCTAACTTTATGCCTATCTCATATGTCCCCTTTGTTGGTATTCTTGTTGGGTCAAAGGAATAAAAGTTTTTGCCAGTTGGTAGGGAATCTGGATTCCTTATAAGGTCATTCCCTTGTCCAGCAGGCACGTATTTCCCTGAAAGGGCAGCAATGAAGGAATCTAATTCCTTCTGTCCGCTTTTAAGGATTCTTTCTTCAAGTTCAGCAATTCTCTTCTTTCTCTCTTCCTCGTTTAAATCCTTTTCAATAGATAAAACTGCTTCTGCTGTTGTTTTTCTGTATTTTTCTTCTGGAGGTTTGCCAAATGTATGAAGACCAAAAGGAGTATGTTTTTCAGCTATATCTTTAATATAGTGTTCAATCTCTTCTATCTCATTCTCTGTCTTAATCTCCTTTAACTTTAAATCTGTAAGCAATCCCATCTTTGTAGCGAGGTTATTTATCTCAGGAAGTTTTGATTCTGCTAATGTTGAACTTTTTTCTTTTGCTACTTTGTAGTCATTGATAATCGCTACAAGCTCCCTGAGTTCCTTATTCAGTCCTGCCTTATCAAAAGGCGGTGTCATATGATCTACAATTACTGCCATGCCGCGTCTTTTTGCCTGAAGTCCCTCGCCCACGTCGTCAACGATATAGGGATAGATATTGGGCAGATCCCCTATTAATGTCTCAGGTGGATCTTCATCGGTAAAACCAACTTCTTTTCCTGAAAGCCATTCATGTGTTCCATGAGTGCCAATGTGAGCAATGGCATCCGCATCAAATCCATTCTTAAGCCACAAATAGAAGGCTACATACTGATGGTGTGGGGCAAGGGTGACGTCGTGGTAAAGCTTTTTTACATCTTGTTCCCATCCTCTGGATGGTTGAGGAGCAAAAAGTATGTTGCCATATCTCACGGCAGGAATCACTATATATTTAGTGCCACTTTTACCCTGCCATATCATAATATCGCTCTGCTCTACAGGTCCCCAATTTTTCAAGACCGCCTCTTTAAAACCTTCAGGTAATTCCTCGAACCATACTTTGTATGTATCAATGGGAATGAGTACTGGTTTCCCGGTCCTCGCAAGTCCATCAAGTTCGCCCTGTGCCCAGTTACCAATATTCCTGGCATGGGTAAAAACATCATTGAACATACTATCTTTTTCTAATGCCGTATCTCCCACATTATAGCCCTCCGCCTTTAATCTGCTCATTATCTCCCACAGACTTTCTGGAAGCACATTAAGATATGAGGCGCCAATGTTCTGTTTTCCTGGTGGATAGTTGTAATAGATTATTGCCACTCTTTTATCTCTGTTTGTTTTATCCTGAAGATTCACCCATGCCCTTATCCTCTCTGTAAGCACCTTTATCCTTTCATGTATAGGTCTTTCTTCTACATATTCAATCCCCGTTTCTTTATCAATAACCTTCTCCTTTGAAGCAATAACTACGGGTTGAATTATCCCTCCTAACTCAGGGCCTGCTATCTGCCATGCCCTTTCAAATATGTCAAGTCCTGCTGGAGATTCTTCCCACTCTTTCTTTGATTGGCTATAAAGAGTAATAGCATTAACAACAGGTACATTCAGCCTGCTTAAAAGCGGTATCGTAATCTGGGGATTCACTCCAATCTTCATACCCATGGCAATAATAATTCTCACACGACTTTTACCATCCTCATCAAAAAAGAATCTCTCAATTGCTATCTCAGAGGGATAACCAAATACAGGTAGAACATTAAAACCTTCCTTCTCAAGACTCTGGATTATGGCATCAATATGCCCTTTCTGATCTGATAAAGCATTACCCCTGTAGAAGATTATTCCTATCCACGGTTTGTCTTCAGTGCGAGGGTGAGGCAAGGTCTCTCCCTCGTGCCCCCTCTCTTTATCTTTTTGAGATAAATAGACGCTCTTGTATTCCTTAAAATCTTCAAAGATCTTTCCTGTCCTGTATTCATATATTCCAAATTTCGGAATCTCCACTATATTCCCATGAGAAACATCAAGAGCAGAATCCTTTTTAAGGGCATAAAGGATCATATTCTTCATATTCTCTATTCCCCCAGCGTCGAAGTATCCTTTTATTTTTTCATTAAAAAGGATCCCAAACTGCCTGTACTCATCATTGATTACACCTACTGTATATACACTTCCACCGTTCCTGATGACCTCCTCAAGTTCTGGTTTAACAGCATCAAAAAGCTGCCTTCCAATAGTAAGAATTATCACAAGTCTCGATTCTTTAAGGTATCTGAGATCTTTATTTCGTATGTCCTTAGAGGAATATACATAGATTGATATCTTGCCCGCCGCTGGACTCTCCCTTTTTATTTCCTTCATAGCTTCAATGGCTAATTTTGAATGTGTATCACCGAGAAGGAGGCTCACCTTTAAGGGCTCTGCATGGGCAATACTTAAATGCAAAATGTAAAATGCAAAAATCAAAATTATGGGGTTCCTTAATTTTGCATTCTGGTTTTTGGTTTTTGATTTTTCTTTACTCAGGCACATAAACAACTCTGCCATCTTTTAGTTGATAGGCTGTTCCGAGCCTTATGCCTTCACCACTTAATCGCCTATCGGTAACCTTTTGGACTTTTATCTCCTTGCCTTTCTTTGTGATTATCTCTATCTTCCCGTCAGCAGTCTTTTTTGTGATGGTCACTTCGGATTTAGGATTCACCAAATCAAGCATGTTATAAGCCGTGAAAAGGGCGATCATCATGCTCACAATGAAAACCACGCTCGCGTCAAAGAGATTTGCAACCCCAGACAGTGGATCTTCAAGAGGCTGATTTATATGCTCACGAATTCGTTTCCTCTTCAAGAATCTCATCTTTAACCTCCATTTTTGCATTTTGAATTTTTATTTTTGAGTTTCGGAGCAATAGTTCTGTAAGATATTCCATCTCCCTCATATCAGCCCTTACCCATTTTTCTTTTATCAGTGACATGAGATAGGCAGCCACACTACATGCAAGCCCCACAACAACTGTTGTAAATGCTGTCACCATGCTTCCTGCCATCTTTGGTATATCTCCCTGTGCAAGGGCGGAAAGGGAAATGCCCATTGGAATTAACGTCCCCATCAGGCCAAGGGCAGGACCAACACGTATTGCAAATCTTATCTTATCGAGAGATTTAATTAGCTTAAGTTCTGCCTCTTGAAGAAGTCTCTCAAATTTTATGTCAAGGTTCTCAGAATGGATCGAGCCTGAGGATTGAATCTCGGATTCAAGCGTTCTTTTGTATCTGCTTACCACAGATGAGTTTCCTTGCTTTCGTTCTATATACTCGCGTAGAAAACCTCCAAGTGAAATAACAATCCAGAATGTGAGTAGGACAAGCCCCGCTACCACAGGGTAAAAAATGGTAGATGATATTACGTAGAGAAATGTCTCAAGCCCTGCGAGTATATTCATTTATTAACCCTCTGTTTTTTTATTTGCAAGGTAGCCGATAATCAAAGCCACAAAAAGTAACACAAATACGCCAATACTGTTGTTCATGTCAATGTTACTGCCTTCTGTGAGAAAAGATTTATATATACCCTTTGCCTCTTCAATCTTCATAGGAAGAAACAAAGACGCTATGAAGTAAAGACCGATGCCTATCATACTTAAACCAAGGCCAATTCTTAAAGTAATGATTGACGAGTGGCGGGTGACAAGCTTTATTGATATACGAAATAATAAAGACAGCGCAACAAATATGATTCCCAGGCTGAGACCAACAAGAGGCGTAGGAAGTTTAAGTACATCTAATGCAGCCCATATTGAAAAGGTTATGGCAGTGAGACACACAGGGCAAGGGAGAATTAGTAATAGTGAATAGTTAAGGGTTCTGAGTCCAGACTTACTGAATTTTGAATTTTGAATTTTAAATTCTGGATTTGTCTGCATTCTGTATTCTTTGTTCTGTGTTCTTAACGTGTATATTCCCCATGCAATCATTCCTGCAGCCATCAATGCATAAAAATATAGGCCTTTTCTTAAAACAGGTTCGAGTATTTTGATTAGCCATCCTGAAGACATGGCAACAAGGACAAATATTATGAGATACAAAGTAAGGATTAGGAATATACCCTTCCACTTTATTTTGCTAAAGCCGAGTCCGAGACCGACTTTAACAGCAAATATGCCGAGGGTAAAAAGCATTCCGCCAATCCATAAAATGATGATTAAATCCGTCTCCATCATCCTGCTCTCCTATTCAAGCTTAAACCTTACTGGAAGCACTGCCTTACACGCCACCGGTATCCCGTTAAGCCTTGCAGGCCGAAATGTGGACGCCTTTACAGCATCAATTGCCGCTTCATCAAAGCCATAGCCCGCCCTTTCAATTATTTCAACATCTATAAGTCTTCCATGCTCATCAATAAAAAGGCTCAAGGTCACTTTTCCTTCTTTATCAAATCTTCTGGCCAACCATGGATAAGCAGGCTTAACCATTTTCAAAAACGAAGGGCCATTAATTGAGCCGAATTCACCCTCTACGATAGCTTTCCTGAAATCTCTATCAGTACCTATACCGCCTCTTTCATAAGAACTTGATGTTAATGGTTCTCTTACACCGCCACTTGGGTTGTCCGATATCAAAGCAACACCTTCATAACCCTTGTCCATGCTGTCTGAGTCATGCAAACTGTTATCAGGTTTAGCGAAAAGGGATTCTCTATTATGTGCGGATGAAGTATCCCGTTCATGGCTGGGCAGTGCCTTTTTCTCTACCTCATGCGGTAGCAATTTATCTACGTGCATGGTTGGAGAGGGATTCCGGGACTTCAGGTTGTATCCCGAATTCTGAAACATCAATTCCACCGTAAATACCCTCTCTCCTTTGTTATATCTGCTGTTATAATCCACAGCGCTAAGGCAAAGAAGTATAACCGTGTGCATCAGTGCCGAAATTATTAGTGGAAGTACCTTTGCTTCTAAAATTTTAATGTTACCTCTCCAAACCATGACCTTCCCGGAGCCTTGTAATAATAAAAGTAATCTCTGTCAAAGATGTTATCTACAGAAAATGAGACAGTTGCCTGTTTCGTAATCTTATAAGAGACCTTTGCATCTGCTACAAAATAAGGGTCATGAGATGTATAGACATTGTTTACTCCATCCCTATTTTCATCGTCTGTATATCTTTTGCTCACATAGCGGCCGGTTAAAGACACAGAAAACGGACCTTTTTCAAAGTCACCTCCAATGTTAAACATCCTCTCCGGCAGATCTGTTAGTTTCTTGCCAACTGTCTCAGGCTTTGCTTCGTTCTCTTTTATCTTTGCATTGTTATAGGTGAAATTGGCGAAAAGCCTTAACCATTTTTCAAACCTTTGCTCTGCCTCAAGCTCAGTGCCTTTACTTTCAGCCTTTCCTACATTTGTCCGTGCTAGATAAGTAGGAGTAACCGTTTTCATGTAGATAAGGTCTTCCATATAATTTTCAAAATATGTGGCTTTTATCTTCGCCCCTTTCCATAATCTTTGTTCAACACCAATATCCCATGATTTTGTCGTCTCTGGCTTCAGATCAGGATTACCCGCATAAGTTTTTCCTGTAGCCGTATATGTCCATGTCCTGTATAGATCATAAACAGTTGGTGGCCTGAATGCTTTTCCAATAGATGTCCGTAAGGTCGTTTTTTCAAAAGGTCTAAATACGAGTGTAGCCTTGGGACTGAAAGAGGATGCGTCCCTCGAAATATAGCTTATTGGATATCCTGCAGTTCCAACCTGATTAACGTAACCATCGTATGTCTCCCACCAGTCCTGTCTGAACCCAAGGTATGCAGTGAGATTATCAAGAATCATTATCTCATCCTGAACAAATAAGGCATAAGTTCTGTCCTTACCTTTTGATTGATAAGTTAAGGTGGTCTTTGAACCTTCATCCTTCCAGTCTGTAAGATTGTGTTCCTTTGTATCTGCCCAGTCATGCCTGAAGGAACCACCAAAGGTGAGGATATGTCTTCCGATAAGAGGCATTGTAAACTGAAGATCAGCGTTATATCCCTCAGATGGTGTTTCCGACACTTTTCCAGGGCCACCTACACGGGTGGCTAAAGTATCTGGCGTTGTATACCAGTATTTCTCATGGTCAACAAGACTGAGTGAGAGCTTTGCCTTTACAATTGAGATTTCTGCTTCGTAGCTAAGGTTATAAATATTCCGCTCCCTACCACCAGAGCCTGCAAGAAAGGAGGATTCCCTCACACCCGTGTACGACCAGACTGTGTTACCTGCTGCATCTTTGAGATAGGTATGTGGTTCATCGTAATTATATTCGTAGTGGGTTCTCATAAATGAGAGTTTGATCTTTGATGTACGGGAGAAATCATATCCTGCCTTGATAGTTATATTGTCATCCCACCATCTGTTGTCTCCTTTGTCGCCGATTAAATATCTTGTGTTGCCCTGATTATCCGTTGTGTAAGACCAGCCTGTAATCCCTGCGGTGGGTTTTGTCGATTGAACATTATAATCTGAGGGATAACCATTTGTTGCCTTATATCCATAACTTAGAAAGAGACTCAGTTTATCTTTAAATCTATCGCCATAGGATAAATAGAATTTCCTTAAATCATCCAATCCCTCACCCCTTTTCCAGCTTGAACCATAGCCACTTTTGAATGTAAATTCCCTTTTTTCTGGCATCTTTGTGATGATATTCACTACACCACCCATGGCATAACCACCGTAAAGACTTGAAAATGGGCCCCTCACTACCTCAATCCTTTCTGCATCCTCTGGTACCATTCCCCCGAATGGAACTGTACCACCGTAAGCCTCATTGAGAGTAATGCTATCCATCATAATTAATGTCCTTTGAACCCCCGGGATCCCCCTTAAAGTTGTGCCCGCCAGTCCATCCATAAGACCTTTTTTACGCCGGTGAAAGACCCCGGGGAGGGTATTTAAAGCTTGGTCAACTGCCAGGATATTTCTCTTTTCTATATCTTCCTTTGTCACCACATCTACAGAAGCAGGGGCTTCTACTGCTGGCTTTTCCGCCCTCGTTGCAGTAACCACAATCTCCTCAAGTTCTATTTCCTTTTCTTCTTTAACCTTTTCTTTTTCCTCTGCTAATGCTACTGAGGTAACAACTAATAAACCTAAAAGACTACTTATAAAGCTCCTTAAACCCTTTCTCATCAAACACCTCCTGAAATTTTTTTAACCCCTTCAGGAGATATAAAGCCTTCGTGGCTCTGATTCCGTTCCTCTAACTCAACCCTTCAGATTCAACCAATCTTTTTTATGGCTTCTTCAAAAAGCTTGTTAAGTTTACTCGCCTCATCGTAAAGCCTATATAGAATCTTGGATAATTCCGGATTACCGCTGGATGACACCTTCTCTGCCCAATCCTTGTAATTCTTGGCATGCTCATTGTTATGCTCCATCCAGAAATGAAGCAGCCTTTTCAATTTCTCGATTTTGTCCATCTCTTACCTTCCCAAAATAAAAGCCATGAAAACCCCACCTTCATGGTGCAAAGCCTTCATGGCCTTTTCCGAATACTTTATTTTTTATTTTAGCTCTTCAGAGCTTAAATAATTATCTTTTTAGCTTTTTCAAAAGCTTGTTTATATAACAATCTTTTTGGTTTTTTTCAGTTCTCCCACATTTCTATTTTACTATCTTTAAGCCTGTAAATTTTATCAGCCACATCTTTTAAAAATCCATGATCCTGGCTGATGATTATATATGTATCTGAATATTCCTTTAGATATTTTAAGAACCTCTCTGTGCTCATCTCATCAAGTCCAGTAGATGGTTCATCAAGCAAAAGGCACTCAGGGTTCATTGCCACAACAGTGGCAAGGGCAACAAGTCTTTTTTCTCCACTTGAAAGACGGTGTGTAACCCTTTTTTCAAAACCCGAAAGCCCTAATCTCTCGCAGGTATCTTTAACTATAACCCTTGCCTCTTCAGGAGATTTTCCGAGATTCAATGGACCAAAGGCAATGTCCTCCTCAACAGTTGGACAAAAAAGCTGGTCATCTGAATCCTGGAACAGAAGGCCAATCCTCTGTCTTACCTCTATGAAATCTTTTTCATGCTTCCTGACCTTTCCAAATATTTTTATCTCACCCGGATCTGGTTTTAAAAGCCCCATTATTAGATGAAACAATGTCGTCTTACCAGCACCATTAGGACCTGTAAGACCAATTTTACCTCCCCTTTTAAGGGAAAAATTTAAACCATTAAATACATTTTTTCCGTTCGGATAGCTAAAACTCAGGTTCTTTATATCTATAAAATATTTGCTGCTCATAAAATTAGTCCTGCAATAAATATAAGTCCCATTATGAGTGTTATCATAGACATCAAAAGGCAAAATACCATGTCTGTCTTTTTGAGTCCGAAATGGCTCATTATATTGAAATTTCCATTAAAGCCTCTGCATAACATTGCTTTGTAAATCCTTTGGGATCGCTCATAACTTCTGACAATAAGCATGCCAACAAGATATGCGTATGTCCTATATGTATGCATGTTTGTCCCTGCCTTGAAAGACCTGATAGTCATAGCATTTTTCAGCCTCTCATATTCTTCATGCAAAACACTTATATATCTGTAAAAGAAGAAGAAAAGATGAACAAGCTTATCAGGTACCCTAAGGTGGACAAGGGCATGGGCAAGGGAAAAGACCTCTGATGTGCCAAGGATTGCTGTAGTTGCAAGCACAATTGCATTAGCCTTTAGTGTAATGGAGAGGACATAAAGAAAACCCTCACGGGTAGCTTTTAAAGAACCTATATGAAAGACTGCATCTCCGGGGTAACTAAAGGGGAGGAATATCCATAGCAAAAATATAAAGGTATTTACAACAATCAACCTTCCAATAAGTTTTTTAACGCTTATGCGTGCAATGGATACCATTAAAAGGGAGACGATAAGCGCTAAAAGTGGGCCCTTTGTTCCTTGCATAATAGCAATAACAAAGATATAGGGCATTATGGTTATAAACTTAACCCTCGGGTCAAGTCTATGAAAAAAGGAGTTGCCTTCGGCAAATTCTTCAAGATGCATATCAGTTCGTCTTTATTCCCCTTTTGGCTTTAAAATATGCCAAAATTCCCAAAATCCCTATAATATAACCAATTCCACCGATTATTTCGGTAATACGTGGCTTTCCACTGCTTTCCTGTGACTTAACAAGCATATTTTCCATCGGTTTGAGTTTTCTATCAATAACGCTCTCAACTATCGCCTCTATCTCGGTGTTTGGGATGTACGGTCCGATAGTAATCCCCCCACACCCCCCTTTAGTAAAGGGGGGATTTGGCCTCTGACTCTTTAACTCGGATTTTTGTTTTTGATCTTCAATGCCCATAGCCTCTCTCACTTCATCTTCACCAACAATAAATTCGGCCTGATGTCCCATGCTCGCATGAAGGACGAGCTTCAAAGATGTAGCCTTGGGGATTTTAAATAAAAATTTTCCTTCTTCATCAGTTTTGCCTTCATGGAGTTTGGTTCCATCTCTTTCATCAAAAACCTCTATAACAGAATTCTTGCACTTTGTGCCATCAACAAAATAACTTTCTGAGTGGACCATACCATCTTCGGCATAGGCATAGATATTGACCTTATGGGCATGGGCAAGAGAAACAAATAGTAGACAGTAAACAGTAAACAGTAAACAAAAAATAAGATGCCTGAATCCTGAATCCTGTACTCTGTATTCTAAACTCATCTTCTCACCTCCAGTATCTCCGGCTTTACCTTCCTCAAAAAAATAACACAGAAGGCTGTAATTATACCCTCTATCAGCATAACTGGTAGATGGGCAACTACTACTAGCCTTGCCACATTCAAGAAGGCCTCACCTGTGGTTACGAGAGAAAGGGCAACTAAGATAGCTCCAAGGCCAACACCTGTAGCACCAGCAGCAAATCCTGAAAGTGTACCTATAAGGTAATTACCTTTTCGCACAGGTATATTAAGGAGATAATAGGTAATAACCCCGGGAGCCGCCATATTAAATGTATTAACACCGAGTGATGTAAATCCACCAAATTGGAAGAGAAGGGCTTGCAGCGAAAGTGCAATAAGAATGGAAGGGAATGTCATCCATCCAAGTAGAATGCCAAGAAGCCCATTCAGTACGAGATGAACACTCGATGGACCTACTGGAACATGGATCAACGAGGCGACAAAAAAGGCTGACGAAAGAACAGCCACCTCAGGTATCTTTTCATAGGTCATCTTTTTCAGACCCAGAGCTGTTCCCGCAACGGTTAGTAAGACACCCGTCGCTAGTACAGGTGCCGATAGAACACCTTCTGATATATGCAAGCTATTTCATCTCCCTTGTTCTGACCCACAAGACAGCACCGATCTCAACAGGACATTCTTTACCTTCATGTTTTAATTTAAAATCAGCAGTATTAAGGGCTGCAAATCCCCACCATCCGGCCCTTGGCATTGCGTATGTGAATATACCATTGGCATCGGCCTTTATAACTTGGGTTATATATGGATCATCAGGTGCCTTTATCTTCCTGTCCTCGTTATAATATTCAACCTCTACCTCTGCATAAGGCACTGGCTTACCGTCAACCTTTACTACTCCCTGAAAAACGTTGCCTGCCCAAAGGCCATAGGGTCTTGTCAATGGCACTATTTCTGTCTTAAGCCCAAGCTCGTTGTCCCATCCTTCCTCAAGCCCAAGGGCATTCACTATAACCTTTGTATAATGAACAATAAAGGTCTCTTCTGCCGGTTCCCAGTAAGGTGCTGGTTCAATAAAGAAGACATGATCTCCAGGTTGCCTGATCCTATAAGAAGCCTCCCATGTAGTAAAACCTTTTATGGCCTTCTTTTTTAGAGTTTGAAGGAGATTGTGTTTTTCCCCTTTTACCATCACGCCAAATGCCTTTGGCATTTCCATATTCATATAGTGTCCCTCAAAGGGATGTATGAATTTGACCTGAAGAGATATCTCCTTTTTGTCCTGCTTTGAAACAATGTCATCAGAGGGTATTATCATTCCAAAGTGTGCCCATGAGAGGGAGACCGATACCATAAGTATCAGGGTTGTTAATATTACCTTGACCAGTCCTTTCTTCATAGTTACCACCTCCTCATAATTTGAGGTTTAAAATTAGTTAGAAATAGGCGTTTAACCTAATCCCATAAATAAATCCATCCCTGTCTTCACCGAGCTTCACATCATCATTTATATACTGAATATCGAAGGTTATGTCGCTGTACTCGAAGATTTTAAGCTTAGCGTAAGCCTCGACTGCATTGGTACAGTCTATATCTCCTTTGTCCGCACCATTTAGGTATGCATAACCCAGACCTATCACATCATCTTTTCGACCCCATAGTTTACCGCTCAGGTTTAAACCTGCTGAGTAGACTGCATCGTGATCTATAACCGCCCTGTCATCCTGCCATCCTAATCTTGCAAAGACTCCGAATATCTTACTAAGCTGTTGATCCACAGAGATTCCAACACCCTGGAGACTCTCTTTACCCGTTCTGTCCCAGTTTTGAAATTTTTCGTTTGTTGTGAAACCATAGATTCTGTAATTGCCTTCACCTAAAGGTGTATCCATCTTGTACCCCAGTTGTAATGTGTAGTAGTTGTATTCTCTGCCTTCTTCATTTTTTGAGCTCATTATCAAGCCCCTTAAGGAAAAGTTTGATATACCCAGTTCCGCAACACCTCCAAGGTCATAGGAGGGCAGGTTTGCAAGTGTGTTATTAACAAATATGTCGTTCATAAACTGGGTGACCTCACAATTTGCAAAGGCGTTATCGTCTATGTATACAGTGGCATCTATGATACCCCCGGTTATTCCAAGTGATACATTTTCGGAAAGGGCAAATGCGTGCTTATACCAAGCCTCAAGTAGATAATCTCTGTTTCTGCCATTTATGTCTTTAAGGTCGGCCTCAAGGTCGTCTGCATATGGTCTGAGAGAAAAAGGGATTACATTATTTAATGCGTTCCCAGCAGCATAACTGAGGAGCAAATAAAATTCGTCTCTATCTGAGGGATGGAAGTTTATACCGAGATCGAGAACACCTGATCCTCTGCCTGTGTCTTTAATTCCTTCAAGGTCAAAATCACCATACTGATATACGCCCGTTAAGGTGCCTTCTATGGACAGTTTTTCGTTCAAGTCGTATGCAATAGCTAAAATGGGTGTTGTGAATACAAGTGAAAAGATCAATAATTTTAGTGCTAAAACACTTTGAAGCTTAATACACATAATTAAATCCTCCTCCGGTATTCTCCTCTTCCGCGGTAAATAAAAAAGCCGCGAAAGCTTTTAGGCCTACTGGCCATCTTTTAAGCCTTCGTGGCTCTAAGATTCTAAAAATAGAATATCACAGAGGATTTTTAATTTGCAACAATAAAATAAATGTTCCATGTGGAACATTGCTATATGAGAAGGTGGATATTCCCTATTCTTACATTTTTGAGCCCCTCTTCTTGAGCAGCCTTAAGACATATCTGTGCCAGAGTCTTTGGAGTCAATGGCATGTCTGACATATAAAAATGAGGATAAAACGCAAGCAGACTATACGGGATGTCGGGATTTATTGAGGCAATGAACCTTGCAATGCATCTTATCTCATCCTCATCTATATAGCCAGGCACAAGGAGGGTGCTTGCGATAAGAAGGGGAGGAACAGATCTTAGATTTATCTTCTCCCCCACCCTTTGGAAATTCTCCAATGTCCTCTTGTTAGTAATCCCTGTCAGGGCTATATGGAGATTTTCATCCCACGCCTTTAAATCAAATTTTATACAGCCTCCAGAGTTCAGGGAGAGCTCTATCATCTTATTGAGTAGCCCCTTGTGCATTGAGCCATTTGTCTCCCAGCATATCCTGAGGATTCTCCCTTTATTTTCCTCAAGGGCAAGTCTTGATGCCTTTAGTGCAAACGGAAGCTGGGGTGTTGGGTCACCTCCAAAATAGCAGATGCAGGATGTCCTTTTATCAACATCTGAGACAAGGTTGTATACAGAGGTGGTGTAAGGTTTGAGGGTCTCCTGCCTGAAGTGCCAGTTCTGGCAAAAAAGGCAATTGAATGAGCATGCATGGAAAAATACTGCAAGGTTTTTATACCCAAACTCAGGCCCTGCACAGTATGCGTATTTTGGATAGCCTGCCCCCCTTCCTCCTGGGCATACCCAGTCTGCAACACAGTTTGTGGGAAGTGGGTCGTGATACCATGAAAGCTTCCCTTCTTCAGGTGATACACCCCTAAGCCTTCCCCTTTCATTCCTTCTCAATCCACAGAATCCCATCCCATTTTCAGGAATCCTGCATTCATTCGCGCAGATGTTACAGGGAATGCCATTCGGGTCCTTTGGTGGCCTTTCTAACAGTCCAAAGGCAGCTCTGCTCTTCATCCGGGCCTGTATTGAAATCGGCAGGGCATCCTCAGGCTTCTCCCTTATACATTTAAGGCATACCCCGAGCTCATTTGAGATGTAGCTTGAGGTAGTATTACATAATCTACACTGAGCCATTATTCAAACCTTCCAGGGATCGGTATGCTGCATCCTGGACATCTACCCTCTTTAATCTTATTTTTAATAATCTCAAAAACATACCTTTCTATCAACAGTTCACCACACATATGGCAATATGTGTTTTCCCACCTGTGGCCAGGGATATTGCCGAGGTAAACATACCATAGCCCCTCCTCTTTTCCTATCAACCATGCCCTTTCAAGCTCAGAGATAGGTGTTGGTGAGAGATGGCTGAGTTTGTGATGGGGATAAAATCTTGTTACATGCCATGGGGTCTCAGGGCCGAGGGTATTTTTAATCCATGATGCAATACCCCTGAGTTCTGCCTCATTATTATTGAATCCTAAAGTAATATTAGTAACAACTTCTACATGCATACCGTATCCTTTTGCCTTTTCAGTTATCTCGAAGATTCCTTTAAACCCCTTTATGTGACCGGTTCTAAGGTATGTCCTCTCAGAGAAGGCCTTTATATCAACCCTGTAAACATCAAGGAATGGTGCAATCGCCTCCAGTGCCTCCTCTGTGATAAATCCATTGGTTACATAGTTGGTATAGAGCCCTTGGGCCTTAGCAGTCTTCGCAGCATCAAATGTGTATTCAAACCATAGCGAAGGCTCATTAAATGTCCATGATATGCCTATACATCCTGTAGCCTTTGCCTGAGAGACCAGTTCTTCTGGAGACAGATACTCTGTATACATTGGTCCTTCCTTCCAGTGTGCTATATCCCAGTTCTGGCAGCCAGGGCAGCGAAAGTTACATCCCACACTTCCCAGGGAAAGCCACCTCGAACCAGGATAGAAATGAAAAACAGGCTTTTTCTCTATGGGGTTTATTGATAATGAGGAGACCTCACCATATATCAGGCTATAGAGCCTTCCACCTTCATTTATCCTTGTATGACACCAACCTTTTTCTCCTTCTGAGATAACACACCTTCTCTGACATGTGAGACACATGACCTTTCCCTCATCAAGCTTATTGTACAAATATGCCTCTTTTTTCATAAGTCAATTTTAACCTTTAACCTGGGTATTCACAATGGAGAATACAGAAAATGCTGATTGTTTTGAGTTGTAAGGATATGATAGAATTGCCTCAATATTGGCAAAATAAAAAGTCCTTTGGATAGTCTAAACCTGAGGGGGTGATAAGTGACAAAAATTGTTAACAGAAGGGATTTTCTGGCTATTCAGCCAGTTCGGAATATACGAAACAGGTTCGTCTACACCCCCAAATTCGAGGGGATAAATGAACTAATTTCGCTTATGTTATGAACGAGTTAAGTGAAATGGCGCCAAAAACTAAGGAGGACATATACTACTAAGCCTATACAATGGAGCTACCGAGGCATGGGTGAAATATTGATCGGCTTTTGTTATGGCTGGCTCCCTGTCGCTGCTTCTTGTTATATTCAAATAGGACAAATATCCCCTTTAGTCCATTGGGTCTCTTTGCCCATCGCCTTTACAATCTTTAATGTAATTCTAATCAACGAGTTCCCTGACTATCCAGCGGATAGGGAATTCGGTAAGAAAAATCTTGTGGTTCGCTTCGGTAAGGAAAGGATGAGTAAACTGTATGCTTTAATGAGCTTTGCAGCTTTGTGCTCCTATGTTCTGGCTATTATAACTTGTGTTCCTATTAAAGCTTTTTTCTCTACGGACCTATTTTCGTTCTCTCTTTTCTCACAACTATTCATGTGCTTCAAGGTGATTACAGAGACCGGAAAAAACTGGAGAGGATTTGCGATAAAACCTTGATTGTCAACTTGGGAACAACGATATCTTTAATCTTATCCATCTGGTGGTGGTCATAGAAAATGGGAGAAAACCTTCAAAGAAAAGTTTTGCCTTACTTCTGGCCTCCCTCCTTGATCTTGAGACAGGTAGGGAGCATTCTATATTTCGGACAGCTTATCGAATGGCACAAGTTGCCCTATTGGTTTCTAAAAAGTAGCATCAAAACATTACCTGTAGCATCTGGTGCATATGGCATGGGGTGTATTGGATTTCCCGCTCATCCGGTCTGGGAAGTTACTTCAGCCTGTAATCTGAGATGTATTCATTGTCATGTTTCATCTGGGGAGTCCCATCCTGATGAATTGACCACACAGGAAGGATTTCAATTGCTCAGCGAGATTACCTCTATTAAAGAGTTTCGTATGTTAGTTCTCACAGGTGGCGAACCCTTAGTTCACAATGATATCTTTGAACTAATAAATTACGGTAAGAAGCTGGGATTAAGGTTCGTTATCGCTACTAATGGAACTTTGATTAATGAAGAAATTGTGCTTCGGTTGAAGGAAAATGGTGTAGTAGGCGTTGCCATCAGTTTAGACTCATCAATCCCACAGGTTCATAATTCTATCCGAAACCATCCTCGGGCGTATGAGCTAGCGATGCAAGGGATCGAAAACGTAAAGAGGGTGGGCTTAGCACTTCAGATCAACTTCACCGCTACAAAGTATAATCTTGACCACTTAGAAGATACAATAAACATGGTTGACGATTTAGGGGCCGATATCATGCTTGTTTACCAATTGGTATGCGTAGGAAGAGGACAAAATGTCGGAGAGTCTGCTTTAGAAAAAATGGATAATAACAAGCTCCCTTCTCTTATCGCTAATAGACAAAAATTATCCCATACGGTTATCGAGCCCATAGCTGCTCCTCAGTTTAATGAAATTTGTGGTGGGTGTCGGGGCATGGCTTGGACTTCGACAGGAGATTATTTAGCTGAGGACCCCTCATGCTTCATTAGGGACCAGGATGAATAAAGAAAAGACACCAGAGATATTTTCATCAATTGCCAGATATTACGATTTTTTGAATCACCTTTTGAGCCTTAATGTTGACAAAGTATGGAGGAGGACGCTTGTTAACTATGCCAGACCACAGCTCGAGAGTAGAATACTAGATGTGTGTACAGGCACTGGCGATATCGCAATAGAATTTGCCCGAAGAGGTGCAGGTGAAATTATAGGGATTGACCTTTCTGAAGAAATGCTCCGCATCGGGGAGGGAAAGATAGAAAGAATGAAACTAGATGGAAAAGTCAAATTGCAAAGGGGTGATTGCCTCAACCTCCCTTTTGAGGATAATACCTTTGATATGGTTACCATAGGCTTTGGCTTGAGAAACATCCCTGATTATGAAAGAGGGATTACTGAGATGGTACGAGTGCTAAAGAAGCAGGGGCGGCTTTTAATACTTGAATTCTCCCTTCCTGAAAATAAGTTGCTCTCCAGAATCTATCGCTTCTATCTTAAAAAGTCTGTCCCTTTCATTGGCGGAATGGTTTCTAGTTCAAGGAGCGCCTATGAATATTTTTCCTCATCAATCCTGAATTTTTTAGCACGAGAAGAAGTTATCCAACTAATGAGAGATAACGGACTCAAAAATATTTACTTAAAGCACCTAACATGCGGAATAACTTGTATATACCGAGGTGAAAAATGAGAGAGATTAGAAATCTGGCACCACTTCACTTAACTCGGTGTTTTGGGGAAGCTCCGTTTCCCATAAATCTGCTTTTGGCGGACTTCACAAACACCGAAACTGTAAGGCGGTCATTGCAGGCAAGGAAGATGAAAGGAGGTAGAAAGGCATGTTTATGAAAAGCCTGAAATGGTGTTCATTTAAGGAATGCCCGCAACGACAACTAACACATTGCAAAAGACTGACGTTCAAACCTTTCAGGCTTTTTCTGCAACTGGAACGTTATCTGCCATTGCTGAAATGGTAAAAAATGAAAGTGCAGATTAGAGGACTAACATCAAAAATGTTTTTGAGAAGAAGGTAAAGGGGGGCGAGTAATATGTATCTCTATCTTATCCAGCATGGTGATGCAAAAAGTGAACAGGAAGACCCTGCAAGACCGCTCTCTGAAAAAGGGGCTAAGGATGTAAAAAAGGTTGCCTCCTTTGTCTCTTTAAATCTTGGCATCAATGTGGAATCTATATTCAATAGTGGGAAGCTCAGGGCAGCACAGACAGCAGGGATTTTTGCAGAGTATATAAAGTCCAGAAACGGAGTATCTGAAAAAGACGGCCTGGCTCCAATGGATAACCCTATTATATGGGCAGAACGCCTTAAGGCTATAGATAAAGATATCATGCTTGTTGGGCACCTGCCACATCTTGCTAAGCTTACATCCCTTCTTCTTTGCGGGAATCCTGATATTAAGACAGTCAATTTCAGGATGGGCGGCATTGTATGCCTGAAGAGAGAAGAAGGTAGATGGTCGGTAGAGTGGATGATAGTCCCTGAGATATTGAAAGAGTAAACTCATAGTTGTCAAACAAGGACTGTTCCACATGGAACAGTTGGTTGAGAAAGCAGGGGGCAATTTTTTACTTACACACACTCCTTACCTGTTTCAGGTCAGTGAAACCTTTAAATACCTTTGCTATGCCGTCCTGAAAGAGGGTCCGCATCCCTTCTTTTATAGCCTGCTCCCTGATATCTTCCATGACGGCTTTCCTCTGGATAAGGGCCTTTATTGTTTTGCTTCCGATAAGAAGCTCATGTATTCCAGTTCTGCCTCTGTAGCCAGTGTGATTACAGTTACTACAGCCTTTGGGTCTGTAAAGGACCAGTTTATCCGTATATGTAATCCCCAGTTCAGGGAATAAGTCCCTGCCGTATGTATCAACTAAGTGTTCAAATTCCTCTTTTGGAGGGTGGTAGGCTTCTTTACACTGCTTGCATAATGTGCGAACTAATCGCTGTGCCAGTATTCCTAAAAGGGCATCAGCAAAATTAAAGGGGTCTATCCCTATATCAATAAGACGGGTAATAGTTTCAGGGGCACTATTGGTATGGAGGGTGCTGAAGACTAAATGCCCTGTCAGGGATGCCTCAATACCGATGGATGCTGTCTCTTTATCCCTCATCTCTCCCACCATAATCACATCAGGGTCAGCCCTGAGAAAAGAACGCATAGCTGATGCAAAGTCGAATTTTATCTTCGGCATAACCTGAACCTGTCGGAGACCATATTGTGTGATTTCTACAGGGTCCTCTGCTGTCCATATCTTTCTTTCAGGGGTGTTTATATATCCAAGTGCAGAATGAAGGGTTGTAGTTTTTCCAGAACCTGTCGGGCCTACTACAAGGACAATCCCGTAAGGTATAGCGAGTATCTCCTTAAAAAGCTTCAGATTCCTTTCAGAGAGATTCAGGGCTTCCAGAGGCATGGGCTCACTCGCAGCGAGTATCCTCATTACCACATCCTCGCCCCCTACTGTCGGAAGTGTTACTACGCGGAGTTCAATCAACTTGTCTTTATATTTGAATTTTATCTTTCCATCCTGTGGTAACCTTCTCTCAGCAATATCCATGTTTGCCATAATCTTCAGCCGCGATACGAGAGGAGCACTGTGTGAAAACGGGATTTCAAGACTTTTCATACAGGCACCATCAACTCTATATCGGATATCAGTAGTTTTTTTGGCCTTGCTGGGTTCGACATGGATATCTGAGGCGCCTTTATTATATGCATCAATAATAATCTGATTTGCAAGGCGAACAATAGCGCTTGCATTCTCATTGAGTTCAGGAGTGCTTGCCTCTTCTTCTCCTTCGATCTCTGCTTTGCCCTCATCCAATGCTACAAGGATGTCAGAGATTGAGGATTCTGACACCTGATAAACCACTTCCTTTGGCTCCAGGAATTGCAGTATATCGCTTTTTAAGGCAACCTGGAATTCATAATCTCTAGCCTTAAACAGTTGTTTTACCTCAGCAACCTTTTGCATATCACCAGGATTATCAATCACAACAGTTACCTTATCTCTGTCAGGGTCATAACTGATAGGAACCCATAACTGCCTCTTAAGGTAAGCCACATTCATACCCTTTAAAAGTTCCTTCTGTTGATGACGTGTACCATCGGTATATTCGACAAATTTACATCCATAGAACTGGCTGAGAGCAAAACCAATCTCTTTCTTAGGAATCTTAAAATCTTCCATGAGGATTGTTTCCACATCCTTCTTTAGCTCTCTGGCAGTAGCCATCGCCTTTTTCATTTCCTCTTCAGTAATAATATTCTGTGTTATGAGGTGGTTCAGACGGGTTTGCACCATCCTTGTCTGATTTCGGAATGCGATTCCTAATACCCTGGCGATCTCCATGATATTCTTTTCATCTTCCTCTACAAAGGCAGCCCCATCCTTTTTATTAATTAACTGGATTACGCCAAAGAGTCTGTTCCCGAAACTGACAGGTGTAGCTAATACCTGTGTGGTTTTATATCCTGTTTTTTGATCCCAGGTATAATCAAATTCCAGGTCAGGGTTAATATTTTTTAAGGCCATTGAATCGTATACATCCGGGATATTTACCATTTCCATAGAAGAGGCAACATACCCTGCTATGCTTGATGGAGAGATTGGGACTCGAATCTCTTTAATATCAGTGCCAACTTTATATTTAGAGAAGATCTCATTTGTTGTATAATCCACACAATAGAGGGTAAGCCTATCTACATCAAAGAGCTGCAGGATATCATCTTTTAGATTTATAAGGATCTCATCTATGTTATTGGCAGAATTTATCTTATTTGTGACATAGTGAAGCCTCTCAGTATATAAAACCCGTTTCTCTAATTCCTGTAGTCTCTCTTTTTCCTGTATTTTTTCTTTTTCTTGAGTTTTTAAAAAAGCCATCTCTCTATCTTCCATCCACCTCTATATTATAATAATTATGTCATCCTGCTGTCAAATAGCCCCCGAACCGTGGAATATCTTTCTTTTAGGCTTCATCAGGAGATGAGCTGAGTATTGACCTTGACTTTTATCTGTTTTTTAAGACCTTCAACATAGGACTTTACTGCCTTCTCTCTCCTCTCATTAAGCATCGCCTCACTAAGCATCTTTATTATCTGTTTATCACCGGACACTTGTTTTAAATTAGAATTAATATCTGTTACATCAACAGACAGCTCTATTAATCGCCTCATTTTAATTAGTGTAAGTTCCTGACGTTTTAAGTTCTCATATGCTTCTACGGTAATCCTGTTCAGCCTCAGTCTGTTAAGGTATATGTCCTTATCAAATACCCCATTCCTCATAAAAGATGGCTCATTTGTTATCGCCTCATGGAGCTCTTCATCGCTCACAGTAATCCCTGTGTCTTTAGCAGCTATAAGGAGTACTCTCTCATCTATCATTGAGTCGAGGACCTTTTCTTTCAGTTTCATCTTCTTCTGCATCTCCTCATCAAACTTATCCTTGTATATCTCCATGTAGAAACTAAAAACTCTGTCATAAGTCCTCCAGTATTCCTCTGCCGTTATCTTGTATCTTCCAACCTCTGCTACAATCGCACCCCCGCCTGTTTTATCCACAGTCCCTATGCCCCAGAATATAAAGGAGAGTATAACTATAAAAAAGAGGATATAAAAATACTTTGCATGCTTTCGCATCATCTTGAGCATTTAACTTTAACTAATACCTCCCTGTAAAATAATCATTCAGGATATCTCTATGGTCAAAGGCTATCTCAGCAGGCAGGGTGTCTTTACTAAATATGCCTATTGCCTTTGCATCATCTCCTGCAGATGCCCTGCCTTTAGCCTTTGCTATGAAAACTGTTGTTATTGTATGATGCCTCGGGTCTCTCTTTGGGTCAGAGTATGTATGAAACTGCCTCAGTAGTTCAACATCGAGCCCTGTCTCCTCTTTTGCCTCTCGCACAGCAGCAGATTCAAGACTCTCCCCGTAGTCTACAAAACCTCCTGGCAAAGCCCATCCTTCAGGTGGATTCTTCCTCTTTATCAGTACGATGCCTTCGTTATACTCTATTATAATGTCTACAGTGGGAAGGGGATTACTGCTGGTCTTCAAATCTTATATCTATATCCTTTTCAGGTACTATTGTTGATACAGCATGCTTGTAAATGAGTGACTGGGTACTTTCTTTCAAAAGGATTACAAAGCTGTCAAATCCTTTTATTACGCCCTTTAACCTCACCCCATTAGTGAGATAGACAACTACAGGTGTCTTGTCCTTCTTGAGCTGATTCAGATAGTTGTCCTGAAGGTTCTGGCTCCTCGTTGTAGTGGTCATGGCCCCTTCTCCTTTTTGTTTTTACCATAAAGTATTTTTATTAAATATTGCAAGCCCCTATTGCCATTAATACATAAATTGTGCTGGATAATAAACAATGGTTCTACAGACTTCTGTAAGGATAGGAATTAACGCCCTAAATCAGCGGTGGCTGTAAGCCATCCGCTGGATTTTTTTGTT
>JBFLWW010000019.1:28292-39110 GCA_040757475.1 Nitrospirota bacterium
GCCCCTATTGCCATTAATACATAAATTGTGCTGGATAATAAACAATGGTTCTACAGACTTCTGTAAGGATAGGAATTAACGCCCTAAATCAGCGGTGGCTGTAAGCCATCCGCTGGATTTTTTTGTTAGGCATCCTTCAACATTTTTATGATATGTTTGGCAAGACTGTCCTTGATTTCGTTATGTCTCGGAGCAGGTTGAGCAACTTTTGTTCTTGGATTCTGATACCAATCGTGTCTTCCTCCGTGTCTGATAAAAATACAAGCCATCTCTTCCAGTTGCTTTACCAAATCTTTTCTTTTCATGCTACTTCCAGTTCGGCAACTTTACGAACACATGGAATAGCACCACTGGTTAAATCGTTATAAATATCTTTGAGATTTTCTTTTAATTCTTCTAACGACTCCCCCTGTGTCATATAATCTGGATATTCTTCCAAATAGCCGAGCCACATATTATCATCTTGCCAGTATATAAATCTGGTGGTATCCATAATTTCCTCCCTGATATTCTTTCTCTTAATTATTATATCATTTTTTTCTTGCCTAACGATTAATATACCAACCTGCCTTTTTCTGGTGATATGTTAGCACAGTACTATATGGTAATAAAGAAAAAACAAGTAAACCCATCAAAATTTTTAAGCATTACTTGGTATTTTGTGGTAATATGGACTAAAAGCCAAGTTGGTAAAATATGGGAAAAGTGTATAACGAGGGACAAGGCCGGTTGCCTGACTTTCAAAAGTTTATTCTGGACAAGAAACTTGTGCCGAATAAAAATGCTTCCTTTTATGCTTATTGGGTCAGCAGATTTCTTGACTATGCACTTCAAACAGTGAAGAAGGGGGAAATATCAGATATTGAAGCATAAGTGTGACTTTCTGATCGAAATATACACTTGAAAATCTCATTGCTGTCATGAATACCTGTTATGTCTATCCAGCAGATGCCCTCTTCTTTCTTAAACCATGTGAACTGCCTCTTTGCATATCTTTTTGTCCCCTTTTTTATAAGCCTGATAGCTTCATTTAGGGTAATCTCTCCCTTAAGATACATCGCAATTTCTTTATAACCGATCGCCTGCATGGATGGAACAGCAGGTAATAAGGAGTAGACAGTAGGCAGGGGGCAATGGGCGTTTTCTTTAGTGATTACTGCATACTGCTTACTGCTTACTTTCTCATGACATATGAGATGTTCCTTTATCATATTTATAACCACTTTTACTTCTTCAATGAGTCCTTCTTCAATCATCTTATCAACCCGCTTTTCAATCATCCTGTATAGTTCTTTCCTGTCTCTCGAAAGGCCAATCTTTATGAACTCATATGGGAGGGGCATAGTAAGTTTTTTCTGTATCTCTGACATGCTCGTATTGCTCTTTAAACAGACCTCCAGAGCCCTTATAATCCTCCGCATATCATTTTGGGTTATCTTTTCTGCAGCCTCAGGGTCAAGTTCTTTTAAATGATTGTATAGAGAGCCTTTTTCTTCCTTTTCCATCGTGAGAAGCTCTTCACGCAATGACCAGTCAGCAGATGGGCCGCTGAAGATGCCTCTTGTCATCGCCTTGATATAAAGGCCTGTTCCACCCACCACAATCGGAATCTTTCTCTCTCTATGTAGCTCCTCAATAATAGGCACTACTGTCCTGATGTATTTCCCTGTGCTATATGCTTCAGATGGCTCAACTATATCAATCATGTGATGTTTGACTATAGCCCTTTCTTCAGGTGTCGGCTTGGCAGTTCCAATATCCATGTATCTGTAAATCTGCATCGAATCCGCACTGATGAGCTCTGTATTGAGTGCCTTTGCGAGGAGTATTGAAACCCCTGTCTTTCCAACACCCGTCGGGCCAAGGAGGATGATGACTTTATTCATGTTGTTGCAAGATTATTTTAGGCTGTAATTTTTGTTTATTATTATACCTTTTTATTCTCTACTAAACTAAGAATTTGTATTCTGTCAAAGGTAAAAATTTTGACAAAATTTTCATAAAAATATATAATTCCTTAAAACTTAACAAATTTGTTAAGAAATATGGAACGAGAAATAGCAGAGAATCAGGCAAAGAATCTAAAGACTGATGTAACTCAGGTAGTTAGGGAGTTCTGGGAGACTGTGATACTGAAAGGGCTCTTTGACTCTCCTGAAGGTAAATTTCTAATATTCAAGGGTGGAACTGCATTAAGGCTTGTTTACGGCTCTCCACGTTTTTCTGAAGACCTTGATTCTCGCTCATTGAGGATAAGTTAAAGGGGAGATTCAGTCTCCTTATTAAAAAAATTGTCTCTCCATACCCAGAACTTACAATAACTGATTTAGAAGAAAAATATTATACATATCTCGGAGAGCTTAAGATTACTCAGGACTATCTACCATCACCTTTCAGGATAAAGATTGAGATATCTAAAAGGCGTGAAACAGGTTATAAATTGGATCTGGCACTTATATCATCTCCTCTTTCTACAATTCAGTGTCTCGGTAAAGTAGCTACCATTGAGCAACTGTATAAAGACAAACTTGCATGTATAAAAGAAAGGGCAAAGCCAAAAGATATTTTTGATTTATGGTATATATGTCAGAAACTTAAAAAGTCATATAAACCTGAGGCTATCACAGTTCCTAAAAGAGAACTTGTACACGACTTAAGAAAATATCTTCCAAAGGATTTCTGGCCTGTAATAGAGAGGTTGAAGGCATGAAGACGATAGAACTTATAAGGTCTCTGGAGCGGCTTAATAAGCCATCTTACTCCATTGCGGATATTGAAAAGATAACTGGCCTGTCCAGAAAGAGCCTTTATGTGGTAGTGAAGCGATTGGTTGATAGAGGAATATTTGAAAAAAATAGGCAGAGGCATTTATTGTCCCTTTACAGCAAAAGCATCTGTAGAGAAAATTGCTGCATCCCTTTATATACCAAACTACCTCTCATTTGAATTCGCACTTTCAAGATATGGCGTTCTCAATCTTGTGCCTTATACATTAACCTTTGCTACAACAAGAAAAACCAAAAGACTTACTCTTGAAGGAAGAGACATAGAGTTCAGGCAGATCAAAAAAGACCTCTTCTGGGGCTATGAGATGTAGGGCGGAATCTATGTTGCAAAACCTGAAAAGGCATTTCTTGACCTTGTCTATCTTGCCTCAAGGGGGATGTCCTCATTAGATTTAGATGAACTTAATATAAAGAAGCTTTCAATGGCTACTCTGAAAAAACTTTCAAAAAGGTTCCCCATGTATACTCAAAAGTACTTAGATAGGCTTATTTCCTCTTAAACATCTTTTTCAAATCATATAGAGAAAGGAAGATTCTTGTTGGTCTGCCATGGGGGCACTGGTCAGGATAAGCTGCCTGTTCAAGTTGAGCAATAAGATTTGAGATTTCTTCCTGATTAAGTATCTCTTTACCACGCACTGATTTATGGCATGCAATCTTTGCAGCGAGGGCCTCTCTTAGGGATTTATCTGGAGGAATACCTTCGATAATACATGATGCAACATCTGAGAGAATTCCTCGTATATCAGCCTCTTTTAAAGCATCAGGCAATGAGCGGACAATAACAGTATCATGCCCAAAATTATCTACCTCTATTCCAAAATCCCTGAGTATTGAACTATTTTCAAGGATAATCCTGTATTCCTTGTGTGACAGCTTCGCCTGTCTTGGAAATAGTAACTGATAAGAATCGAGGTCGACGCCCCTTAAAAATTTTTCATATAGCACCCTTTCATGGGCAGCATGGTGGTCTATCAGGGTCAATCCGCCCTTTCCTGAAACAGCAATGAATGTGTCTCCGAGGTAGATAAAAGGCAGAGACGGTCTGTATAAGAGTTCGAGGTTTTCAGACACTATAGAGTCGTAAGTGGTAAGGGGTGAGGGGTGAGCGCGCTCTCCCTTTGCAGTTTCTTTGATACTGCTATTTACAAAATGATAGATGGATTCCTTGTCCTCAAACCTTACCTCACGCTTTGTCGGGTGGACATTAAAGTCTACCTTCTTCGGGTTAATATCAAGAAAGAGAAAAAAGATAGGATGCTTATCACGAGGCAGGATACCTTCATATGCCTTATACATTGCATGAGAGATGGATTGGTCTTTTATTGGCCGTCTGTTTATAAAGATGAATTGATGGGACCTGCTGCTTCTGAAGTTGTCGCCTTTTGTTATATAGGATTTCATCATTATGCCTTCTGCCTCAGCATTTACCTCCATAAGGCCATTAAGAAACTCATCTCCATAAACCTGCATGATACGTTCTTTTGGGCCTGATGCTCTGGGTAAGTTTATGGTTTCCTGATTGTCAGATGTAAGCCTGAAGCCTATCTCCCAGTGAGAAAGGGCCTCTTTTGTAACTGTATCTATAATATGAAAGAGTTCTGTGCTGTTTGATTTAAGGAATTTCTTTCTCGCAGGGGTATTGAAGAATAAATCCCTGACCTCGACGGATGTGCCAATAGAGGGAGAATCTTTTATCTCTTTTACCTCACCACCATGTATCTCAACAGATACACCTGCAGGAGAGCCTTTTAGACCTGTGATGAGTTTAACCTTTGAAACAGCTGCAATGGATGGAATGGCCTCACCCCTGAAGCCCATTGTCTTTATATTGAAGAGGTCATCCTCTGTAGCAAGCTTGCTTGTTGCATGTCTTTCAAAGGCAAGCATGGCATCTTCTCTATCCATGCCAACTCCATTATCAGATACCTTAATGAGTCGTTTACCACCATAAAGAACATCTATCCTTATATCAGTACTCCCCGCATCGATTGAATTCTCTATCAGCTCCTTTACAACAGAGGCAGGTCTTTCAATGACCTCACCTGCTGCAATCTTGTTCCTTAAATCAGGTGGAAGGATTTTTATACAAGGCATAAGACATTTTAAAAGTAGGACAACGGTAAGTCAATCTATGGTATATTTATCAAAATTAGTTGTATAAGGGAGGCGATTTATGGACATAAAGGCATATGTTCTGAATAAGGCAAAGGAGGCAAAAGAGGGTGCAAGGGCACTCACAAAGGCATCATCAGGACAGAAAAACGCTGCCCTTATTAAGATGGCCGAGGCATTGAAAAAGAGGTCAAAGGAGCTTATCTCAGAAAACAAAAAAGATATAGAATTTGCAGAGAAGAAAAGCCTTTCAAAGGCATTGATTGATAGACTTACCTTGAACGAAAAGCGCATCAATGAGATGGCACAGGGACTTATCGAGGTTGCGGCCCTGCCAGACCCTGTGGGCGAAATAACAAAGATGTGGCAGAGGCCGAATGGTATGACTGTTGGCAAAATGCGTGTGCCAATAGGTGTCATCGGAATTATCTATGAGTCAAGGCCAAATGTTACTGTAGATGCAACAGGTCTCTGCATGAAGGCCGGCAATGCGGTTATACTCAGGGGTGGCTCAGAGGCCATTAACTCAAACAGGGCGATTGTAAGGGTCTTAAAAGATATGGCAAAAAAGGGGGGACTTCATGAAGGTGCTGTAACCTTTATTGGTATACCTGACAGAGAGGCAGTTATGGAGATGCTTAAGCTCGAAGGCATTATTGACCTGATAATCCCGAGGGGTGGTGAAGGACTCATCAGGGCTGTTACAGAAAATTCGAGGATACCTGTACTCAAGCATTATAAAGGTGTCTGTCATGTGTTTGTTGACAGGGATGCTGATTTGAAGATGGCTGAAGAGATATGCTTTAATGCAAAGGTGCAGAGACCAGGCACCTGTAATGCAATGGAAACGATGCTTGTTGATAAGAAGATTGCAAAGGCTTTTCTGCCAGTTATGATAAATAGGTTTAAAGATGCAGGTGTGAGACTGAAAGGATGTCCTTTAACAAGAAAGGTAGATGCATCGCTTGAAAAGGTCAAGGAAGAGGATTTTTACAATGAATACCTTGACCTTATATTGAATATAAAAATAGTAAATGATATAGATGATGCTATGGCACATATCACAAAATATAGCTCTTCACACTCTGATGCTATTGTGACAAATAACTATGATAAGGCTATAAGATTCCTGAAAGAGGTTGATTCCTCTGCTGTCTTTGTGAATGCCTCGACGAGGCTTAATGATGGTTATCAATTTGGCCTCGGGGCTGAGATAGGTATATCAACTGATAAGATTCATGCTCGGGGGCCAATGGGTCTTGAGGAACTAACATGTACAAAATTTATAGTCTTTGGTAATGGGCAATTGAGGGAATGAATTTAATAAGGCAGGGATTACCCTTTCGCTCATTCTCGCCCCGCACCATGTTATGGTGCGGGGCAAAACCGCTCAAGGGTATCCCCTGCCTTTTTTTTATAGAGAGAAGACTATGAAAGTCGGCATATTTGGCGGGACATTTAACCCAATTCATTATGGACACCTGAGAGCTGCTGAGGAGGTGAGGGAAAAACTTGAGTTCGATAAGATTCTCTTCATTCCTTCTGGAGGCCCTCCGCTCAAAACAGAAGAACTCGCAGACGCAATACACAGATATAAGATGACAAGACTTGCTATTGTTACTAACCGTCTTTTTGAACTATCAGATATAGAATGCAAGCGGCACGGGAAGTCATACACAGTAAAGACAGTTGAGGAGCTGAAAAAGACTAATCCCGGCATAGAGTTTTTCTTTATCCTCGGGATAGATACCTTTCTCGACATTACTAACTGGTGGCATCCTGAGAGGCTTATCACACTCATCAACTTTGTTATCATCTCAAGGCCTGACTTCAGGTTCATTGATCTACAGGTATCACCCTACATTAAAATCAATAGAAGAATCCTGAAGGGGCTTGATAATGCAGAGATTGAAACATACACAATAAAACTCAAAAACAACATAGATGCCACTCTTCTTAGACTTACCCCGATAGGGATATCGTCAACAGAGATTAGAAGGCTCATAAAGCAGGGTAAAAGCATAAAATACCTGTTGCCAGCAGAGGTTGAATCTTATATAATTGCTAATAAGCTGTATAAATAAGTAGGAAGTGGGAAGTAAGAAGTAGAAAGTGAGAGAAAAAATTTTAGCTGTTTTTAGTCTTCAACTTCTTATTTCCTAATTTCTAACTTTTAACTTGTTTTTTGAAGGGAGGGAAGACCTTTAGAAAGTAAAGATAAAGCCGTCGAAGCGGCAAGGGCAGCCCTGGATAAGAGGGCAAAGGATGTCCTTATCCTCGATTTAAAAGGCCTGACCATCATTGCTGATTATTTTGTTATCTGCTCAGGAGAAAGTACAACCCAGGTAAAAGTAATCGCAGAACTGGTCGAAGAGAGATTTGATAGGGCAGGCATTAAACCACTCGGGATTGAGGGTTTAAATCACAGCCACTGGGTCCTTATGGACTATGGAGATGTTATTATCCATATATTTGAAGAAGAGACGAGGACATTTTATGGACTCGAAAAACTCTGGATTGATGCTGGAAGGATCCCGTTAAAGGGATTTCATCACTGATGGGTAAACTGGCTATATTTATATTTGTCTTATTCCTGACAGCACTTGCTGTATTTGCTATCTTCAATCAGAAGGTCACCACTATAAAAATACCTTTTGGTAAGAGTTATGAAATCCCCACAATTGCTTTGATATTACTATCAAGCGTAGCCGGTGCCTTTGCAATGCTTTTTGTTTTTGTGGTAAGAGACACGAAAAGATTTATAGACAACTGGCAGTACCAGAGAAAACAGAAAAAAGAGGCAAAGGTCCAGGAGTTATATTCAAAGGCACTGAACTCTTTACTTGCCCATAATGAGGATGAGGCGAAAGAGTTGCTCAAGGAGGTCCTATCAGAAGAGCCAGAACACCTTGATGCCTTACTCAGACTTGGAGATATTGCTGTTTCTGAAGAGGATTTTCAGAAGGCAGGCGAATACTATCAGAAGGCAAGGGACCTTAACCCCCAGAACCTCGAAACACTGTTTGCCATAGAAAGGTTTATGGAAAAGACAGGCAGGTGGTCAGAGGCTCTCGGATACATTGATGAGATACTCGAGATAGATGAGGGAAATCTCTCAGCCCTCTATAAAAAAAGGGATATACTCGAAAGACAGGATAGGTGGGATGACCTTGTCTTTGTTCAGAAATCAATCCTCAGAAATGAGCATGCAGAAAAGGATAGAAACCGCGAACAGCAGAACCTTATCGGCTACAAGTATGAGTATGGCAGGCACAGCCTTGAAAACGGAGAGCTTGAAAAGGCAAAAAGGGCATTCAGGACAGTATTGAGGATAGACAGGGATTTCATACCTGCGACATTAGGACTTGCAGAAGTACTTCTAAGGGAAGGCGAGACCGAGGAGGCGATTAATCTCCTTGAGAAGAGTTATGAACAAACATCCTCTATGATCACCCTTTCAAGGCTTGAAGATTTACTTATAAGCCTGGGTGAGCCTTCAAGGCTCATAAGGATATATAAAAATAACCTGTCAAAAAACCCGCAAGACCTGGTTATTAAATTCTTCCTCGGAAAACTCTTTTACAGGCTCGAGATGATAGATGATGCATTTGAAATACTGACATCCATTGATACAGGAGGTGCTGTCTATCCTGAACTCCACCAGCTTATCGGAAACCTCTATATGAGAAGGAACCAGTTAGAGAGGGCTGTACATGAATTTAAAAAGGCAGTAGACATTAAACGCACGGTCAGGCTGACTTACTGCTGCAGAGACTGTGGTTATCCATCTTCTGAATGGTCAGGAAGGTGTCCGGCCTGCAAGAACTGGGGGACCTTTCAGTTCAATCTTGACGGTATGTGCAAGGCCTGAGTGACTCTTTCCTTTCTTGATTGGACGATAATTATTACTTATATAGTCGCCTCTCTCATTATCGGCGTATATTTCACCAAGAGGGCCTCATCGAGCATATCAGAGTTTTTTCTTTCAGGCAGAAGCCTTCCCTGGTGGCTTGCTGGCACATCCATGGTCGCAACCACATTCTCCTCTGACACGCCTTTATATGTCACAGGTCTTGTGCGAGGGTATGGAATCTATGAGAACTGGCAGTGGTGGTGCTTTATTATGTCAGGGATGATGGCTGTCTTTTTCTTTGCAAGGCTCTGGAGAAGGCTCGGGGTTCTTACTGATGTAGAACTTATAGAGATGCGTTACTCCGGAAGGTCAGCATCAATACTCAGAGGATTCAAGGCAATTTATTTTTCAGCAGCTATCCATACAATCATCAAGGCACAGGTTATACTCGCAATGGCAAAGATCCTCGATATATCACTCGGATGGGGAAAATGGGAGAGTATTTTTATATCGAGCGCAGTAACAATCGCCTATTCAATGCTTTCAGGATACTGGGGGGTTGTGACCACAGATTTTTTCCAGTTCATTATAGCGATGATTGGGGCACTGATTCTATGTGTTGTCTCGGTTGATAAGGCAGGAGGTATTTCTGTCCTGAAGGCAAAAGTCAGTCAGGAGACGCTGAGCTTCTTCCCCTCTTTAGATGAAGGCTTTGCTGGGATGGCCTTTATGACATTCCTAGGTTATGTTGGGCTAAGCTGGTGGTCAAAGTATTCATCAGATGGAGGAGGTGTTATTGTTCAGAGGATATCATCATGTAAGGACGAACGACATGGCCTTATTGCAACATTCTATTTCAATGTGGCAAATTATGCCCTCCGCACATGGCCATGGATACTCGCTGCACTCGCATCAATTGTGCTATATCCTGCATTTAGAGACCATGAGGCAGTTTATCCACAGATGATGGTTGATCTGCTTCCATCAGGAATTCGGGGCCTTATGCTCGCATCCTTCTTTGCAGCATTCATGTCAACACTCAGCACATATCTGAATCTCTCATCAGCATATTTTGTGAATGACTTTTACAGGCCATTTGTTAAAAGAGAGGCTACAGAAAAACACTATGTTAGAGTATCCCGCATAGCAACGCTTGTTTTATCTATAATTACTGGCATTATCACATACTATGTGACAACGATAATCGGGGTTTTTAAATTTCTTATCGCATTTGGCTCTGGAACCGGCCTTGTCTATATAATCCGATGGTACTGGTGGAGGGTGAATGCATGGAGTGAGATATCTGCTATGATAAGCTCAACAGTTATGACTGTTATTGCCTATGCACATCCGATGTTTGCTGGCTCTCCATATTATGTAAAGCTCGCATTTATCATTTCGGTCTCTACAGTCGTATGGGTTGCTGTAACCCTGCTTACAAAACCCTCTGATAAAAAGAGGCTCATTGAGTTTTATAAAAGGACAGCACCTGGAGGTCCTGGCTGGAGACCTATCAAAGGTTTAATAGGCAATCATCCGCAGGGTAATACATTAACTGATGCATTGATAGAATGGATTTATGGATGTCTATTTCTTATAGGCTTGACACTCGGTATCGGGAAGGTCCTGCTCGGCTATTATCTTTCAGGTTTTGCCTGGTTTGCACTCGCTTTTGTTACAGGTATACTTTTATATAAAAGACTTTCGAGGGGGAAATGGCTGTTCGCTTTATAGATCTTCACACCCACGGTATAGGTAGATACGATACGAGGACAAAAGAACCTGAAGATATTCTTAATATTGCAGAGCTTCATGGAAAAGCTGGCACTGGTGCAATCCTCCCGACCATCTATGCAGGCACGATTGATGAGATGAGGAAGAATATGGAAGCAATCAGGAAGGCAATAGAAATACAACAGTCATTAGTCAATAGTCATCAGTCATTAGTGAAAGACAGTAACAAGTTACGAGTTACGAGTAACGAGTATGAAGATAAAAACTTGTCACTTGTCACTTGTCACTCATCACTGAATGAGTCACTCATCACTCGTCACTCATCACTGA
>JBFLWW010000020.1:0-36103 GCA_040757475.1 Nitrospirota bacterium
GATTTTCTCAATCAGGTTAGGACATAACTACTATGGAAAGAATGAAAAAGCTTAAGTCAAAAGAAACAAAAAATAGTTAAATAGTATAATTTATAACAAATGGTTATGCCTTCGAAAAAGGATTTTCTGGAACTTGTAAGGTATGGAAAAATCCCACCACTTTATGAGGAGATACCGTACCTCTACCCGTATTTAATTTATGAATCCTTGGCCTCTATAAACAGCTTTCTCCTTGAAAGTGTGAAAGGCCCAGAAAAGATTGGACGGTACTCATTTATAGGATTTGAGCCGTATCTGATATTTAAAACAAAAAATGGATCCATATCACTCATCACTCATCACTCGTCACTCGTCACTCAGTTTTTTGGTAAGCCCCTCAGCACGCTGAAAGAACTTGTCAGGGCCTACAGACAAAATCCCTTTGAATATCTTCCTCCCTTTCAGGGAGGTGCTGTGGGAATTCTGAGTTACGATTTTGTCCAATATCTTGAACGACTGCCGAAAAATGCTGTTGATGACCTTAATCTGCCTGATGCACACCTTCTAATGATAGATAAACTAATTGCTATTGACCATCTATATAAAAAGTGCTGGATTATAGTATGCCCAGGTGCGAGAAATGCATTAGAAGGGGAAAAGGTGGATTGGTCAGAAAGATATGACGAAGCAGAAGAAATGATACAGGATATAAGATGCAGGATACAGGATGCAGGATGCCAGATACAGGATACCAGAAAAAACATGTATCAAGCATCAGGCATCGGGCATCGGGCATCGGGCATCAGGCACCGTGCATCATCAATTCATTATGAGATGTCTAAAAAACAATACATGGATATTGTTAAGAGGGCTAAAGAATATATAGCAGCAGGAGATATCTTTCAGGCAAACCTATCTCAGAGAGTTTCAGCACATATCGGAGATATAAACCCATGGCACCTTTACAGGATACTGAGCTCTATAAACCCATCTCCATTTGCAGCATTTATGGATTTTGGAGATTACCAGATAGTAAGTTCTTCGCCTGAAAGGCTTTTAAGGGTTAGAGATGGAATTATTGAGACAAGGCCTATTGCCGGCACAAGGCCGAGAGGCAAAGATACTGATGAAGATGAACTGATGCGCTCGGAGCTACTTTTAAATGAGAAGGAGAGGGCAGAGCATATTATGCTAATAGACCTTGAGAGGAACGACCTTGGAAGGGTTTCAGATTATGGTACGGTTCGGGTTGATGAACTTATGATTACTGAGGATTATTCACATGTAATACATATAGTATCTAATGTAAAAGGTAAACTTGTAGATGGTAAAGACTGTTTCGATGCAATAAAGGCTGCATTTCCTGGAGGCACTATAACAGGTGTTCCAAAGGTAAGATGCATGGAGATTATAGATGAACTCGAACCAGTCAGACGGGGACCTTATACTGGTTCGATAGGCTATATCGGATTTTCAGGAAATATGGATTTGAATATAGTAATCAGGACATTTGTTATAAAAGATGGGATGGCTTATGTTCAGGTTGGTGCAGGCATTGTTGCTGACTCAGACCCTAAGAGAGAATATTACGAAACCCTCAAAAAAGCAGAGGCGCTGATAAGGACATTAGAGAGGGTAAAGTAATCAGGCATTCACACCACAGCATTTTTTATATTTCTTTCCGCTTCCGCATGGACATGGTTCGTTCCTGCCTACTTTTTTGCCGCGCCTTACTGGTTGAACAGAAGATGTGCCTTCACCCCTGTTATAATTAAATCGCATCTGCTTTACAGGCTCTCTCATAGTAGCCTCTTGTTTTTGAACCTGTATCTTAAAGAGCCTGCTGAGCACCTCTGTTGATATCCTGCCTGTCATCTCTGCAAACATATCGAATGCCTCTTTCTTATATTCCACAAGTGGATCCCTCTGACCATAGCCTCTGAGCCCGATACCTTCCTTCAGATGGTCCATAGCAAGCAAATGGTCTTTCCACTGGGTGTCAACGATCTGTAGTAAGACAACCTTTTCGAGGTATCTCATCATCTCACTGCTGATTTCTGATTCCTTCTTTTCGTATGCGTTTTTTATTTCTGAAATTAATGTCTCCCTTAATGAATTCAGATTCAAAGGTGTAACATTAGGCACAATAGAGAATATTCCGTAGATTGCACCTCTGAGCCCTTCCATATCCCATTCTTCTATGTGTTTTTCTTCAGGGCAATAAATACTGAGCACCTCATCAACACTCTCATCTATCATGCTGTAGATGCGATCCTTGAGGTTTTCACCCTCGAGTATCTCTCTTCTGAAGGAATATATCTCTGTCCTCTGTTTATTCATCACATCATCGTATTCGAGAAGGTGTTTTCTTATATCAAAGTTATGTGCCTCGACACGCTTCTGTGCATTCTCTATAGCCTTTGTCACCATCTTATTTTCTATGGGCATATCTTCATCCATGCCGAGTCTACCCATAAGACCTGATATCCTGTCAGAGCCAAAGATTCTCATAAGGTCGTCTTCGAGTGAGAGATAAAATCTCGAAGAGCCAGGGTCCCCCTGTCTTCCTGAACGACCTCTTAATTGATTGTCTATCCTTCTTGCCTCATGCCTCTCTGTGCCGAGTATATGGAGGCCTCCGAGAGATACCACCTTTTCCCTGTCTTTCTTGCATACCTCTTCAGCCTTTGAGAGTGCTTGTTTCCAGTCATCTTCTGTATAATCCTTTTTGTCCTTCAAAAATTCTCTTGTAAGCCCTTTAGGGTTTCCTCCAAGGATGATGTCTGTACCTCTACCTGCCATATTGGTTGCTATTGTGACAGCACTACTTCTTCCTGCCTGGGCAATAATCTCTGCCTCCCTTTCATGGTATTTTGCATTAAGCACAGAATGCGGGATGCCTTTTTTCTTCAAGAGATGGCTTAATATCTCTGATTTTTCTATCGAGATAGTGCCAACAAGGACAGGTCGACCTTTTTTATGTAGTTCTTCTATCTCCTTTATGACAGCATTGAATTTCCCTCTTTCTGTCTTATAAACCACATCAGGATGGTCATCCCTTATCATAGGTTCATTTGTGGGTATGACGACTACCTCGAGGTTATATATCTTTGCGAATTCTTCTGCCTCTGTGTCAGCTGTTCCTGTCATACCTGCAAGTTTTTTGTACATTCTGAAGTAGTTCTGGAATGTTATTGTTGCAAGTGTCTGATTTTCGCTTTCTATCCTGACACCTTCCTTTGCCTCTATAGCCTGATGAAGCCCATCTGACCAGCGCCTTCCTGGCATAAGTCTTCCTGTGAATTCATCTACAATAATTACCCCGCCATCTTTGATAACATAGTCAACATCCCTCTTAAAAAGTGTGTGCGCCTTGAGTGCCTGAAGCACATGATGGACAAGTTCGATATTCGATGGGTCATAAAGGTTATCTGCACCAAGCAGTCTTTCTACCCTTGTATTGCCTTCTTCTGTAAGGATAGCAGTCCTTGCCTTCTCATCAATCGTATAATCAATATCTTTCTGGAGCCTTGGAATAATCTTATCTATCTTGTAATACTTATCTGTGGATTCTTCTGATGGGCCTGATATGATGAGTGGTGTCCTTGCCTCATCTATAAGGATGCTGTCCACCTCATCTACTATCGCATAGTTTAACTCCCTCTGACAATATTCAGATATATCATATTTCATATTATCCCTTAGATAATCAAATCCGAATTCATTGTTAGTTCCGTAAGTTATATCTGCTAAATATGCCTCTTTTCTTGAGCATGGTCTGAGAAACTCTAAGCGTCTATCCGTAGAAAAATATGATGGGTCGTATATAAAAGAGCTATCATGCTGTATAACCCCTACGGTGAGGCCAAGAAAGTTATATATTGGCCCCATCCACTGAGTATCCCTTTTTGCAAGATAATCATTGACAGTAACAACATGAACGCCTCTACCTTCAAGGGCATTCAAATAGACAGGGAGGGTGGCAACGAGGGTCTTACCTTCACCTGTCTTCATCTCTGCAATCTTGCCATCGTGGAGTACAATACCACCGAGTATCTGAACATCAAAGTGCCTCATCCTGAGTCTTCGTCTTGATACCTCACGCACTACTGCAAAGGCCTCTGAAAGTATGTCATCAATGGTCTCACCTGCCTCAAGCCTTCTCTTGAATTCTTCGGTCTTATCCTTAAGCTGTGCGTCTGAAAGGCTGATTATATCTTTCTCAAGAGAGCTGATATGTTCGACAATAGGCAAGAGCCTTTTTAGTTCGCGCTCATTTTTGGTCCCGAAGACCTTGCTGAGTATTGTTCCAATCATGATTTATATAATAGATTAAAGGGGTTAATATTTCAAGAAATCAGCAATCCCTTCTTGCTAGAACATGATAATCCATGTTAAATTTTTGATATGTCGAAGACTGTTTATATTCATACTTTCGGATGTCAGATGAATGTCCATGACTCAGAGAAGATGCTCGGTGTTCTCCAGAAAGAGGGGTACTCTCCAACAAATGATCCATGCAAGGCTGATCTGATTATATTTAATACTTGTAGTATAAGGCAGAAGGCTGAGCAGAAGTTTTACACACAGCTGGGTAGGACGAAATCTTTAAAGAGAAAAAGGCCTGATATAAAGATTGCTGTTGCAGGCTGTATAGCACAGCATGAAGGGGAAAATATCTTTAAGAAGGCACCCCATGTGGATTTTGTATTTGGACCGCGGAACATACACATGCTTAGAGATCTCGTATCAGAAAGGATTATGCCTATTGTCATTGAAGATAACCCTGAGATAGCAATAACAGACCTTCCAGTAAAAAGAATGGATGGGTTAAAGGCATGGGTTACGATAATGTATGGCTGCAATAATTTCTGTAGTTATTGTATAGTTCCTTATACCAGAGGCAGGGAAAGGTCACGGCCAAGTGAGAATATCTATTCTGAGGTAGCAAGGCTTGCTGAAAGCGGGTATAAGGAAATAACCCTTTTAGGACAGAATGTCAATTCTTATAGGAGTGATACTGATTTCCCCGGACTTTTAAGAAGGCTCGATAGGGTAGGGGGGATAGAGAGGATAAGGTTTGTCACTTCCCACCCCAAAGACCTATCTGATGAGCTTATATCTATGATGTCCGACCTGCCTAAGGTATGTGAGCATATTCACCTTCCATTGCAATCAGGCTCGAGCAATATATTAAGACTTATGAACAGGGGGTATACATATGAAGAATATATAAGAAAGGTCATGAGGCTGAGGGATAAAGTTTCAGGTATTGCGATAACTTCCGACATAATAGCCGGTTTCCCAGGAGAGACAGAGGATGACCATCTGCTTACAATAAAGGCACTGAAAGAGATAGAATTTGACGGGATATTTGCCTTCAAATTTTCTCCAAGGCCAGGCACAGAGGCTGCTCAGATGCAGGACCATCTGATAGAAGAGATAAAGTCTGAACGGCTCAGAGAGATATTAGAAGTTCAGGATGAAATAACAACGATGAAGAATAGAGCACTTGAGGGTACAATCCAGGAAATACTTATAGAAGGAGAAAGTGAGACTGATAAAGAAAAGCTCACAGGACGGACAAGGACTAACAAGATAGTCAATATTCCAAAAATTAATAATGGTATAGAAAAGGGTACATTAATATATGTAGAGATAACAAAGGGGAGACAACATTCACTCGAGGGGAAACCCGTTTGAAGATGAGAGTTTCAGTCCTCACACTCGGCTGCAGGGCAAACCAGTCAGAAAGCGACATTATAGAGGCCACCCTCAATAAAATCGGATGGTCTATAGTAAGGTTATCCGAACATCCTGATTACTGCATTGTAAATACATGTACTGTAACAGCAAAGAGTGATTACCAGTCAAGACAGCTCATAAGAAGGGCTGTTAGGGCAGGTGCCAAGGTCATAGTAACAGGTTGCTACGCACAGCTAAGGCCTGAGGAGATAAAGAATATTAAGGGCGTTGTCAGCATCATCAATAATGATAAAAAATTCAATATTATTAATATGTTAGCAAGTAATACAGAAAGTATTACTTTTAGTCCTGGCAGTAGGTCCAGGCCATATCTGAAGATACAGGATGGGTGTAATCTTGCATGTACCTATTGTGCAGTTCCAATGGCAAGAGGGAGGTCAAGGAGTCTCGAGGCATCTGAGGTAGTCAGGCAGGCCAGAGAAATCGAGGCTGTTGGTTATAATGAAATTGTCCTCACAGGTATCCACCTTGGTTCTTACGGCCATGATCTAAAACCTAAGACTAAGCTTTCAAAACTTATTAAGACCCTCCTAAAAGAAACAAAAATTACGAGGATAAGATTAAGCTCTATAGAGATTAAGGAGGTAGATACCGAGCTCATAGAGCTACTTCAAGAGGAACGGATATGTAAACATCTTCATCTCCCGCTTCAGAGTGGAGATGACACTATTTTGAGACTTATGAATAGGATGTATACCCCTGAAGATTATATAGATGCTGTAGAAGATATAATAAAGGAGGTACCTAATATTGCTATTGGCACAGATGTTATTGTGGGGTTCCCAGGAGAAGGCGATATAGAGTTCCTGAATACGAAAAGACTACTCAATTCTCTACCGATAGCCTATATGCATATATTCCCTTTTTCGTCAAGACCGGATACTATCGCCTCTAAAATGAGTAACCAGAACACTTCAGCCATAAAAAAAGAGAGGTTTAATGAGCTGAAGGCTTTAAATGTCAAGAAGAAGATGGCTTACATGCTATCACAAATAAATAAACCCCTTGATGTTATTATAGAAGAGCAGGGCATAGATAATATTTCGATCGGCACATCAAGTAACTACCTCAAGGTAAAGATACCTTTAAATGGGTATCCTAAAGGAGTCCTTGTCCGAGTAAGGGGCTCAGAGATAGAAGGGAATTTACTCAAAGGAGACCTGATAGAGAAGCTGTAACATGTTGGTTTTATGTAATTTTTTGACTGCCTAAATCCTACTCATAGTTGTCAGAGCCTACAATTTCCAAAGGGGGGCATAAATTTAAACATACTTAATAACAGTTTACTAACATTCTCTGTTTATATGTTATGTCTGATAAGATATATTATGTAAAATTATATACCCAGTTACCAAAAGACAATATATCTCAAATCTTTAAAAATTAAGGGTTTTCGTGAATTCTATGGCAGACCTTTTAGACCTTACCCTTCCCTCAAATTGGGCCTTCTTTAACTTAACTATAATCCTCCCGAGTTTTGGTCCGGTTTTCACTTCTGTAATACTGATAATCTCTTCAGAACTCAAAAGCCCCTTCTTCCATATTTTCTTAAACCTCTCGTAGTCTCTGAACAGGCCTAATTTGTCTTTTATAATCAGGACATCCATTGCTGCCTCTTTTGAGACCAAAAATACATCGAATAGATTACTTCCCCCACCTCTGAATTCCTTAATACCCTTATGGGCCAGATCTATCCGTTTCCTTATAGCATTACTCATCTTAATCTTTGGGACTTTTGTGACAGCAACGGAATCATCATATGTCTGTAGTAAAAGCTCCAGACAGAGCAATCCTTTATAAGTAAGGGTCTGAGAGAATATTTCTTTAAGTAAAACTTGAATCTTAGATGGAAGTTTATTAATTGTTGCTTCAAGGGTAGAAATTCCTTTAATGTTACGCTCTAAGGTTCTATAAGGAATTGATAAAATATCAGTTAAGAGCCCATCAGAAAGTGCCATTTTAAGATACCTTGCTGGATGGTCTGAGTTTAACAAATTGGAAAGTTCTAAAGTTATTCTTTCAGAAGATACCTCTTTGATCTTGCTATGTAGCATCTTTATTGCCTTCCGGGTGCTCTCTTCTATAGAACCGTTAAACTCGGCTGCAAACCTGTATGCCCTGAGCATTCTCAAGGGATCAGCGATCAGGTTTTCCTTAGATATAGAACGTATCTTTTTCTTATTTATGTCGTTTATCCCTTTATGGAGATCTATGATTCCTCTATCAGGAGACCAGGCAAGCGTATTAATGGTAAAATCCCTCTTTGACAAATCTTCTTTGAGTGTTCCCATAGGTCTTGAAAAATCAAGGGTAACACCACCTTTTAAACCAACCCTTAGCATGTGCTCTTTTCTGAGCTCGACCACTGTACCTCCGGTAATCTCTATGATTTCATTGACAAAGCACTTGATGTCTCCACTTACAATATAATCCCTGTCTGTAGAATGTGTGCCTCTCAAAATATCTCGAATATAACCTCCGACAAGATACAAATCTCTGCCCCTACCCTTCTCAAAGACAATAGAATTGTATCGGTCTCGAAGTATCTTATTTTTGAGTTTATGAGATGAAATCATCATAGTTCTAAATTAATATTTCATATGCTAATTTGCAAGAACCTTCCTTGACTTTTAGGTACATGCTGATTTATAAAATCTGTATTGCGGGCGTAACTCAGGTGGTAGAGTGTCAGCTTCCCAAGCTGAAGGTCGCGGGTTCAAATCCCGTCGCCCGCTCTATTAACGGCAGTAATAAGTGAACAGTGTATAGTGCTAAGTGAAAAGAAACAAAAAGGGCTAATACATATATATACAGGTGAAGGCAAGGGAAAGACCACTACTGCAATTGGTCTTGCAATAAGGGCTAAGAGTAGAGGATTGCGTGTGCTGTTTGTACAATTTATGAAAGGTGGGGCAAACACAGGCGAGATTAGTGTTTTTAAAAATATTTCTATAACAACAAAAAATTCTCAAAGATACGCTCACCTTATTTTTATCCTGACATAGACAAAAAAACTTAAAAAAATGTAAATGGAGCTCTTACATATATAAAAAAGATAATGCAAAATGAAAGATTTGATATGATTATCCTGGATGAATTTAATTGCCTTCTTGCTGAAGGTCTTCTAACGGATAACGAAGCTATTGATTTTATCTCACATAAACCTGAACACATGGAACTCGTCCTTACAGGCAGAGGCGCTACTAAGAGACTTATCGAGGCTGCTGATTATGTCACGGGGATGAAGATGCTCAAACATCCTTTCTCTCGAGGTATCCGGGCAAGGAGAGGCATCGAGTATTGACTTAAAATATGGATGGAGCTAACCTATCAAAAAACACGATGAGGACTACGGGCAAAAGCTGATAGGTGAAAGCGGTTCGGTCATTCTTACACAGGAATGACAAAAAAGAAAGGAGGGTCTTATGGAAGAAAAAAAGCCTATGGGATGGAAAGAACTATATCTAAAAGAAGACTGGTGGGCTATATATCTTGGACTTGGAATAGTAGTTGCTGCAATAGCTTTCTTTTATAGCGGGAATCCCTTTCTCAAATCTCTGAGTGTTCTTCCATCTACATGGACAGACTTCGGAAAGCTTACAGGGCATTTCTCCACTAAAATTGGATGGTATGCACTACAGTTCATTATCTGGTTGACAATCTTCGGTATAAGTACCAGGATATTAGGGTTCAAGCAATCTGAGTATATCCCATCCTTTATCTTTCTGTATATCCTATCAATCATCACATTCATAATCGGAGCGTATAAGCCTCTAAAACATTATGGATTTGAGGCTCCACTCGTTGCCCTGATACTCGGACTTCTAATCTCTAATGTTGTAAGACTGCCGAAATGGATGGACTCAGGTTTCAGGGTAGAATACTATATAAAGACTGGTATTGTTCTACTCGGTGCGACACTTCCCTTTACGCTTATTATATGGGCAGGTCCTGTTGCATTTATACAGGCAACGATTATATCAGTTACTACATGCCTGACTATATATTTTGTAGCAACAAAGATCTTTGGACTCGACAGGAGGTTAGGTTCTGTCTTAGGGGTTGGTGGAGCTATTTGTGGTGTATCTGCAGCAATAGCAGTTGGTGGTGCGGTGAAGGCAAAAAAGGAGGATATCTCTGTTGCTATAGCACTTGTAACTGTATGGGCTATTATCATGATATTTTTTATACCATATTTCTCAAGGTTATTAAATCTGCATCCAGCCCCAGTAGGTGCATGGGTTGGCTCATCTGAATTCGCTGATGCAGCAGGGTTTGCAGCTGCAACTGCCTATGGTAGCATGGTTGGCAATGAAGAACCTGCCATTAGAGCCTTTACACTTATGAAAGTCATCGGAAGGGACATATGGCTCGGGATATGGTCATTCATATTTGCCCTTATCGCAACCCTGAAATGGGAAAGGGAAGAGGCGGGTGTAAGACCGAGTGCAATGGAGATATGGTGGAGATTTCCCAAGTTTGTCCTCGGTTTCGTTATTGCCTCAATTGTAATTACAACAATCGCAGCTCAGTATTCCCTTGCTGATTTTAATAAGATTGTTGAGCCAGCCCTTATTGGTCCTGTAAAAAATCTCAGGTCATGGACATTTATCTTCTGTTTCTTAAGCATTGGTCTTACTACGAGATTCAGGGAGTTAGCTGCTGCTGGTAAAAAGCCGTTTGGGGCGTTCACAATTGGCGTTATTGTTAATTGTATATTAGGTTTTGTGCTTTCTGTTCTTTTACTCGGAGATTACTGGATAAGGATAACAGCTAAATGACAGCTATTAGCTGACAGATGATAGCTATCAGTCACCGATTCATTACTCTCCACACATAATAGACCCTCTGCATCACAGTAATATGTGTAAGAATCAGCATTATCCATAATACTGGCACAACCCAGCCTGTCAGCGTTGCAAATATTAAAAGTATGAGTCTTTCTGGCCTCTCCATAATGCCTATATGACATAACTCTCCCAAGCCTTCTGCTCTTGCCCTTGCATAGCTGATTAAAAAAGCACCTATTAATGTGCCGAGGCTAAGAAATACACCTGTATGGTCGCCCTTTCCTCCAAGATACCATGCGATAGAAAGGAAAAGAAATGCATCAGAATACCTGTCAAGCACAGAATCGAGAAATGCACCAAATCTCGTGGCTTTATTATTAATCCTTGCTACAATGCCATCGAGCATATCAAACAAGCCACCAACAAGAATAAGTAAGCCACCAAGTCTTATATTATGAGGGATAACTATAGCTGCGATGGTTGTTATAGCAAAGCCTGTAATTGTAAGAATATTTGGATGTAAAGGGATTCTTTTTATAATCGAAGTGAGCGGCCTATCGAGAAAATGGCCAAATTTGGCACTAAGCATCTAACGCTCTCTTTTACCAGCAATAAACTCCTCTACCATATTCCGTGCCTCTTCATCAGAGAACTGTTTTATAGGATATTTCATGAAATATGCGGATGGAGATATGAGCACGCCCCCTACCCTTCTGTCACGCGCAATCTTGCAGCATCTTATAGCATCTATAACAACACCCGCACTATTTGGTGAATCTTCAACAGAGAGCCTGAGCTCAAGGTTTACAGGGATGTTACCAAAATTCCTCCCCTCCATTCTCAAGAAACATACCTTGTTGTCTTTAAGCCAGGGTATATAGTCTGAAGGGCCTATATGGATATTCTCATCAGTTAAAGGATTTTTCAGTTGTGAGCGGACCGACTCGGTCTTTGAGATTTTTTTGGACTTGAGCCTCGTACGGTTTAACATATTCAGGAAATCTGTATTACCCCCTACATTTAACTGATATGTATGATCAATCTTCACGCCTCTATCCATAAACAACTTTGTCAGGATTCTATGTATTATTGTTGCACCTACCTGGCTTTTAATGTCATCCCCTATTATGGGAATATGCTTCTCTTCAAAGCGTTTAGCCCATGATTTATCAGATGCTATAAATACAGGAACACAGTTAATTAAGCTAACACCTGTCTTCAGGCATGCCTCTGCATAAAAGGCTGTTGCCTTTTCAGAGCCAACAGGCAGATAACTCAAAAGTATCTCTGCACCACTCTGTTTTAAGACCTTTACAACATCACAGGGCTTCTTCCTCGCGACAATAAATCTATGCTCTTCTGGATAATCTTTCATGTGTTCTGATACACCATCTAATACCTCGCCCATTTCGACCTTTACCGGATAATCTGGGAGATTTCTATAAAATATCTTTGTGCAGTTTGGTTTCGCAAAAACAGCCTCTTTTAGAGGTCTTCCTACCTTTCTTCTGTCAATATCAAATGCAGCAACAACAGTTATTTCATCTGGCTTATACCCTCCTAATTCGTAATGCATTAAGCCGAGTGATCTGTCAGGATGTCTGCTTCCAAGCCTTTTATAATATTCAATACCCTGAATTAGTGAACTGGCACAGTTTCCTATTCCAGCAATTGCAACTCTTATCTTACCCATTATTTCACTCTCTTTTGAGTCCTGTTATATAAAAGTAATATAAGGTCTTCGAGTTTTATGTTGAATTCTTTTAACAGACTGTCCATTGACTCCTCACAATAAAGCACAAACTTTTTCCATATCCTATGTACAGTATCTTTATCCAGACCCGATGCAATTGCAGCCTCCCTGAAACTCATCCCCTCTAAGAGATGGCAGATAACCTCTCTTATCTTAAATTCTTTTGTATGGAGACCGAAGAAGAATGTGCTACGCCGTTCAGAGAACCTGAAATTGCAGGTCTTGCATTTAAGGAGTTTCCTCCGGTCCTTTCCATATCTGTCATAGAGGACAATATTTCCAAGTCCCCTTTTTCCATAGTCTCCACAACTCTCATTAGGGCAGAAAAAGTCGTCTAATTTTAATGAAATTTCCATATAATTTTATATATCAAAAGCCCATTTTAATGTCAAGAAAATTTTTCAATAAATTGGGGACAATTAGATAAGGGATTTTGACTTCAGTGGTTTTGCGAGTATATATTTTGTATGCATGTCCATCATATTTGAAAGTTCTGAGATAAGTGCTCCTGAAGGTTTAATCCGTTCCATTTTTGTGGCATCCCAGGTAAGCAGGTTTATATAGAATTTCACTACCGCTGGTGAAAGTTTTAAGGGTAAATCTATACCTTTTGCACAGACCTCACACAGGATAGAGCCGTGAGACATATAAAAGTTATATCCCTTTTTGCCACATCTTCCACATCCATCGAGTTTTGGGGCATATCCCATAAGCTCAAGAAATTTTATCTTATAGCGAATCAACCTCAAGTCTTTATTACAGTTATTCTCGATACTATGCAATGTATTTAAAAGCAAAGAATATACCTTTTTATTTGCGTCTCTCTCTGGGATAAAGTGCAGGGTGAGGTCTATTATTTCTGATACCTTGAGGAAACAACTCAGGGTATTCCTTATTGATTGGAAGGGGTGGATTATATCTGACTGCGTCAATCGCGGTAGAGTAGCATCTTCTTTGCCCCAGAATGAAATCCTTGAGTGTGTAAGTGGTTCGAGGCTACTGCCGAAACGGCTTTTAATCTTGCGCGGGCTTTTTGCAAAGGTTTTAAGGAGTCCAGAGTCAGGGGTAAGATATGTGACTATAAGGTCTGCTTCACCAAAAGGAATGGTCTTTAAGACAATACCTTCAGTCCTGTGGAGCATTACATGATATTTCCAAAGTCTTCTGGTCTAAGGTTTTTGAGCCATTCCTCAAGTTCATCTGCACTTCTTCTTTCCATGATACTGTCTTCTATAAATATAGGTGCATTGGCTCTCAGTGCAACTGCCACAGCATCGCTCGGTCTTGAATCTATAAGTGTCTCCTTTTTCCCATCATTCAGATAAATAAGTGCATAATATGTATTGTCGAGTATCTCTGTTACAACAATTTGGGTTACTTTGACCTTCAGGCTATCAGTGATATTTTTTATAAGGTCATGAGTTAGGGGTCTTGGGGTCGCAACCCTCCCTAAGGCGAGTGCTATTGAATCAGCCTCTGGCTTACCAATCCATATGGGCAGTGTCCCATTCCCATCAATTTCTCTCAAGAGGAGGATGTACATACTGCTCCGTGGATCAAACAAAAGACCTTCAACCTTCATCTGGACTAACATCTACACTTCCTATTAATTTTAACATAGTACATTTCTGGCCTATTATAATACCTTTCTGGCCTATTCTTTCAACATAAATATTAACACTGATAAAATGGATACATAACCTGAACGAAAGTTAGTCATTGGTCATTATTTCAGCTTTGATACCGCCTCTTTTATCCTATCAACTCCCTTCTTTATCTCATCAATAGATGTTGCATAGGAAAGTCTTATGTAATTATCATTGCCAAAGGCCTTCCCATGCACAACAGCAACCTTTGCTTCTTCAAGTAAATAGAGTGCAAGGTCTGATGAAGAAGATATAGTTTTACCTTCGGCAGATTTTTTATAAAGCCTAAATGTATTTGGGAAGGCATAAAAAGCACCTGTTGGAGTAAGACAGCTCATGTTAGGAATAGAATTTAATTTACTGATAAGTAACCTTCTCCTCCTGTCAAATTCAGCAAGCATTATATTAATAAAATCCTGGGGACCTGTAAGTGCCTCAATAGCTGCCTTCTGAGCGATGGATGTGGGATTAGATGTGGACTGACTCTGTATATTTGTCATGGCCTTTATTATCTCTTTTGGCCCAGCAGCAAAACCAATCCTCCAGCCTGTCATAGCATATGATTTTGAGAGTCCATTCACAACAATAGTTTTATTCTTTATCTCGTCACTGAGTGACGCAATGCTAATATGACGAACCCCATCATAAAGGAGCTTTTCGTAGGTCTCATCAGATATGATATAAACCTTATATCGCAGGACTACCTCGGCTATCTTTTCGAGCATCTTTTTATCATATGTAAGCCCTGTTGGATTGGATGGCGAATTCAGGATCAATGCCTTTGTCCTTTTGGTAATATGAGATTCTACTGCCTCGGGCTTAACCATAAAGGAATCTGATTCGTATGTCTTTATAAAAACAGGGATCGCATCGTTAAGCACAACCTGATCTGGATATGAGACCCAGTAAGGCGATGGGATTAAGACCTCATCACCCGGATCAAATAATGCCTGGGCAATATTATAGAGGCTATGTTTTGCACCACACGAGACAATGATTTCATCATGTGTATAATTTAGGTTATTATCTTTCTTGAACTTCTCAATAATCGCATCCTTAAGAGGTTCTATCCCTCCGACAGGTGTATATTTTGTAAAGCCGTCTCTTATCGCTTTTATTGCAGCCTCTTTTATATTGTCAGGGGTGTCAAAATCAGGTTCTCCTACACCAAAATTCACAATATCAACTCCTGCTGCCTTCATTGCCTTTGCCTTTGCATCTATGGCGAGGGTTGGTGATGGCTTAATCTTTTTTGCCCTATCAGAAGGCATAAATAAATCCTCCGTTTAATTTTTGCTATTTTAAAACATTCAGATAATTTAATAAAGACCCTGACAGCTATCAGCTAATAGCTGTTAGCTGTCAGTTAAGGGATTGAGTTTTTAAGTGATTTTATCTTCTCAAGTGTATCTTGATAGATATTCCTTTTCGAAGGGTTAAGTTCTATTGCCTTTAATGAAAGGATTTCTGCCTCATCGAGGTATTCTCTTTTTATAAAATAAAGCCATGCAAGATTATTATAGGCATCAGCATTCTTCGGGTCTTTTTTGATGGCCTTTTTGTAATAAAGTTCTGCCTCATCAAATTCATTTTTCTGTAAATATATGTTACCCATATAAAGATACGCTACTGGAAGTTTTTCTGATGCCTCTTTATATTCTTTCAGGGCATTATCCAATTCACCTTTTTTCTCATATGCAACACCGAGATTTATATGTTCCTCAGGGCTCAATGGATCATCAAGGACAATAATCCTCGGGAAGGCACAAGCTATTAACAGTGAACAGATAAGTAGTAACGAGTAACAAGTGACAAGTAACAAGTGACAAGTTTTTGTCTTCATACTCGTAACTCGTAACTCGTTACTTTCTTATGAGGAGTGTCCAGTATTTTGTCCTTTCCCATGATTTCAAGAATTTCTTTCCAGGGATAAACCTGGCCCTTTCTTTCCCTGAGTTAGCGATTATGCCGTATTCATTATATCCTGTAACCACCATAAAATGGTTTGATTGGTATATAGAAAACCCGTAGTCAACAAGGACGACAACGGGATATCCAGCATTTATGTTCTTCTTCAAGTCTTCAATGCTTCCTGCATATTGCAGGGCATGTAGTCCTTTTCTTTGAGCATACATGACCATATCAATATTAAGTGTCCCCTTTGCGGATTCACTGTAAATCTCTTTAACTATCTCACTAGGGGATACATTGATACCCCAGAAATTCATAACACCTGCAAGAGCTGCCGGACCACACTGGTATGTCTCCTGAGGGTAAAAAGGCACATTTTCTATTATGATATTTCTGGTATTGATAGGTATTTCGTAGGTTGTAGCACAGGACATTATAAAAAATAAGTGAAAAGTAAGAAGTAAGAAGTAAGAAGTTATAATTTTTTCATTTCCCATTTCTCACTTCCTACCTCCCACTTCCTTGATTTATCCTGTTATAACAACCCTCTTACCTGTTGCCTGAAGCAGTAAAACTACCAGTATAGCAATAAAAAGAAGTATGACAATAACACCCAGTGCATCGTCTTTACCTACCCTGATGTCATCGAGTTGGAGTGCGAGCTGGTGAATCTGCTGGTCGCTGAGCTGGTCAAACCTCTGTTTTATCTCTTCCTTAGTAAAGCCAAAGGCCTCAAGTCTTTCCCTGACCATCTTCATCTCCAAAACCTTCTGTATCTTTTCGAGGTCTGCTTCTCTGTCAATCTGCTGCAATGAAATAATCTCAGATGGCGATAGTCCGGCATTAACCCTCGGTGCTATACTAATTATAAACATCGCAACCACCAGATACCATGAGATATGTTTCATCAAAGGTATCCTCATACTATTCACCTCCTTCCCTATCTTGTTGGTATTCTCGGGACTGTCCCGAAGAGATATTTAAGGTCTTCATCTTCAAATCTCAGCCCTACACCTGCATAACCACCACGCCATTTCTTGTTTAAGATATTGTCGGCGCCGGCTGATACAAATAAGTTTTTGAAAAGAAAATAGTCTACACCAAATTTAACATGAGGGTTTTTAGCGCCTTCCTCATCATTTGAAAAATCCCAGATATCAGCAGTTATCTTACCCTTATCATTATGGAAGAAATAGTCAGCTCCGGTACCAAATGTGCTTTCTGTAAGACCTATTCTTAATGCAGTATCACCAAACCTCTTTGCAAACTGAGCTGTAAACTCTATCTCCTTCTCTATCTTTGTTTCTTTTGTGGTTGTACCAGGGGTAGTTGTGGTTTCAGTAGTGGTAACCTTTCCTACTGGGTCTCCTACAACGCCGAGGATATAATATTTATCAGGTCTCGGCTGGAGAGTAACATAAAAATAACCCTTCCCATCTTTGGGTTTTGTGAGATACTCTGCCTGGAAGGTTAAAAATGTCCTGAGACGCTCAACTGCTGATAGCGGTTTGTCCACCCCCTCAGCCGCCTTGCTTATAGCTTCATATAATCTTTTATCCTTCACAAGCATCCCTATTGTGCCCTCTCCCTTATTAATCTGTTTTGCAATATCATCTATTGATTCAACAGCACTCTTTATTGATGGCCTGTTTTCCTCAACCATCGCCTTTAGCTCTCTGATGGCCTTATTAAGGTTTGCAATAAGGTCAGGCCCATCTGACTTTAGTGTACCTGAAAATTCTTTCATGTTTGTTAGGGTTGTAGTAAAAGGTTCCTTGTTTCTATCTACAAGTTCATTTATAGAGGCTGTAATGCTGTTAATATTGTCGAGGACCGTTCTCATTTTTTGGTCGTTTACAGTTATTGTCTGGTTAAGATTTGCAGTGATATCCCTTAAATTTAGAACTGTCTCCTTCAAAGAGCGCTTTGCCTCCTCTGTGCCAAGGGCTTCGTTAAGAAAGGTTGCGAGGGTATTTATATTTGCTGATACATCAGAGAGGTTGCGAATCATATCATCGAGGTCTACTATTTCGACAACATTTTTTATTGTATCGCCATCTTTAAGGACGGGCTGTGCAGAACCAGTTTTTATTTCAAGGTATTTGTCTCCTAAAAGCCCTGTTGCCTTGATTGAAGCACTCGCATCGCTAAAGAGCTGGATGCCCCTGTTAATCCTGATAGTTAGCCTGGCCCTTCCTTCTTTAAGTTCTATCTTTTTTATAACCCCGGCGTCTACACCTGCAATCTTGACCTTTGTCTTTTCATCAAGACCAGCGATATTTTTAAAGTAAACATAAACTATGTATCCTTCTTTTTTTATCCATTCAAGACCACCAACCCTGAATGTCATGAAGGCCAGTATCCCGATAACTATGACAGCAAAGAATCCGACCTTAAGTTCTGTTGAGAATCCTCTCATAATGCACTCCTTCTATTTTTATTGGACCTGATGCACTCCCTGTTATAAACTGTCTTACTATAGGGTTTTGCGTATTTTTAATCTCATCTGGGGTTCCTACCTCGATTATCTTTCCTTCATAGAGCATGGCAATCCTGTCAGCAATTTTGTATGCACTATTCATATCATGCGTTATAGCAATGGATGTAACTGACAGATGCTGTTTCATCTCTATGATAAGTTCGTTTATCGCATCCGCCAGTATAGGGTCAATGCCGGTTGTGGGTTCATCATACAGGAGTATCTCGGGCTCATGCGCTATAGCCCTTGCAAGCCCTACCCTCTTCTTCATACCACCAGAGAGCTCTGAGGGCATCAAATCTTCAACTCCCACAAGACCTACCAATCTCAGTTTTTCGATTGCAAGAGGCTTTACCTCTTTTTCATTCATCTTTTTATGCCTCATGAGTGCAAAGCCCACATTTTCCCATACTGTCATAGAGTCAAACAGTGCAGACATCTGGAAAAGCATACCAAATTTCTTTCTTACTTCATAGAGCTCGTTCTCATTTAGTGTTGCAATGTCAATACCATCCATGAACACCTTACCCTCATCAGGTTTTAATATACCAATAATATGTTTTATAAGAACACTCTTACCAGAACCGCTCCCACCAATAACAACCATGCTCTCGCCCCTTTCAACCTTAAGGTTAACACCCTTGAGTACATGGTTCTTGCCAAAAGACTTATGCAGGTCTATAATCTCTATCATTTAAATAACCATGCTGAAAGAAAATAGTCAGATACAAGTATGGTCATGGATGATAGAACCACTGCACCTGTTGTTGCCTTTCCAACACCTTCAGCTCCTCCCCTTGTGTAAAAGCCTTTATAGCAACTTATAATGGCAATACTTGCACCAAAAAAACCAGATTTTACCAGGCCATTATATATATCACTAACCTCTAAATAATCCCATGTCCTCTTCCAGTAAAGGGTCGAACTTACCTCAAAAAGCCCGACTGTTATGAGATATCCACCTATTATACCTATTATGTCAGCAACTATGGTGAGGGCAGGTAGCATAAAAATCCCTGCAATAAATCTCGGTACGACAAGATATTTTATTGGATTTGTGGCCAATGTTTCGAGTGCATCTATCTGTTCTGTCACCCTCATCGTGCCTAATTCTGCTGCCATTGCAGCACCTGCTCTCCCTGCAACTATAAGGCCTGTAAGGACAGGGCCGAGTTCCCTCGTCATGGAAAGGGCGACAACAGTGCCCACAAGTGCTTCTGCACCAAACCTTTTGAAGCCTGTAAAGGTCTGAAGGGCAAAAACCATGCCTGTAAAAATTGCTGTTATAAGAACAACCGGTAAAGACCTTATTCCTACTTCAAGCATCTGTTTAAAGGTATTCCTTATCTCAAATGGCAGTAATACCATCTGTTTCAGGGTTGAATACAGGAGGAGTAATATTCTGCCAAGTTCCTCTGCAAAAGACATAATATAGCGACCTAACAGTTCAATTACCCTCAACATCACACATATTCCTTTTTTGATCTACTGCCGAGAGATGTCAGGATTTCATATGGTATTGTTTTTGCCCTATGTGCAAGTTCATGAGCTGTTATTGACTCTTCTCCCTGTTGTCCGAGGATAACTACCTCATCATCTTCCCTGATGTCTTTGACATCTGTGAGGTCAATCATTGTCAGGTCCATACATATCCTCCCTACAACAGGTACCTGTCTTCCTTTTACAAGCACCTCTGCATTATTCGAAAAAAGCCTGCTATACCCGTCAGCGTATCCTATGGGGAGCACTCCTATCCTGCTCTGCCTTTTTGTAATAAATGTCCTTCCGTAGCTTATTGGCGAGCCAGACGGCAGGTTTCTTATACAGAGGATTCTTGTCTTAACCTTCATTGCGGGAATTAGGTTTAAAGGTTCAGATTTCGGTGTTTGAAGTTCTGTAATATTATTTCGTCTCTCTTTACTCTTTGCTCTTTGCTCTTTGCTGTTGCTAAAAGGGGAATATCCATAAAGCATGAGCCCTGGTCTCACTGCATCAAGGTGGGCATCTTCAAAAGTGAGTACAGCCGCACTGTTCGCCATGTGTGAGAAGATTTTTCTGTTTAATCTTTTAGAGACTGTCTCTCTTATTTTATTAAACCTGTCAAGCTGTAGAGCTGCATATGACCTGTCTGAAAGGTCTGCATCTGAAAAATGGCTCATAAGGCCTGTTAGTTCTATACCATCCATCTCTACGATTTTGATCAAATCGTTGGTGATATGATTGCCGTTTAATCCCAGTCTTCCCATTCCTGTATCCACCTTTACATGAATCTGTATTATAGTCCCCCTTTCTCTTGCTGCACCTGACAGGGCTAATGCAGCATCAATATTATAGACAACTGGTATAAGTTTGAAATCAAAAAAATCATTTATATCTCCCCTGTCAAACAACACAATTATTGGGACACTGATACCTGCCTTTCTGAGCTCTACAGCTTCGCCTGTATATGCGACTGCAAGGTAAGAGACTCCCTCTTCAACCAGTCTTTTTGAGACTTCTACTGCACCGTGGCCGTATGCATCTGCCTTGACCACAGCAATTACCGGTCGGTTTTTGGCAATCCTCCTGACAGTCTTAAGATTATGCGCTATTGCAGACAGATTTATTTCTGCAATGGCTCCTCTATTCACCTTCTTTACCAGACACCCCAAAAAATCTTACGATTTTTTGGGGACCCCTTCCTCTATCTCTTCTTTTTTCTCTTTCTTGGACTTGTTCTTATCTGGCGTTACATCTATTTCGTCAGGCTCGGATGTAGCCTTCTTGAAGTTTTTTATAGCCTGACCTATTCCCCTGCCTATCTCTGGTAGCCTGCTTGCACCAAATAGAACAAGAATTATTATCAGGATGATAATTAGTTCCTGCATTCCTAAACCAAACATATTCCACCTCCCTCTTAGTGACGAGTAACAAGCAACGAGTAATGAGAAGTTTAAAAAGTCTTAAGTCTTTAGTTTTTAACTCGTCACTCGTTACTCGTTACTTGTTTGTAGTCTTCCATTGTATTTATATTAATAAAGGACCTTCCCTCCGGGTCTATAGCCCTCACCTTTCCCTCGTCTATATAAAGCACATCTATCCTCTGCAGAAATCTCTTTAAACTCTTTTCCCCCTGTTTTATGCTTTCCTCCATACTTTTAGCAATTCTTTTTGAATAAATGCCAAGGAGTGGTTGAGGTTTTTTATCAAAGATGGATATTACAGCATCCCACCTTTTTAGTAACGAATGAGAAGTGACGAGTGACGAGTTTTTTGTCGCTGAACGCTGAACGCTGAACGCTGAACAGGTGTCTGTATTCTGTGTCCACTTATCTATGATATATCTTATAAGCTCTGGCTTTATAAAAGGCATATCGCATGCTGTTACAAAAATTTCAGGCACCTCCAGACTTATTAAGACTGAGAGTATCCCTGTCATAGGCCCTCTGTATTTCAATATATCGCCGACCATAGGGACACCGAGATAGAAATAGATTTCCGGGTTATTAGTACTAATAATAACCCTGTCAAAGATACTGCTGAGGAGTTCAATGTTGGATTCTATAATCCTCTTCCCCTTTATTTCAATAAATCCTTTTAATACTGAAAGTCTCTTATTCTCTCCACCGGCTAAAATTAAAGCGTCCATAACAGTTTACCCTCACACCCACATAGGTGCGGCGTTTACATAGTTTATTAAAAATCTTCTTTCAATTACAAGGTAAAAAGTCTCAATACCCAGAGATTTTTTCCCTTGCTCAAATATGTTATTTCTGGTATAAATATATAATAAGACAGATGAAAGGGAATGAGAACCTGCCCTGTTTGTGATAGGTGAAAAAGTTGATCCGGCAAATTAGATCTTTTGGGAGCCTGCGTAAGGAGTCGGTGTGCATGCCCCGTATCAAAGTGCGGAGAAGCCTGAAGCCTCCTTCAGGGCACCCACCTATTTATAGGCGGATCTAATTCTCTCCCTACACGGCAGGGCGGGTTTAATAGGCTGGTATTTATGATGTTTACGCTTTTGGGGAGAATTATAAATTATAAAGGGGATTCAGAGCGAACCCCAAAAAGTCTTCGACTTTTCTGGGGTTCATTTAAAGGGGATTTTCGCAAAAGGGACAAAGTTTCCTCTGCGTTCAGCTATACGATAAATAGCTTCAGGAAAATTATTTTCAGGTTAAAAATCTTTTCACCTCCAAAAGCCTTATTTACACCGCCTACATCATAGCCCAGCTGTAAAATTTCACAACTGATAAAAACGACTATTAAAAAGGAGGATAGATATAAATGATTAATACAGCCTATCTACTAATAGCCCTCTTTGCTGGCTTGATTATTGGACTGGTTCTAAGCCTGATGTACAGGACAACCCTTAAGAGTCAACGGGAGGCAATGGAAAAGGAAAGAACAAAGATAAAAGAAGAAGCCCGTAAGGAGGCAGAAACTATAAAAAGAGAGGCATCCATAGAGGCTAAAGACATTATTTATCAAGCCAAATTAGATGCTGAGAAGGAGATAAGGGAGAGACGCTCTGAACAGAACCAGCTTGAAAGAAGGTTAAGACAAAAAGAGGAGGTTATTGAGAAAAAGCTTGACCAGATCGAGAAAAGGGAATATGAGTTAAACAAAAGGGAGAAGGATTATAATTTGAAGGAACGTATTATTCAGGAGAAGGAAACCCATTACAACCAGTTGATAAAAGACCAAACACAATCGCTTGAGAAGATATCAGGATTAAGCTTGGAAGAGGCAAGACAGGAGTTTATGAAGAGGATAGAAGAGGAATCAAGGTTCGAGGCTGCAAAACTTGCCCAAAAAATAGAAGAGGAAGCAAAAGAAACCGCAGAGAAAAAGGCAAAAGAGATAATAGGCCTTGCTATACAGAGATACTCAAGCGATTATGTTACAGATGCAACTGTAACTGCAGTAACCCTCCCTAATGATGAGATGAAAGGAAGAATAATCGGTAGAGAAGGTAGAAATATAAGGGCACTTGAGGCTGCAACAGGTGTTGACCTCATTGTGGACGATACTCCAGAGATGGTAACGCTTTCTGCCTTTGACCCTGTCAGGCGTGAAATTGCAAGACTATCACTTGAACGACTCATAACAGATGGGAGGATACACCCTACAAGGATCGAAGAGATCGTAGAAAAGGTTAAAAAAGAAGTAGAGACGAATATGCGGGAGGAAGGGGAAAAGGCTGTTTTCGACTTTGGGCTTTCTGGCATACACCCGGAGCTGATAAAACTTCTCGGAAGGCTAAAATACAGGACATCATATGGCCAGAATGTCCTTCAACATTCAAGGGAAGTTGCATATCTCTCAGGCATAATGGCCGTTGAACTTGGAGTTGATGTTAAACTCGCAAAGAGGGCAGGACTTCTCCATGATATCGGAAAGGCTGTGGACCACGAAGTAGAAGGGTCGCATCAAGAAATTGGTGCAAACATAGCAAAGAAGTACGGGGAAAATCAAAAGGTAATTAATACAATTATAGTTCATCATGGAGAAGGAGACCCTGCAACTGTTGAGGCTGCACTTGTAGCTGCTGCAGATGCCCTGTCGGCTGCAAGACCAGGGGTCAGAAAGGAGAGCATAGAGAGTTATCTCAAACGCCTTGAGAAGCTTGAGCAGATGGCTCTCTCATACAAGGGTGTTGACAAGTGTTATGCAATCCAGGCAGGGAGAGAATTAAGGATAATAGTAAAGCCTGAGGATGTGAGTGACGAAATGTCCTCTATGATATCAAGGGAGCTTGCAAAAAAAATAGAGTCTGAAATGACATATCCTGGCCAGATAAAAATTACTGTTATAAGAGAATCGAGATATGTGGAATATGCGAAATGAGGGTATTATTTATAGGTGACATAGTGGGTAAGGTCGGCAGGTCAGCAGTTAAATCTCTGCTGCCAAGCCTGACAGATAAGTATAAGACTGACCTTATTATTGCAAACGGTGAGAACCTTGCAAGTGGTTTTGGTGTAACCGAGAAAACTTTAACAGAGATATTGAACTGTGGCGTCCATATAATTACAACAGGAAACCATGTATGGGACAAAAAAGAGTTTATTCCCCAGATCTCAAAGGAAAACAGAGTACTTAGACCAATAAACTATCCACCAGGAGTGCCTGGTTATGGAAGTATACTTTATACCCTTCCACAAGGTGAAAAGGTAGCTATAATTAACATCTCAGGAAGGGTTTATATGTCAAATATGGATTGTCCTTTCAGGACAGGTAAAGAAGAGATCGAAAGGCTCAGCAATATCACAAATATAATTATTGTAGATTTTCATGCAGAGGCAACCTCAGAGAAAATAGCGTTTTCGTGGTTTGTTGACGGTAAGGTAAGTGCCGTGATTGGAACCCATACCCATGTCCAGACAGCAGATGAGAAAATCCTGCCAGGCGGGACAGCATATATAACTGACGTCGGGATGACAGGTCCTTCCATGTCTGTTATCGGCATAGAGAGAGGACAGGTTATACAGCGATTTTTGACAAACATACCTGTCAGATTCGAGACAGCCAAGGGTGAATGTATCTTCTCTGCTGTTGTTATTGAAATTGATGGGAAGACAGGAAAGTCCACTGCAATACAGCGTCTCCAGCTCAAATATCCATAAGTGTGATGAAATTTTGACAATACGATAAAATATGTAAGGGGAGGATGTTTATGCAGGCAAAGGTAACATATGTGCAGGGACTTCAGTTCATTGGAGAGGCATCTTCAGGTCATGCAATAGTTATGGATGGTGACCCTGAAGTTGGTGGACATAATACTGGCTTGAGGCCAATGGAGCTGCTGCTTGTAGGTGTTGGTGGGTGCTCGGGAATGGATGTCATATCAATTCTCAAAAAGAAGAAACAGGATGTAACAGGGCTTGAGATAAAAGTCAAAGGGCAGAATGCAGAGAATTATCCCAAAAAATTTACTGATATAGACATAGAGTTCGTTGTAAAGGGCAGAAACATATCAGAAGATGCGGTAAAAAGGGCAATAGAACTATCAATGAATAGATACTGCTCTGTAAAGGCTACACTCGAAGGCTCTGCAAAGATAAACTATACATTCAGGATAATTGAGGGTTAAGCAACTGGAGGCTAAAGCCTTCTCTGAAAATGTCCTTAAAAACATTGCAACACTGGGCTTTATTGGTTATCTTCCTCTGGCACCAGGGACATGGGGTAGTGCAGCAGCGCTTATCATAGTACTTTTATGGAAATTATCCATTCTGACCCATTTACTCATTATTGTTGCAGGCACTATAATCGGTATATTTGCCTCAGATAGGGCAGAGGGTTTGATAGGAGAAACTGACAGCAGGTATATAGTCATTGATGAATTTATAGGATTCCTGATTTCTGTATTTTATCTTCCACAGACTTATGGCTATATTATTGCTGCCTTTTTTTTATTCAGGTTTTTCGATATACTAAAACCATTCCCGATTAGAAAGATAGGCTCTATCTTAAGCGGTGGGAAAGGTATAATGGCAGATGATATTGTGGCCGCATTATATACAAATTTAATTCTACAGATATGGAAGCTCATTTAGTAGAACTTGTAAATAGGATTTCTGAACTCCTTAAAAGAGATGGATCGAGGCTGAGTATTGCCGAGTCATGTACAGGGGGACTTGTTACACATATTATTACAAATGTCCCGGGTGCCTCAAAGTTTCTTGAGCTCTCTATCGTCTGTTATTCGAAGGACTCAAAGATAAAGGTCTTAGGTATAAGTGAATCGCTTTTAGAAAAGAAAGGTATGATAAGTGAAGAGGTAGCTATAGAAATGGCACGTGCAGTGCGTAGATTAGGCAATACAGACATCGGTCTAGGGATTACAGGAAATCTCGGGCCTGAGGTCATCGAGAGCAAGGGTGTTGGACTTATATATATGGCTGTTGATATTGCCTCAAAAGATAGGATTCTATCGAAGGGCGAGATCTTCGATGGTGGGAGAGAAGAGATCAAGAACAAGGCCTCTTTAGCAGCCTTAAAATTTCTCTGTCAGGCATTACGAATATGTACCTGAGGTGTTTTATAGCTATTGATATTCCTGTACCTGTAAAAAATGATATCGGTGGGTTTATTGATACCCTGAAAAAATACGATGCAGATGTAAGGTGGGTGGTATATGAAAATCTTCATCTTACACTCAAGTTTTTAGGCAGGACACCAGAGATTCTGCTACCGAAGATAAAAGAGACCCTATCGAACATTGTATTATCTTATGAGCCGTTTTATATTAAAATATGTAGCGCAGGGGTATTCCCGAATAAAAAGTATCCAAGGGTAATCTGGGTCGGTATAAAGGATTCGGAGATACTTAAAAGACTTCGAGGGGATATTGAAGATTCTATGATATTATTGAACTATCAAAAGGAAAACAGGGAATTCTCTCCACATCTTACAATCGGCAGGGTGCGATCACAGAAAGGTGTTGCTGATATGATAAGAGGATTTGACAATTTTAAAGAGAGAGACTTCGGGGGCATGGAGGTTAATAGCATAAAACTGATGAAAAGCGAACTTAAACCCACAGGGGCTCAGTATTATTGTTTAGCTGAGATACCATTGGGGAGGAGGAAGGATGACTAACAAAGATAAGGTCAGGGCACTTGAAATGGCCATCTCGCAGATCGAAAAGAGTTTTGGAAAGGGTGCCATCATGCGGCTTGGTGCAGAGGGGATTGCTGAGGGCATTCAGGTAATACCTACTGGCTCTATAGCCCTTGATATTGCAACAGGGGTTGGTGGGCTCCCGAGAGGCAGAGTCATCGAAATATTCGGTCCTGAGGCATCAGGTAAAACTACGCTGGCTTTAAATGCGATTGCACAGGCACAGCTGAGCGGAGGCACTGCAGCCTTTATAGATGCAGAGCATGCACTTGATGTCAATTATGCACAAAAACTTGGGGTAAAGATAGAGGACCTTCTTATATCACAGCCTGATACAGGAGAGCAAGCCCTTGAGGTTGCAGAAGCCCTTGTAAGGAGTGGAGCCATTGATATTATCGCGATAGATTCGGTTGCAGCACTTGTGCCAAAGGCAGAGATAGAGGGAGAGATGGGTGATTCCCTTCCAGGGCTTCAGGCAAGACTTATGAGCCAGGCATTGAGAAAACTAACTGCAGCAATATCGAAATCTCAGACAACTGTCATATTTATAAACCAGATGCGAATGAAGATTGGTGTCATGTTTGGTAGCCCGGAGACAACGACCGGAGGTACAGCGCTTAAATTCTATTCTTCCATGAGACTTGACATTAGAAGGATAGATAACATTAAGGAAAACCAAGAGACTATAGGTGGAAGGGTAAGGGTTAAGGTTGTAAAAAACAAGGTAGCCCCTCCTTTTAAGCAGGCTGAGTTTGATATATATTTTAATGAAGGGATTTCGAGGGTTGGAGAGATTGTTGACCTCGGTGTTGAAAAAGGCATTATCGAAAAATCAGGGGCATGGTATAGTTATGGGGGTAGCAGGATTGGCCAGGGCCGTGAAAACGCAAAGGAATTCCTGAAAAACAATCATGAGATTGCCAAAGAGATAGAAGGGAAGATAATTGCTGCATATAATTTAAAGCATAATTAAAAGAGATAATTGTGGATATCAACGAGCTTTTGAAAAAGGCATATTCGATGAATGCCTCAGACCTTCATATAAAGGTCGGTTCTCCCCCGATTGTGAGGATATATGGGGAGCTTACCCCCCTTACATCAGAGAATAAGCTGAGCCTGGAAGATGCATTGAAAATAGCCTTCTCTGTCATGAACCCAGGACAGCAGGAAGTGTTCAAAAAGAAAAATGATATTGACCTTGCATACAATGTCCCGGGGCTGGGGAGGTTCAGGTGTAATATCTTCATACAGAGAGGGGCAGTAGGGATTGTCTTCAGGGTTATCCCGATAAAGATTCCCACTATTGAGGAGCTACTTCTTCCTGCTATCATTAAAAAAATTGCGATGGAACCGAGGGGATTAATCCTTGTTACAGGCACAACTGGTAGTGGAAAATCCACAACCTTAGCTGCAATGATTGACCATATAAACACAAATAGAACAGAACACATCATAACCATTGAAGACCCGATAGAATATCTACACAGAGATAAAAAAAGCATAGTCAACCAGAGGGAGGTAGGAAGTGATACAGAATCGTTCGGTAAGGCCTTAAGGCAGGCCCTCAGGCAGGACCCTGATGTAATACTCGTTGGCGAGATGCGTGATTTTGAGACCATACAGACTGCACTGATTGCTGCTGAGACAGGGCATCTCGTCCTAAGCACACTGCATACAATAGATGCAACAGAAACAATAAACAGGATAATATCTGTATTCCCTCCTTACCAGCACAAGCAGGTAAGAATTCAGCTTGCATCAGTTCTTAAGGGTATTATCTCGATGAGGCTTGTACCGAGGGCGGATGGGAAAGGCAGGGTCCCTGCAGTTGAGGTTCTTGTTGCTACTACGACTGTAAAGGACTGTATCATTGATCCTGATAAAACAAAGTCTATACCTGATGTAATTGCTCAGGGAGCAATACACTATGAGATGCAGACCTTTGACCAGTCCCTGTTCGGCCTTTATAAGTCAGGACTTATAACTTATGAGGAGGCACTGAGATGGGCTACAAACCCTGATGACTTTGCACTAAAGGTAAAAGGTATTCAGTCTACAAGTGACCTGACATTAGAAAGATCCACCGAGAAGGATGCACTGAAAATTGAGAGATTTGCGCGATGAGGCAAGGCAGTATGCCTTCAAACTCCTGAGCTACAGAGGCAGAAGCGAAAAAGAGCTTGAGGGAAGACTCATAAAAAAGGGGTTTCCTGAAAGCATAGTATTCTCCACAATAAACCGCCTCAAACAGTCAGGGCTCATAAATGACAGGGCATTATCTGAAGACCTGAAAAGGGAGGCGATAACGAGAAAACTCCTCAGTTACACTGGAGCAAAAAGATTTATGCGTAACCGGGGTATACCACAGGAAATTGTTGATTCGATGTTCAGCCATGATGAAAACGAAGATATTGAAAATGCTAAAAAACTTGTAGACAAAAAACTCAGGGCTATGGAAAATTGTCCAGCGGAAAAAATAAAGAGAAGACTATATAATCTTCTTCTCAGGAGAGGCTACTCTTTCGAGACAATAAAAACTGTATTAAAGGATAAAAATTTTAACGAGGAGGATTAAGATGAAAAGGGTTATTCTTTTAGTCTCGACTTTATCATTTCTCTTGGTAACAGGATGTGTGCAATCAGTACGATATACACAGGACGAGATAAAGGACTTTCCACCGTCTATTCAGGAACAAATAAAGAAGGGTGAGGTTTCCCCTAACATGACACAACTTCAGGTCAGGTATTCATGGGGCGCACCCGACTCTGTAATAGCACTTGCACCTACTGCAGATGGTAAAAATCGTGAGGAATGGGTCTATACAAGATTAGGAGGAGTTTTCAAGACACGGCTTATTTTTACAGATGGGAAGATTACAGAGATAATAAGCACTGAGCCTGGAGTTATAAAATAATACAATTATGACGAGTAAAGAGGTAAGAAATGCCTTTCTTGAATATTTCAGACAGAGAGGACACAAGATAATCCCGAGCTCCCCTCTTATCCCGAGATATGACCCTACCCTGCTCTTCACAAATGCAGGGATGGTTCAGTTTAAAACAATCTTCCTTGGTGAGGAGAAAAGTCTGTATAGTCGTACTGTCTCATGCCAGAAGTGCCTGAGGGCAGGAGGAAAACACAGTGACCTTGAGAATGTCGGACATACTGGGAGACATCATACATTTTTTGAGATGCTCGGCAATTTCTCCTTCGGTGATTATTTTAAGAAGGACGCGATTTTTTATGCCTGGGAGCTTTTGACTGAATGGTTTAAATTGCCAGAGGAAAGGCTCTATGTCTCTGTATACGAGGAAGATAATGAGGCTGTAAGATTATGGCATGAACTGATAGGGCTTCCTGATGAAAGAATAGTGAGGCTTGGTGCAAAGGATAACTTCTGGCAGATGGGAGATACAGGCCCATGTGGCCCATGCTCAGAGATAGTAATAGACCAGGGGAGCCATACCGGATGTGGTATGCCTGACTGTGCTGTTGGATGTGAATGTGACAGGTTTCTCGAACTCTGGAACCTTGTGTTTATGCAATTTAACAGGGATGGATCAGGTGCACTGACTCCACTTCCAGAACCGAGTATTGACACTGGGATGGGACTTGAGAGGATTTCTGCTGTGCTCCAGAGTAAAACAAATAACTTTGATTCAGACTTATTTGAACCAATTATATCCTCAGTAGTATCTTACTCTAAAATCGGCTATGGAAAAAGTAAAGACACTGATACCTCAATAAGGGTTATCGCAGACCATATTAGATCCATAGCATTTCTCCTTTCTGAGGGCCTTATGCCTTCAAACGAAGGCAGGGGATATGTCTTAAGGAGGATTATAAGAAGGGCCTCGCGTTATGCAAAGCTAATCGGGATTGACAAGCCTATATTGTATAAGCTACTTGATCCAGTTGTTGATTCGCTAAGTGATGTTTACCCTGAACTATCAGATGAGAAAGAAAGAGCAGAAAAAATCCTTAAATTAGAAGAGGAGAGGTTTAGCAGGACGCTCGAACAGGGTATAAGACTGTTGGATGAAATAGTTGAATCATTAAGGAATTCAGGAAGGGCTCTCATACCAGGGGATGAACTCTTCAGGCTTTACGACACATACGGTTTTCCTCTTGACCTTGCAAGAGACATTGCTGCAGAAGGTGGCCTTGAGATTGATGAGGCTGGTTTTCACAGAGAGCTGGAATCACAAAGAATAAGGGCAAGGGCATCATGGGTAGGCGAAGAAGAGGCTGTTGCAACCATATACAGGGAGGCCCTTAATAAATTTGGCAGTACTGGATTCCTCGGCTACGAAACCATTGAGTCAGAATCCACAGTGGTTGCTATTGTTAAGAGTGGGGCTTATTTAGATGAAGTGAAAGAAAATGGCGAGGCTGAGATTATACTCGATAAAACCCCTTTTTATGCTGAGTCCGGCGGCCAGGTTGGAGATAAAGGCGAATTGAGGGCTGAGGGCATCAGAGCTACAGTCATGGATACTAAGAAACCCATTGAAGGCCTTCATGTTCATGCCATAAAGGTAAGAAATGGGGTTCTTACGCTCGGGACAAAAATAAAATGTGTTGTTGACCGCTCCCTTAGAATGTCGACGGCGAGGAACCATACTGCAACACATCTTCTTCATGCGTCATTGCGTGCTGTCCTCGGAGACCATGTAAAACAATCCGGCTCACTCGTAACACCTGAAAGGCTAAGGTTTGATTTCACACATTTTTCCCTGCTTGACCGGAAAGAGATAGAATCAATAGAAGACATCGTAAATGAAAAGGTACTCGAAAATATCAGGGTCGAGACATCTGTGATGAATATCAGTGATGCAATAGCATCAGGTGCAACAGCCTTATTTGGAGAAAGATATGGTGATAAGGCGAGGGTAGTTAAGATCTCTGATTTCAGTTCAGAACTCTGTGGAGGGACACATGTCAATGCAACTGGCGATATAGGCCACTTCAAAATCCTTTCAGAGGGAAGCATTGCATCTGGTATAAGGAGAATAGAAGCAGTTACAGGCAGAGCTGCACTGGATTATTTCAGGAATGAGGAATACGAATTGAAAAAGATAGCAGAAATGCTCAAGGTCTCTGAGAGGCCATCTCAAAAACTCGAGAGGCTTCTTAATGAGATATTGGGGCTTAAGAAAGAAGTAAAGAAACTCAAAGGCAGGGCAGCATCTGGCAGTTCATCCTTAATTATAGAAAATGTGCGGGCTATTGAGGGTATAAAGGTAGTTGCACATCGTGTTGATGGCCTTGAACAAAAAGACCTTAGAGTACTTGCTGATAACATAAGGGATAAGATTGGTTCAGGCATATTAATCCTTGCATCAGTAAAAGACGGCCAGGCATCATTTGTTGCAATGGTTACAAAAGACCTTATAAATAGATTCAGTGCTGGTGCAATTTTGAAAGAGGTTGCTGCTGCTGCAGGTGGAAGGGGTGGCGGTAGACCTGAAATTGCACAGGGTGGCACAAAAGAAATAGAAAAACTGGACAAGGCACTTGAATCAGTATACGATATAATTAAAAGCAAATTCCAATGACCAAATCCCAAGCTCCAAACTGTTTGGTTATTGTAATTTGGTTATTGGTTATTAAAAGAGGAGGTGTTTATGACATTCTTTGATGTAGTCAGGAATGCGATGTTAGCAGGATTCGGGGTCCAGGAGAAGGTTAAAGAGTTTATTGATGAACTTGTAAAAAAGGGCGAACTCAGCGAATCCCAAGGGGCAAAGCTTGTAAAAGAGTGGACAGAGAAGGCCGGAAAAACCTCTGACCAATTAAGCAAAAGTATCTCTGAACTTGTAAACAAAACCCTCGAGAAGATGAACCTGCCGACAAAGGATGATATCGAAAAATTGGATAAAAAGGTCCAGTCACTTTCTAATAGGCTCAGAAAGCTTGAGGGTGTAGGGAAGGAAGGTCAGGAAGAGTAGAGGGAGGTTGTGAGTTATAGAAGCCCCTTATAGAGGGGAATTGTTTCCTTTACGGTATTTTTGAAATCAAAGATTTGAGCCCTTTCCCTTGCCTCAATCCCCATTTTTTCCTTTAAAGAATGATTTGTAAGAATTTTTAAGACTGCATCTGCTATTGGTTGAGGATTTCCTGGTGGGACGATAAACCCACATTTGCCGTCAATAATAACCTCCGGAAGACCACCTACATTGGTTGCTACAACAGGTCGGGCTGATGCCATCGCCTCAATGGCTACAAGCCCTAATCCTTCATTCAGAGAAGATATTACAAGGATGTCGATTAAGGCTATAATATCGGGTATATCAGTCCTGTAGCCTAAAAAATAAACACTCTCTGAAATGCCTATCGCTTCGGCTTTTCTCTCTAAAAAATCCCTTAATGGGCCATCACCAGCAATTATAAATACAGAATCCCAAAAACGAGTTTTTATAATACCTGCAGCATCAATAAAATATTCACATCCCTTAACATCTACCAGTCTCCCAACCCAGCCGATGAGTGCTAAATAAGGCTTAATTCCTAATTCCTCTCTTACTTTTTTCTTATCAGAGACCGAAAGAAATCTCTCAATATATATCCCATTGTGAACAGTCTGGATTTTTTCCCCATCAGCAATACGAAGTCTTATATATTCCTGTCTCTCTCTTTCAGTCAGGGCTATGATTTTATCTGTGAATATAGTTGCTAATCGTTCTAATAAGAGGAATATGTAACTCAGTACCCTGTTAAAATAACCATAAAATATATGGCCGTGCGGGGTATGTACAACAGCCTTTATGCTGGACAGTTTTCCTGCAATCCTTCCAAGAAAGCCGGTCTTTGATGTATGGGTATGAAGGACATCAGGTTTTTCACTCCTCAGAAGGAACAGTATCTCAAAAAATGCCTTTATGTCTTTTATCGGATTTATATCTCTTACGAGGTTTGGACCCAGATAAAACTTAACCTTATTTTCTCTTGAGAAGACCTCAGGGTCTTTTTCAGGCAATACGCTGCGGCCTGAAGCCATTATGACTTCAATGCCATCAGCCTTTAGTGCCTTTATGAGATTAAGAAATATCTTTGCAGAGCCACCCCGGTCAAGCCTGGTTATGAGATGTAAGACCTTCAATCTTACCCCTACAGCTTTTTAAGGACATAAAGGGTTATAGCAAAAAGCAAAAGGGTACAGGTAACCCTCAGATAACCTCCAGGTGTAAGACTCAGAATCGTAAAGGGCAACAGATAGGCAGCAGTTAGAATTCCCAACACAAAACTCGCCACTGCTAAACCGAAAAGGGCCCAGCTGATTACCTTCATTCTCTTTCACCTCCTTTTCCAGGGAAGGATGACCCTGGGTGCCCTGACAGCAATTATGGTTTATCTAAGTCAACTAATAAGAATGCAGGGGAGTTTTGCCAACTTTTTTCAGACTACAGTGCTGGGGCTTGTTTCTTGTGAGAGGATAGATAGGGTCTTAGATGAGAAGCCCAGGGTAATTGAGGTTCAAGGAGCTAAAGAGGCTGTATTTAAAAAAGGAGAGATATTATTTAAAGGTGTTAGCTTTGGATATAAACCTCGAGATTTTGTTTTAAAGGATATCAGCTTCCGTGTAGAAGGTGGCAGCCACATCGCCTTAGTTGATGCTTCAGGATGCGGCAAGACAACGATATTAAATCTAATACTGAGGTTATATGACCCCTGGGAAGGTGAGATTATCATTGATGGACATAAGATTAAGGATTTAAGGTTTAGTTCATTGAGAGGGCAGATTGGGATAGCCTTACAGGAGCCGTTTCTGTTAAATGATACTGTAAAAAGGAATATAAGTTACGGGGAAAATAATGCCGATGATAAAGAGATAGTTGAAGTAGCAAGGATTTGCACTGCGCACGATTTTACTATTAAACTACCAGATAAATATCAGACAGTAATTGGTGAAAATGCCTCTAAGATTTCACAGGGTCAAAAAACAGAAGATAGCTATTGTTAGGGCGATTATCAAGAGGCCTAAGATATTAATCCTCGATGAAGCAATGTCTTCCATGGATTCAGCCAGTGAGGAGGAGATAATTAAAAATATAAAAGAGTCTCAAAAAGAGATGACTATTATTGTTGTGTCACATAGATTATCTACAGTACGGAAGGCAGAAATGGTTATATCTACAGCAGAAGAGCTATTGGAGAGAGACAGGGAATTCTATAATATTTTTTCCACCCAGGTTAGGAGTAATGGCCTTTAAACTTGATTTCTTCTGAATTTTTCTTTATTATTAGCTTGTAGGGAGCCCTTAAAGAAGGCAGGGATAATGAATGGATCTTCTTGAGAAGGTATATAAAAAAGTGATTCTATTGTATTCAGAAAGATAGCAGATGAGTTTATCTTGGTGCCGATAAGACAGAAGGTAGTTGACCTAAAGAGTATCTATACCTTAAATATGAGGTATCCGCTTTTATCTGGGAGCTTATAGATGGTAAAAAAACATCTCAGAGATAAGAGATAAGATTATAGAAGAATTTGATGTTGAGCCACTTCAGGCAGAATCAAATCTCAGAGAGATACTCCTTCAATTAGAAACACTAAGTTTGATCCAGAAGGTTGATGTTTAAGGTTCTTCTCTGTATACCTCCTGATTATGACCATAACTTTCCTCCCCTTAGAACACCTGCACTCTGTGCCTTTCTCAGGCAGAAGGGTATTGAAACAATACAGGTAGATTTGAATCTTAGATACAGGGATTTCCTCGCAGAACATATCTCTGGAGAATCAATAAACCTGGAGGAAAAAGGCTTCTTCTTAAACCCGTCATCAAAAAGTTCTTCACCGAGAGGCTCAGGGGCCGTTATTATTCTAATCTCTTACTGAGAGATAGTGATGGCATTCATCCCTATCTGCCATATGACAATAATACGAATAGCTCCTTTTATTTTACTGAGAGATTGCTTTCTTCTCTGTATCTATGGCGATATTTAGAAGATAGAGAAGAGAATACCTTTTATCAGTTTTATGAAGAGGATGATTTCCCTGGATTTCTAAAGGAAGAGGATATAAGACTACTTGGTATCTCAATTACCTCTCCTTCTCAGGCTATTGCTGCTCTGACATTGGGGCTTTTAGTTAAAAACACATGCCCCATATTCATGTCAGCGTGGGCGGTCAATGGGTTACATTGTATAGAACCGCCCTTTTACAAAAAA
>JBFLWW010000021.1:0-33182 GCA_040757475.1 Nitrospirota bacterium
CAGATGACCTTATTGATGCCCTTGAGATGGCAAATCGGGAGGCACAGAGCATATTAGGAGAAGATTGTTTTCCTGAGAAAGTGCTTTTAGTCAGTGATCAGGGGCCTGCAATGAAGTCAAAGACCTTTAGGAAATACATGCAGGGTTCGATATTCAGACATGTACTGGCAAGAGGGCATCATCCGCAGACAATAGGGATGCTTGAGCGATTCAACCAGAGCCAGAAGTATAAAAGGATATATCGGAGGGAGTACACAGACCCTATTGATGCAGAGATTGATTTAGAAGCCTATAGGATAAAATACAACACCTATAGGCCGCATGAGGCGCTGGGATATGATGTCCCGGCTAATTATTATAAACTTGAAAACTTGGTAGGACTAACTTTAAACTCAAAATAGTTGTTCCTAAAATGTCGAGCAGGACAGTATAATTATGGCAGACAAGCAAACAAAACCTTAAAAGATATACTTGTTCCACAATTTATACCTCAAGAATTTGCTAACATTGATTATGAAAAATTAAATACCCTAAACCCTCAAAGTATAATAAATCAAGATTTTGAATTAAATATAAGTAGTTGGCAGTCTTTTGAGTTAAACGCATTATTTAAAATAACGGGGAGTAAAACAACGCCAGTTTTAGAATTAGAAGAATATGGAAATGGTAAATATCCTTATGTAACAACGCAAGCTACTAATAACGGAGTAGAGGGTTTTTACGATTATTATACTGAGGAAGGAAATGTGCTGACCGTAGATAGTGCTGTTTTGGGTTATTGCAGTTATCAACCATTACCATTTTCAGCGAGTGACCATGTTGAAAAACTTATACCTAAATTTAGTATGAATAAATATGTTGCTTTGTTTATTGCTACAATAATCAATGCCGAGCAATATAGATATAATTACGGTAGAAAATGCTGTCAAGAAAGAATGAGAAAATCACGTATAAAGTTACTGACTAAAAATGGTGAACCAGATTTTGAACTTATGGAAAATTATATTAAATCATTACCATATTCAAGTTCAATATAGAAGCTATTCCAATGATTAAAAGAGGTGACCAACTTCAACTAACAGCGGATAAAAGGAAAATCAGAGATTTCCCCAAATTGCCTTCGGGAACTTCTTTTATCCGCAAAACGTTATAATCTTAATCGTGAATACCTCCTTTTGGAACAAGGGTTTTTATTAACAATAACCCTAAGGGAGTATTCACATCAATATTTTTGCTAAACTATACTTAATTAATTTTTCTCCTCAGAAAGGATGGGGTGGGGTCTGAAATTTCAGGGCATGAGCGGTATAGCGATATGGATAACAGGACTTCCGGGCAGTGGCAAAAGCACAGTCGCTGATGCATTCAAAAATGCATACCCTGAATTCATTATCCTCAGGATGGACGAATTGAGAAAGGTCGTCACACCAGAGCCAACCTATTCTGATTCTGAGAGAGAAATAGTTTACCGGGCACTCGTATATCTCGCAAAGACTCTCACAGAACTCGGACATAATGTAATCATTGATGCTACAGGGAATCTCAGGAGATGGCGTGAGCTCGCAAGACAACTTATACCACAATATGCAGAGGTGTATCTCAGATGTCCTATTGAGTTATGCATGGAAAGGGAGAGACAGAGGTTAGAGGCACATGAAGCACCAAAGGATATCTATAAAAAAGGTGCTGAAGGCTGGCCTGTGCCTGGCATGGTAGTACCTTATGAAGAACCATTGAACCCCGAAATGATAATCGATACCGGTAGAACATCAATTAGGAGTATACAGAGGAGGATTAAAAGGGTTATTGATAAAATTCAGAGCCTTACCTGAGCAAGCCTTTCTTTACAGACATCCTCAGTCTTCTTTTCTATATCCTTCATTCTCGCCCCAACCTGGTTGCAGACTGCAGAAAGGAGGACCAGGTGGCTATAGGTAAAGGCATTTTTCCTGTATGGATTGCTGAGGAGGATAAATCCAAGCACCTCGCTGTCATGGATAAATGGAGAAGCGATAAAGGAGCGTCCGGAATAAAATCTGCCTTCGAACTCAGGATTTCTGACTGTATCCTTAATTAAGAGCGGGGACCTGTTTTCCAACAGCCATATGGAGATAGGGTCGTTTCTTTCTATAGTGTGCTCTTTACTCATATTCAATGAATGATGGATATCAAACTCGTCATTGAATTTATTCCAGATAGCAATAAGGCCCATCTTGGCAGGTTCAATGTCATTCATCACCTGTCCAAAGACAACCCCTGTCAGCCCTTCTAAGTCCTTAGTCTCAGGTATCAGCCTCCCTATCTCATACAGGGTAGCAAGCTCCCTGTTAAGTGATTTTATCCTTGCTATGAGGATTGTTATTATGACCTGAAGTAGCCTGACACCACTTACAGGGTCTGCCTCTATGATATTAGAGAGGTCACTGTAGTCCATTTTCCAGAGGATAGAGTCTTCTCTTGTAATTACATCCGCTGTTCTAAATTCCTCGCCGAATACTGCCATCTCACCGAATATATCTCCTTCTTCAAGTATGGCAAGGGTCTTGTATCTGTTAGATTCACGATTGATCACCTTCCTGACCTCCACCTCGCCTGAGCGCAATATATACATTGTATTTGTGTAATCACCTTCGCGGATTATATATTCTCCTTTGAGAAATCTTTCTTCCTTTAACACTGAGACTAAGGAGTGCAGTGCTTCATCTTTGATGCCTGCAAATATAGGGATGCTTCTGAGAATCTCTAAATTATCTTCCATATCTGCCTTCAAGGCCTGAGGGTCTCTGGAGGGTGGGTGAGGGTTTTTGTGCAGGTGGCGCTTCTGCTGCTGGCATCTGTGTCTGGAACAGTATCCTTAAGTCATTCGGGTTATTACTCACACTAAGGGCATCTTCCTTTGTAATGGCTCCATCCTTAACAAGCTGGAAGAGATGCTGGTTCATTGTCTGCATCTTATATAGAGAGGCCGAGTCATGAATTGCCTTGTCTATTGCACCTGTCTTTCCCTCTTCTATCATCTTCCTGATTGTGGGTGTGTTAATCATCACCTCTATAACAGCTACCCTGCCTGACCCATCAGATTTTTTAATCAATCTCTGTGATACTGTTGCCCACAGGGTCATAGCAAGCTGCATCCTGACCTGATGTTGTTGCTCGGGGGGAAATGTGTCTATAATGCGGTCTATGGATTGTTTTGCATCGTTTGTATGAAGTGTACTAAATACAAGGTGACCTGTCTCAGCAGCCGTCATCGCTATTGTGATGGTCTCAGGGTCTCTCATCTCACCAACTAAGATGACATCAGGGTCCTGTCTTAATGCCCTTTTCAATGCAGCAGAAAAGGAATGGGTATCAAATCCGATCTCACGCTGGTTTATTGTGCATTTCTTGTCTTTATGAACGAACTCAACAGGGTCTTCAATCGTAATAATGTGGTGTGACCTGTTCTCATTAAGGTGGTCAATCATGGCAGCCAGGGTAGTTGACTTACCACTTCCTGTTGGCCCTGTAACAAGGATAATCCCTTGATTTCTGAATACAAGCTCTTTAAGAACCTGCGGCAGACCGAGCTGTTCTATTGTCTTGATCTCAACAGGTATTACCCTGAAGACAGCGCCGAGGTAACCCATCTGGTGAAATATGTTCCCCCTGAACCTTGCGAGGCCCTCAACGAGATATGAGAAATCAAGCTCACGCTCATCCTCAAGCTTTTTTATCTGAATATCTGTGAGCATCGAAAGTAGAAGCTCCTTCATATCTTCCTTACCTATTGCAGGGTATTCTGTCGGGATGAGCTCACCTTTTATCCTCATGAGTGGTGGCCGACCGACCTTGAGATGAAGGTCAGAACCTCCCCTCTCTACAAGTGCCCTCAGGTATTCGTCTATCTTCATAGCCTTCTCATCCCCATTGCTGGCTGAGGCTGTGGGCCTAAGGTCCCCACTTTGTTCCTTACCGCATCCGGGTTATTAGCCTTTGATACAGCTTCCTCGAGGGTGATAAGTCGTTCTTTTACGAGTTCAGCTAATGAGGTTTCGAGGGTGCACATGCCGAACTTTGCACCTGTCTCGATTGCACTGTAAATCTGGTGTGTCTTGCCCTCACGTATAAGATTTGAGATTGCCGGGGTGACTATCATTACCTCTCTTGCAGCTACCCTTCCTTTTCCATCTGCCTTTGGTAGGAGCTGCTGACAGACTACTGCCTTAAGTGTAGCACCGAGCTGGACACGTATCTGCTGCTGCTGGTGGGGTGGAAAAACATCTATAATCCTGTCAACAGTCTGGGGTGCATCCTGTGTGTGCAGTGTCCCGAATACTAAGTGGCCGGTTTCTGCAGCGGTCAGCGCCAGGGAGATTGTTTCGAGGTCTCGCATCTCGCCTACAAGTATTACATCAGGGTCCTGCCTGAGTGCATGTTTCAGTGCATCTAAAAATGAGCGGGTCTGTGAGCCAACCTCTCTCTGCCTTACAACGCAGTTTTTCATCTCATAAACAAACTCTATAGGGTCTTCTACAGTAAGGATATGCTCCTTTCTCTCAGCATTTATAATATCAATGAGGGATGCGAGTGTGGTGGACTTCCCTGAACCTGTTGGCCCTGTTACCAAGACAAGACCTCTTGCAAGTTGCGTGAGGGAGATTATGGCATCAGAAAGCCTTAAATCCTTTGGGGTTGGAATCTTTGAAGAGATCAGCCTCAGCACTGCACTGACACCATTCTTCTCGAGTAGGACATTCACTCTGAAACGGCTGAGGCCCGGGATACTATACGATAAGTCAAGTTCGAGTTTTTCCTCAAAGCGTGCAATCTGGTCTTCATATAGCATACTGTATATAAGTGCCTTTGTGTCTTCTGGTGTAAGCTCAGGGAAGCCTGGCAGGGACTCCATATGCCCGCGCACCCTCAGCATCGGCGGCCTTCCAACAATTATATGTATGTCAGAGGCATTATTTTCTACTGCAGCCCTGAGGATATCTATCATTTCCATGGTCTTAACCTCCTATCCTTTTTTTACACCTCGTGTTGACGAACTGCCTTTGACTTCAGTAGTTTTGTGTAAAATAAATAATTTTCAGCGTTAAAGGTGACAATCAGATACTCCGCATCCTCTATGAGCATCTTTGCTGCGTCTGCTTTTATGTGCTTGTTACTTTGTGCCTGCACCTTGTTTATAAAGGCATTAAGTTGATTATTTGCGGTCTTCTTCTGTCCTCTATTTATAGCATTCTCTGCTGCATTCAGTTTAGATAAGAGGCTCTGTCTTATGCCAGGGTTATCTATTAAACCAAGGTCATAGGAGATATTGACATCATTTTTTGTGTCTGAGATTGTTATTACCCTTTCTACTTTAGGGATGAACCCTGGTGTAGGGTCGTATGTGATGGTGTAGGTGGAGATTAAACCAGAAGATGTAACACCATTAAAAATTAGTGTTTTGGGATTTCCCGCAATGTCATCTATACTAATTTCGACGGTATAGGTCGTTGGATTGATTCCGATTACCTCAAGAGTGTAGATTCCACTTTTGGGTTCCCCAATACCTACAAATCTCGTGGGCTGAATGCCAGGGAAATCATCAACTCCCCAGCCAGAGTTAGGAATTTGCCTAACGGTGTCGTTAATTGAGGAGTCGAAACCTGTTTTATTTCCTTGAGGGTCTGTCAGTAAAAGGTACACCTGTAAGGACTCTCCTGAATAAGCACTTATTTCTATCGAACTTAAATCGCGAACCTCGCCAGAAGAATAACCGTACGTTACTGTTATAAGGATAAAGATCAAAAAAAGTATTATCCTGTTGGACATGATGTTCCTCCCATCGTTCTATTTATACGGTTCATATACCCTAATTCCTTGGAAGCGGTTACCATACCTTTCAGCCAGAGTTGTTTTCTGCGGCTGATAGCCTGGATCAATTATATCCCATGTTTCTCCACTTTTACCAACAGTAACAACAAAATGGTATCTGCCAGCCTTAGAGTTAAAGACCTTTAAAATCATAGGATAACCCTTCGTAAGTTCATCATTCAATTTGGCAATGTATTCAATATCAGATGATTCAACAAATTTAATATTTGCATCAAGATATTTATCTAACGCCCACCAATTAACCTTACCACTACCAATATACCCATTCTTTCTATTATTCAGCCAGTTATTTAATTCTAAAATATCCACCATAGGTAGACCTTCTTTGTCAAGGTAGTAGTTCAGAACCATAGTAATAGAGGCCAGGGCACAGCCTGAATTGCATATAGAATTCCATGTCTTATCATAATATGGTGGGGTTGTCTTAAACTCATCAGCACACTGATAGACCGTCATAGGCAGTTCTATTCCAACTACTTGAGGTGTACCATAATCGGAAAATCGACCGCCATGTTTCACGAACCGTAGTTGCCCCGCTCGACCCATGAGCCTTTGCCCATGCCTCCACTGGCGCCTTTGCATTTTCATAAGCAGGGCCGCACGGCTGGTCATCTGAACACTCAGGGAAGCATTCAAAATAATTCCAAGCCTCAGGACAAATATTTGATGGCCAAGGATACTCGCTTAAGAGTGGAAAGGGGCTTTCCTGAAGAGATGGATTAGGAAGAACATCTACTGTTACAGATGTCTGGTCAAAATCTACCTGTCCTGTCATGAGGTCCACTGAAACCATCCTGCGTGACTCCTCGACCTGTCTGCCATAGTAATCAAGATGCTTGAAAAGCATATATGCCCCTGCATATGAGGCTAGAGAAGCAGCTACGGAAGGATTAACATATAAGGTATATGGAATTTCGGGAACTAAAGAGGCTGTAAAGGCCACATCTACAGTGCATGTTATCGAAAATACAATTATGAATACCAAGATAAACTTTCTATGAAGATTATCTATACTGAGAGTTCTCTCCATGCCAAAGTATATCAAAAAAAACAAACAAAAAGTAAAAAGCTTTCTGGTTAGGACATCAGCTACAAAGAAATGGGCAAACAATAAACCCTGCACCCCACTTTCGCGAGGTGCGAGGACTGCGCGGGTTGGGCTTTCTGGGGTGCGGGGTAAATTATTAATTAAAACCCTGATATTGCTGCCCTGGCGAATCCTACAAGGAATGATGGGTATACACCTATTATAAGCACAGCCCCTGTTGTTATTACCAAGGCAAAACCTATTGGTGTTGATGTGGATAGGCTGACCTCTACCTTCGGCTCTCTCATATACATGTACATAACAATCCTCAGATAGAAGTATGCAGATATTACACTGAAGATTACTGCTACGACAACAAGCCATGTATAACCAGCATTGATTGCACTCATAAATACATACAGCTTACCTATAAATCCGGCTGTGGGTGGAATGCCTGTAAGCGAAAACATGAATATTAACATAAGGGCTGCTGATAACGGATGTGTCTTGGCAAGACCTTCATAATCGGTTATATCCTCACCCCTAAATCCTTCGCTCCTGAGTGTGATTATTACTGCAAAGGCACCAATGTTCATAAATGCATATATCATCAGATAATTCATCATACTGGCAAGCCCCTCATTGTTCGCAGCAATAATACCAAGGAGGGCATACCCGGCATGTGCAATTGATGAGTAGGCAAGCATCCTCTTGATATTTGTCTGGGCTAATGCAACTATATTACCAACACCCATTGTGAGTATTGATAGGGGAATCAGTATCGCTGCCCAGTCAACCTTTATCGAGGCAAAGGCTACCATAAACACCCTGCCGAGAACTGCAAACCCTGCTGCCTTTGGGCCTACTGACATAAACGCTGTTATGGATGTTGGGGCGCCTTCATATACATCCGGTGCCCACATATGGAATGGTGCAGCGGCTATCTTGAATCCAAATGCAACGGTAAAGAGTATGACAGAGAGTAAGAGCGAAGGATTCCCTGCAAGACCCTTTTCAGTAATATAAAGCGAAATTGCCTTAAGGTCTGTTGTACCTGTTAGGCCATATATCATTGATATCCCGTAAAGCAGGAACGCTGATGAAAAGGCACCAAGGAGAAAATACTTCAATGCTGCCTCGTTTGATCTAACATCATATCTTATAAAACCTGCGAGGATATAGGTGCTAAGGGCCATGAGTTCCATGCCGAGATAAAGCACAATAAGGTCGGCAGCAGAGGCCATAATCATCATGCCGATTGTTGAAAATAGTATCAGACCGTAATACTCTCCGAAATTGACCTTTTCTATGACGATATACTTAATTGAGATTAAGATAGAGAGGATAACATTAACAAAAAAAATGAGTTTAAAGAATGTGCTGTAACCATCAGAGATAAACATCCCCCCAAAAGTGGCACCAGAAGAACCAATCAGAAAAGCTGCAACAAGAGCCACCCCTCCGATACTCAACACCGCAAGTATTTCCTTTTTCTTTATGAGAAGTTCGACCATCAAAACTATCAGGGCAAGAGCGGTCATGACAAGCTCAGGCATTACAGGACCGAGGTCAGGAAGTGTGAGATTCATCTGATTACCTCCATAAGGGTCTTGGCTATGTTTATCTCTTGCATACCACCTGCCTCATTAACTCTTTCTAAGAGATGCTGGACTGATGGATGCATGAAATCAAGAAATTGGGTTGGATAAACACCTATCCATAACACGAATATAACCAGAGGGGAAAGGGCTATTACCTCCCTTGGATCCATGTCAGGAAGACCAACGATTTTTTCATTAACCTTCATAAAGAATACCTTCTGGTAAAGCCAGAGCATATAGCCAGCACCTATGATTACTCCTGTTGCTGCAAGTACACCTGCCCACCTACTTGCAGTAAAACCCCCAAGGATTGTGAGGAATTCACCAATGAATCCATTTGTCCCTGGAAGTCCTATTGCAGCGAGTGTAAAGACCATGAAGAATGCTGCATAAACGGGCATTGGTGTTGCAAGTCCACCATAGTCCGCAATCTGCCTCGAATGTGTCCTGTCATAGATTACCCCTACACACATGAAGAGTGCACCTGTCACAACCCCGTGATTGATCATCTGTAAGATTCCACCCTCTATCCCTTGACTGTTAAGGGCAAAGATTCCCATTGTAATAAAACCCATGTGGCTAACGGAACTATATGCAATAAGCCTCTTTAAGTCTTTCTGGGCAAGGCATACTAATCCAGCATATATAATGGCTATAACCGAAAGGGTCAACATGGCAGGGACCATAGCTATTGTAGCGTCGGGGAATAAAGGGAGGGAAAATCTGAGGAAACCATATGCACCCATCTTTATGAGTATAGCTGCGAGGATGACGCTACCTGCCGTTGGTGCCTCTGTATGTGCATCTGGAAGCCAGGTATGTACGGGGAACATAGGTACCTTTACCGCAAATGCTGCAAAGAAGGCCCAGAAGAGCCAGAACTGCACGTTGTAAGGGTATGTCTTTGTCATCAATTCAAGGATATCGAATGTCCTGCCTGCGTAAAAATAAAGAAAGATTATCCCGACAAGCATCAGGACGCTGCCAACCAGTGTATAGAGGATGAACTTTATTGTTGCGTAGATCCTGTTTGGCCCTCCCCAGACCCCTATAATGAGATACATGGGTATGAGCATCGCCTCCCAGAAGAGGTAGAAGAGGAAAAAGTCGAGCGAACTGAAGACACCTGCAATTGCCCCACATGTCAGAAGGATTGCTATATAGAACTCCTTTACCTTTATCTTTATAGAATTCCATGATATAAGGATGCAGAGGATTGCTGACAGTGTGGTAAGGAGGACGAGAAGCACGCTTATGCCATCAATGCCTAAGTAATATTTTATATTCCAGGCAGGGATCCAATCGTACCTTTCGACAAACTGCATCTTATAGGTTGACTTATCAAAGTTTATGAATAGGGGGAGTGAAAGGATAAATGTTATGATACTAACTATAAGGGCAACCGATTTTATAATTGTCTCTTTTGCTCTGCTGATAAGCATGAGCAGCAGGGAACCCAAAACAGGAAGAAATATAATCGTGCTGAGAATCGGGTAACCCAATTTATTCATTATTACCTGTTCCATCTTTCTCCTACCGCGATAATAATACCAGTGCGATTATAAAGAATGCACCAGCAGCCATTATAATTGCATAGTGATGTGCTAATCCTGTCTGGATCTTCCTCAATTTCTCACTGAATCTACCTATTGACCTCGGGACACCATTCACTATACCCTCTATTATCTTTGCGTCTGTAAAACCCTCAATAAAGCTATTAGCAATCCATAGTGTAGGCCTTATGATAATAAGGCTATAAAGCTCGTCAACATAACATTTGTTAAAGAATGTTCTATAGACGCCGCTAAAAGTTTTTGCGAGTCTTAGCGGTATATCTGTCTTTGCCAGGTACATAATTCCGGCAATTACGATTCCGGAGAGTGCTATAGTCGTCGAAAGACTCATCACTCCCCATTCCTGCGCATGTGTTCCATGGAGTTCCGGGTGCCCGAGCACAGGCTTCAGGAATTCAGCAATATGTGCACCTCCGCCAAGCAGATGGGGAATCCCAACCCATCCTGCTCCAAGTGCACCAGCCGCCAGTAATATAAGGGGTATGGTCATAACAGGGGGTGACTCGTGAAGGTGATGCTCCTCATGATGCGTCCCACGGAATTTCCCGTGGAATGTAAGGAATATCATCCTGAATGAATAGAAGGGCGTAAAGAATGCAACAGCAGTCATGAGAATCCATACAAGCTTTCCCACAGGACTAACTGCTGCAAAGGTAGACCATATTATCTCGTCCTTACTGAAGAACCCTGAAAAGCCCGGTACCCCTCCAGCGCTTAATGCCCCGACGAACATTGTAATATAGGTAATCAGCATATATTTTTTTAGCCCGCCCATTCTCTGAATGTCATTATGGTGCACAGCATGTATAACACTCCCAGCAGCGAGAAAGAGTAGTGCCTTAAAAAATGCATGGGTATAAAGGTGAAAGATCCCTGCAGCATATGCACCTACACCACATGCGGTAAACATCATTCCAAGGTGGCTTATTGTAGAGTAAGCGATTATCCTTTTTATATCATTCTGGACAGTGCCGATAGTAGCTGCGAAAAGGGATGTGACTGCTCCGGTAACGGCTACTACAATCATTGCAGTCTCAGACAGATTAAATATAGGGTTGCACCTTGCAACCATGAATACACCAGCCGTGACCATCGTTGCAGCATGGATAAGGGCACTGACAGGTGTTGGGCCTTCCATTGCATCAGGTAGCCATACATGAAGAGGTATCTGGGCGGATTTGCCAACAGCACCAGCGAAAAGCAGAAGGGCAATAAGGGTTATAAGGTTAACATCATAGCCAAGGAGATTCACGGTCTGGCCAGCAAAGTTTTTTACCTCAGCAAATACAGGTACATAGTGAATTGTCCCGAAGGTGAGGAATATCATTATCACGCCGAGGGCAAAGCCAAAGTCTCCAAACCTGCATGTAATAAATGCCTTTTTGCCTGCATCAGATGCAGACCGCTTCTCAAACCAGAAACCTATCAGGAAATACGAACAGAGACCAACGCCCTCCCAACCAAGGTAGAGCATGAGAAAGTTATTACCCATAACGAGCATGAGCATGAAGAATACGAAGAGGCTGAGATACGCAAAGAACCTGTAATAGCCTTTATCGCCGTGCATATAACCGATTGAATAGATAAAGATAAGTGAGCCTACTCCTGTGACAACTATAAGCATCACCGCAGTGAGCTGGTCAATCAGGAAACCAACAGAGACCCTGAATTTATCAGAGATTATCCATGTATATAAATCCTCATTGATTACCCTGCCATTAATAACATCAATAAGGGTCATTACCGAGATAATAAAGGAGCCTATAATTGTGAGGCAGGAAACCCAGTGCGCCTTATCTCTTATGAGATCTTTACCTATAAGAATATTTATAATGAATGCTGCAAGTGGTAAAAATGGTATTAATACGTAACTTTCCATACCTCACTCTGTGAGAATTTCAAATTTCAAAATTACGGAATCCATTAATTTTAAATTTTGCATTTTTAATTTATATTTCATCCTTGCATCTCATGTATTTCATCCACATGGGCAGTGGCCTTGTTTCTGAATAGAGCTATTATTATTGCAAGTCCTATCGCTGCCTCAGCAGCCGCAACAGCAATAACAAAGAAAGCGAGTATCTGTCCTCTCAAGTCCTGAAGATAATGGCTGAAAGAGATTAAGCTTATATTTACAGCATTTAGCATCAGCTCAATGGACATGAACATGATAATAATATTCCTTCTCGAAAGGAATCCAAAGACCCCAATCGTAAAGACTGCTGTACTGAGCAATATATACCAGTTTAATGGAACCATCGTTTAACTCTTAAACCTCTTTTTTGCAAGGACTATTGCGCCCACGATTGCCACAAGAAGTATAAGTGATGCTACCTCAAATGGAAAGAGGAAGTCTGTATATAATAACTTTCCTAAAACCTGTGTATGCGTTTCTTTTTTTATAATATCAACGGTATAGTTGCCTGGCGGGGCTGCTATAAATGATCTGAGTGAGAAAAATAGGGCTATGAATAGCGCAACCGCAAATGTAAAACTCGTAGGCCACGCACTAATAAATCTCCCTATCCTGATTTCTTCCTTTATACTCACCAATATTACAACAAAAAGGAACAATACAAGTATCCCACCTGCATAAACAATAACCTGTATTGCTGCCATAAACTCAGCATTCAAGAACAGATATAGGCTTGCAATATGGAAGAATAGAAGAAGCATCCAGAGTACACTATGAACAGGGTTCTTCCTTGTTATAATAAGTATTGAAAGCAAGACTATAGCAAATGCAAAATATGCAAAGAACAATTCAGGTAACATATTTGTTCCTATCGAACGTCATTAATAACATGCTACTAATATGAAATTTTGGTATTTTAAACTTCTGACTTCTCACTTCTAACTTCTCACTTTTTAAATACTGCCTGACCTTCAGAGGTTCCGAGATCTTCAGACATAGGCCGCCAGAATCTCTTAAAGTATTTCTCACCCTTTGAGCCAGCCATGTAATTATCCCAGTTTGAAAGAAGTTTATCCATCGTCATATAAAGTGCATCCCTGCTATAATCAGAGTATTCGTAGTGCTCAGTGAGTGCAATAGCACCGTAAGGACATGCCTCGACACAGAAGCCGCAATAGATACACCTAAGGATCTCTATCTCATACCTTTCAACGATTTTAGTACCCTCCTCTCCCTCAGAAGTATATATATGTATACACTGTGAAGGGCAGTATGCAGCACAAAGGCCGCAACCAACACACTTGTATTTACCAGTTTCAGGATTCCTCACAAATGCATGTAATCCCCTGAATCCCGGGCTTATAGGCCTCTTCTCCTTGGGATATTGTATGGTAACTGCGTGTGAGAATAATCTACTCAATGTAAGGGCCAGTCCTTTTACAATCTCTACGAAGAAGATCTTCTTTGCCAGTTCTTTAACAGTCACTTTTAACTCCTTATTATTGTTAAAAGAGACTCTTGCAAAAGTCTCATAATAAAATCTTTACTAAACCTGTTACTACTATATTTGCCAGTGCTACCGGTATAAGTATCTTCCAACCGATAGCCATAAGCTGGTCATATCGGTATCTTGGTAGCGTTGCCCTTAACCAGTAATAGAGGAATATAAATAAATAGACCTTTAGAAGAAACCATACGATGCCGGGCACGTGTGATAAAAATGGCAGTGCTTTTGTAATATACCATGGGATTGTCCAGCCACCAAGAAAGCATACCGCTGCAATTGAAGAGATGATTAGCATCGCTGTATACTCACCGAGGAAGAACAGTGCGAACCTGAAACCGCTGTATTCAACAAAGTAGCCTGCAACAAGCTCACTCTCTGCCTCTGGGAGGTCAAAGGGCGCCCTGTTTGTCTCGGCTACCGCTGCAATTGTAAATACAATAAAACCAACTATCTGGGGTATTATAAACATTCCCCATGGAGAATCCCTTTGGGCCTTTACTATATCTGTCAGGTTCAGAGAGCCTGCCATTACCATCACGCCAACAAGGCTGAGTCCCATCGCAACCTCATAACTGATAACCTGTGCTGATGACCTCAGGCCACCGATGAATGAATACTTAGAGTTTGATGCCCATCCTGATATAAATATTCCGTAAACACCGAGTCCTGCAATTGCAAAGATGAATAAAAGCCCTACATTGAGATTTGCAATAACAAAATTCTTGGTGAAGGGTATGACTGACAGATTTACCATAGCCGAAGCCATAAAGATAACAGGAGCAAGGTAAAATACGGGTTTATCTGCATTTGCAGGGAGTATATCTTCCTTGAAGAACAATTTAATGCCATCAGCAATAGGTTGTAGGAGTCCATGTGGTCCTACCCTCATAGGTCCGAGTCTCACCTGCATATGGCCTATAACCTTACGCTCAAAATATGTCGCATATGCCACGTGAAGCAATGCAATCCCGAGAACGACAGCGATCTTTATTATTATGATTCCTACCTTTATTAAGAAATCTATTACTTCCTGTCCTGTTATATTCATATGAATCCTTTATTTACCTGTCGCATTCTCCAAGCACTATATCTATAGTCCCTATGTTTGCAATCACGTCTGCCACCAGATGTCCAACACAAAGCCTCGGTAATACAGAAGCATGGACAAAAGAAGGCGCCCTTACCCTCATCCTGTAAGGCCTTCCCGAACCATCACTTACAAAATAAAACCCGAGCTCGCCTTTCGGGACCTCGGTTGCAACATAGATTTCACCTTCGGGTACAGCTGGCCCCTTTGTGATTAAAATAAATTGACTGATTAGATGTTCCATATCCTTCAGGATATAATCTTTTGGCGGAAGTGTAAATTTGGGGGCATCAGCCATGATAGGGCCATTAGGCAACTTTTCGATGCACTGCCTGATTATTCTATTTGATTGCCTAAATTCCAGCATCCTGCAGCGGTATCTGTCATAAGTATCGCCCTCTGTCCCGATAGGTACATCGAAATCAACCTTATCATATGCATCGTATGGGGTATGTTTCCTTACATCATAAAGAACACCTGAACCCCTTAATGTCGGACCTGTAAGTCCCCAGTTTATCGCCTCCTCTGCCGAGATTACGCCAATGCCTTTTGTCCTCTTGAGCCATATCCGGTTCTGGTCTATTAAGGTCTCATAATCTAATATCCGTGATGGGAATTCATCTGTGAACTTATAAAGACTGTCGAGGAATTCCTGCGAGACATCGTTTCTTACACCGCCGATTCTCGGATAGGTCACAGTAAGCCTCGCACCACATATCATCTCAAACAGTCCAAGTAGCCATTCCCTTTCCCTGAAGGCATATAGGAATACTGTCATTGCACCGATATCAAGGGCATGGGTTGCGATCCAGAGGAGATGGCTCGATATCCTTGCCATCTCTCCAACCATAGTCCTTATAAACTTGGCCCTCTCCGGAGCCTCTATTCCAAAAAGCCTTTCGACTGCATTGACATAGCCAATATTATTTGTCATTGAAGCGATATAATCCATCCTGTCTGTAAGGGGAAGGGCCTGGAAGTAAGTCAAATTCTCACCGAGTTTCTCAATCCCCCTGTGGAGGTATCCCACATAAGGTGTTACCTTAACAACTGTTTCACCATCTATATCAAGAACGAGCCTTAAAACACCATGGGTGGCAGGGTGCTGTGGACCCATATTTACATTAAGCTCTCTCGTTTCCAGTATCTTCTCTACCTGCCCCATATCACCAATCCCATAATTTTAAGTTTTGAATTTTGAATTTTTATTATGCTCCCCATTCAAACTCCCTGAATTCCTTTGCCTTCTCAATGACCTCAATAAAACCAGGCCATTCCTTTTCAGGGCCCTTTAAAGGATAGTCTTTCCTTAACGGATGGCCTTCCCAATCCTCTGGCATGAGGATCCTTCTCAAGTCAGGATGTCCTTTGAATACTATGCCAAACATATCAAAACATTCCCTTTCATGCCAGTTGGCACCAACCCACACAGATGTTACAGAATTAATCCTCAGGTCATTTTCTGGAACCTGTGCTTTCAACCGTATCATATGGCGATGCCTGATGGAATATAGGTGATAAACAACCTCGAACCTTGGCTCCTTTTTACCAAGATAATCAACACCACAGAGGTCTCTGAGATGGTCAAAATCTAAATCAGGGTCATCATGGAGATACCTGCAGATATCAACAATCCTATCCTTCTTTACAGTAACAGAAACCTGATCCCTGAAACTTGTAACTTCAACTACCTCGAGGGGAAACCTTTCCTTTATCTTCTCTGCTATCTCTAAAGGTTCCATCTTTTTATAGTGAGAAGGCCCTATTCTTTCTAATACTACCGCCATGGGCTCCACCTCGCTTGTTCTTTTCTCATCTTTTCCTGAAGCTTGATCATTCCTTCCATCAACGCCTCAGGCCTCGGAGGACAACCAGGTACATATACATCAACAGGGAGAAATGCATCACATCCCTGTACTACGCTGTATGTTCTAAATACCCCGCCTGTGCATGCACAGCTTCCCATTGCTACCACATATCTCGGCTCAGGAATCTGGTCATAAACCCTCCTTATAACAGGAGCCATTTTCTTTGTAACTGTTCCTGCGATAATAATGCAATCTGATTGCCGTGGTGAACCCCTGAATATAATGCCAAACCTGTCAAAGTCATAATGGGCTGCACCAGCGGCCATCATCTCAATTGCACAGCATGCAAGTCCAAAAGTTGTGGGCCAGATTGAAGATAACCTTGACCAATTAATAACCTTGTCAAGGGTGGTAATAATAACATTCGGGGGAAGTATCTTTGTCCCTTCCTCTACCTCAACAAGACCAGTTGTTGATGTATCTATTAACAACTCTTACCTCCAGCTCTCTTCAATCCCACTGGAATGCATCTTTTTTCCAGGCATAAATATAACCGATCAATAGTATAACGATAAAAATAACCATTTCTATAAAGGCATAGATACCGATTTTATCGAATACCACAGCCCATGGATAAATAAAAATGGCTTCAACGTCGAATATTACGAAAAGCATTGCAATAATATAAAACCTGACAGAAAACCTGTATCGCGGCTCTCCAACAGGAGTGATACCTGATTCATAAGGCATGAGCTTATCAAAATATGGCCTTTTTTGTCTGAAAATCATACCGAGTAGCAAGGCTCCGAGGCCAAAGGCCATTGCGATCATAAGAAAGATAAGAACTGGTAAATAATCTGATGGTATATAGGTTCCGGGCATAGGCGTCTGTTTTATACCCGAAAATATCAATCGTTGTCAAGTAAAAAATGTTAAATGAAAAATTTTTTTGAAAAAAGCTTATTGGCTTAGCTCACCCGTAAAAAAAGAGAAGGAGAATCTCTTCACCAGTGAGCTTTTGGGGATATCCGGATCCGTTTATCCTTTCGTGATGCTGAAGTACAATCTGGGTAATCAACCAATCGAACTCCACCTCTTTCAATATCTCGTAACCGACCCGTACATGCTTCCTTCAGTTCATTTTGACGACGGAGTCGCTCGATCACTTCCTCCGAGTGCCTGTGCTGGATTTCTGATGCCTGTAATTTGGCAATCCTTTGGCGCATTTCTACCAATTCATTTAAGAGCTGCTCTTTTGTCTTTTCTTCATCTTCCATAGTGTGCCTCATAAAAAGATGATAATTTCAAATAACGATAATGTAATGTCCCTACCACTTCTATACACCGTCATTACGAGGGACAAAGTCCTGAAGGAACCCTGAATCAAGTTCAGGGTTCCTTGCTTTGCTCGGAATGAGAGTTAGAGCAAAGTTATTTATGGGACAGCACACTAGTTCGTATGGAAAATGATTTCTCAGCGTATTTAGTTTTAACTTGCAATTTCATTATAATAAATAGTATAAATTCTTTCAAATAAGCATGGAATTAAAGAGATTGACATACTCTTTAACCGGTAAACTCATTCTGACCATAGGTGTCATGATGCTTATAGGAAGTGCTATCTTCTGGTACATTTTAGTCCGTCATGAGGAGAATGATTTTTTAAATGATGCTGTTAAGCAAGGTATCTCTTTCGGGGAGCTTGTAAAAAAGAGTACAGATTATGGAATGATGACTTTCCATCAACCGATGATACAACATATTGTGGAAGACATAGGCAAAACCGAGGGAGTTATCTATATAAGGATATTTGACAGTAAAGGCAGGATTGCGTATTCTTCTAAAAAAGAGGATATTGGGACAGTACTGGACAAAAGTGCTCCAGCCTGCCAATCCTGCCATTTAGGGATAGGTCAACCAGAAATTAAGGTAAGCTGGTCTTTTAAAAAGGCCCCTGAAGGCTACAGAATTTTGAATATGGTACAGCCTATTTATAACAAGCCAGGATGTTATACTTCAGCATGCCATGTACACTCCAAGGAACAGAAGGTTCTCGGCCTTGTAGAGTCAGATCTATCACTTGAATACCTTGACAGTAGAATAAAACAACACAAAATGGTGCTAACAACATATGTCATTGGTCTTTTAATCATCTCGGCTATTGTCCTTTCGATAATCCTATGGAATCTCATATCAAAACCTGTTCGCATCCTTAGAAAAGGTATGAGAAAGGTGGCTTCAGGCGACCTTAATTATACTGTCACAATAGATACAAGGGATGAGATGGGGGAGCTCGCAGGGGTATTCAATACTATGGCGGCAGAGCTCTCAAAGGCAAAGAAAGAACTAATCGAGTGGGGAAGCACTCTCGAGAAGAAGGTTGAGGAAAAAACAGAGGAAATTCGGAAAGCACAGACACAACTTATACATTCCGCAAAGCTTGCATCCCTCGGAAGGATGGCTGCAGGTGTAGCCCACGAAATAAACAGCCCACTAATAGATATAATTACCTTTGCTCATCTTTTGCGTGAGAGATTCAAGGATGGGAGTCAGGAAAGAGAAGACATCGAAGTCATTATAGAACAGGCAAATCGATGCTCAACTATCATTAAGGAACTTCTTAGCTTTTCAAGAGCTACTACGGTAGATAAAGGCCCTGTGAACATAAATGACGTGCTGAAGAGCTCTCTAAATATGGTGAGGCACAAAGCTGATTTTTTCAATATCAACATTATCATGGATTTTGATGAATCCCTCCCACCTGTAAAGTCGGATGCTTCTCAGCTTCAGCAGGTCTTCTTGAATATGATTATCAATGCAGCGGATGCGATGGATGGGAAAGGGACATTCACCATCTGCACACGGAAGGTTATTGAAAATGGTAAGCCCTTTGCAGAGGTTGAGTTTGCCGATACAGGCCACGGCATATCTGAAGAGAATATGGCAAAACTCTTTGAACCTTTCTTTTCTACAAAACCAGTTGGGAAAGGGACAGGACTTGGTCTCGCTGTGAGCCAGGGGATTATTCAGGACCACGGAGGCAGGATATTTGCAAAAAGTAAGGTAGGAGAGGGAACAAGCTTCTTTGTGAGGCTACCATTTTATGAAGATTATGGAGGTAAGGTATGAGTAAAGGCAAGATTCTTGTGATAGATGATGAAGATATAGTATTGATAAGCTGCCAACGAGCACTTACCAGTGAGGGTTATAATGTAAAGATGGCTAAGAGTGGAATAGATGGGCTGAAGACGATAGAAAATGAGAGCTTTAACCTTGCCCTGGTAGACATCAAGATGCCTGATATGGATGGCATGGAGATCCTCAAGCATATAAAGAGTAAATGGCCTGATACTGAAGTCATAATCATAACAGGATATAGTACCCCTGCTACGGCTATATCTTCCATAAAGCTTGGTGCATATGACTATATTGAAAAGCCCTTTACACCTGATAGTCTCCTGTTAGCAGTAAAAAAGGCCTTAAAGTCTCTGAACTCATCGATAAATGATTGCCTTAGTATCCAGCAGGGTTCGGCATGACAGTTTAGAACATAGTGACAGGTCTCCTGACCTGTTACTAAAGACATTTTCGGGACAAAGTTATTTTGTAAATTAAATCTTAGATTTCAAACAAGAAAGGAGGTACAATGTTTAAAATCTTAAAGAAGGAAGATCTATCAGAGTCTGTGACCTTATTCGAGATTGCCGCAAAAGCTATTGCAAAAAAGACAAGGCCAGGCAATTTTTTTGTTCTTAGAATCCATGAAGAAGGAGAAAGGATACCTTTAACTATAGCTGATTTCGATAGGGACAGAGGAACCATAACCACTGTCTTCCAGAAGGTTGGCAAGACAACCTATCATCTGGGCACATTAAATGAAGGTGATTATATATCTGATGTAATTGGCCCACTCGGAATGCCTTCCCATATAGAAACTTTTGGAAAAGTTGTCTGTGTAGGCGGTGGTGTTGGGATCGCACCTATCTATCCAATAACAAGGGCATTAAAAGAGGCAGGCAATAAAATAATTTCGATCATAGGTGCAAGGACAAAGGCTCTCCTTTTCTGGGAAGAAAAGATACGTGAGATATCAGATAAATTAATTATCACAACAGATGACGGCTCCTATGGCAGAAAAGCAGTAGTAACTGTTCCTTTGGATGAGCTTTTAAGAGGGGATAAGGATATAAAATTAGTAGTTGCTATTGGCCCAGCTATTATGATGAAATTTGTTTGCAAGACAACAGAGAAATACGATGTAAAAACCATTGTCAGTCTGAATTCAATTATGGTTGATGCAACAGGAATGTGTGGTGTATGCAGGGTAGAAATTGGAGGCGAAACAAAGTTTGCCTGTGTTGATGGCCCTGAATTTGATGGTCACAAGGTTGATTTCGATTTGCTTATGAAAAGACAGCAGATGTATCTTGATGAAGAAAGGATAGCCATGGAAAGATATATAAAAAAAATGTGTGTTAAATAAGATGGAGGGAAAAGAGGAGAAAAGAGAGGAAAAGAAAAAGCCCAGAGTAAAGATGAGGGAACAGGACCCTCTAATAAGGGCAAGGAATTTTAATGAGGTTCCTTATGGATATTCTCCTGAAGAGGCGGTTGAAGAGGCACATAGATGTTTAGCCTGCAAGAAACCTTCTTGTAGAGAAGGTTGCCCTGTTGAAGTAGATATACCGGGATTTATAGGTTTAATAAAAGAGGGTAAATTTTTAGAAGCCTGCTATAAAGTTAAGGAGAAGAATGCATTACCTGCTGTCTGTGGAAGGGTATGTCCCCAGGAGATTCAATGTGAATCTTTATGCCTCTTGGGTAAAAAGGGTGAGCCTATCGCAATAGGCAACCTAGAGAGATTTGTTGCCGATTACGAGGCAGAAAAAGTTGAGATTCAGATACCTGAGAAACCACGGCCTACGGGTAGAAAGGTAGCTATAATAGGCTCAGGCCCTGGTGGTCTAACCTGCGCGGCAGACCTTGCAAAATCTGGCCATCAGGTTACTTTATTTGAGGCATTGCATAAACCTGGTGGGGTATTGATTTATGGTATACCGGAATTCAGACTTCCAAAGGTAATAGTAGAAAGAGAGGTTGGATATATAAAAAAATTAGGGGTTGAACTCGTCCTTGATGCAGTGATTGGAAAACTCTATACTGTTGATGAACTATTAAATGACAGGGGATTTGATGCCTGTTTTATCGCAACAGGTGCGGGTTTACCTATGTTTATGGGAATACCAGGAGAAAATCTAAATGGTGTTTACTCTGCAAACGAATTTTTAACAAGGGCTAATCTGATGAAGGCATATCTTTTCCCTGATTATGATACACCGATAAAAAGGGGTAAAAGGGTCGCTGTATTTGGTGGTGGAAATGTGGCTATGGATGCAGCAAGAGTAGCACTAAGACTTGGCGCTGAAAAGGTCTATCTTATGTACAGGCGTTCTGAGGCTGAGATGCCAGCAAGAAAGGCAGAACTTCATCATGCAAAAGAGGAGGGGATAGAATTCATGCTCTTAACAAATCCTACAAGATTTATTGATGATGGTAAAGGAAATGTCTGTGGAGTTGAATGTATAAAGATGGAACTCGGAGAACCTGATGAATCTGGCAGGAGAAGACCTATTCCTATAAAGGGCAGTGAATTCCAGATCGAAATAGATATAGCAATACCTGCGCTCGGGACAAGGGCAAACCCGCTTCTAACGAAAACTATGCCGGATTTGGTGTTAAACAAGAGGGGTTACATTATAGCTGAGGAAGGGACAGGCATGACCTCCAAGAGAGGCGTCTTTGCTGGTGGGGATATAGTTACAGGCTCTGCAACAGTTATCTTAGCTATGGGTGCCGGGAAAAAGGCAGCAAGGGCGATTAATGATTATTTAAAATGGAAATACTGGGATGTTAGTCATTTATAAAATGATTTCAGACGTAAAGCTACCTGATGTAGATTGAAGAATAATTTTTATGGTTGACATGGATTCAACCCTTATAGTAGATTAAACGCAAATCAAAGGAGGTTCTATATGGCAGAAACATCTAAAATCCTTATTGTGGATGACGAGCCTGCTGCAATAAAAAACGCAGAGAGGACACTCAAGGCAATAGGTTATGACGTAGAAGGCGCCTTGGGTGGAAAAGAGGCGATTACTAAGATGGAACAAAACAATTATAGCCTTGTCCTCACCGACCTAAAGATGCCTGAGATGGATGGTCTTGCCCTTACAAGATGGATAAAAAAGTCGAGACCGGATACAGGTATAGTAATAACAGCAGATTATCCATCACAGGAGACGATTAAAGAAGCCCTTGAACTCGGCGCCATTGACTATGTTCCGAAGCCCTTTTCTCCAGCAGTGCTCGGAGATGTAACACAGAGGGCATTAATAAGGGGAAAGGTTTATGTAGAGGAAAAACCGAGGGAAGAATTCACCCCTTCAATGCTTGATGAATTAGACAGGGCTATCAAGGAGTACAAAAAGAAGCCTGGTAGCTCAATCCCAACACTTCAGCGTGCTCAGGAGATAGTAGGGTATCTTCCCCCTGAGATACAAAAACGAATATCGAGGGGATTGAATATTCCAGCAGCCGAGATCCATAGTATCGTCTCCTTTTATGCCTTCTTTACAATGAAGCCGAGGGGTAAACATACCATAAGGGTCTGTCTTGGAACAGCCTGCTTTGTGAAGGGGATTGAGACAGTATTGGAGAAGATTAAGGAGGTATTAAAGATAGGCGTTGGTGAGACAACCGAGGACAGGATGTTCTCTTTAGAGACCGTCCGCTGCATCGGTTGTTGTGGTCTTGCACCTTGTATGATGATAGGCCAGGCTGCACACGGTTTATTAACCCCAAAGAAGGCAGTAGCTGCTCTTAACAAATATGCACCAGTAAGTGTAGAAGCAGCTCCCATAGAAGAAGCAGAGGTTATAGAGGAAAAGGAGGAGTAAGATGGAGAGAGAAGGCGCTCACAGGGCAAAGGTTACAGTCCATATGGGGACATGCGGGATCGCAGCAGGGGCACGACCTGTCATGACAGCCCTGATGGAGGAGGTTGCAAAGGCCAGGGTAGAAGATGTTGAAGTCACGACTTCAGGCTGTGTCGGGCGTTGTTCCCGTGAACCTATGGCCACTGTAGAGATAATCAATCAACCCCCTGTCAAATATTGTGACCTTAGTGCTGAGAAGATTAGAGAGATATTTAAAGATCACATCATGGGTGGAAATCCTGTAGAGAAATATATATTGCCTGCGAGAATAACAATAGAGGAGCTTCAGAGGATTAAAGAAAAACATAAAGCAACCTTTACCTTAAGAGAAGGTGCTCACAGGGCAAAGGTTACAGTCCATATGGGGACATGCGGGATCGCAGCAGGGGCACGACCTGTCATGACAGCCCTGATGGAGGAAATTGCAAAGGCCGGGGCAGAAGATGTTATTATTACAACTTCAGGCTGCGCCGGACTCTGTGCCCGTGAACCTATGGCCACTGTGGAAATAATAGGTCAGCCGCCTATCAAGTACATTGACCTGAATGACCAGAAGATTAGAGAGATATTTAAAGAGCATGTCTTAGGTGGTAATGTTGTTGAGAAATATGCCCTTAGTGTTGGCTATGAGACAACATATTAAAAAACAAAGATGGGCACAGATAAAAAAACGCGGATGAACACAGATGTCTGCGATAATCTGTGTTTTCATCAGTGTCATCTGTGATTTAGGAGGGATAGGATGGCAAAATTTCGTGCAAATTTGATGCTATGTGCAGGGACTGGATGTGTTGCCAGTGGAAGCTTGATATTAAAGGATGCCCTCAAGGAAGAGATTAAAAAAAGAGGTCTCGAGGAAGAGGTAAGGGTAATCCTGACAGGCTGCAATGGATATTGTGCGCTGGGTCCTGTCATGACTGTATATCCAGATCAAATCTTTTACCAGACATTAACTGTCGAAGAAGTACCAAAGTTAGTCGAAGAACATTTTGTGAAGGGTAGACCTTATCAGAAGTTGATGTTCGTAGAACCTGAGAAGAAATTGCCTATCCCTGTCATGATGGATATCTCTTTCTTTAAATATCAGGTGCTCCGTGTCTTAAGAAATAAGGGAATGATAGACCCTGAGAGTCTCGATGAATATATTTCGAGGGATGGTTATCAGGCAGCTGCAAAGGCACTGACACAGATGACACCCGAAGAGATAATAAAGGTCGTAAAGGATTCTGGATTAAGGGGTAGAGGTGGTGCAGGCTTTCCAACAGGTCTGAAATGGGAATTTGCCTCAAAGGTTCAGTCTGATGTGAAATTTATGTTATGTAATGGTGACGAGGGAGACCCCGGGGCATTCATGGACAGGTCTGTTATGGAGGCTGATCCACACTCTGTGATTGAAGGGATGATTATAGGTGCTAAGGCAATAGGGGCACATAATGGTTATATTTATGTCAGGGCTGAGTATCCCCTGGCAGTGCATCGACTACAGTTAGCAATAGAACGGTGCTGTGAGGCAGGCCTCCTGGGGAAGAATATCCTTGATAGCGGCTTTGACTTTGACCTTGAGATATATCAGGGTGCTGGCGCATTCGTATGTGGTGAGGAAACAGCCCTTATGCGTTCTATAGAAGGAAAGCGTGGTATGCCACGACCAAGGCCGCCCTTCCCTGCTCATAAAGGACTCTGGGACAAACCTTCGGTCTTGAATAATGTTGAGACCTTAGCACAGATACCGCCAATAATCGTGAATGGTGCTGATTGGTACAGGAGCCTTGGAACTGAAAAGAGCCCAGGGACAAAGGTCTTTGCACTCACAGGTGCTGTAAATAATATAGGACTTATTGAGGTGCCAATGGGTATCCCGCTTAGAACAATTATCTATGATATTGGTGGCGGAATGAAGAGGGGAAGGAAATTCAAGGCTGTCCAGGTAGGGGGACCGTCAGGTGGCTGCATCCCCGAGGATCTCCTTGACCTCCCTGTAACGTATGAAGACATTGTCAAGAGTGGTGCCATAATGGGCTCTGGCGGCATGGTTGTGATGGATGACAATAACTGTATGGTAAGTGTAGCAAAGTTTTTCCTCGATTTTACTGCAGATGAATCCTGCGGAAAGTGCATACCATGCAGGGTTGGAACAAAGATACTTCTTGATATACTTACTGATATTACAGAGGGCCGCGGTAAAGAGGGTGATATTGAGACACTGGAAGACCTTGGTAGAGACATTATTGCAGCATCCCTCTGTGGTCTTGGTTTTACAGCTCCTAATCCTGTGCTTACTACAATCCAATACTTCAGAGATGAATATGAATCACATATAAGGGATAAATGGTGTAAGATGGGTATCTGTCGTGACCTCTGCACATTCTACATAGTTGAAAAGCTCTGTAAGGGTTGCATGGCCTGTGCGAGGGCATGTCCCTCAAAGGCTATTATTGGTGAGAAGAAAAAGCCGCACAGGATTAACCAGGAGCTCTGTGTTCGTTGCAGGAGCTGTTATGATAGCTGTAAATTCAAGTCTATAAAGGTACTACCTGCTGCAGCCCGTGAGGCTAGTGAGGCCGAACTGTTGGAATTAGCAGGTGTAGCAGCCCCAGCAGGGGTAGCATAGGAGGGAGCAGAAAATGATAGAGCTAACCATAAATGACAAAAAAATAGAGGTAGAAAAGGGAAGCACCATCCTTCAGGCTGCACTGAAAAATGGTATCTATATACCCAATCTCTGTTATGACAAAAGGCTCAAACCTTATGGCTCTTGCAGATTGTGTTTGGTAGAGGTAGAGAAAGCGCCGAGGCTCTTTGCTGCATGCTCAAGCCCTGCTGAAAACGGGATGGTAGTGATGACAGATACACCTAAGCTTAGAAAGATCCGTCAGACTGTACTCGAACTCATGTTAGTCCACCATCCTCTTGATTGTCCGATATGTGACAAGGCAGGTGAGTGCGACCTACAGGACCTTGCATATGAATACGGTAAAACTGAAGGCAGATTCATAAGGCCCAGGAAAGGAATCCCTCCTGATGTCAGAGGACCTTTAATAGAGCTGAATTCCAACAGATGCATTCTATGTGGTAAATGTGTACGGATCTGCGATGAATATCAGGGTAGAGGTGCCTTGGGGTTGATTAACCGGGGATTCCCGACAGTAGTGCAGCCTGCATTTGGTGAAATACTTGAGTGCGATTATTGTGGTCAATGTATAGATATATGCCCGACAGGTGCACTCCTCAGCAAACCGTATAAATTTAAGGCTAGGCCATGGTTCCTTGAGGAAAAGGAGACTATATGTTCATTCTGCGGTGTTGGTTGTACCCTCACATTAGGGATAAGAGAAGGGAAAATACTGAGGTCAAGAGGCAAGGAGGGCACCGGGGTAAGCGATGGGAATCTTTGTGGCAGGGGCAGATTTGGGTTTGACTACATATACAGCGAAAACCGTCTCAAGACGCCGTTAATAAGAAAAGATGGTGAACTTGCGCCTGCATCGTGGGAAAAGGCATTGACCTATATAAGTGACAGTCTGAAATCTATCATAAAATCCAATGGAGCCTCTTCTATAGGTGCAATAGGCTCACATAGGTGCACAAATGAAGATAATTACATACTACAGAAATTTATGAGGAATGTTATTGGTTCTAATAACATTGACTCTTCTGCTTCATTAGGCTATGGACTTGTAGAGAAGGCTTGGAATATGTCATTCGGTCAAAAAGGCCACAGGGTTGACCTCAAAACACCTCTAAATAAAGAGGTCATACTCGTCGTTGAATCAGACCTGAGTATAACCCATCCTATCTTTGGACTCAATATTCTATGGGCAAAGAGGATAGAGGGTGCGCAGCTTATTGTTGCTGACAGCAGAGAAACAAAACTAACAAGACACAGTTCGCAATGGCTCGGGATAAAACAGGGCACAGGGGTAGCACTGCTGAACGGAATGATGAAGGTTATAATAGATAAAGGTCTTTTTGATAAAGAAAAGGCATCAAAGGTTCAAGCGTTTTTATCTCTCGAGGAGGCATTAAAAGATTACACACCTGATGGAGTTTCTAAGATTACAGGGATTACCGAGGAAGAGTTCACATCTGCTGTAGAAACATTTGCTAATGCGAAGAGTAGGATGTTATCCCTTTCAATCGGTATTTCTGAAAATACAAAAGGACTTGATACTGTTTTGGCTGCTGCAAATCTGGTTAATCTGCTTGGTGATGAACCTGAAACCTTACAGATACCAGCCGAGTACTCAAATACCTTTGGCCTTTATCAGATGGGCATAAGGCCTGATGCTGGCCCGGGTTATAGTTCCTTAGAAAAAACAGGGAAAGGTGTTAGAGAAATGCTTTACGAGCCTGGCTCCCTAAAGGCTTTATATATTGTTGGAGAAGACCCTGTCGTGACCTTTCCGGGTAGTGCAACGATAATTAAAGGCTTAAAGGCGTTAGACCTCTTGATAGTCCAGGACATCTCACTAACGGAGACCGCAAAATTAGCCCATGTAGTTTTACCAGCATCGAGCTGGGCAGAAAAAGATGGCACTTTCATGAATGCCGAAGGGCTCGCACAGCAGGTCCACAAGGCGGTAGATGCAACCGGCCAGTCACTTCCTGACTGGCAGATTATTAGAAACCTCACATGGGCGATGGAAAAAGACATGGGAGTTAGTACTCTTGATGATATCTCAAAGGAGATAAACTCCCTTCTCGTTTCTTCTTCTGTTGTTTCTTCCGAAAAAAAGGTTTTTAACCCTGTCCGCTATACCCCTGGTGAAGAACCAGATGCAGATTATCCACTGACTATGGTTATAAGGGATGTATTACAACATTCAGGAAGCATGTCAACAAGGTCTAAAGCCCTTGACCTCGTTGCCTCCGAGGCATTAGTTGAAATAAATGAGGAAGACGCCGAAAGACTTGGCATTTTAAATAAGAGCTATGTTAAGGTGACATCAAGGCGGGGTACGGTGTATCTTAGGGCTAAAGTCACTGATACAATTCCAGAGGGAACTGTCTATGTTCCAGCACATTTCCCCCATAATCGGGTTAATGTTCTGACTCACTTTTCAACCAATGGAGGAATTTCAACAGATACAGTGAGAGTTGAGCCTGTGAAAGTATGATATGACCTTAAATGAAATTAAAGACATCATTCAGGCAGAGGTTCTTACATGTAACTCTGATATGAATATGGCTGTTGACAAGGGTTGTAGCTCAGACCTCATGAGTGATGTCTTAGCATTTTCCAAGCCAGGGGCTCTACTAATAACAGGTCTGATTAATGAAACAGTTATACGCACTGCAGAAGTTGCTAATGTAAAAGCCATTATCTTTGTACGGGGTAAAAGGCCTAACAGCAAAGCAGTCACACTTGCCGAGGAAAAGAAGATTCCTTTACTTGCTACAAATCTTCCCATGTTTGAGGCCTGCGGCAGATTATATGAAAGAGGATTACGAGGTTCCCCTAATAATGTAAAATGAATAGGGGGGGAACAGCGGAAGGTTTTTTTCTCCTGACAGGTAAAGATTTCGCTCATGCAGGCGTTGCTTCCACTGAGTTGAAGGCTGTACTCGAAAAGATGGGCGTTAATCACAACATCATAAGAAGGGCAGCCATAGCAGCCTTTGAAGCAGAGATGAATGTAATAATATATGCTCCGGCAGGTATGATGAGGTATGAAATCACGCCAGATTGTATAAAGGTTACAGTTGAAGACGCAGGTCCTGGCATTGAAGATATTGAGCTTGCCATGAAAGAGGGCTATTCAACAGCCCCTGATTATATAAGGGAAATGGGATTTGGCTCAGGCATGGGTCTGCCGAATATCAAGAAGAATACAGATGAACTAAAAATTTCATCTATCCCTGATGTGGGGACGTCCTTAGAGTTTGTTATAAACATAAAAAAGGAGTAATACATGAAACTCCAGGAAATTGTTGATAGTTTATCCCTTGAGGTAAAAACAGCATCCTCTAATTTAACAAGAGAAGTGACAGGTGGCTATGTGAGTGACCTCCTCTCAGATGTTATAGCAAATAGCAAGGAAGGTAATATCTGGGTGACCCTTCAGACCCATCAAAACATTGTAGCAGTTGCGACACTCAAAGAACTATCAGGCATCATACTTGTGAATAATAGAAACCCTGATACAGAGACATCGAAAAAGGCTGAAAGGGAGGGTATCCCGATTATGGTAAGTCCTCTGCCTGCCTTTGAGCTTGTAGGTAAGCTTTATAACATGGGCCTGAGGGGGCTTTAGTGTTCTTATCAGGGGGATTTCAAAAAGGGGACTTTAAGTCCCCCTTTTGCACTTTGAGATGCCGGTAGAGTTCAGAGCAGACCTCCATATTCATACCTGCCTCTCCCCATGTGCCGACCCTTACATGACCCCTTACCGTATCGTTGAAAAAGCTGCATCCCTAGGTTTAAACATAATTGCCATCTGTGACCACAACTCTGTAGAAAATGCAGAGGTCGCAAGAAGGGTAGCTAAAGGAAAAGGGATAAATGCCCTTCCAGGGATAGAGGTCACATCATCTGAGGAAGTCCATATTGTGGGACTTTTTGGTGATATAGATAGTGCCCTAAGGCTCCAGGATATTGTCTATGAAAATCTTCAGCCCGGAGAAAATGATGAAGAGGTGTTCGGTTATCAGGTTGTTGTTAACGAAAATGATGAGGTCCTTGGTTTTAATAAGAGGTTATTGATAGGGTCAACACGGCTTTCTGTTAATAAGATAGTAGAAATGATACATTCTTTCGGTGGCCTTGCGATCGCAGCCCACATTGACCGGGAGGGTTTTGGGATTATCGGCCAGCTCGGCTTTATACCACCTGATTTAAAGCTTGATGCACTTGAGATTTCTCCAAGTATATCTGTAGAAAAAGCACGAATAAGATTTAAAGAATACAGCCATATCCCTTGGATAACATCATCTGATGCACATAATCTCAATGATATAGGAAAAGTCTCAACAGGCCTCTTTATGAACCATTCCACATTTGATGAGCTCTGCCTTGCCCTACAGGGTGCTGAAGGAAGACGGATTATTCTAAGTTGAAAAGGTTCGCTTTCTTCTGGTTTGCCACAACCACAATTACATAGTTTTCAGGGTCAAGGTATATATGTGCAACCCTCAGCACATCATCTTTTGTAACTGAATTTATATAGGAAGGATATTTTTCAACATAGTCGAGACCGAGATTATAAAATTCGACTGAGACTAAGAAATCAGCAATCTTTCTGTTAGTATCAAGTCTCCTTGGGAAGCTTCCTGTCAGATACGACTTTGCATCAGATAATTCCTGGTCTGAAACCTTCTCTTTTCTTATCCTATCAATCTGACTGAGTATCTCATAAACAGCTGTATTTGCAGACTCATTTTTGGTCTGAACACCCACCTGAAAAATTCCTTCTTCTTTGTTGGGCGTAAAAAAGCTATGTATGTCGTATGCAAGGCCCATTTCATCTCTTATTCTCTGCATCAGCCGCGACGAAAACCCTCCACCTCCTAGTATGTAGTTCATCACAGAGACTGCATAGTAATCGGGGTTGTCTCTGCTTATCCCGAGATGCCCGAGTATAATATTTGCTTGAGTAAGGTCTTTATCTATCTTTACAACTTTTTTGGACTTCTTTTCATTGGGTCTATTTGAAATCTTTGATGTTAGGTCAGCTTTCTTCCACTCACTGAGGTATTTTTTAATTAAAAAATCCAGTTCATCTGTGGTGAGGTTTCCGACAACTGATAATATCGAATTGTTAGGCAGGAAATAATCAGAATGGAATTTTGATAGGTCTTCTCTTTTGATTGCTGAGATAGTCTCGGCAGAGCCTTCAATAAGCCTTCCATAAGGGTGCTCTCCAAATACCTCTTTCTTAAAGGCACGACCTGCAAGAAAGGAAGGTTCCTCCTCACGCTGTCTCAGAGAGCCCTTTATAAGTTCCTTTTTCCGCTCAATCTCCTCCTCTGGAAAGACAGGATTAAGCAGGATATCTGAAAACAGCTCAAACCCTTTGTTAATATCTTTTTTCAGAACAGAAAGGGTAACTGTTGTATAACTATCATTTACCGATGCATCAAGTGATGCACCTATAAATTCAATCTCCTCACTTATATCATTAGATTTACGATTCTTTGTGCCTTCTGTGAGAAGTTCTACAGTTAGATTGGCAAGTCCAGCCTTCTCTTTTGGCTCATTGAGAGGACTTGCCTTAACAAGTAACGTGATCATGACTATTGGGAGATTGTGCTTTTCTGAATGTAATACTGTCAGACCATTCGGGAGAACAGTTCTTTTTACATCGAGTGCAAATACATAGTTTAAATTTAAAAATAAAAATGCAAAATTTAAAATTAATGAAGTAATTAATATTTTCCTGAATTTTGAATTTTTCATTTTGAATTTTGATTTTTAATGGGTATCAATATGCCTACTGTCCTGTTTTCTTCTTTGAGATACTTCTTTGCAACCCTGACCACATCCTCTGGAGTAACTTTCCTTATTCCCTCAAGATACTTATCCTTTAATCTATAATCGCCGAGCATCTCAAACAGTCCTGTAAGTTCTGCCTGTGAATATATCGAGTCCTGACTAAAAATAAACGATGCCTCAATCTGGTTCTTTGCCTTCTGAACCTCTCTCTCAGAGGGTGTCTCCTTTTTTATTTTCTCTATCTCAGCATATAGTGCTTTTTCGACATCATCTATGCTCCTCTGAGGAGATGCTGTTGCTGCAAAAAAGAATAGATAAGGGTCTTTATGCAGGCCACTATAGTCAGCAAATGCCCATATAGCAAGTTTCTTTTCATATACCAGGGATTTATAGAGTCTTGCACTCTTCCCACCTGATAGAACAGTCCCAAGAACCTCAAGTGCGTAGCTATCTTCCTCAGGGAAGCTCGGTGTATGATAACCAATGAGGATGTATGGTAATTCTGCCTGTCTCTTCAGATAAACCCTTCGCTCACCCTTCTGTTCTACTTCTTTTGATATAACGGGTTTCCTTGAAGGTCCAGGGGGAATTTTACCAAATGATAATTTTATCCCATCTATTACCTCATCAGGCTTTACATCCCCTGAAACAACAATCACTGCGTTGTCAGGTGCATAATGTGCCCTGTAATAGTTGTATAAGTCATCCCTTTCAATAGATGATATGTCTGACATCCATCCTATCACAGGCCATTGGTATGGGTGTGATTTGAAGGCTGCAGCCATCACTTCTTCGAATAATGAATTATAAGGGTCATCCTCGTATCTCATCATCCGCTCTTCCATGACAACACTTCTCTCTGAAAGTGTTTCCTTTGAATCCATAACAAGGTTTGTCATCCTATCAGATTCAAGCTCTATTGATAGCCCTATCCTGTCTGATGATAGGGTCTGGTAGTACATAGTGTAATCCTTTGTTGTAAAGGCGTTGTCAACACCACCATTCTTCTGGATAATCTTTGAAAATGCCTTTGAACCATACCTGTAGGTACCTTTAAACATCATATGCTCAAGTAGATGGCTCAACCCGGTCTTACCAATCTGCTCATTTCTTGAACCAACCCGATACCATATCTGGAAGGTTGCAATAGGGGCTTTGTGTTCCTCGATAATTAAGACCTTAAGTCCATTGTCAAGCCTGTATTCCTTTACATCAGCAGCATAAATAGTGCCTGGCATGGACATGGACTGAACCCCTCTGACTGGACACGAAACTGAAATAGGTTAGAATACTGACGAGTAAAAAAGTCATAAGGCATATTCATGATGATGAGGATTTTAGGGGGTAGTAAGATATGGGTGGCCCTGAG
>JBFLWW010000022.1:0-30455 GCA_040757475.1 Nitrospirota bacterium
TGGTAGGACTAACTTTAAACTCAAAATAGTTGTTCCTAAAATGTCGAGCAGGACACAGAAAATACCTCTGGATTGAGTTTATATTAAACCCCACCGCGGTAAGGGCATATAAATCGTATATAGAAAACCCCATTGTGAAAGATAATCTTATAGATGCATTGAGCTGGTACATTGCTTTCAGGTGGATACTGCCTAAAAACACTGTACTTGAAGAGCTACATGAAGACAAAATAATACAACCATATATGATAAAACTCAGCATTTACAGAGAAAAGAGAAGAAATTCTTTAAAAGTCTCCTCCATGCACGATTATGCTAAGTTCTATATAGAGAAAATAGAAAACCATGCAAGGCTGAAAAATGAGCAAATTAAGCTTCTCCTCATTAGTGGACTCGCCATGAGTTTTTATGAAATACCCAGATATACTATTGATATAGATGCGGAGATTAAATGCAGTGAAGAATTTTTTTTCTGAGCTTATTGAATTTCTGAAAAAAGAAAATATCAATTTCAATATAAGTGAAAACATAAGTAGCTGGGGTATTATACCATTGCCTGCTGGGTACAGAGAGAGGGCAATAACCGTTCATAAAAGTGATTTTCTCATCGTGAAAATTCTTGAACCAATAGACTTTGTCTTCAGCAAGCTGCTCAGAGGAACAGAGGATGACTTTAGTGATGCAACGCAAGTTATTAAGAGATATAGGATTACAAAGGACTCACTGATTGAGCGGGAAAACCTTATAAAATATCCAAAGGATACTGAAACATTGTTCTTTAAGAAAAAGTTTCAGCATCTAATGGAATTAATAGACTAAAAAATTGCTGTACGTTTTGTAGGAATAGGTAGATTCAGCGACTGAGTGATGGGAGGTCATTTCTTTTTAAAGTAAGATAACCCGAAAGGATTATAAGAATACCACCAATAATTGAACTTAATCCTGGAAATTCATTTAAAAGTACCATGCTAAAGATTATAGCACTCGGAGGTTCGAGATAGCCGAGGACAGCAGTCCTGTTAGCAGTAACCTTTTGTAGCCCTTTAAAATATAAAATAGGTGCAATGGTTGAGTGAACTATACCCATCAGGAGAAAACTCCATAAGGCATTTAAAGGTATCTCCCTTACAAATGGTGCAAGCAGGGCTACAATGGCGATATTTGAGAAAAATGTCAGAACCAGGGGATTAAAATTCTGTGCATAAATCCTTGCGAGGATAACAATCACTGCATATGCAAGCCCCGAGAAAAGACCGGCCATTATACCTGCTGTATGTTCTTCCTGAAAGGTAAATCCACCAAGCATAATCCATAGACCCACCGAGGCTATAACTATTGCGATGACGACCTTCTTTGTAATCTTCTCTTTTAGAAAAACAGGTGCAAGAAAAGCAACTATCACAGGTGCTGTATAATGTGTAAGGACTGCATTTGCTATTGTAGTGTTTTTAAATGCATAAAAATAGGAGAACATATTCAGGAGTGAGATAATACCAAGTATCAGAGGATATTTAAGCCTTTTAAACTCAGGAATCTCTTTTCTATAATTCCTTTTAGATAAAATTAATCCCTGCAAGATCAGAGCTACTAAAAATGAATAAAAGATAAGCGTATGTATTGCTACTCCTGAAAGTCTCACAACGATTCCGAGCGAACTCCACAGAAATATGGCAAGTAAGATATAAAAGGAAGCCATTAGAAATAGTGACCAGTGACGAGTGACAAGTGACAGGTTTCCATCTCACTTATCTTTCGATTCACCACTCAGGGGCAAATCATTAACAGCCTGTAGTACCCTTCCCCTGAGTTTGGGAGGTAACTCTATCTTGATAAGTTGTTTACCATTATCGAGAACAGGTATCAGGATGTCTTCAAATTTCTTTCTGCATGAGCATATTTTAGCTGTTAGCTGATAGCTGTCAGCTATGTTTGGCATAATTTTTCTATTACCACATTTTGGACATCTGAGGACTCTTTTACTACCTGACCACTTTCCTCTTTTTGCTAATAGTTTGCCTTTAACTTCTATTATATCCATTGCATAATCAATAACAGGTGCATTGCTGATTGAGGTGCCAATGCCATATGCATCAACGACTGGATTTAATACAGGGATCTCTTCCTCTTTAATACCGCCACTCACAAAGAGTTTTACATGCTTAAACCCCCTAATGTCGAGTTCCCATCTGACCTCCTCAAGAATCCTGTAAAAATTTCCTCTCCTCGAAGAAGGTGTGTCAAGCCTTACTGCAAAAAGTTTCTTACCTATAGCCTCAGCAACATTTATTGCCTCAAATTTCTCGTCGAGGAATGTATCTATGAGTGCAACCCTCTTAAATTTTGGCTCAAGCACTTCATCATATGCCCGAATTGCATCAACTGTTGAGCCAATACATATAATCAATGAATGGGGCATAGTGCCCATAGGGTCTTCACCGATTATTTCACCTGATTTTATTACAGCAACTCCATCACATCCTCCAATATAGGCATTTCTTTCTATCATTGGTGCGAGTATCGGGTGCATCCTCCTCGCACCAAAACTGACAACAAGCCTCTCTCCAGCTAATTTCTTAAACCTCGCAGCCTTTGTTGCAATACCCGATGCCTGACATATTAAACCGAGTATTGCAGTCTCATAGATACAGAAATCCTGATATCTACCCTCTATCTCCATTACAGGTTCATAGGGATAAAATACTGTCCCCTCTTTCATTGCCCTTACTTTTATTGGCAGGTGCTTCATAAGATACATGGCCTCTTCAAGTCCTGCAAAGAGAGCCCATGGCCAGTTATCAGGAAGACTCTTTGCAATAAATTCAGCCTTTACAACAGGATTTATCTTCTTAGCCTTAAGAATCTTTAATGTTCTTTCAAAATATACATCTGTAATCTTGCCATCAATAATTTCTTCCGGGTCTGCTGTATGAAACATTCAATACACCTCCTACGATAGCTAACATTTTACCATAATTAAAACAATCCCATTTGTGGCTCGGATTCAACCTTCTTAATCTTATCAGGAATAAATCTGCTTTCCACAAACTCCTCTGGAATCTCTTTGAGAAATGATGAAGTTGGTAAATTAAGGCTTCTGCCATATAAAAATCTATTCCTTGCACACAAAAGAAATAGTTCTTCCTTTGCCCTTGTCATACCAACATAGAAAAGACGCCTTTCTTCTTCAATGTCAACATCATCTTTGAATGTATACGGTATTAATCCATCCTCCACTCCTGCAATAAAGACTGTTCTGAATTCAAGTCCTTTTGCTGTATGAAGTGTCATTAATGCAACCCTATCTGCCCGTGGGTCGTATACATCAGATGGGGTTAAGAGGGCAATATCATTTATAAACCTGATGAAAGATTCAGGGGCTTGAATGTCTCTGTATGCCAGTGAAAGATTCTCCAGAAATAAAAGGCTCTCCTCTCTATCTCTATAATATTCCTGCAATCCTGTATCCCTGAGAACAAGCTTTAAAAGCTCATCTACAGTCAGTTTCCCTTTAAGCTCCATAAAATGTTCAATCATAGAAACAAACTCCTTAATCTTTTTTCTCTTATCGTTGCTCAATTTATGGCCTGTCTTCGTTATATTATAAAAAAGAGGTAATCCATTCCGCTTTGCATGATTTGCTAGCATGGTTACTGTTGCCTCACCGATTCCTCTCGGAGGTCTATTGATAATTCTTTCAAGACTCATGCTATCCTCAGGATTGATAATAACCTTAAAATACGAAAGAATATCTCTTATCTCCTGACGCTCCAGAAAGGGTCTCTCTCCAACCACCTGATATGGAATTCCTGATTTTATAAATGATTCTTCTATTGCCTTTGCCTGAGCATTTATCCTGAAAAAGACAGCAAAATCAGAAAATCTGAAGTAGCGCTGACTGAATATTTTTTCTCCAGGGGGATTTCGTAAGGGGGACAGAGCCCCCCTTACGTATAGCTGATAATAGCTTGTTCCTCCCAGTCGTTCCTCTATCTCCTTTACAATAACCTCTCCTTCCATCTCTTCCTCAGGCACTGAGTAAATAACTATATGCCTTCCCTTATCTTTAATCGGCTTAAGCTCTTTTTCTATTCGCTTAATATTATTTTTTATCAGATTATTTGATGCATTAAGAATAACACCAGTAGAGCGGTAGTTATGGGTGAGTTTTATTATTTTTGCGTCCGGGAAATCCCTCTCGAAATTTAGAAAATTTTCCACATCTGCCCCTCTAAATGCATAAATCGCCTGGTCAGGGTCTCCAACAGCACAGATATTCCTTTTATCTCCAGCAAGTAGCCTTATAAATCTATATTGTGCAGGATTTATGTCCTGATATTCATCCACCATGATATACTTAAATGGAGTTTGATATTTTTCAAGCACCATACTATCAGAAAGTATCTCTACTGCCTCAAGTATTAAATCATCAAAATCAAGGGCAGAGTTTTCTTTGAGTAATTTCTGGTAATCTTCATATAGTTTACGGGTCTCATTGTCAGGCTCATCAATGAAATTTTTTATTCTCGTTATCTTCTCTGCTAACTTTGGCGCAGAACTACTATCAGATAGCTTTTTCAGGAGATTAATCTGTTCGTTTCTATCGTATAAAATAAAATCTTTTCCCCTATTTTCTTTTATAATCTTCAGCCCGAGTGAGTGAAATGTCCCGATAAACAAACTGCCTGTTTGTCTTCGTAGAATTGCCTCTGCCCGCTCTCTCATCTCATTTGCTGCCCTGTTTGTGAATGTGACTGCCAGAATGTTTTCAGGACTTACACCCTGCTCGATGAGATATGCAATTCTATGTGTTATAGTTCTTGTCTTCCCTGTACCTGAACCAGCAACAATAAGCAGGGGAGCCTCTACTGTTGTAACAGCCTCCCTCTGTGCATTACTTAGGCCATTGAGTAATCTCATATATCAAAACTCCACATTATTAGCTGTTAGCTTATAATCTTACATTTTATCAGATTACTACACAGAATGTTCCATGAATGAAGACTTTTTTGTAGCTCTTGAAAAATTTCAATCATATCAGCAAACATAAGACATGGAACTATTTAAAGAAGGAGTCCTTGTTCAGCCTCTTGCCTACCGTATGTGCCCCAGAACCCTCGATGAATATGTCGGACAGAGACATATCCTTGGCCACGGGAAACTACTGCGAAGGGCTATAGAAGCAGACAGGATTACATCACTAATCTTATATGGCCCACCCGGCACTGGCAAAACCGCCCTTGCAAAAATAATTGCTGGAAAGACAAAAGCACATTTTGAATGGCTTAATGCAGCCACTGTTGGGCTTGATGAACTCAGAAAGGTTATACAGCATGCTAAGACCAGAAAGGCTAAAGGTGTCCGCACCATCGTCTTTCTCGATGAAATTCACAGGTTCAATAAACTACAGCAAGACGCCCTCCTTCCCCATGTTGAAGAAGGGAATATAACACTCATAGCTGCTACTGTAGAAAACCCTTTCTTCTATGTAAACTCAACCCTGCTTTCAAGGAGCCAAGTATTTCAACTGAAGCCACTCATAAGGGAAGATCTATTAGAAATAATGAAATGTGCTATCAAAGATAAAGAGCGGGGGCTTGGTAATCTCAAGATAGTAGCCCATGAAGATGCCCTCGAACACATTGCAGAGATGTCTGATGGTGATGCAAGAAAGGCTTTATCAGCATTAGAGATTGCTACCCTTACAACACCAGAGGACGAAAATGGTCAAATAAAGATAACTGTTGAGATTGCAGAGGAGTCAATCCAGAAGAAGGTTATAGTTTATGACAAAAAAGGTGACCAGCACTATGATACAATCTCTGCCTTTATAAAGAGCATGCGTGGTTCAGACCCTGATGCTGCTATCTATTATCTTGCAAAGATGCTTTATGCAGGTGAAGACCCTCGATTTATCGCAAGGCGAATTGTCATCTGCGCATCAGAAGATGTGGGAAATGCTGACCCGATGGCACTTGTTGTTGCCACATCTGCATTAAGGGCAGTTGAGTTTATTGGCATGCCAGAGGCGAGGATACCCCTCGCACAGGCAACTATTTACATTGCAAATGCACCAAAAAGCAACGCCTGTTATAAGGCAATTGAGACAGCAATAGAAGACATAGCGACCGAAGAAACTATGGAGGTTCCAGACCATTTAAAGGATAGCCATTATCCAGGTGCTAAGAAATTGGGACATGGAAAAGGTTATAAATACCCACATGATTATGGTGGTTATGTAGAACAGGATTACCTACCAAAGAAAAAGAAATATTACGAACCTTAAAATATCTTCACACCATCAGTTACGTGGGCTTTTTACCGGTCCGGTAAGCATTTACGATGCTTGCAGCCGCTTCTTCGATGGCCTTGTTAGAGATATCCAGAACCCGCCAGCGGGGATTCTGTTTGAAAAATTCCCTGCTCCACTCGATCTCATCAGCTACCCGAACGGGATCCGCATATTTGGCATAAGGCGCAAGACCCAATTGCTTCAGTCTCGCCTCTCTGAACTTCACGAGACTCTCAACACTAATTATCAGGCCAAAAACCTTGCGTTGATCTACCTGAAATAGCTCTTCTGGAGGAAACATATCCGGATGAACAGGGACATTGGCGACCTTCCACCCTTGGTTGGCAAGATAGGTCGAAAGGGGGGTCTTGCCTGTTCGAGAAAGACCCACAAGGATCATGTCAGCAAGTTTAAGACCCTGTGGAAGCTTTCCGTCATCATGTTTGACTGCAAAGTTAATCGCCTCAATCCGGCGGAAATAATCTTCATCCAGAATGTACTGTCGCCCTGGGATCGCCAGTGGTTTCTCATTCAAAAAGATTGACAGTTGTAAAATGAAATCACCAATGACATCAATGGCCTTTATCCCACGGCGCTCAGTCTCCTGGATTAGAAAGTCCCTTAAGGTTGGCTCGACGATACTGAAGGCTAACAGAGCGTCATCCTCTGCTGCCTGTTTGATGATACGCGAGATATGTCTCTTTTCTGTGACCAGAAAAAATGTCTTCACCTCAATATTTTCACGGTTGAACTGCACAAGAGATGCTCTGGCAATCTTACTGATTATCTCACCTGTGCCTTCCCCAACTAGGTAAATGACCTTTTTCTTGGAAAGGCGCTTCTTCTTTAGTTCAATCCTTTTCATATGTAATTCCACAGGAAAAATGTCGTATTTCCATGATGAACTAATTGTCCACCTGGGTGCTCAGAAGACAGAGGTTTAATAATCAAGTCTGCTGAAAGCTTCCTGGCGAGTTGCACCATGTGAGTAACTATTTCCGGAGGCGGCCTTAAGGAGTAGATAAGATCTATAGCAGTATATGCAGAAATATCTGGCTCCATGATATCATCTACAATGACTTTAAGTCCGGTGTATTTGAATGGTCTAACATCTGTTGCAAAAACCCGCACGCCTTGTTGAAGCAAAGCAAAGGCTACATCAGGAAAATGGCCTATGCCGATCTCTACCACATTAGAGTATCTACTTCTAATATAGTTCACCAGACCTTCATAGCGATGAGAACGTTTCACTCTTCCGCAGATCTCCAAAAAAACACCTCTTCAATCGGAATTTTGGCTATCTTAGGTTTGCATACTATCCCCAAAGCCTTTTCCATTTGAATCTTATGTTCTATCATGGCCACATTTCTCCTTGCTGAGAGTACTGTGTCAGGATTCACCGAGATTGAGGTACAGCCACAACGGATCATGAACTCAAGATAGTCTGGATATACGCTGGGAGCCTGTCCACAGATAGATGTGGTCACCCCGTGTTTCTTACATACAGCCATAGTATACGCTATTGCCCTTAGTACCCCCAGATTTCTCTCATCATAAAGTTCTTGTACGGATGTGTCATTTCTGTCCACGCCGAGTATAAGCATGGTTAAATCATTTGTTCCGAAACTCACGCCATCTATTCCCTCCTTGCAGAATTCCTCAATCATAAAACATGCGCTGGGAACCTCCACCATTATCCAGAGTTGAAAACTGCGATCAGTCCGGTGGTCTAATCCTTCCTCTCGCATAATCTTGACCGTCTTCCGAAAAACCTCGAGAGTTCTAACAAATGGAACCATTACCCATATGTTGGTGAATCCCATCTTTTCCCTTGCATGCCTGATCGCTTTTAGTTCAAGCCTGAAGATATCGTCTTCCTTTGTGTATCTGTATTCTCCCCGATAACCAATCATCGGGTTAGGGCCTACGTGGTCTCTTTCATACTTTTCACCACCAGGTAGCTCGAGAAATTCGTCAGGCTTAAAATCAAGAAATCTATATACCACTGGACGCGGAAAAAAAGCCTCTGCTACCTGGCCGACTCCATGGGAGAATGTGTCGACCATCACCTGATCCCCGCCTTCTTCTAAGAGGAGCCTCGGGTGTTTTCCAATACTAAGCATCAGGTGTTCAGCCCTCAAAAGGCCGACACCATCCGCATTGGTTTCCTGAGCTACTTTCTTGGCAATCTCAGGAATAGACAGATTCACATAAACTTTGGTGGCTGTTATCACCTGACTAGATATGTCTAAAGGTGCCATTGTTGTTTTGACCTCCTCTCGCTCTACAGCAGCCCCCTTAAATATGAGGCCACGCTGTCCATCCACTGTTACCATCTCACCATCTTTAAGTACCTTTGTGGCATTTTCGGTTCCAACGACACAAGGGACCCCAAGTTCCCGGCTTACGATAGCAGCATGACATGTCTTGCCGCCCAAATTCGTCACCACAGCAGAGGCAATCTTCATGGCCGGAACCCAATCAGGTGTGGTCATCTCTGTAACTAAAACATTACCTTGCTTAAAACTTGATATGTCCTTAACATCTAATATGATCTTTGCCGGGCCTGACCCTCGACCAGGACTGACACCTATGCCCCTTGCGAGTATATCTTTTTCCATAAATTCTTTCCTTTCCTCGCCTTTTATTTCTCCCTTAAAGCCATGGATTGTCTCAGGCCTCGTCTGAAGAATGAAGATTCGACCCCTCTCGTCTACAGCCCATTCAATGTCCTGCGGGCCCCCATAGTGATTCTCTATCTGCACACCATACTGCGCCAGGCGAATAATCGCTTCATCAGTTAGTGCTGGTCTGTCCTGCATTTTTTTAGGTACCGCGGCCCATTTTGTGCCCCCTTTATTGTCGGACACAATTTGCTTCTCTTTTTTCACAACATGTTTTTCTAAGATTCGAAAGGTTCCTTTTTCAACAATATATTCATCGGGTGTCATCTGACCGCCTACGATGGCTTCACCCAGCCCCCAGGAGGCATTGATAACCACCTTATCTTTGGCACCACTAACTGGTTCCAGTGTGAACATGACACCGGATGCATGAGAAAAAATCAACTCCTGGATGGCTACGCTGATGAGCACCTCATTGTGTGAAAACCCTTTCTCTTTTCGGTAGACAATAGCTCTTGGTGTAAACAAAGAGCTCCAGCACTTCTTTATGCTGCTTAAAAGGTTTTTCTGAGTCACATTCAAGAAGGTATCCTGTTGGCCCGCAAAACTTGCGCCTGGTAAGTCCTCGGCCGTGGCCGAAGACCGTACAGCAACTGCTACATTCTTCTTACCAACATGCTCACAAAGCTCTTGGTATGCCCTTAGAATCGCCTTTTCCATCTCCTTTGGCATTGGCAGGCCTTCAATATGATTCCTGATTTTCTTTGATGCATCTTGTAGGGATTTCATGTCAGCCATTTCCATACTAGAAAGGAGAGCTTCAATCTTCTTGTCTGCCTTTGTCTTTTCCAACAAAATCTGGTATGCGTGAGCTGAGACGGCAAAACCATTAGGGACTGGTACGCCAATCTGGCCCACTAGTTCCCCGAGATTGGCGCATTTGCCCCCGACAAGTGGAATGTCTTTCTTGCTCAGGTCCTTAAACCACAACACAACATCTCGTTTCTTCATAATAGAAAAATTACCCTCCTTTCCTAATTGTTTTTCTTTTTCCTTATCCGTTTCACGACTTACGATTAAAGACTCTCGATTTCCGGTCTACCCTCTATTATCTTGTTAGCAATCTCCTCTATGGAGCTATTTGTGACATCTATAACCTGCAGTCCATTTATCTGATTAAATATCCGATGACTATATTCCAGTTCCTTCTTTATGTGAGTTATGTCTGTATAATCGGTAGCCCCTGCGTATTTAAGCCTCTTTTGCCTGATAAAGGCGAGTCTCTCTGGTGCGATGGTAAAGCCTACCCTTTGGGTTTTTAGTATAAAGACCTTATTTGGAGGTTTCATACCAAGGATAATAGGCACATTGGCCACTTTCAGATTATTGTTACATGAAAGATAAAGACTGGTGGGAGTCTTAGAAGTCCTTGAAACGCCAAGTATGATGAGATCTGCTATCTCCAGGGTCTCCATGCCTTGCCCATCATCGTGCCTCAGGGTAAAATCAATCGATTCGGCAAGGCGAATCGATTCTTCTCCGATACCTCTTAACAGCCCGGGACTCAACATGGGATTCAGGTTCCAGAGCTTTCTTATTCGGTCAAGGAGTGGTCCAAGAAGATCGATGGTATAGACATCAATTTTCCGCTTTTCTTTGCGAATCCATGACCTGAGTTCCTGTGAGACCATGGAGTAAATAACGATACCTTTCACCGCCTCAGCCTGGGTCAGGATCGCCTTTATTTGTTCTTTTGTCTTGATATAAGGAAACTTCTTGAAGATTGGCTCTATCTCTTTGAATTGCACTAGGACTGCACTTATCACCATCTCAGCCGTAATCCCTGTTGCGTCAGAGACAATGAATACATGTACCTTTTTTTTCACACTATCCTCACTCCCAGTACGTTCTTCATAATCCTTATTGCCGCATCGTGGTCTTCTTTTGCAAGTCCTGCAACAGAGTCTTCCACTACTGTAACCTTATAGTCCCTGAGCACTGCATCTGATGCTGTAAACATTACACAGATGTGGGTAACGCATCCAGTAAGCCTCAGGCTATCCACACCGAGTCTTTTAAGAGTCTTATCGAGGGTTGTTTTATAGAATCCTGAATATGTAGTCTTTTTTATCCTGATATCATCTTTATGAGGTTTAAGTTCTTTAACAACTTTTGCTCCTCTGGTTCCTTTTACAGCATGTGGAGGCCAGCCGAATTTAGAGAATTCCCTATCGTCCTTTTCATGAGCATCACAGATATAAATCACAGGTATACCTTCAGCCCTTGCCTTATCAATCTCTCTCTTTATATTCGGTATTATCTTTTTTGTATCAGGAACCTCAAGTGAAGCACCAGTGAGAACAAAATCATTAAGCATATCAATAATCAATAGTGCCTCTTTTGCCATAAAACCCCCTTTTTCTTAAATCCAAATGACAAATCATTTGACATTTGAGCTTTGATATTTGACATTATTTTATTCTTTGAATTTCTCCCTTAGTGCCTTTTCGACTACCTCCGGGACGAGACCCTCCACAGAACCACCAAAGGACGCAACCTCCTTAACCATAGTTGACGTCAGAAAGCTGTATTCCTCACTCGGCATCATAAAGACTGTCTCGATCTCTGTATTTAATCTCCTGTTCATCAGGGCCATCTGGAGCTCATACTCAAAGTCAGAAACAGCCCTCAGCCCCCTGATAATTGCAATTCCCTTTCTATCCTTCACATAATCTGCAAGCAGACCATTAAATGCCTCAACATTTACACCATCAAGTCCATCTACAGATTTTTTGATCATATTAAGTCTTTCCTCGAGGCTGAAGAGCGGATGTTTTCTATAGCTTGGCGCAACTGCGACTATTACCTCATCAAATATCCTGAGGCCTCTTTTCACGATGTCCAGATGTGCAGCAGTAAAAGGGTCAAATGTCCCTGGATAGACTGCAGTTTTTTTCATATTTCATCCTTTCTCCTGGTATGAACCGTTTCTGGTTCATACCCTGTAAAGTGTAAGCATTGTATCACCATATCTATAGCTTTTGAACATCTTCAGTTCACCTGCTTCCTCAGGCAATTTCCTTTTAAAGAAGTGCTCTACTATCACTGTACCACTATCATTTAAAAGTTCCTTTTTACCAATCAGTGGAAGAATTTTTATTATCTCTTCTGAATAATATGGTGGATCAAGGAAAAAAATATCGAAACTCTCTTTTTCAGTAGATGCCTTTTTAAGAAATTCGTATGCCCTGCCCTTCACAACTGTTGTCTTCTTATGAAAACCAAATCTCTCAGCATTTTTTTTAATCGCCCTGACTCTCAATGCGTTTGGTTCTACAAAGACAGCCTTACCCGCACCTCTCGACAATGCCTCAAGACCCACTGTACCTGTACCAGCATAGAGGTCAACAAAACTCGCCCCTTCAATTCTATCCCTTATTATGTCAAATAGTGCTTCTCTAACCTTTGAAGAAGTAGGTCTGAGCTCTTCATCCTTTGATACCTTTGAAAAGAGCCTTTTTGTGGCTGTCTGTCTCCCCTTTACAAGACCACCCGAAATCCTCATTACTTTTTCCCTAACTCAGGGAGAACGCAGACACCTCCTTTGCATTTCTTCAGAAGAGGTTGGGAGAGCTTTTTCCTCATAAAAGAGATAAGTAAGATAGTCGAGAGTCCGTATAAAAACGCATTTAATGTGTGGCCTCCTGTATAGAATAGATTTATAAATACAATTATTGGATATAACACAAACAGGACAAGACCTTCTATAAATCTGAAACAGTAAAATTCCTTACCTACAAGCCCATTAGCACCTGCAAGCATCAGTCCCACACCTATGACAAAGATAGAATGCTGAATCGGGCCTTTCAGGAGGAGTGATAAAACCTGCATAACTATTCCAGTAAATACACACCAGATAATGAATCGTTTTATCTCTGCCTTCCAGACAAGCAAAAAAAGTGCAGATATCGTAATACCAGCCTCAAAAATTATCAGCCCTATAATGTAGGGTGGGAAAGCAAATACAGATATTTCAGGCATGAATATATAAATCCCCGAAAATATAAAGGCCCCGATACACTGGATTATCCAGCCAGCCCAGTAGGTTATATCATAAGACCTGGGGTAGTGTATCCCTGTAAGTACAATCTGCTGTTCAAGTGTAAGCTCCTCCATAATTATATATATTACAATATCCCAATAACAGCTTCAAGGATGACAAAGCGGCTCTCAATAATATATATTGATTAAAAACTGTGTTAATATAAAAGATAGTTTAAACCTTTATTTTTAAAGGGCCTTAGCGGCATGTATGAGACAGGGCTTCAGGTAATATGCTTCGGAGCAATTAACTTAGACTATATCTTTGAGATCAGAAAAGAGACTGCCTCGATCTTAGGAATTGAGCCACATCAGGAGTACGTGAGGAAGGATGAGGAATTAGACCCAATCCTCAAAATTCTTAATAAGGAAGGAATCCTGAGGTATACCTCAGGAGGTGGATCTGCGGCCAATACAGCCTTTGCCCTTTCCAGGTTAGGTATAAAAACGGGATTCATAGGTAAGGTAGGAAATGATAAAGAAGGGGATTTCCTCCTTAATAGCTTTGAAAATGTTGACAAAGGAGGTATAAACCGAGGAGGCCGTAGTGGAGTAGCCCTCTGCCTTCTCATAAGAGGTGAAAGGGCTATTATCCTGTTCCCGAATGCAAACGATGAGCTTTCGATGAGGGAGATCAATAAAGAATATGCCAGCTCATGTAAAATCCTCCACCTTACATCTTTTAATAGCGATGGATCCTTCGAGGCCCAGAAGGCCCTTGTAGCATCCATAAGGCCGGAGATAAAGGTGAGTTTCGACCCAGGGGCCCTTTATGCCAGAAGGGGTTTAGAGGCCCTTATGCCTATCCTCAGGAGAACTGAGATATTCTTTCCTGAGAAGAAAGAGCTTGAAATCCTGACCAAAAAACCATGGAAAGAGGGGGCCTTAGAGATCCTTAATTTAGGCCCAAAGGTTATAGTAGTGACTGCAGGGGGAGAGGGTTCCTATGTTCTCACAAAGGATGAGGATTTCAAGGTAGATGCTACAAAAGTTCCTGTCATAGATACTACTGGTGCAGGAGACGTTTATGCTGGAGCATTTCTTGCATCTTATATAAAGGGCATGTCTTTAAGGGAGTCGGCCTTAAATGCTACAGCCCTTGCCGCACAGAGTATCACAGCCTTTGGTAGAGAGAGGTATCCTAAAAGTGTTGGAAATCTGATATGATAGCCTTTGGAATATGGACCACAGGAAGGGATGAGGCTGCCTTTGAGCTTCTCAAAACGATTTACAACGCCACAAAAGACAGAACCATAAAGGGATGTGTTTCATATATTTTTTGTAACCGGATAGAAGGCGAAGGTTACTGGAGTGACCTCCTAATTAGATGGGCGAGGGAAAGAGGACTTTCTATAACCACCATTTCCTCGTCAACCTTCGAGCCTGAGCTTAAGAAAAAGGATTTTGAGGAGTGGAGAGTAAGGTTCCATAGGAAGGCGAGAGAAGCCCTTGTAGCCTTTCCTGAAGACATAAGGGTCCTTGTGGGCTATATGCTGATCCTTGACCATGAATCCTGCACGGATAAAGCCGCCATCAACCTCCATCCTGCAAGGCCAGGGGGGCCAAAAGGAACTTGGCAGGAGGTTATATGGAGGCTGATAGAGATGGAGGCAGATGTAAGTGGTGTTATGATTCATTTAGTAACCCCTGAGCTTGATGCAGGGCCACCTATAAGTTACTGCACATTTAGAATAAAGGGAGAGGTTCTGGATGCCATGTGGAAAGAATTCAGAGAGAAAATTAAAGATAGAAGTCTTCATCATATTATCAAGGCCGAAGGAGAGAACAACCCACTCTTCAGAAATATAAGGAGACATGGTCTAAAAAGGGAATTCCCTCTATTGATCCACACCCTGAGGAAATTGGCTGAAGGGGAAATAAGGATAGAAGACGGAAAGGTGATTAATAGGGAAGGAAGGATCCTACAGGAAGGCTATGATCTCACAGTAGCAGTAGACAAGGATATAAGGGATGAGTAAAAAAAAGGTTATAGCCTTTGACCTTGAAGGTCCTCTCTCACCCATGGACCACGCCGTGGAGGTGCTGGGCCTTGCACCACAAGGGAGAAATCTCTTCGCAGTCCTTAGCAGATACGATGACCTTCTAACCTTGGAAGGGAAGGCCAGCTACGAGCCAGGAGATACCCTTATCCTCATCCTCCCCTTCCTTCTGTTTCATCAGATCAAAGAGAAGGACTTAATCAGGGTATCAGAAAGGGCAACTATTGTAGGGGGGGCTAAAGAGATTATCTCTCAGCTCAAGAAGGATGGATGGGATGTATATATCATATCCACTTCCTATTGTCAACATGCAATAAGTATAGGCAGTAGATTGGGTATCGAAAGAAACAATATATATTGCACCTATCTTAATCCAGACTCTCTCGATAGAAACCTTAATGAAGAGACAGCTTCTCTCTTGAAAGAGACAGAGGACTTCATCCTTTTAAACCTCTATTCAGAAAGCCTTGATTCCGGAGAGAAGGACTCTATTATCAAACCCTATCTCGATAAATTCTTCTGGGGTGATTTGGGAAGAACCCCATTAGGTTTACTTATGGAAGGGACAAAGGTTATGGGAGGAAGAAGGAAGAGGGATGCTTTGATAGAGATAGCAGAGAAAACAGGAACCCCTTTAAGTGATATGGTTGTTGTTGGTGATAGCATCACTGATCTCCATATGCTAAGGGCAGTGGAAGAGGCAGGTGGTCTTGCGATAGTTTTCAATGGAAATAAATTCTCACTGCCTTATGGAACAGCTTCAGTAGCAAGCACTGATCTGAGAGATATCCGTCTTCTTACGGATAAATGGTTAGAGAATAGAAGGGAATCTGTAAAACAGGCCATTTTACGACTTACGACTTACGACTCACGACTCACGACTGCTGATGGCCCTTACTATCACTGGCTGGATGGTTTGTATGAAAAGGAAATAAACGAAATCCTTCAGATCCATAAAAGATTCCGGCAGGCTGTAAGGGGAGAGGCAACTGCAAGACTCGGCTGATCGCTATGGAACACCCTATAACCTTATTTCTATATAAGCTTTCTCCCTTAAACCTTTAACCCAGCTTTTATATGCCTCTAAAAACTGATTCTCGGTTAATTGCTTCCGGACATCTTCCCTTACCTCATCTATATTTTGTGCAGAGACCTTCTCATCGAGCTTTATAATATGAAGCCCTTTTTCAGTCCAGAATGGGATGCTGAAATCTCCTGCCTTCATATTAGAAAGTACTTCATTAAATTCCTTTGCCATATGGCTCTTTTTTATAAAACCGAGATCACCGCCCACCCTTCCTGAAGGGTCTTCTGAATATTCTTTTGCGAGTGCAGAAAAATCCTCACCTGCCTTCAGTTTCTGAATGATCAGGGATGCCCTTTCTTCGATAGTCTTTTTATCCTCATCGTTCTTTGGCCTTTTAAAGAATATCTGTCTTAGTTTATAAGCTTCGCTATCACTGAAGATTTCCCTGTTTGCCTCCATGTATCTTTTAACTTCGGCATCAGAGACAACAATCTTGTTTCTTATCTGCTGGCCAACAACCTTGCTGATCATTATCTGTTCAGAAAGTCTTTTTCTGTACTCTTCAAAGGTAAACCCTTCCTTTTTAAGAGATCCCTCCAGAGCGTTATCAGTCAATGAGTATTTCTTTTTTATATTTTCTATGGCCTCTGTCACTTCCTCAGTTGTGACATCAAGCCCGAGTTTCCTGGCCTCCTGGATCTGGAGCTTCGTATCAATAAGTCTTTCAAGAAAGACTGCCTCATTGTCTCTGAATATCTTCCTCCTTTCATCCTCCTTCAATGCCTTAACCTGCTCTGTTGCCTCATATTCCATCATCCTGTAAAGTTCACTCCATGTTATGACTTCCTTATTAACTACTGCAACCACACGGTCAAGAAGAACACTCCCATAAGATGCGCCCGGAAGGATAAAGGGGAGCAACATGATAATGGTTATTTTAAATTTAAGCACAGCAAACTCCATCACAATGTAAGTTTATTGAGTTTCTTGAGTTCATTATTTTTATAACACAAGAAACTGTGTAAACTCAAGAAATGTGTAGTTTCGGGTCTCTCGACTTGACACGATTTATTTTATTATGATAATTTGCATGTCCAATCCATTAAAGGAGCCTATGTGGAAGAAACTCTCGAGAAAATACTGACAACCTATAGAAAAGACGAAGGGAATATAATATCCATCCTTCAAGATGTAGAGGAGATATTCGGTTATATTCCCGAAGAGGCAGTAAATTGGTTTTCAAAAAGGCTTGATATCCCTGCAAGCCGTTTCTATGGAACTGCCACTTTCTATGCCCAGTTTCATCTGAAACCAAGAGGTAAGAATGTGATTACTGTCTGCCGCGGTACCGCCTGCCATGTTAAAGGCTCTGAAAGGCTGATCAGCGGCTTAAGAAAAAGGTTTAATCTCCCTGATGGAGAAGATACAACGGACGACATGGAATTCACCGTTGAAAGAGTTGCATGTGTGGGAGCATGCGGTATGGCTCCTGTTGTTCTCATTAACAAAAAAGTTCACGGCAAAATGACGGCTGATAAACTTACAAAGGAAACAAAGATACTGGAAAGCAAAAAGACGGCTACAATAATGAAAGTTAAGAAAAAGATATAGGTCTGAATAGAGCACGGAGGCGATTACTAAAGTATGAAAATATTTCGTGCAAATGTGCTGATGTGTTCAGGGACGGGTTGTGCTTCCAGTGGAACCATGAACATCAAGGCTGCCCTCAGGGAAGAGCTAAAGAAGAGGGGACTTGAAGAAGAAATAAGAATAACACTCACAGGTTGCAATGGGTATTGTGCCATGGGGCCTGTTATGTCAGTTTATCCCGAGGGGATCTTTTACCAGAAATTAGCTGTAGAGGAAATTCCCAAATTAGTTGAAGAGCATTTTCTGAAAGGCAGACCTTATCAGAAGTTGATGTTCGAGGAGCCAAAAAAGAAAATACCCGTTCCTACGATGAGTGAGATACCTTTCTTTAAATATCAGGTACTTCGCGTTTTAAGGAACAGGGGGCTTATAGATCCCGAAAGTCTCGATGAATACATTGCGAGGGATGGTTATCAGGCTGCTGCAAAGTCACTCACCCAGATGACCCCTGAGGAGATAATAAGAGTTGTAAAAGACTCTGGATTAAGGGGTAGAGGCGGTGCAGGCTTTCCGACAGGTTTGAAGTGGGAACTGTGTTTAAAAATCAAATCGGATATGAAATATGTCGTCTGTAACGGCGATGAGGGCGATCCAGGTGCATTCATGGATAGGTCTGTAATGGAAGCAGACCCACATTCTGTCATTGAGGGGATGATTATATGTGCAAAGGCAGTCGGATCTCACCATGGCTATATTTATGTAAGGGCTGAATATCCTTTAGCTGTGAAACGCCTCCAGATTGCAATAGACCAATGCTATGAAGCAGGACTGCTCGGTAAGAATATCCTTGGTACAGGGTTTGACTTCGACCTAAAGATATATCAAGGTGCAGGGGCTTTTGTATGTGGTGAAGAAACAGCCCTCATGCGCTCTATCGAGGGAAAACGGGGTATGCCGAGGTCAAAACCGCCCTTCCCTGTTTATAAAGGACTGTGGGATAAACCAACGGTATTAAACAATGTTGAAACCTTTGCAAACATACCATCTATTATTTTAAATGGTGCCGACTGGTTTTCTTCACTTGGTACAGAAAAGAGCAAAGGCACAAAGGTTTTTGCACTCACAGGAAAGGTGAAAAATACAGGCCTTGTCGAGGTACCTTTAGGCACCTCCTTAAGAGAAATAATCTATGAGATCGGAGGTGGAATTGAAGGTGGGAAGGCATTCAAAGCGGTGCAGACAGGAGGCCCTTCAGGAGGCTGCATCCCGGCCGAACTTCTTGATATAGAAGTAGACTATGAATCACTTGCTCAGGCTGGCTCAATTATGGGTTCAGGCGGTATGGTTATCCTCGATGAGACTGACTGCATGGTGAATACAGCAAAGTTCTTTCTTGAGTTCACACAGGCAGAATCATGCGGCAAATGCACACCATGCAGGATTGGAACAAAAAGGCTTCTTGAAATATTAAATAGGGTTACATCGGGAAGGGGTAAGGAAGGAGACATAGAACTTCTCGAAGAGCTCGGGCATTATATAAGGGCAACTTCATTATGCGGATTAGGTATGACCGCTCCCAATCCTGTATTAAGCACTATTAAATATTTTAGACATGAATATGAGGCACATATCAGGGATAAGAAATGTCCTGCTGCTGTATGCAAAGACCTGCTTACATACCTTATCCTCGAAGAGTTCTGTAATGGTTGTGGTGCATGCAAAAGGGTATGTCCAGCAGAGGCGATTACAGGCCAAAGAAAAAAGCTCCATAAGATTGACCCTGAGCTATGCATAAAATGTGGAACGTGTTTCGATGCATGTAAGTTTAAGGCGGTATTAAAGTCATGAGGCATGAAGGGTAAAAGGTAGATATGGTAACTCTAACAATAGACGGCAGAAAAGTCACTGTAAAAAAGTTGTCCTCAGTTCTTGATGCAGCAAGAAAACTTGATATTCCAATACCCACATTATGCCACCACCCAAAACTCTCTCCTTATGGTGGATGCAGGCTCTGTATAGTGGAAATTAAAGGCATTGCAAAACCTCTTACAGCATGCACAACACCTGTAAGCGAAGGTATGGAAGTAATAACAACAAGCCCTTACATAGAAAAATTAAGGAGAACAACCCTCGAACTCCTTCTCTCTGACCACCCAAATGACTGCATGGTATGCGAAAAGGCAGGTAACTGCACCCTTCAGGAACTTGCATACTTTTATGGCATAAGGGGGAACAGGTTTGAAGGGGAAAGGAGGATATACACAAAAAGGGATGGAAACCCCTTTATTGAAAGGGACCTTGAAAAATGCATAATGTGTGGCAGATGTGTAAAGGTATGCGATGAAGTTGAAGGTGTCGGCGCAATAGATTTTGGTTACAGGGGTTTTGATGTAAAGATATGCACACCATTCGAAAAGGACCTTGATTGTGAGTTCTGCGGCCAGTGTGTAGCAGTCTGCCCAACTGGTGCACTGACAGGAAAGATGTGGGCACACAAGGGAAGGCAGCAGGATGTGAAGGAAATAAACACGGTGTGTCCTTACTGCGGATGCGGCTGCAACATAACGCTCTATGTAAAACATAATGAGGTTATAAGGGTTTCATCGGATGAAGACACGATTAACGAAGGCTGGCTCTGCGCAAAGGGGCGATTTGGTTATGGATTCATTAATCACCCTGAAAGACTGGCAAAGCCTCTTATTAGAATAGTCCCAAAAACAAACAGTTCAAGCAGTTTGAACAGTTCAAACGGTTTAAACGGAATCTTTAGGGAGGTTTCATGGGATGAGGCATTAGAGCATGTTGCAAAGAGGCTGAGAGAGATAAGAGAGAGATATGGCTCTGACTCTATTGGTGGGCTTGCCTCAGCAAAATGCACAAACGAAGAGAATTATCTATTCCAGAAATTCATGAGGGCAGTTATCGGCACAAATAATATTGACCATTGTGCGAGATATTGACACAGCGCAACAGTGGCCGGTCTGGCTACAGTATTTGGTTCAGGGGCAATGACAAACTCTATACCAGAGATCGAAAACCATGATGTTATCTTCGTTATCGGCTCAAATACAACAGAGACCCACCCGATAATCGGTCTAAAAATAAAGAAGGCTGTAAGAAAGGGTGCGGAGCTCATTATTGCGGACCCGAGAAGGATTGACCTCGTAAGGTTTGCTCATATATGGTTACAGCACAAGCCAGGGACAGATGTTGCCCTTCTGAAATCAATGATGTATGTAATAGTAAAGGAAGATTTAATAGATAAAAAATTTATAGAGACATGGACAGAGGGATTTGAATCTTTCAAGGAAGGTCTCAATGAATACACACCCGAAATGGGTGAAAGGATTACCGGTGTTCCTAAAGAAGACATTATTAAAGCAGCCCTCGTTTATGGAAATGCTGTAAGGCCCGGTATTTATTATACAATGGGTATCACACAGCATACCCACGGGACAGAAAATGTCTATGCTATAGCAAAATTGGCATTGATGACAGGTAATCTCGGAAGGGAAAGCACAGGTGTTAACCCCCTCAGGGGGCAGAACAATGTCCAGGGCGCAACAGACATGGGTTGCATACCTGATTTTTACCCTGGCTATCAGAAGGTAAATATACCAGGTATAAAGGGGAAGTTTGAGAAGGCATGGGGTGTCAAGCTCTCAGATAAGATAGGTCTTACAGCGACAGAAATGATTGAAGCAGCTCTTAAAGGAGATCTCAAGGCATTGTACATAATGGGGGAAAACCCTGCCTTGAGCGACCCTGATATGACCCATACCATAGAGGCATTAAAAAAGCTTGATTTCCTCGTAGTACAGGATATATTCATGACAGAAACAGCAGAGCTTGCAGATGTGGTTCTACCCGCAGCGTGTTTTGCAGAGAAAGACGGGACATTTACAAATACAGAAAGAAGAGTTCAGAGGGTAAGAAAGGCAGTGGAACCCCCGGGAGAGGCAAAAGAGGATTCATGGATAATCATAGAGCTGGCGAAAATACTTGGTTATAAAATGAGATATGACTACATTGGAGAGGCGTTTCATGAAGCTGGAAATCTCTGGCCAGCAGTGGAAGGGATAACCTATGGAAGGATAGAAAAGACGGGCCTTCAATGGCCATGTCCCACACTAAATCATCCTGGAACGCCTTATCTCTTTAAAGGGGGATTTCCCAGAGGGAAAGCTACATTCAGCACAGTCAAATATAGACCATCAGAAGAATTACCTGATAATGAATATCCATTTTTACTATCGACAGGGAGACAGCTTTTCCATTATCATACAGGTTCAATGACAAGAAAGATTGAAGCCATCAATAAAATATCACCAGAAGCATATATTGAAATCCATCCTGATGATGCAAAACAATTGGGCGTGAATAGTGGTAAGATAGTAAAGGTTTCGTCGCGGAGGGGTTCTATTAATATTAAGGTCCTAATTTCTGATAGACCGGCAAAAGGCATGGTCTTCATCCCTTTCCACTTCAAGGAGGCAGCAGCCAATGTGCTTACCAGCACTGCCCTTGACCCTATATGCAAGATACCTGAGTTAAAGGTATGTGCAGTTAAGATAGAAAAATTAAGATAGAAAAAATGGATAATGGGAAGTAAAAAGTGAGAAATAGTAAGTTGAAAAGGGAGGTATTCACATGGTTAATACAGATTTATTAAAAAAACAGGTTTTACTCGAGGATATCGGCAACGAAGGGCTTAACAAGATAGCCGGAATCGTTAAAAAAATGTCTTTTAAAAAGGGTGAATACCTGTTTAAAGAAGGAGATGACACAAGAGGGCTATATCTTGTCCATTCAGGGAAGGTTGAAATTTCAAGGGTAACCGCTGATGGCTGGAGACAGACCCTTGCTGTCTTCACCCCAGGACATTTCTTCGGAGAGCTATCCCTTCTCGAGAAGAGACAACACGTGGCAAGCGCGGTTGCAATTGACGACACAGAACTCTTCCTTCTTCCGGTAGGAGAGTTTGAAAAACTGATGGAAGAAGATATGGCACTCGCATGTAATATTATTAAAAGAATTGCAATCACGATGTCCAAAAATCTGAGGCGGATGAATGATAAATTCCTTAGTGCATTGATAAGCTACTGAAATAGCTTTTAGCTTTTAGCTCTTAGCTATCAGCTCTTAACTGTTAATTTTTTAATTTAAAAAAGGAGGAGGATTTTAAAGATGCCGCTTGATCCAACAAGACATGCAGATTGGGAGATTGCAGAAGCAGCAGAAAAAAACATGAAGACATCTCAGCAGCTTGCTGAGGAATTGGGGATTGAAAAGGATGAACTCTTACCCCATGGGCATTATATTGCAAAGGTGGATTATGCAAGGGTTCTTGAGAGGCTGAAGGATAAACCTGATGGTAAGTTTATTGAGGTAACAGCCATAACACCAACACCACTTGGGGAGGGGAAATCTACTACCACATTGGGTCTTCTTCAAGGGATAGGCAAACGCGGGGAAAAAGTCACTGCATGCATACGCCAACCTTCCGGTGGCCCGACCATGAATATTAAAGGTTCTGCAGCAGGAGGTGGTTTATCACAGTGCATCCCTCTCACAGAATTCTCGCTCGGTCTAACAGGTGACATAAATGCTGTTATGAATGCCCATAACCTTGCAATGGTTGCATTAACGGCAAGGATGCAGCATGAATTTAATTATAACGATGAACAACTATCAAAGAGAAACCTTAAACGCCTTAATATAGACCCTAAAAATGTTGAAATGGGCTGGGTTATGGATTTCTGTGCACAGGCACTTCGTAATATTATCATTGGAATAGGGGGCAAGATGGATGGGTTTATGATGCCCTCAAAATTTGGAATAGCTGTTTCTTCAGAGGTTATGGCTATCCTTTCCATCTTCAGCGACCTTGCGGACTTCAGGAAGAGGATAGGGGGCATTGTTGTTGCATACGACAAACAAGGTAACCCTATTACTACAGAGGACCTTGAGGTTGCAGGTGCCATGACTGCATGGATGCGGAATGCTATAAATCCAAACCTCCTACAAAGCCTTGAAGGCCAACCCTGCTTTGTTCATGCAGGGCCATTTGCTAACATCGCTGTCGGTCAGTCGTCTGTTGTTGCTGATAAGATGTGTCTTAAATTATCTGACTACCATATTACTGAATCAGGTTTCGGTGCTGATATTGGTTTTGAGAAGTTCTGGAATGTAAAGTGTCGCTATTCCGGGAATATTCCGAATGTCTCTGTGATTACAACCACTATAAGGGCATTGAAGCATCATGGTGTAAATGCAACTCCACCGCCACCACCGGTAGTTCCTGGCAGGCCGATTCCAAAGGAGTATTATGAGGAGAATCTTGCATGGCTGGAAGACGGGATGAAAAATGTAATACATCACATAAATACAGTCAAAAAGGCAGGCATAAACCCTGTTGTCTGCATAAACCGTTTCCATACTGATACAGAAGAGGAGATTAAATTGACCAGAAAGATGTGTGAGGCAGCAGGGGCACGTGTTGCGGTATCTCGACACTGGCAATATGGTGGAGAGGGCGCACTTGAGCTGGCTGATGCAGTTCTTGATGCCTGTAATGATAAGGTTAATTTTAGATTCCTTTATGAGCTTGATACACCTCTCCGCAAACGAATTGAACTTATCGCCAATAAGGTTTACGGTGCAGACGGAGTGAGCTATTCTCCTGAGGCAGAGGCCAAGGCAGAGCGGTTCGAAAAGAACTCAAAGTTCAGAGACTATGCTACAATGATGGTAAAGACCCATCTATCTCTTTCTCATGACCCTACAATCAAGGGTGTACCAAAGGACTGGATACTTCACATTCGTGATTTCCTCACCTATGGTGGCGCCAGGTTTATCTGCCCTGTAGCAGGTAATATCAGCCTTATGCCTGGTACATCATCTGATCCTGCTTATCGCCGCGTTGATGTCGATGTAAATACAGGCAAGGTCAAGGGGTTGTTTTAAAAAAACAATCCCCTCTCGGCGGGTACAGGGGTATGAGGATATAATCCTCAAGCCCTCGGTGAATCGGTATTAATCACTATCAGGGAGGTGTTAGGGGATTGGGCTTAATTTTCTCTTTATGTCCAGCGCCTCGGCAACTGTATTCAGTACCTGATCAAGTTTAAAGGGTTTACTTATTACAAGATCTACACCACTTTCTTTTATCTTCTCATCATCTATTTGGACACCCCAGCCAGTTATTAATACTACAGGGGTATCAGGATCCTTTACCTTAATAGATCTAGCCACCTCCCAGCCACTCATCCCGGGCATACCGAGGTCAGTAAAGACCAAGTCAATCCCACCCTTATAAAAGATCTTTAAACCCTCATCTCCAGAAGATGCCTTAAAAACATTATGTCCGCTTTGTGTAAGCAATTGCTCCAGGAGAACCCGAACCATTTCCTCATCCTCTATCACCAGAATGTTGGTGCGCTTAACCTCCTTGGTAGGGATGCACTTCCCTGCCACCTCTTTAAGTTCAAGTGGGATAGGCAAATTTATTGTAACGGTAGTACCCTTCCCTTCTTCACTCTCAACATCTATTCTTCCCCCGTGTCGCGATATGATGCTATAGGCGATGCTTAATCCTAACCCATCGCTTACCACACCTTTAGTAGTAAAAAATGGATCAAAAATCCTTCTTCTTACTTCCCTGGGTATCCCAACACCTGTATCAGCCACCACTACCTGCACTTCCTTATCAAGGGCCCTTGTCTCAATGACAATTTTACCCCCCTTAGGCATGGCATCAATCGAGTTGAAGATTATATTGGTCAATACCTCCCGTAGTTCTGAAGGGCTTCCCATAATGTATGGTAGACCCTGGTCTAATAAGGTCGTCAATTCAATGTCAACACCCTTCTCATGTGCGTAATCTTTCCAGCGGGGTTTTGACATCTCCTTCACTTCTTCAATAATCTCATTGATATCCACTCTTGAAAATTCTTTATCCGCCCTTGTTCTGGTGAACTCTTGAATACGCCTCACGGTCTCTGCTGCGTCTATGGCAGCTGTTTCGATTACCCTGAGTTGTCTTTTTATTTGTTCAAGGCTCACTGTATCTACCTGCCTAACAAGTAGCTCTATATTGCCCAAGATTATTGCCAGTGCATTATTAAAGTCATGGGCAACACCCGAAGCAAGTTGACCTATAACTCTCAGCTTCTCAGATTGGATAAGCTGTTCTTCGATCTTCTTCCTTTCACTGATATCCCTCATGATAAATTCGACACCAACAGCCGCGCCTTTTTGATAATAGGAACAGTCACCGATTTCGAGAAAAATAACCTCCCCATTTTTGTTTAATGCCCTGAGCTCATAAATATCTTCTCCTGCTTCCCCTGATATCCTTTTCTCGAACCGCTCCTGAGCTGCTGGGATGTCTTCTGGATGAATAAGGTCTGAAATCTTTTTACCTTTCAACTCCTGTTCGGAGTAACCAAGTAATCCTGAAAATCTCGTATTATAAATGCTGAGTTCACCGTCAGGAACCATAAATACGGCAACAGCATCATTAATACTCTCAAAAAGTTCCCTATATTTTTCTAAAGACTCTTTTAACTCAATTTCTAATCTCTTCTTTTCATTTGCCAGTCTTTGCTTATCTATGGACTTTTTAACTACAGCTCTTAGTTCTTCGATACGGAGGGGTTTGGTTACAAAGGCGTCTGCACCTACATTCAATGCCTTAATAGCATTTTCTATGCTTGCATAAGCTGTCATCATGATTATATTCAAATCCGGATTTGTCTTCTTAATGGCTTCCAATAACTCTACCCCATCTATATCTGGAAGTCTTATGTCCAGTATAGCTATATCGAAAAAGCCTTCCTTTATACGGGCTGCGCCCTCTGAGCCTGTGTTGGCTGTTGAGACCTTGTACCCATCCAGTCCAAGGATGTGGGAAAGGGTTCTACACATACCTTTATCATCGTCAATTATCAAGACATTCGGTATATTGTCATTAATATTCATAATTGTATTTCTTTAAAATATGTATCCTGTCCCTAATACTTGTGTCACTCCCGTAAAACTTGTCCTCACAAAAGGGGAAACGGGAATCCAGCCTATACCGCCCCCTCTTTAGCTATAGGTAGCTTTATAACAAAAGTGCTACCCTTACCAACCTTACTTTTTAACTCTATTTGCCCTTCATGTCTCTCTATGATTCCTTGAGTAACTGCCAAACCCAATCCAAAGCCCTTGGCTGGCTTAGTAGTAAATAGAGGATCAAAGATCTTTTTTTGATCCTCTTCCTTAATTCCACAGCCGGTATCTTTAAATTCGACCTTAACAAACCCTTCCTCCTCTTTAGTAGTTATCCTTAATCTTCCACCGCCATCCATTGCCTGGTATGCATTTAGGATGAGGTTATTAAAGGCCTGCCTTATTTGGTGAGGGTCAACGAGGGCCTTCTTAAGATTAGGTTTTAGATCCAACTCTACCTCGATATTCTCTGGTGTCTTGTTAATTGTGATGGCGTATTCGATAATCCTATTTACATCGGATGGCTTCACCACTGGTTTTGTAATCACAGAAAAGTTTAGCAGCTCTCCGATAATCTTGTCAGAGAGCCCTATTTCATTCTCTATAATATCAAGGAATTCAGAAATACTTGAATCTTCTGCTAAAAGGCCGCTTTTACTTAACTTTTCTCTTAAATAATAGGTTGAGTTTGTGATTACTCCTAAAGGATTCCTTAGTTCATGAGCTACACCTGTAGCCAACTCTCCAATAGCAGCCAATTTTTCAGAACGGATCAGTTGTTCCTGGGTTCTTCTTAATTCTAAGGTACTCCTTTCTAACTCGGCTGTCCTCTCCTCTAACTCCGCCCTTGACTTCTCTAATTTTATATGATGCTCTACTAATTCTGCATAAATGCGGTCTATAGCCTGAATGATCTCCTGCCACATATTTTCTTCCATCTGCCGCTGGACTACACTCTCCGTTACATCACTTGCGATATGAACAAATTGGGTAATTTCACCATCTCCGTCCCTTATCGGATATAAATGGATTAATACATGGCGTTGATTACCATTACCATGAGTGCTGAGATGGAGATGTGTGATGGAGCTAGGTTTCTCCGTGGTTAAAACCTCGTATATTGGACATATATCAAAAGGTCCCTGACATGGAAAATCCAGGCCATGGGTCACATAATAGCATCGTTTACCAATAATCTCAGGCCCATAAGTGTCTATCGACTTTTGATTTGCCCAGAGAATTTCATGATTTCTCGATATGAGCAAAATCTCTTCATCAATTCCGCCAATAATCCTCTCAAATATTGCGCTGTCTTTCATTTAGCAATCTCTATTTGGTCAAACCTATAGCCTTATTGTATGTACAGTACACGCAAGGCAAGGATCGTATGATCTTATCACATGCTCAATCTCTACAGGATTATCTACATCTTCAACCGGGGTCCCATTCAACGCATGTTCACACACCCCATGTTGATCAAATAAATCCATAGGAGACATATTCCACGCAGTAGGAGTTATCACCTGGTATCTCTCGATCCTTCCATCTTTAATAGTGATCCAATGACCGAGTGCGCCTCTTGCTGCCTCAACAAGACCAATTCCTTCTGCCTCTGTAAGCACTTGAGGCTTCTTATAAAATATCTCATTGGTATTCACCTCTTTTATCCAGATTTCAACCTCTCTTACAAGCCTCACTACCTCATGAAGCCTTGCTAAAATCCTTAAAAAAACGCTTGAACCCGACCTGTTAAAGATATCATAAATCAAAGGGTCTTTATCAAGTATCATCCTGGCCAAAGGCCCCACCTCAACTACGTTGTCGTCATAACGTGGAGATTTTGACCAACTGTAAGCCTTTTCTTTATCCGGATCAGGTTCAGTAAGGCCCTCAGAAGGATGCAGTCCACTTTGATAACCCTTGTAGAAGGAATAATCGATGTATTCGGCTATCTTCTCCTGGTTAAATGGAAAAAAATCCTTACCGTTATAGTAACCGCTGTGAAGCCATCTCACCCCATCAGAAAGTTCATATGCCCCATATGATAGAAACTTATTTGGACCTTTACCGATTCTATCCAACCCTAATTCTCTCCCGTACCTCAGATAAGTCCCAAGGTCGCTATTCAGATGATTTGACTCCGTTAACCATCTTTCGAGATCATACAAATTCTTATTCTCCAGCCATCTATCAATCTCGCATCCCAGTAACCTCTTTTCCACAAAATCCTGTAACTCTCTTAATAGTCCCAGGGCCTTGGTCTGGCGTGAAATACTGATACTACAGGTAACTCCTCCTGGCTGGAAGACGAGTGTACTGGGCCACTTACCTGCAAATACCCCCATAAGTTCTAACATGCTGGGACGAGCCATAATAGCATTCAGGTAGGATGTTCCTTTAAATGGAAGAAATCGCTTCGACAGCTCGGGATAATCTGGATGAGATGAGTATTTTTTATTGGTCAGATCAGGGGCAAATAGGATATAGAAATGTGCTATATGGCTCATTAGATTCTCAATTGCCTGGACAATATTTTTCACCCTATAAGCATTTTCCGGCACCTGGCAGTTCCAGGCATTTCTTATTGCCGTAGAGCTTGCTAATCCATGTGCTGCCCCGCAAATCCCGCAGATCCTTGGAGTAAATACTATAGCATCCATAGGGTCTCTTCCCTTTAGTATCTTTTCGAAACCTCTAAACATTACGCCCTTGGACTTGGCATTTTGCACCTTTCCATCCTTAACCTCAACGGTTATCTCCAGGTCCCCTTCTATTCTATTAAATGGACTTATATTTATCCTCTTATGCACCTTAAACTCCTTAATCCACCCTCCTGAATGATACTGCATTCTTCTTTAATCTTTCAGGAGTGGCAAGCTTTGCCAAGTTGGCCATCCCTACATACCAGGCCTTAGGAACATCAAGGGGCAATGTAACAGGGACATCGCCTATCTTCCTTGTCTCGAAGAATGGTACAGAGGCTTCGGGAAAATCTGGCAAAGTACATGCGATACAAGGAAAACCAGCTCGGGTGCAGCTTCCTGTACGACCTAACCATAAGCGTTCATTACAGTCTGATTCACATAATGTTCCTTTACAGCCAAGATATTCAAACAAACATCCAAGTTGACTATATTCAACGGCTGATGCCTTGAATTCATAATATTCATTTCTGGGGCAGCCATGATGTGCCAGTTTCTTATAGAATGCCTTAGGACGATTGAATTCATCCAGTTCCTCGGTGCTTAATTTCCCCATAAGTAACCGCATTAACGTCTCTACTATCCAATCCGGATGAGAGGGACAACCGGGAACATTGACCACCGGAAGGCCTGACCCCGAGACATAATCTTTTCCCAATGCCCCTCCTTTTTGCTTCCTTAAAAACTGGAGACCAGAGGCCTCAACAAAATTAGCGCCGGCAGTTACTATACCACCAAAAGCAGCACAGGTCCCGATTGCTATAGTGTATTGGCTAACCATTGCAAGTCTTTCTATCCAATCCTTAAATGGCCGTCCATTAAAAAGGAAAAACTTGCCACTATTATTAGGTCCACAAATTATAGAACCTTCTACTATTAAAATATCAAGGTTTGTTTTCCTGGAGATACATTTCTCAAATATCATTTCTACTTCTTCCCCTATTTCAAGGCTGAGAAAGGGGTGCCAGAGTAAATTTATATCAAGCATCTTCAGTGCAGTAAGTACATGAGGTTGCTCTGCGTTAAGGAATGATATGGTATCTCCATTGCAACCGCCACTTTGTAGCCACAATAAGTTGACCATTTCCTACACCTCCTTGTCCCTTAAGAGAAAGGGGAACTTAAAAT
>JBFLWW010000023.1:0-30183 GCA_040757475.1 Nitrospirota bacterium
GTGACAGAACTTATGGCAATACAAGAGAAAACAAATTATCCTGAAGGTTCTTTAACAGAAAGTTTGTATAAAGATTTTGGAGTTAAAGATAGGTTTTCTGTCATTCAAAAGGCTGTACTAAAAAGACTAAGGTAAAAGATCTATTGGAACAGATGAAACTTTTTTTAGGAGAGATAAATGAGCAAAAAGTCAAAGTCAGAAAATAGAAGGACAGGGTCTGTTAAAACCCTTGAGGAGATTAACGTAATTCTCAAAGACCATAAAGAGGAATTGAAAAAAAGATACAAGATAAAAGAGATCGGTGTGTTCGGTTCTTATATCAGGGGTGAGCAGAAGAAAAGAGGGAGCGATATAGATATCCTTGTTGAGTTTGAGGAACTTCCTGATATTTTTATGCTCATTGATCTCGAAGATCATCTGAAAAAGCTTTTAGGGAAAAAAGTAGATGTTGTTAGAAAAGAGGCGATTAGACCAGAACTTAAGGAATCTATCTTAAAGGAAACGGTATATGTATGATGAGGGAATACAAACTATTTATTCAAGATATTCTTAAAGCAATTGAAGATATAGACGCCTTTGTTAAGGGATTAGACTTTGAAATGTTTATTACAGATGAAAAAACCAAAAGTGCGGTCGTCTGGCAGATACACATAATAGGTGAGGCAACAAAGAATATCCCAAAAACAGTAAGAGAAAAATATAAAGATATTCCCTGGAAATATATGGCAAGAATAAGGGACAAAATCGCCCATTTCTATTTTGGAATTGACTATAAAATTGTATGGGATGTTGTAAAAAAGGAATTGCCCAAAGTAAAGCCATCAATCCAACAAATACTTAAAGATTTAGAGCGTAGCCTATGAAACCCTTTCATACAATAGCAACACCGCATAAAGACATCCTTGAAGGCAGGCTCACAGTTGATATAACTGCTAAGAATGGAAGACTCTCTGACGCAGATTATGAAGACAGAATAAAAGAAGGACTAAGACAGGCGAATATAGAGATCGAGCGGGAAGAAAAATCATAACAGCAAGATGGAAAAAACAAGGATAACTGAGACATTTAAGAGACTGAAAAAACAGGGTAAGAAGGCCTTTATTCCTTATATTATGGCAGGAGACCCTTCTCTTGAGAGGACAAAAGAGATTGTGCTCATGCTTGAAGAGTGTGGGGCGGATATTGTTGAGCTTGGTGTGCCATTTACAGACCCGCTGGCTGATGGCCCTACAATCCAGCGTGCATCTGAAAGGGCTTTAAAAGAAGGTGTTACATTAAGAAAGGTTATAGCATTCGTAAAAGACCTGAGGCAGAGTACACAGATACCTATAGCCCTTATGACATATTACAACCCTGTATTTAAATATGGTGAAAGGGATTTTGTAAGAGATGCTAAGGATGCAGGGGTTGATGGTGTAATCATTCCTGACCTTCCACCTGATGAGGCAGATAATTTTATAAAGTTATCGCGGAAGGTTGACCTTGATACTATCTTTCTCCTCGCACCGACTTCGACTGACGATAGAATTAAAAAGGTAGTAAGGGCATCGAAGGGTTTTATATACTATGTCTCTATAACCGGGATAACAGGCGCACGACTTCTACTTGATGGCTCAATAGAGGCATTGATATCAGAAATTAAGAAATACACAGACAAACCAATAGCGGTTGGCTTTGGGGTCTCGACACCCGAGGAGGCATCTCAGGTGGCCTCTGTGGCGGATGGTGTGATCGTTGGCAGTGCCATTGTAAGAGCTGTCCAGGAAGGGAGAGAAACCCTGAAGGATTTTGTATCTAAATTAAGGAAGGCAATCTAAATCCCCTAAAACCCTTTTAATTGACAGCATCAGTAATTTATGCTTTAATAAGATTGCCTTTAATAATGGCCCGGTGAGGCCAGAAAGGCAAAGGAGGCAGCGTGAGCTGCAAAAATCTCGATATGATAAAAAACCTTCCACTCAAGATGAGGGGAAGGTTTTTTTTATGAGGTGTTAAAAGATGCCTAAGGAACTCATGAATAAGCAGGATATTGAGAGGGCTTTAATGAGAATGGCGCACGAAATAATAGAAAAGAACAGAGGCACAGAGGAGCTCTGCCTTGTTGGAATACAGAGAGGTGGGGTGCATCTTGCAAAAAGGCTTGCCTCAAAGATAAAGGAGATTGAAAAAAAGGATATCCCTGTTGGTTCGCTCGATATTGCATTCTACAGGGATGACCTCGACATGAGGAAGGAACAACCTGTTGTCAGGAAGACCGAGGTTTTTTGTGAAGTGACAGATTTAAAGATTGTCCTCGTTGATGATGTCTTATTTACAGGAAGGTCAATCAGGGCAGCAATGGATGCATTGATTGACCTTGGAAGACCTGCTGTTATCCAGCTCGCAGTTCTTATTGACAGAGGACATCGTGAGCTTCCGATAAAGGCTGATTATGTCGGGAAGAACATCCCCACAGCATTGAGTGAGACGGTTGAGGTTCAGCTCGAAGAAGAAGGGTTGGAAGACAGGGTAATACTCGAAAAAAGTGTCCCTGAATTTAATTCAGGGGAGGAATAAACAGTGCTGAAGAGAAAAGACCTGCTCGGCATAAAAGACCTCTCTGTGGAAGAGATAAACCTCATCCTCGATACTGCTGCAGGTTTCAAGGATGTACTTGGAAGAGATATAAAAAAGGTCCCCACCCTGCGTGGCAAGACTGCAGTTAACCTTTTTTTTGAACCATCAACAAGGACGAGGACATCTTTTGAACTCGCAGCAAAGAGGCTCAGCACAGATGTAATAAACTTCTCTGTCCCGACAAGCAGTATTATAAAGGGTGAGAGTCTGATTGACACAGCCCTCACTGTCCAGGCCCTCGGTGCAGACTTTATAATAATAAGGCATTCCTCAGCAGGTGTGCCACATCTCCTCGCAAAAATACTCAAGGCCTCAGTGATAAATGCAGGAGATGGCACGAATGAGCATCCAACACAAGCACTCCTCGATGCCTTCACCATAAGGGAGAAGAAAGGAAAGATTGAGGGCCTTACAGTTGCAATAGTGGGTGATATACTTCACAGCAGGGTAGCAAAATCCAATGTTTATAGCCTGACAAGGCTCGGTGCAGGGGTAAGGCTGATCGGCCCTCCAACCTTAATACCAAAAGAGATAGAAGGCATTGGTGTTGATGTCTTCCATAATATGGAAGCCGGCCTGAAGGATGTGGATGTTGTGATGATGCTCAGGATCCAGATGGAGAGGCAGGGCAAAGGGTTCTTCCCATCCACAGAGGAATATTTCAAAAACTGGGGTCTGACAATAGAGAGATTTTCTCTTGCAAAGGAAGATGCTATTGTGATGCATCCAGGACCTATGAATAGAGGGGTCGAAATCACATCAGAGATTGCAGATGGCCCGACGTCAGTAATCCTTGAGCAGGTGACAAATGGTCTTGCAGTCAGGATGGCGGTTATGTATCTACTTGCAGGAGTCAGAAGGTGAGGATATTAATCAAAAGTGGACATATCATAGACCCTTCACAGGGGATTGACAGGATTGGTGATATTTTAATAGAGGATGGGAAGATAAAAGAAATAAAGGTTCAAGGGTTCAAGGGTTCAAGGGTTCAAGGTCTCCGAACTCCAAACTCCGAACTCCGAACCATTGATGCTAAAGGCTTATATGTCCTCCCTGGCCTCATTGACATGCATGTGCATCTCAGGGAACCTGGTTTTGAATATAAGGAGACTATAAAAACCGGGACAATGGCTGCAGTTAAGGGAGGTTTTACAACCGTCTGTTGTATGCCAAACACATACCCTGTTAATGACAATGCAAGTGTCACAGAATTCATAATAAGAAAGACTGCACAGGAAGGCTTATGTAATGTCCTCCCGATTGGTGCAATAACCAAAGGCCAGAAAGGCGAAGAACTTGCAGAGATGGGTGCGATGAAGGCTGAGGGCTGTATTGCATTCTCTGATGATGGAATGTCTGTGATGAACAGCCTGATTATGAGAAGGGCGCTTGAGTATTCAAAGGCATTCAATATACCGATAATCTCTCATTGTGAGGATTTAACCCTCTCTGAAGGTGGGGTGATGAATGAAGGGCTGCTGTCTGTGACTCTCGGTCTAAGGGGAATTCCGGCTGAGGCAGAGACGATAATGGTTTACAGGGATATCTCATTAGCAGAACTCACGGGAGGAATGCTCCACATCGCCCATGTATCAACAGAAGGCTCGGTGAAATTAATAAGGGATGCAAAGAAAGAAGGAATAAATGTAACAGCAGAGACATGCCCTCATTATTTCAGTATTACTGAAGATATACTGAAGGGGTATGATACAAATGCAAAGGTAAATCCTCCTCTCAGGACTGAAAGAGATATAGGGGCAATAAAAGAAGGATTAAAAGATGGCACAATTGATGTGATTGCAACTGACCATGCACCACATCACAGGGATGAAAAACTTCAGGAGTTTGACAAGGCACCATCAGGCATCTCAGGTCTTGAGACTGCATTAGGATTAAGCCTGAGACTTGTTGAAGAAGGTATTCTTACAATTAGTCAATTAATCGAAAAGATGGCAGTAAATCCTGCAAGGATTTTGAACATAAGCAAGGGTTCGCTCAAGATTGGTACTGATGCGGATGTTGTGATTGTTGATATAAATAAAGAATTTAAGGTCGAGGCCTCAAAATTTGTTTCAAAAGGCAAGAATACCCCATTTGACAGATGGCTTTTAAAGGGAATGCCTGTTGTTACAATCTCAAAAGAAAGGATATACGAGTGGTAGTAAAGGCCCTGCTTGTCTTATCAGATGGAACAGTGTTTGAAGGGAAAAACTTCGGTGCAGAAGGTGAGACAATAGGTGAGGTAGTATTCAATACCTCAATGACAGGCTATCAGGAAATACTCACCGACCCTTCCTATAAAGGCCAGATTGTTGCAATGACATACCCGCAGATAGGGAATTATGGCGTAAACGCTGAAGACATAGAATCAATCGGAGGGCTGAAGGTTGAAGGCTTTATCGTGAAAGAATATCTTGACTTCCCGAGCAATTGGCGTTCTGAAAAGTTCAAAGTTCAAAGTTCAAAGTTCAAAGTTATAAATTCATTATCAGATTATTTAAGAGAATATGGAATTGTTGGTATCGAAGGGGTAGACGCGAGGGCCCTCACAAGACTTCTGAGAGATACTGGCTCACAGATGGGGATAATCTCGACAAGGGACCTAAATCCTGAGAGCCTGCTCGAAAAAGTTAAGAGGCATCCTGGAATTATAGGCATTGACCTTGTAAAAGAGGTTACATCAAAAGAGGCATATTCCTGGAAAGAAGGGGTATGGAGATGGCAACCTGCTGACGCAGAAGTTCAAAGTTCAAAGTTCAAAGTTCAAAGTTCTGAAAACAAAGACGCATCACGCATCACGCATCACGCATCACGGTCTGTTGTCGTTTACGACTTTGGGGTTAAACTCAGCATTCTGAGAAACCTCGTGGATGCTAATTTTGATGTATATGCTATACCTGCAAAGACCCCTGCTGAAGAGGTCCTCGATATGAACCCTGATGGGATAGTTTTGAGCAATGGCCCTGGAGACCCTGAGGCAGTCACATACGCTATCAAAAACACAAAAAAGCTTATTGGTAAAAAGCCCATATTCGGTATCTGCCTCGGCCATCAGATATTAGGGCTTGCTATGGGAGGAAGAACCTATAAACTCAAATTCGGTCACCATGGCGGAAACCATCCTGTAATGGACCTAGAGACCAAGAAAGTTGAGATAACTTCTCAGAACCACAACTTCTGTGTTGAGGTGGCGAGCCTGAATGGACAGGTCGAGCTCACTCACAAAAATCTTTATGATGGAACAGAAGAGGGCATGAGACATGTTGAACTCCCGATATTCTCTGTCCAGTATCATCCAGAGGCAGGGCCCGGGCCAAATGATGCAAGATATATATTTAAGAGGTTCAGGGGGTTAATCGAAAAAGGTTAAGTTGCCAAAAAGAACTGATATTAAAAAGATTCTTCTCATTGGCTCTGGTCCAATTATAATCGGTCAGGCATGCGAGTTTGACTATTCAGGCACGCAGGCATGTAAGGCATTGCGGGAAGAGGGATATAAGGTAGTGCTCGTCAACTCAAACCCTGCAACAATCATGACTGACCCTGAGATGGCTGATGCAACATATATAGAGCCATTGACCGCTGATATCCTTGAGATGATAATAAAAAAAGAACGGCCTGACACCCTTCTACCTACAATGGGTGGACAGACAGCCCTGAACCTTGCTGTTGAACTCGCAGAGAAAAGGATACTCGACAGATACAATGTTGAGCTTATTGGTGCAAAGCTCGATGCAATAAAGAAGGCAGAGGACAGGGAACTTTTTAAAGAGGCTATGACAAAGATTGGGCTTGATGTTCCTAAAAGTGCATATGTTGGTTCCTTGAAGGAAGGGCTCAAGGCTATAGGGCATATTGGATTCCCTACAATCCTAAGGCCATCTTTTACCCTTGGAGGTACAGGGGGAGGAGTTGCTTATAACATGGAGGAATATAAGGAACTTCTTGAAAGGGGCCTTAAACTGAGTCCTGTTCATCAGGTGCTTGTCGAGGAATCAGTCCTCGGATGGAAGGAATATGAGCTTGAGGTCATGCGTGACGGAAAAGACAATGTTGTTATTATATGCTCCATAGAGAACTTCGACCCGATGGGTATCCATACCGGTGATTCGATTACTGTTGCACCTGCCCAGACCCTTACTGATAAGGAATATCAGAGGATGCGTGATGCAGCCATTGGTATCATACGGGAGATAGGTGTTGATACCGGAGGTTCAAACATCCAGTTTGCCCTTAACCCAAAGAACGGAAGAATGGTAGTAATAGAGATGAACCCGAGGGTTTCGAGGAGTTCAGCGCTTGCTTCAAAGGCAACTGGATTTCCTATAGCAAAGATTGCAGCAAAGCTTGCAGTCGGACTTACACTCGATGAGATACCTAATGATATAACAAGGGAGACACCTGCATCATTTGAACCTACAATAGACTATGTTGTGACAAAGTTCCCACGCTTTGCATTCGAAAAATTCCCTGAGGCAGACCCAACACTCACCACACAGATGAAGTCTGTTGGAGAGGTAATGTCCATAGGAAGGACATTTAAAGAATCTCTACAGAAGGCGATAAGGAGTCTTGAGATTGGCAGTTATGGTCTCGAAGACCTTAATGCTGACATAAGTGTTATAAAAACAAAACTTAAGACTCCTGGACCCGAGCGGATATGGTACATTGCACAGGCCCTGAGAGAAGGTATGAGCATTCAAGAGATACACGAGCTTACATGGATAGACCTGTGGTTCCTGTATAACATCAAGCAGATAGTAGATATGGAAGAAAAAATAAGGAGTTATGCAAAGGGGATTAAAAAAAAGGAGAGCCTCAGCCTCGCACCATATCTAATACCAAAAGACCTTTTAATGGATGCAAAGTGGTATGGTTTTTCGGACAGAAGAATTGCAGAACTCCTTAATGTAGAGGAGGCTGATATAAGGCATCTGAGACGCAAATATAAGATGCATGCAGTTTACAAGATAGTGGATACATGCGGAGCAGAATTCGCTGCATATACACCATATCTGTATTCGACTTATGAGAAACCCTTTTATCTGTTGGGGTCAAGGGGTCAAGGGGTCAAGGGGTCAAGTGAAAAATCCTCGAATCCTCGAATCCTCGAATCCTCGAACCCTACTGTTGAGTGTGAGGCAAATCCTACTCCTCGTAAAAAGGTTGTAATCTTAGGCTCTGGTCCTAACAGAATTGGACAGGGTATCGAATTCGACTACTGTTGTGTTCATGCAGTTTTTGCATTAAAAGAGCTTGGTTATGAGACGATAATGGTTAACTGCAACCCAGAGACTGTAAGTACAGATTACGACACTGCAGACAGGCTTTACTTTGAGCCTCTTACAATAGAGGATGTACTGAATATCATCGAGGTTGAAAAACCTGAAGGTGTCATAGTCCAGTTCGGAGGCCAGACGCCCCTGAAACTTGCAGTACCACTCGAGAGAGAGGGTATAAAAATCCTGGGGACATCTCCTGATTCCATAGACCGTGCAGAAGATAGGAAGAGATTCAAGGAACTCCTCCATAAGCTCAATTTAAAACAGGCTGAAAGTGATACTGCAATGTCTGTTGAAGAGGCCATATATGCAGCAGAGAAGATAGGGTATCCTGTAATGATAAGGCCGTCCTATGTCCTCGGTGGCAGGGCTATGGAGATAGTCTATGATGAAAAATCTCTGAGGGACTATACGAAGCGTGCGGTCAAGGCGTCTCCTGAACATCCTGTGCTTGTAGATAAGTATCTCCAGGATGCCATAGAGGTTGATGTAGATGCTATATCTGATGAGGAGGATGTAATTATAGGAGGTGTGATGGAGCATATTGAAGAGGCTGGTATCCATTCTGGAGATTCAGCCTGTTCACTTCCACCATATTCCTTAGAAAAAGAGATTATTAATGAGATAAAGCGGCAGACAAAGGCACTCGCAAGAGAACTCAATGTAGTAGGGTTGATGAATGTGCAGTTTGCCGTGAAGAACCATGACATCTATATCCTTGAGGTAAATCCGAGGGCATCGAGGACAGTACCTTTTGTAGGCAAGTCAACTGGCATACCACTTGCGAAGATTGCAGCAAAGGTGATGGTTGGTAAGACATTGAAAGAACTCGGACTTACAGAAGAGAGGCATATAAAACATATTGCGGTTAAAGAGGCTGTCTTTCCCTTTGATAGATTCACCGGAGTTGATACTATACTGGGCCCTGAGATGAAATCCACAGGAGAGGTGATGGGCATAGATAAGGACTTCGGCCGTGCATTTGGAAAGTCACAGACATCGTGTGGTAACAGGATTCCTTTATCAGGGAAGATATTTATAAGTCTGAAGGATAAAGACAAGCCCCCTTCTGTTTCGATAGTAAAGAAACTGCTCGAACTCGGACTTTCTGTAATAGCCACCAGAGGCACTGCCATGTATCTTAAAGACCATGGCCTCGATGTCGAAGTCGTCAACAAGGTTGCTGAAGGGAGGCCACATATTGTTGACTTAATCAAGAATAAGGAGATTAATTTTGTTATAAATACTGTCAGTGGTGCTCAGGCACAGAAGGACTCTTTTTCCATAAGACAGAGCGCCCTTCAATATAGCGTGCCGTTTACAACAACAATATCAGGGGCAATAGCAGCAGTAAATGCGATAGCAATGCTCAAGAAGAAAAGGGTTAATATAAAGTCTATACAGGAATACCATAAAGGCAAGTGAAAAGTGTTACATCTTGCTTTTTTTCCAGAAGCAGATACAGATACTAATGTCTATAGCGAGAGGGGCATTGGGACAACATTCAAGATTTACCTGCCGCATACATAGCGCTATTCACATAGAAATTCACTCCAATAGACCTAATTCTTCTGAATATCTTCTAAACAACTCAAGCCCCCTTCTATGCTCATCTGTAAAGTCATATGATATACCTTTCCAGTAAGAGATGAGTTCCTCTTCTGTAATGAATAAAGAGTGACGGCTGAGAAGTAGCGGCCTCAGCTCCTCTGCAATTTTAGTTAAATCTTTCATAGCAAGGGCTTTTGCCATATTTAAATCCCCTGTAAATCTTTCGAATAGTTCTGTCTTCTCTGTACAGCATCCCTTCCTTACAATCCATAATGCGAAGATAAAAGGGAGGCCGGTATTTTTGTACCATAACTCTCCAAGGTCATAGATATAGATAAGTGACGAGTGACGAGTAACGAGTGACGAGTTTTTAGTTTGGTCTTTACTTGTAACTTGTAACTTGTAACTTGTAACTGTTTTCTTTGCCTTAAGGGCATCGTCCCCGATCAGAAGATAAGCTTCTGCCTCATTGACTACCGACTCAAATGGTTCATCTGTTGGTCTTAAGTAACACTCAATCTTATAAAATTTCTTGAAGATAATATCGAGGAGGGCGACTGAGCTTTCTGACTGTGTTGATGTAAGGGCTGTCATACCATTTAATCTCTCTATCGGTCTCCTGCTGAAAAGCAGGATACTTCCTATTGGCCCTTTTGAGCTTATGGAATGGCCCTCGATAATGGTATATTTATTCTGGTACCTGAGATATTCAATGGATGAGGATGGACTTATATCTATCTCCCCGTTCCTCAGCATCCGGTTTAGTGTAGAAGGGGCACCTTCTATGAATTCATACTTCGAGCAGTCGCATTTCCTCTCCAGCATATAAAAAATTGGGAATAGATTTGCATAAGTGACTTCTCCTATTCTTAACACTTACCCTTTTATCACTCCAACTGGCATGAGCCTTGCTACCTTCTTCGAGATACCTGCGTTATGCACGACATCAACAACATTAGATATGTCTTTGTATGCCTCTGACATTTCCTCTGCGAGGGTTTCCCTACCAGCAGACCTGACTATGATTCCTTTATCCTCCATCTCCCTCCAAATAGCACGACCCTTCGCCCTTTTTATTGCCTGATGCCTCGACATAACCCTTCCAGCACCATGGCATGTCGAACCAAATGTCTCCTGCATCGCCTTTTCAGTACCAAGGAGGATAAATGATACCCTCCCCATATCACCCGGGATTAAGACTGGCTGACCTATATGTCTGTAAATCCCTGGGAGTTCTGGATGTCCCGGAGGGAATGCCCTTGTTGCACCTTTTCTGTGGACTATGAGTTTCATCTTCCTGCCATTAACTTCATGCTCTTCAATCTTTGCGATATTATGGGCAACATCGTATATTAGTGTCATGTCAAGTTCTTTCGGAGAGATATTGAACACTTTTATAAATACCTCTTTTGTCCAGTGCATGATACACTGTCTGTTTGCCCATGCATAGTTGGCTGCAGCCCTCATTGCAGATAGATAATCCTGTGCCTCAGGGCTTCCATATGGTGCACACGCAAGCTCTTTATCAGGTAATTCTATCTTATATTTACTTACAGCCCTCTCCATAACTTCAAGGAAATCAGTACAGACCTGATGGCCAAAACCACGAGAGCCTGTATGTATCATCACAGTAATGTGGTCTTTAAAAAGCCCGAGGCTGTTTGCACCTTTTTCATCGTAAATCTCATCAACATACTGAACTTCAAGGAAGTGATTGCCTGAACCCAGTGTGCCTTGCTGCGCCCTTCCCCGCTCATATGCCTTATTACTTATCAGGGATGGGTCTGCTCCGTCAATACATCCTTCCGATTCTGTTTTCTCAAGGTCTTTAGCATCACCAAAGCCCTGCTCGACAGCCCAGCGTGCACCTTTCAATAATATCTTTTTTTCGTCTTCTGGTCCGAGTCGTATCTTACCCTTTGAGCCAACACCTGATGGGATCTCATTGTAGAGAATGCTGACAAGGTCCTTTATCCTCGGCAGGACAGCTCCCTTTTTAAGATTGCTTCTGAGGAGGCGGACTCCACAATTAATGTCGTAGCCGACACCGCCTGGTGAGACAATCCCTTCTTTTAAGTCAAATGCAGCCACACCACCGATTGCAAATCCATATCCTGTATGCACATCAGGCATTGCCATGGATGCTTTAATAATCCCTGGCAAGGTCGCTACATTGGCCACCTGCTCTATTGACTGGGTCTCAAGCTCCTTTTCAAGGAGCTCATCTACATAGATGATTCCATTGACCCTCATCCCTTGCTTATAATCCTTAGGGACCTCGATCTTTGTATCATCAATTCTTTTGAGCTTGTCTAATGACATGAAAGTCGCCACTTCATTATTTAAATATTAGGATTTCTTCTGCAATTTATTTTTGCATACATAAAGAATAAAAGCAATGTGCTTGTAATGACAAATAAGCAGAGCCATTAATTTGTGCACTTTACGGGTCAGTACAATTTACTGACCCTCTTCCCTCATTCTCCCTAATTTGAACGGTGTTGAAGAAGACCTTATTCTCTGATATATTTTATATAAAGAAGACATTCCTGAAATTTTAAAAAGATTATAAAAATGCCATGCATGAAATATTAGTAAAATATCTGAGTTCCAGTCCAACCATTGCTAAATATAATCTGTCCGAGCAGGAGATTAATGAACTCGCAGGATACCTTAGAAAGTACTGTGTTTCAGCACATATAGAGGAGATGGTCAGGATGGTAGAAGAGGTGATAGGGATTAGTCCGACCCTCGAATGGAAAGAGATACTGGAGACTGCTGCAAAGAAGATTGTCGAGTTTCTACATGCAGGGGCAGCTTCCATCCGCATCTTCGACCCCGAGACAGACAGGCTCGTTGCCTTTGGCTCATATCAATATTCAGAGACTGACAGATTGAAAAGCATTCCTGTTGAGAAGTCAGTGGCAGGGAAAGTTATAAAGAGTGGTAAAAGTTATCTTGTGCCGAATATACTGTTAGAACCAGACTACAGGAATAAGGATATAGTCAAAGAGTATGGGTTTAACTCTCTTATGGCAGTGCCGATAAATATCCCAGGATTTCTTGAGAATGAACCGGATATTCTGGGCACCATCCAGATTTATTACAAAGAGATAAACAGGGAATTTGACCCCCTCGAGATAACAAACGCCGAGTTAATGGCCAGGAGGGTCAGTTATGTTCTGGCAAAAAAGCGTATTCTGGACCTTCAAAAACTTAATCTCCAGAAAGAAAAGATTGTTGAGAAGATATTTGTAAAACTCAGCCATCGGGAAGGAATAGGGCAAAAAGACTTCTCGAAACAGAAAATATCGAGAGCGTAAAGCATAAGATAGCTGAATATCTGGATATTGTTGTTAAGGAGACCACTAAAATACAGGAGATGGCCATCTATCCGAGCATCGAAGGCCGTGAAAGGGTCATTGACCTTACAGAGGTTCTTAAAAGTCGTTTCAGGATTAATGAAGAGGCTATCAGGGAGCAGAAAAGGATTAATATCAAACTTATACAGGATGAGTTACAAGCTGGATTATTAATCTGTTGCTCTCCATTTGCATTCGAGCGGGTTCTTGATAACCTCCTTAACAATGCTACGAGGGCTATACCTGAAGAGGGAGGAGAGTTGTCCATAAAGAGCTACCGAAGAGGAGAGATGGCATGCTTCGAGATATGCAATACAGGAAGGATACCAGAAGAGAATATCGAACAGATCAGAAAGGGTGAGGTTAAAGGCCGGGGTCTCAATATTATCTACCGCTTTATCCAGGCCATGCAGGGGAATCTTGAAGTCTTCACTGACGCTGATTCTACAACCTTCCGGATTATGATTCCACTTTATCAATGAGTATATGAGAAAGATTCAATTGCACTTTAAGGTAACAGTTTGTAAAAATATGAAATATGGATGAGATAGTTGTCTTCATAACCACTTCAAGTGAGGATGAAGCAGTAAAGATTGCAAGGGCACTTGTAGAGGCAAGGCTTGCAGGTTGTGTAAATATAATCAGAAACATCCGCTCTATCTATAGCTGGCAGGGGAAGATAGAGGATGAAATAGAGGTTCTGATGGTTGTAAAGACACAGAAGACTCTATTTGATAACCTTTCAAAGAAGGTCAAGGAGCTCCATAGTTATACAGTCCCTGAGATAATTGCAATGCCTATCGTTGAAGGCTCAGAAGACTACCTGAAGTGGCTAAGAGAAATAACAGGCTAATCTATAGCATGAAAACTTAGGCCCTCCAGGCGAAAAACTAAGAGAATAAGGGCTTGGAGCTGTAAGGACAAAAAATCAAAGGGCTGCGCATTATATGAGACCCTGAATTAAGTTCAGGGTGACAAAAAGGGACTTTTTCAAGTCTCTCAATCTGGGGCTCCATTCTGTAAATAATATAAATATTTTTAATTTTTCGCAAATATATTAAGTTTTTTCTTAACATAATATTAAATATATGATATCATTTTTTAACAATTTATAAAGGGGCATATATGAGTCCTGTATTGAAATTAGACAAAGATAATGAAAAAAAAGAGATTCTTTTCGAACTGAAGTATCAGTTGTCCTTAACAACCCGCCAGCGATTTGAAATGATGTTTAAAAGAACGGAAGAATTAAGAAAATTGATGGGGAAAAGTGGAAGCAGAAAAACTGTTCAGGTTATTAAAAGAGCATGATGTAGATTTCGTAATCATTGGGGCAACAGCTTTCCCTGTGCATGGATACGCACGTGCAACCTTTGACATTGATATCTTCATAAAACCCGATAAAGCAAATGCCGAGAGAACATGGCAAGCATTAAAGGAATTCGGCTACGATATGACTGATGTAAGTATTGATGACCTCCTGACGAAAAAATTATTAATCCGTCAGTACGCTGTTGAAGCTGATATTCATCCATTTGTGAAGGGTGTAAGCTTTGATCTGATTTGGAAAAATAAGATAAGGAAAAAATTTGGTGACACACCTGTCTATTTTGCATCCCTTGACGATTTAATAAAAATGAAAAAGGCTGCTGGCAGACCAAGGGACTTAGAAGACCTTAAGATTTTACAAAATCTCAAGAGGCTTAAATACAGGAAAACCAGAGGCAAGCAATAGATGGCTGACGAAACAAGGCATGAGCGCTTTAAAAGAATAGCTTCTAAACGAACCAATGATATCCTTGAAAAAATCAGGATACTTGGAAATTGTGCCAATAAGAGTTCTTATGAATATACTGAGGAGGAGGTTAACAAGATTTTTTCGGAGATAGAAAAACACTTAAAACTAACAAAAGCAAAGTTTCTGGCTGGGAAAAGAGAGAGGTTTAAGCTATGAAAACATGGACACATCCTGGTGGGAAGTTAAGAGAGCTTGGGGCTGAATCTTTAACTGATGCAGAGCTTTTATCCATTCTTATTTCAACGGGCACAAAGGGGAAAACAGCAGAGGAAATTGCTCAAGAAATCCTTGATAAATTTGGGTCATTTAAAGGTATGGCAAACCAGCCGCTAAAGAAATTTCTTGAGATAAAAGGATTGGGAGATGTAAAGATTATAAGGATTGCAGCGGCATTTGAGATCGCAAGAAGGATAGTAAATCAAGTTTTAAAGGAAAAAGATGAATGAACCTGACCGATTATGCAGGAAACATCATTCGTCTTACCGATGAGAGAATATCTCATATAAAAGAGCACCCTGAAATGACCATACATGCCGAGAAAATCAATGAGACGATTACAGACCCCGACATTGTTGTCAGGTCAAGAAGTGATGAAGAAGCAAGGCTTTATTACAGGCATTATGAGGGACTTTCTATAGGAAATAAATATCTGTGCATTGTGGTAAAATTCAAAGAGGCAGATGCTTTTGTTGTAACAGCTTATTTTACCGATAGCATCAAAAGAGGAGATGTAATATGGAAAAAGTAAAAGTCTGGTATGACCCTGAAGGTGACTATCTTGAGGTTATGTTTGAGAAAAAGGAAGGTTATTTTAAAGAGACAGAATCTGACCAGATAATGGAAAAGGTTGATGTGGACGGAAATGTTATTGGGTTTTCTATACTTAAGGTGAGTTCTCTTAAAGGTCACCCTGTTGAAGTATCCCTCGCTGGGGCAAAATAGATTGGATGAAGAAATCCAAGCTCGCAGAAAAACCTTCAAGAGTCACAAGCCCTTTTGATACCTCTGTCTACAAGACTGAACGCACTGCTAACCAGAAGTTTGTTGAGTGGATTAACCAGATAATCAAAGATAGAAACTTACCTGTTGGAATTGCTGAACAAGAGACTGTGGGGGTTGATAGAAAGCAGCCTGATGTAGTTATTTACGAAAGACCGAGGAGTGAGAAAGTTTTATGCCTTATAGAATTGAAACCCCCTTATTTTAGCCCTTTTGATGAGAAAGAATTAAAAGAGCCTGCAAGGCAAAAGGCAACTAAGAGAAAAGCGAAATACTTTGCTACTTCAAATTTCCAGTGGCTTATCTGGTTCAGCACAGAAGAGGCAAACAGGATGGAGCCGGAGGAAAGGCAGGTTAAGGATAAATTTCATCTCTCAGGCATTGAAAATCTTGATGACATTGAAGATGTAAGGTTTAAAAACCCTATTCTCAAAGGCATTGAAAGATTTCTTGAAAAGCTTGTTAATGTCCACACAGGGATAGAGCCTGAGCCTTTATTACCGATAGATGATTATTTGATATTCAGGCTCCAGGAGAAGATTTATCGTCTTGCAAAATATTATAAAGGAATTATTAGAGATGAGGCTCATAAGGATTCTGGGTTTTCAAAGAAGTTGAAAAAATGGTTTATAGAGCAACAATGGACATTTACATATTCAGACAGCGATTTTGAAAAGGCTGCAAGGCAAACCGCTTACCTGCTCATAAACAAGATTTTATTTTATGATGTCCTTCAGTCAAGGAGATCAGGACAGCTTGATCCTCTCACTATTCCCGATGACCTTACAAAGGGCGGACTTCTCCAGACAACGCTTCAGGGTTATTTTGATTATGTCCTTAACAACATAGACTATGAAACCATCTACAGCACTGACTTCATAGACCAGATAGCCTTTCCTGACAACAGGGCGGTTGTTGAAGAGATTAAAGAACTCATAAAGGTTCTTAAAAGATATGACTTTTCTAAAATAGGTTTTGATATTATCGGAAGGATATTTGAGAGATTAATCCCTCAGGATGAAAGGCATAATCTAGGACAGTATTTTACCAATGCAGATGTTGTTGATATTATCTCAAAATTCTGCATAAGGCATGAAGATGACAGAATCCTTGACCCCTCTTGCGGCGCTGGAACTTTCCTTGTAAGGGCATATCAGCATAAGAAACTTATGAACTTCCGTAAACCCCATCAGGAAATCTTAAAGACACTCTGGGGTATAGACATTGCAAAATTTCCTGCCCATCTTTCAACAATAAACCTTGCAGTAAACGACCTTTCAGTTGATGATAATTATCCCCAGATACTTAATGAAGATTTCTTTAATCTCTCCCCGATTGAAAGGATGGGTAGAGAGGAGATGCGTAAGAAGGAGCTTAAAACCCTTAGCGGGAGGAAGATTTTAATCCCCTATCCAAAGACTGTTGACTGCATTGTTGGAAACCCTCCTTATACGAGGCAGGAAGAGATTACAGAAATTACAGGGCAGGAAAGTTATAAGGATTCGATGATTAAAAAGGCCCTTCTTGAAGGCAAGAGAAAACTCGCTGATATATCTAAGAGGGCAGGGATACACGCCTACTTCTTTGTGCATGGGACAAAGTTTTTGAGAGATGGAGGAAGATTCGGTTTTATTGTCTCAAACTCATGGATGGATGTTGATTATGGAAAAGGGCTTCAGGAGCTATTTTTAATGAATTACAAAATCATTGCAATCATTGAATCAAAGGTTGAACGCTGGTTTGAGGATGCAGATGTAAACACCTGCATTATTATCCTTGAAAAATGCAAAGCCCAGAATGAGCAGGACAGTAACGTTGTTAGATTTGTCTATCTTTTTAAACCATTAAGGCACTTTATCCCGCCTGCCCATGACATGTGGGAAAAACAAAAAGAGAGACTCGATGCAATTGATAATCTTATAAAGACAATCCTCTATCACAGTGATTTCTATCAGAACGATGAATTGAGAATTTTCCCCAAGAAGCAGAAAGAGTTATGGGAAGAAGGTTTTGATGCTGAAGAAGAAAAATACACAGGCTCAAAATGGGGCAAGTATCTGAGAGCGCCAGAGATATTCTTTAAGATTCTTGAAAAAGGCAAAAACAAGCTTGTGCCATTGAAAGAGATAGCGACTATAAGGAGAGGTTTTACGACAGGTGCTAATGAGTTTTTCTATCTTACGGAGGAGGAGATAAATAAGAGAAAAATCGAAGAAGAATATTGGATGCATGAGGATGAAAATGGGGAGTTAGTGCCGAATTATGTGATTAAGAGTCCTCAGGAATGTAAATCCATAATAGTAAAACCAGAGGTTTTAAAGCATCGTGTTTTATTAATAAATAAAGACAAAAAGCAGTTAAAAAGAACACATATTTTACGTTACTTGACGGAAGGAGAACGCAAAGGTTTTTATAGAAGACCAACTTGCAAGAGTCGATCCCCGTGGTATAACTTGGGTAATCAACAACCACCAGACGGACTTTGGTTTAAAGCTTTTAATGAACGGGTTTTGGCACCATTGAACACTTATAGGTTGTTTTCAAGTGATAGGTTTTATGCAATTTATTTGTATAACAAAACATATAAAAATAGACTATTTCTTTATCTAAACTCTACGCTCGCTGCCTTAATAGTAGAATTGTTTGGCAGAGTAAATCTTGGAGAAGGTGCTCTCGATAATATGACATATGAAGCCGCTTCCATGTTGGTAGTTGATGTTCAGAAAAATGACATTGAAAATGGTCGAACTTTCAAAAATTTTCTGGAACGTCCTATTTCTTCAATTTTTGATGAACTTGGAGCCAACTCTTCGGATGAAGTCTCCCTCGATAAAGTCAAGCCTGACCGCCGAGAGCTGGACAAGATAATCATGGGTGATATTCTTGGTTTGACGGAAGATGAACAGCTTGAGGTTTATCGGGCGGTGATTGACCTTGTTAAATCGAGAATAGAGAAGGCAAAAAGTCTTGGCAACACAGGAAAGACAAAAGAAGGTTTTGATGTTGAGCTTTTGACAAGGACAATAAAGGAAAAGCTCGGGGACAAACTACTTGGACATTTCTATACAGAAAAAGTCCTCACTCAGAAAAACCTTAAAACAGTGAAACTTTTTCATCCTACAAAAGAGATAGAAATTAAAAAAGACTTTTTTAAAGGTGGAGGGTGGCTCCTCTCATCAGGCAAAGACTTGATAGAATGCCAGAGTGAGACAGAAGCTGAATATTTAAAGATTTGGCTTGATTCAGGACTTGAGGAAGTTAAAGTCCCAAATGATGAATCTTACATTTCAAAAATCCTTCCAGAACTCAAAGCCCTTAAAGAAAAAATAGATGAGATTATTTCAGAGCATATTTCTACTATCACAAGCCAGAAATTACAGAACAAGATTTTGCAGAAATTGCAGGGGGAGTTGTTTGGATGAGATTAAAGATATTGAAGGGATTGTGAGGGGGAATTTTGAAACGCTGATAAGGAATATCTGATTAATAAAATTCTTGGAAAATCAAGAGATTTTTGATATGCTTAATCTTGAGAGAAACCTTTTTATGGGAGAAATAACATGATAAAAGAGCTACACATAAAAAACTATAAGAGCTTGAAGGATCTAAAATTAGAACTTAGCAGGAGAAATGTACTGGTTGGTCCTAATATGTCAGGTAAGAGTAATATAATTGATTATTTTAAGTTTTTGACACAAATGTGCATTTTTGGTGTAAATACTGCTTTTATGAATCGTGGGGGATTTCTGGAGGTTCTCTGGAAAGGCGAAGATGAAGGTCCAATTTCATTTCGCTTAGTCATTGAAATAGATGGAAAGGAATACGAATATGAAATTTCAATTACTGTCAGTCCAGTCAATTCAAGTTTACTCTCAATTATAAAAGAAAGCCTAATAGTCAAAACAAAAGATAGAGTCTACACATTGATTGATCTCACAAATGGTCAAGGTAAAGTTACACATGCAGATGGCTCACCTGCATTCCATCCAACAAGCTCTGCTGTCTCTGCTCTGGAGTTTGCAGTACCAGGATGGGAAGGGATGGTTCTTAAGAACTACATCTCTACATGGCGTTACTATCATTTACTGCCGGCTCGCATGAAAGCACCAAATGCTGCTGTTGCTCAACAATTTCTTCAAGAGGATGGTGAGAATTTTTCAAGCTGGTTTATGACGTTCCAAACCCGTTATCCAGCCGAGTTTCGGTTAATAAAACAGGTAGCAAAGGATGTCTTCCCTGAATTAGAGGAGATACTTACACCACCAACTCAATTTGCTACAACTTATGTGAGTACCACAGAAAAACACCTCAAACGGGAAGTTCCCCTCTGGCAGATGTCAGATGGAGAAATTGTATTTTTAGCCTGGTTGTCACTGATTTTTTCACCTCTTGGAGCACCATTATTCTGTATTGAAGAATTGGAGAATCATCTACATCCAAAATTATTGGAAACATTAGTTGAGGTGTTAAATCAAAGGCAAAAAGAATTAGGCATGCATGCTGCCCAAATCATTGCGACAACACACTCGCCATATCTGGTAGATAAGGTAAATCTTGATGAACTTATTGTAATTGAAAAAAGTAATGGTGTTACAATTTGTACGCGTCCTTCTTCTAAAACACATCTCAAAGAGCTTTTAGAGCGTGAAGAGCTCGGACTTGGAGAACTCTGGTATTCAGGTGCACTTAGTGGCAATTAATGACGACTTACGGCATAGTGGCTGAAGGGAATTATGACGAAGCAGCGCTTATAGAGCTAATTAAAAAGTGCCTTTCAGAGAATATAGAAGTAATCCCACGTCGTTGCGGTGGTAAAGATCGTTTAATGAACAAATTTCCAGCCTATCTTGAATCATTTCGATATGCTAATCAAGGTCAAAATGTCGATAAAGCACTTGTGATTCGTGATGCAGATGCCAAAGACCCCAATGAATTATTAGAAAGGATGAAAAACAAGATTGCGGGCCGAAATTATCCTTTCGAAGTGAAATTTATACCTATTGTGCAAGAGCTTGAAACATGGCTTCTTGCTGATGAGAATGCAATCTCTAAGGTTACAGGGACTCGCTCAGGGAGGACTGTCTCACGAATTAATAAAAACATAGAATCAATTCTTGATCCAAAGGGGAGACTTCAAAATATTCTTTCAGCAGCAGGTGTACCTTATACCCCTGTTGTAGCTCAAGAAATCACAAGAGAATTGAATATATCTACAGTAGAATATCGTTGCCCAGGATTTAAGGAATTTCGCCAGGCAGTTATAGACTGTTAGCTCTGCAAAAGATGAACTGCTCAAAAATCCTTCTAGAACTCAAAGCTCTCAAAGAGAAGATAGATCAGATAATCTCAGACCATATCTCCTCCATCACCAGCCAGAAGCTACAGAACAAGATTTTACAGAAATTGCAGGGGGGAATTATTTGGATAAAATTAAAGAGATTGATGGGATTGTGAGGAGGATTTTAAAAGATTAATGCCGAGCATTCTTGACAAGGCGTTTAAAGGGGTAAATGATACAGTCAATGCTAATTCAAATAAAATGTGGCACAAAGCCGTATTTTTTATATATTTCCTGTGCCTTTTGTGATTTTATAAAATTCAGGAATTTATCAGCATTCTCAGGATTCGGGGCATTCGTGAGTCTTGTTATAAAATAATTCACCTTATCTCGTTGGTCTAGTCCCTCACCAGGCTCTATAGCCTCTACTTTTAGTCCCTCTCTCTTGGCATTAACAACCTCTGTTGCCCATACAGGGCCAACATCGGCTGTGCCCTTTCTTATTCTCAAAGGTGTTTCTCTATGATGAACCACGGTTAGAATTGTAGTTCCTTCTGACCTTTTCTCCTCCATAATTCTCCTTACAAAGGTAAACAAAATAATTATCAATATAGCCTCTCCTAAAAAGTTCTTTCATCGCATCTTCTGTTACAGATGTATAAACATCAGGGGTCACCCTGATTTCCATACTCCCAAACTTAGCACCACCAGCAAGAATCTGTTTTAGCTCGAGGCCAGGAGGAAGTGTTTCGTAAAAGATACGCCTGACTTCAGGGTATTCATGTTGGAATGCATGAAGGAGTTCTTCCATAACCATGAACTGGTTGCCTGCCATAAAGAGCAGAAGGTCAGCACTATCTATGTATTCAAGATTGTGGAGGTCATCACCACGATTCGAAGGAATCTCAGGCAGATCGATATTTTCATTTTCCATGTTTAATGAATTATATTAAAGAAGAACATTGGGTCAACAAGTAGAGTCTATGAAATGGCCGGAAGACATAACCGAGGCGAGGGAGATTCAAGAGATTCTTAGAAAAAAGGTAAGGATCATTTCTCTTAGAAAAAGTCCAGAATACATCGCGGGTGTTGATGCAGCATTTTTTGAGGATAAGGTTATTGGAGTAGCATGCCTTTATAAGTATCCTGAGATAATTCCTATAGAAGATGCCTATGCTGTTACAAAGGTTTCATTTCCATACATACCAGGCTTCTTATCATTCAGGGAAGGCCCAGTAATCATTAAAGCCATTAATAACTTAAATATTAAAACTGATATAATCCTTTTTGACGGTCAGGGGATCGCACATCCAAAGGGGTTAGGCATAGCATCCCATATCGGAGTGTTATTAAATATACCGACCATAGGATGTGCAAAGTCAAGGCTGATTGGAAAATATAAAGAGCCCGGTTTTAAAAAGGGTAATTGGTCTTCTTTAAAATATAGCGGAAAAACCGCTGGTGCAGTTTTGAGGACAAGGAATAATGTCAGGCCTGTTTTTGTCTCGCCAGGGCACTGGATTAATCTAAAAGACTCTATCGAGATTGTACTCAGATGCACTGATAAATACAGAATCCCTGAACCATTAAGGAGGGCAGATTTTATATCAAAGAAAATAAAGGGAGAGAGTTAACATGTTAGGTGAAATGCCGCGATTACTATCTTACCGTTTTGGAGTTTATTGAACATCTCTACTGCCTTTTCAGTTCGTTCAACATGAACCTTTATACCTCTTGCCTCGAGATGGGATATTGTTTCCTTTGGAACCACCATTGCACCAGAATAACCGGTGCCGATTATCAAGATATCAGGCTTTGCATTTATAACATCATTGAGGTCTACAACCTGAAGACAATGTCCCTCCTTCCTCCACCATGAAGAATCGACCTTTCCTGGATAGATAATGACATCAGCGGTGTAGGTCTTGCCGTCAATAATGATTCTGCCAAAAGAGTAATGCTCGATCTTCATTTTAATCATCTCCCTTTCTGTCTATTACCAACACCCCTCTCAAGGAGCTTCAGGCTTTCTCCAAGGTTTTCTCTATCATTAATCTCGAGGATTACACCAATATTCTGCTTTCTGTCGAGAAGACGCCTGAGGGCCCTCAATTCTCTACAATCTTCTAAGAGGCTCCAGTGATCCATAAGGCCGTCATGAGGGCCATTGTATCTATGGAGGTGGATAAAACTCAGTTTATCAATAATATCTGCTTCAAGTTCTGCTACAAATCTCTCAGAGTCTATCCCTGCAGCCTCAACATGCCCAATGTCAAGTGTTATAGAAGTTGCAAATCGCCTCCAGAACCACATTATATCAGGTGTGTTGTTTGCATTCTCTATTGATACATGGCATATTTCTGAAAGTTCCAGAAGGGCCTCTCTGTAAGCCTCCTCATAAATGCCCTCAAGCCGCGTGTCCCATGGTGTAGTTTCATCATGGATTATAAGAGCAACATCTACATTTCTGGCAATAGTGCGCATTGCCTCCATAGTCTCTATCCTATGATTATGCCTTGTCTCAGAAAGAAAATATCCTACAGGGTGTATCACATACCTGAGATTTAAAGAACGGCATGTGGAAACAGCCTTCAGCATCTGGTCTATTCCTCCAGCCCACCCCCTGTATATTGATATCTGGATCAGACCCACAGGATAAAGACCTACCTCTTCTTCTCCTATTACTCTATAACCATAAATCATCAACTTGCCTTCACCTTCTTCTGCTGCTCAAACATCTCTATAACCTCTTTGACTGAATTTGCATCATCGGGCCTTTTATCCATTCGAAGGAATCCGACTGCCCTCGGAAATCTCAGTGCATAGCCGATGCCCTCTCTATCGCGGCCTGCTGTATGAGATGGTGAGCGTGTTATCTCATCAGCAGTTACCGTCACAACATATCTCGGCTCAATCCAGACATCAGGCTCTATTACAGAGTCAACCCTCGGATGTTTATGTGTCAGTGCAATCTCATCAAGAATCTTTTTAAGCTGCACAAATTCATCCTCTGTAAATCCGGAGCCAACCTTGCTCACTGTCTTGAATGTATCTGTCTCTTCATCATATACTGCTCCGAGCAGTGCTCCAACTCCAAACCTTGCCCGTGCCCCTTTACCTCTGAAATATCCAATAATGCATACATCAATAGTATCCGCAAGCTCGCCCCTGTAGCTTCTCTTTAATTTTATCCAGTTAAAGTTCCTCGCCCCTGCTGCATATGGTGCATCAAGCCTTTTTGCAACTACCCCTTCAAGACCCCTTTCAATAGCCTTCTCAAAATATTCATATATCTTCTTAGGATTATCTGTAACAAACATTTCAGCAGGCTCTATTACAGGGTTCTTCTTTATAATGGCTTCGAGCTTTCCCCTTCTTTCGATATATGGTCTTTTTGTATAGTCTTCACCATCTATATAGAGGAGTTCAAAGGCAAAAAATTTTAGCGGATATTCCTTTGCGAGTTCTTCAATATCATGCTTCCTTTTGCGCTGGATTGTTATCTGAAAGGGGAAAAGCTCTTCTGTGGCCTCATTATATGCAAGGGCCTCACCCTCAAAAATAGCTGTCTTTGCAATAAAATAATTCCTTGTCGCTTCTGTTATCTCAGGAAACATATGTGTTGTCCGCTCAAGGTTTCTCGAAAAAATTTCTACCTTATCTTTCTCTTTATGAACCTGACACCTGAATCCATCGTATTTCGCCTCTACTGCAGCCCTTCCAATCTTTGTGATTATATCCTCTGATGAAGGAAGTCTTTCGCATAAAGCCATCCTTATCGGATAGCCCACATAAACCCTGAATTTCTTTATCCCTTCCATACCCTTATCAAGCAGGGTCTTGGCTACAAGACCCAGATCAGAGCATAGATTATATGCCCTTTCGAGTTCTGGTCTCAAAGCCCTGTCTCCCTGGGCTAATGCCAATGCCTCAAGGACTGTCGGGTCCCCTATCCCGAGCCGAAGTCTTCCTATAACAAACCTTGCAATATACTTTGCCTCTCTGGACGAGACCACATTGAAAAGGTTACTCAGAAGTCCAATCTTCTTTTCAACACTCCCTGCACCACTGGTCTGTGCAATATCCATGAGTTCTTCATATACTTTATCAGCACTAACCCCCCCACCCTTACCCTTCACGAGCTCCTCCGCTACCTTTCCAAGATCTCCTGTTTGTTTGAATATATCCTCGACTTTTTTTGCGGTTATGTTTGTCGTATCTGAAATAGCCCTTATCAGGAGTTTCTCTGACATGCCTATCTCGATGCCCTTAAAAGGTGGAAGGAGTTGTCCCTGACTGAGATAAATAATCTTATCTATCTCTTTTGAAGATGCCTCTCTGAAAAGCTCCGCAAGGATATTGAACATCTCAAGCCTTTTCGTTGTAGCCTCAAGTTGTTCAAAGTATTCAGTTAAACGCAGGAATTTCATTTTTAACTTTTCACTTTTAACTTTCTATTTTTGGACTTTATTTTGGTACCCACACCTTCCCCTTGTCAATGATATGCTCTACTTCCCATCCCCTCTTATGCAGCTCTCTCGCAATCCATCTCCTGTGGCACTTCCATGGAAATCTTTCTGCACAAACGATTACAGCAATCTCAGGTAGTGCTATCGCTTCAAGCATAGCAATCCCTCTCTTAAAATCATCTGTATGGGTGTAGGCAATATATCCACCCTTTCTGAAACCACCGAGTTCTGCCCCAAGAAAATGATACTCTATTCCCTCACGGTTTAAAAGGGGGGCGAGATTTTCCCTTGTGAATATCAGAACTTTGCTTTTCGGGAAGCGACGGACATCAATGAGAGATTTGATCTGATAAGCAAAGAGTATCTCTATGAAATCTTCTTCACTTCTCCTATCAGTGCCGAGGGTGTATATTTTCTTCATTATCTATAATATAGCACCCAAGGGAGACAAAGTCCCCCTTGCAAAAAATCTCCACTTTTTTCTTGACAAATAGCTTATTTTACGCTAAAAAATAGGCTGTATGGTTAAGTTCGGGTTTTTTATCCTGCAATTTATTATTTTATTCTTTGTATTACCCCTTTACGCATCAGAGGTAAACCAGGACAAGACAGTTGAACAACCAGTAGTAGCTTCTTTGCATGAAGAAGAGACAAATAACGGTCCCGGGATAGTATCAGATTATAGCTACAACGAACTCGCTGTAAAGGCTGTCAAAAAAAATATTGGGTTTTTTACTGAAAGGATAAGAGAGAAGTTTTCACTCTGGCTCAGCAGATCAGGGAAATACTTAGAGCTGATGAAGGGGATACTGAAAGAAAAGGATGTCCCTGAAGAAATAGTCTTTCTCCCCCTGATCGAAAGCGGTTTCAACCCTTATGCCTACTCCCCTAAACGAGCGGTGGGATACTGGCAGTTTATTGCATCTACTGCGAAGAGATACGGCCTTGAGATCAACTGGTGGATGGATGAAAGGAGAGACCCTGTAAAATCCACTGTGGCTGCAGCAGACTACCTCAAAGACCTGTATGAGATGTTTGGCTCATGGAATCTTGCGATGGCTGCGTATAATGCAGGAGAAGGTAAAATACTCAAGGCACTCAACAGGACAACGACAGATGACTACTGGTCGCTGTTAAAGACAAGATATATCAGGAGAGAAACCAAGAACTATGTGCCTAAGTTCATTGCAGCAAGCTTAATCGCAAATAGCCCGCATGATTTTGGGTTTGAAGACCTCGAATATCATCCACCACTCAATTATGACGAGGTAACAATAGAATCACCTGTTGACCTTCAGGTCATAGCAGAATGTGCAGAAACAACAATAGAAGTCATAAAAGAATTAAACCCTGAACTCAGGAGGTGGTGCACACCTCCTGATGTCCCTGAATATACCTTAAGAATACCTGCAGGTAAGAAGGATGTCTTTCTCGAGAAACTCTCTCAGATACCAGAGGAAAAGCGGTTTACAGTAGATATATATAAAGTTAAAAAGGGGGACACATTTAAGAAAATCTCGAAAAAGACAGGCATACCTGTGCAGGTTATCCTCGATCTGAATCCCTTAGAAAAGATAATGCCCCTTAAGGCAGGAGCAAAGATTTATCTTCCTCCGAAAGGGAAATTTGTATTAGACAGGGATGATAGGGCATTACTTAAAAAGGCATCATTTAAAAAATATAAGAAGAAGGGTCTGAAGACCAAACACAAAAAGTTTAGCCTTCTTTCTTCTCGGAGAGTTTTGCCTTTGCCTCATCACTGAATAGTGAATCTGGAAATCTTGTAGTAAGCTCTTTATATTTTTTATTCGCCTCCTCGGGCTTTCCTGCTTTCTCAAGAAGTCTGCCGTATTCCATAAGTGCAAAATCCTTGTAAATATCACCTTTAAGATTATAAAGGGTATCGAGTGTCTTCATTGCTTCATTTATATCCCCTTTCTTTACATAGACCATCGCCATTTTCTGATATGCAAGTGGAATGAACCTGTCTTCATTTGAATATCTTTGTGTAAAATCTTTAAGTGTCTTCAGTGCATCATCGTATCTACCGAGCTCGTAGTAACAGCTTGTAATATAAAATAGCACTATTGGTGATTTTCTGGTATCGTAAGTCTTTTTGAATATATCAAGGGCCTTTTTATACTGTCCTTCCCTATTTACAGGTCCCTTTTGATATTCATTATGGTAAATCTTGTATGCCTCATGCTCAAGTCTCTTTGCCTTTTTCTGTGAGGTATAGTCATAAAGCAGAAAGCTGGCAATACCTACAATCATCACAAGAATAATAGCCCCGTATGTTAATACTGTCTTCTGCTGTTCCTTTATTGTATCCCTCAGACTGGCAAGTTTATCTTTTACCTCTGGTTCTGTACCTACAGTTTTCTTTGGCGCCCTCTTTTTAATCGCCTTTGGCATTAATCCCTCCTGAGAGCCTTTTCCATAAGGGCCTTTGAGTTCTCGAATATTGAACCAATACGATTTTCCTCTATCCCTGAAGCAAGGAGTATACTGATTGCAGTCTCTCTCGTTATTAAATCTGATGGGCTGTGGGCATCTGTGTTTATACATAGTGGAACACCAAATCTCATAGCCTCTTTTGCAACATATCCATTTGATAGTGAATGCCCCTTCCTCGAGGTTATCTCGAGTGTAACGCCCTTCTCCTTTGCAAAGAGGAGGTCTTCTACTGATATAATGCCTGGATGAGCAAGGATATCAGCATTAGCCTCGATCGCTGCCCTGTTAGTGCCTATCGTAACCGGCTCTACTATAGTTTCTCCGTGCACAATCACTATCCTTGCACCGAGCTGTCGTGCCTCTTTGACAAGCTCGGGAATAATCTGTGGTGGAGCATGTGTAATCTCAGCGCCAGGGATGGCTTCTATAGAAATAAATCCTCTGAGTTTTTTTATTGTACTCACAATCCTTGGGACAACAAAATCAATATTTGATGAGTCAATATGGTCTGTGATTGCAATAGCCTTATAACCAATGGCCTCAGCCCTTCTGATTAATTCTGAAGGGATAAGTTCCCCATCGCTGAGAAGACTGTGTGTATGTAAATCAATCATGTTGAAAGGATACAGGAAGTTAAATGGAAATGTAAACCCTGAACATGGTGGGGCATTCTAACAGGGTATATGCTAAAATTGTTGAATGCCCACCTGATAAAAATCTCATTTATCTTCGGACTAATATTATTCCTCCTCAGGAAAAAGATTAATATCGGATATGTGATGCTGATTGCCTCAGGTGTATTGTTCCTTATATACATGATGTCCCCCGTCTCTATTGGTGCTACATTTAAGGCTGCTGTGACGAGTGCAGTTACCATAAAGCTAATCCTTGCACTATCCTTTATCAGGATTTTTGAGCTGATACTCAGAGAACATGATGTCCTTACAGGTATGATGACCGCTGTAAAGGCGATATTCAAAAATAGAAAGACAGTTATAGTATCAATGCCCCTTCTGATAGGTCTCCTTCCATCTGTTGGAGGTGCATACTTTTCTGCACCGATGGTGGACGAGGCAACACGTGATATGAAGATGAGCCCTGAGGAAAAAGGATTCATCAACTACTGGTTCAGACATCCATGGGAATATATACTTCCACTCTATCCTGGAATTCTGCTTGCATCTGCTGTCTCAAAGATAGAGCTTTATAACCTTATTACTGCAAACCTTACTTATGCGGTTTTTATTTTAATAACAGGGTTTATATTCAGCATGAGGGGTATTGGTGATGGGGGAAAAACAACAGGTAAGATATCAAAAAAGGGGGCTATGGAATTTCCTGCCTATAGCAGCAGTCCTTCTGCCTGTAATCATATTTCATGTCGAGCTGCATTATGCACTGACTGCTGTTGTTATATTTCTGCTCTTATTCTACAGGTATAATCTGAAATCCACTCTTGCTGCGCTTAAACACGGTTTTTCTCTTGATGTGCTCATCCTGATACTCGGTGTAATGCTGTTTAAAGAGGCAATGGAAATCTCAGGGGCGGTCAAAAACCTCAGCCAGTTTTCTATGAAAGAAGGTATCCCTATCCTCCCAATTCTTTTCCTGCTTCCCTTCATCATTGGCCTGCTTACAGGCCTTACTGTAGGTTTTGTAGGAAGCACATTCCCCCTGATTATAAGCCTTGTTGGCAATACATCCATAGGCGCGATTTCATTCGCATTTGCTGCTGGTTTTTTAGGTGTCCTCCTGTCGCCAGTTCGTATATGCCTTATCCTGACAAAGGAATATTTCAGGGCAGATTTCTGGGGAATCTATAAGAAAACAATACCAGCAAGCATTATTGTCTTCTGCACTGCGGTTGTGGAGTATATGATACTAAGCTAATGGTTAACCTTTCGACATGGTATAATGTAAATAAATATCGCCTAATACACTTTAAAAATGAGGTAATGGCTCTTCACTATTATTATCTTGTTTACCGGCATTTCTCCTGTTTATGCCTTTCAGACAGATGTTGAACCTCGAGTTTTAAAACAGGGTGATGCCTTTGCTCTAATCATATATAGTGAATCCTCCGTCGAGCCTGAGGCATATTTTGGAAAAAGAAAACTCTATTTCAACAAAATTGGGGATGGGATTTTCAAGGCTGTATCAGCGATTAACCTCAACACAAAGCCAGGTCCATACAGGTCCATATTTGATAGAGATAAAGCAGGGGGAGCAGAAGAAAAGACGGAGAATAAAGGTAAATAAGGCCCGATTCCCAATGCAGAGGTTAACACTGCCAGAAGGCATGGTGTTCCTGAGCCCTGAAGACGAGTATAGGGCAAACAGAGAGGCTGAAAGGGCGTCATTAATATGGTCT
>JBFLWW010000024.1:0-27005 GCA_040757475.1 Nitrospirota bacterium
CTCATTCCTCAAGCCCGCCAATACCATCTTCTGCTTCTCTTCTGCACTCCATTTCTTCCTTGCCATCTGCCTCCTCCTTCCGGAGGACTAACTTACCAGTTGTTCCTAATTTCGTCAAACCCTACAATGTTATTCACACGGGTTTTAATATCCCTGCCAAATATGGACGAATAGGAAAGGCTTAAGGTATATGAGTTTAAGCAAACACGTCTCAATAAATATTATGAACAAAAGAGGGTTGAAGTATTTTATATTATTGAAGGGAGTAAAATAATCACTGTTACCGTGTATGTATTTTATGGAAAATGGGAGGGAATAAAATGAACATTGTTTACAATGATAAAACTGACCTTCTTTACATCAGATTAGATGACAGAAAGCAGGACGTTATAAACAGGCGGATCTCGGAGGACATTGTGCTTGATGTTGGAGAGGGAGATAGAATCATAGGCATTGAAATTCTTGATGCCTCAAAACATATAGCACTTAGAGAGGCTCTTGCCTATAAAGTATGAGGTTTCAAAAACATAATATTATTGCCCATAACTTCACCTATAGGTAGAATTCTCAGAGAGTGCATCTCCTTATCAGAATTTACCAAATGTACCAATTAACCCTATGTTCTGATAAAATAGTTCTACGCATGGGAGCGGATAGGGTTCTGGTGTCCCTCCTGGACTTCAAATCCAGTGTTTCCTGACAAAATCGGGAAGGGTGGGTTCGGTTCCCACACGCTCTCGCCAATCTGAAAGAAAGTGATGAAAGGCAAAGTTTATTTAGTCGGTGCAGGGCCTGGTGATATCGGGCTTCTAACTGTAAAAGGTATGCGGTGTCTTCAGAAGGCAGAGGTGGTCATCTATGATTTCCATCTCAATGCACAGGTATTAAATTATATTAACCACGATGCTGATTTCATTTATGCTGGAAAGCGCGGCGGCTATCATACCATGACACAGGATGAAATCAATGAAATCCTTGTCCAGAAGGCAAAGGAAGGCAAGATTATATGCAGGCTTAAGGGTGGTGACCCTTTTGTATTCGGCCGTGGTGGAGAAGAAGCAGAGGTTCTTGCTAAAAATGGGATAGAATTTGAGATAGTCCCTGGTGTAAGTTCCTCTGTTGCTGCCCCTGCCTATGCAGGAATCCCGTTAACACACAGGCTTTATTCATCGTCATTTGCAGTTATCCCAGGGTATGAGGATACAACAAAAAAAGAAAGCGCCATTGACTGGTCAAAACTTGCTACCGGTGTCGGGACACTCGTATTTCTCATGACTGTAAAAAATATAGATGTGCTTACAGAAAAATTAATCACCAATGGCAGGAGCCCTGATACACCTGTTGCTGTAATCAGATGGGGTACAAGGCCCGACCAGAGGACAATCACCGGTACATTGAAAAATATTGTCGAACTTGTAAAAGATAAGGATATCAAGCCGCCTGCTGTGATGGTAGTAGGAGATGTTGTAAGGCTCAGGGAATCTCTGAAATGGTATGAGAAAAAGCCAATGTTTGGCCATAGAATCCTTGTAACAAGGGAACATCCTGAAGGATTCGAGACATTAGAAGAACTCGGTGCAGAGATAATTGAATTTCCAACGATAGAGATTGCACCTCCAGAAAGCTATGATGAGCTGGATAAATCAATAGATAAGATAGAGACCTATGATTGGCTGATATTCACGAGCAAAAATGGTGTGAACTATTTTTTAAAAAGGTTCTTTGCGAAAGAGAGAGATATCAGAGATTTAAAGGGGATAAAGATCTGTGCTATAGGCACAAAGACAGCAGAAGAGATTAAAAAATATGGTATGAAGGTAGATTTAATTCCTGATGAATTTCGTGCAGAGGGACTTGTTAGTGCAGTAGTGCAGAAGTGCAGTAGTGCAGAAGTAGCTTCCGAGCTTCCGAACTTCCGAACTTCTGAACTCAAAGGGATCAGATTCTTATTGCCGAGGGCAGAGAAGGCAAGAGAGGTCTTCCCAGAAAAGATAAGGGAACTCGGTGGAGAGATAGATGTCCCTGTCACATACAGGGCAATAAAACCAGAAATCCATGGGAAAAGACTAAAGAGGTTTTTAAAAGAGGGGAAAATCTCTATTGCCACCTTCACGAGTGCAGCTACATTCAATAACTTCAGGGAGATAATGGGTGAGGATGCTGACGAGCTCCTCAAAGGAGTAGCCATCGCAGTCATTGGGCCTGTAACAGCAAAGGCTGTTGAAAATGTAGGACTTAAGATTGACATCATACCCAGAGAGGCGACTATCGAGGCACTAATAGAAGAGATAATCAAATGGGCAACAAGGGATGAGCCTCTCTGAAATAGATACATCTATATTTTTCTCTATTAATCATACCCTCCAGAATAACCTGTTTGACGCCATCATGCCTTTTATTACGAGCAGGGCCTATCTCCTGTTTCTTCCCCTCTTCATCTATTTATTTTTTAAAGATAGAAAAAAGGCAGGCATTGCCTTAGCAATTGCCTTTGCCTCTTTAGCCCTTTCTGATTGGAGTTCATATATTCTTAAACAAATTTTTGAAAGGCCACGGCCGTGCAATATGCTCGAAGGTGTCCATCTCCTTATTGGTTGCAGCAGATCTTATTCTATGCCCTCAAACCATACTGCAAATGCCTTTGCCTTTGCAACGCCATTTTATATCCTATTTAAAGAGAGGCTGCGGTACACATTTATTATTGTTGCATTACTTGTAGGTTTTTCGCGGGTCTATGTTGGAGTGCATTATCCCTCTGATGTCCTTGCTGGAGCATTGCTGGGTGTTGTCTTAGCAATATCTGTTATTAGTTTATACAACTGGTCATTTGAAAGGTTTAAAGAGAAACCTTACACAACTATACTCTTTATTTTTCTCCTCTCTATTAGCCTCTTCCGTATCTATTACATAACACAGGGCCCGCTCGACCTCAGCCCGGATGAGGCGCATTACTGGGAGTGGTCAAGAAGGCTCGATTGGAGCTATTACTCAAAGGGTCCGATGATTGCATATCTTATTCATCTCGGCACATCTATATTCGGAGATACTGTCCTGGGCATAAGAATAATGGCTGTCATCTTCTATACATTCAGCAGCGTTATCCTTTATATCATCGGGAAGAAACTGTATGATGAACAGGTCGGACTTTCTGCAGCTGTATTAATGCAGATAGTCCCTCTTTTTTCCACTTTCGGCGTTTTATTCACAATAGATTCACCATTTATATTTTTCTGGATGCTATCCCTGTTTTTGTTCTGGAAGGCTGTCACTTCTCACTTCTCACTTCTCACTTCTCACTTCTATTGGTTTCTCATTGGCCTGTCCATCGGCCTCGGTCTTCTAACAAAATACACCATGGCATTTTTTTATGTCTGTGCATTTTTATTTCTTCTGTTCTCGAAAGAAGATAGGTGGCTCCTGCTTACAAAAGGCCCTTATATCGCATTTATCATCAGCCTCCTTATTTTCAGCCCTGTAATAATATGGAATGCGAATCATGATTGGGTTACATTCAAACACACTGCAGGTCAGGTACACCTCAGTGGTCAGTGGTCAGTGGTCAGTAGTCAGTGGTTAAAGAATTTCTTTGAATTTTTTGGATCACAGATTGCAATTATTACACCGATTCTATTTTTTATGATGTTTTATGCCTTATTCAGGCTTCAAAAATTAAACCACAATCCACAGTCCAAATTTTTATTATGGTTTTCTATTCCAGTCATTGCATTCTTCTTGTTAAAGAGTATCCACGCTAAGGTACAGGCAAACTGGGCACTCCCAGGATATTTAACAGGTATAATTGCCTTTTCTGCATTCTACATAAAAAGATTTCACTCTGAAGGAAGAGTTACAAGAATTCTCATCACAACCGCAGCTCTGCTATCAGTAATTGTAACTTCTGTAGCCCATTACCCTTCAATACTCAACCTTCCTTCTAAACAGGATCCAACATCCAGGCTCCGCGGCTGGAAAGAGCTCGGAACAGAGGTGACAAGGATATATGAACAGATGTCTACAACCAGTCCTGTATTTATATTTTCTGACAGATACCAGGTTTCGAGCGAACTTGCATTTTATGTAAAGGGGCATCCTGTAACATATAGCCTTAATCTCGGCCACAGGATGAACCAGTATGACCTCTGGCCTGGATTTAATAATCTTCTTCATTATGATGCAATTTTTGTTAGAATAGGAGATACTACAATACCTGATAAAGTTGCCAGTGCCTTTGAGAAGGTTGAGAAAAGGGTTTTTACAGCTTATACTAAAAAACAGATTAAAATTAGGGATTACTCTATATTTCTGTGTTACGATTTTAAGGGATTAAAGGAAGAGAAACCGGAGAGCTATTAATGACACTTTCTGTAGTCGTACCCCTTTATAATGAAGAGGAAAATGTTCAGATACTCCATGAGAAGTTGAGGGAGTCGCTATCCCCTCTCAAAAAGGAATATGAGATACTATTTGTGGATGATGGTAGCACCGATAGGACTCTTTCTATCTTAGAGGAGATTCAGGCTAATGATAAAAGTGTTATTGTACTGAGCCTGAGGCGCAACTTTGGGCAGACCGCAGCCTTTGCAGCAGGGTTTGATTTTGCCCGTGGGGATGTTATTGTTACAATGGACGGTGATCTCCAGAACGACCCTGCTGACATCCCTAAACTTCTCGAGCTTATAAAAGACCATGACCTTGTAAGTGGCTGGAGGAAGAAGAGAAAAGACCCATTCTTTACAAGAAGGCTCCCTTCAATGATCGCTAACTGGCTGATAAGTAATGTCACAGGTGTGAAGCTTCATGACTACGGATGCTCCTTCAAGGCATACAGGAGAGATGTAATTAAAAATCTAAAACTCTATGGCGAGATGCACAGGTTCATCCCTGCTGTTGCGAGCTGGTATGGTGTCAGGGTTGCAGAGGTAGAAACTATCCACCATCCAAGGCGCAGAGGAAAATCAAAGTATGGTATCTCACGCACAATAAAGGTTGTTTTAGATTTAATCACTGTAAAATTCCTCCAGAGCTTTTCTACAAAACCGATTCAGTTTTTTGGCCCTCTCGGTATGTTAAGCGGATTTTTAGGTTTCCTTATATCCCTATACCTGAGTATAGATAAACTCTTTTTTGGGCGTGATATTGGAGGGAGACCACTCCTTTTACTCGGCGCCCTTCTGATTATCGTTGGAATCCAGCTTATCGGAATGGGACTTTTAGGAGAGATGCTCGTGAGGGTCTATCACGAAAGTCAGAGAAAACCCATCTATGTGATTAAGAAGGTCCTTGGCCCTGAAACCAAATAAGACATTCCTTCTCATTCTCAAATTCTCTATAAGCTCTGCCCTTCTTTATATTGTTTTATCCAGAACAGGACCTGAGCGTGTGTTCTCGATATTAAAAAACATGAGCCCCCTTGCTTTTATCTTTGTCATAGCTATATATATCTTTGCCCAGTTTATATCGTCAATAAGATGGAAACTCTTCCTTCCACAAGGGCCAAGGATCAGAAAGCTTTTTTCTTTATATATGATAGGCTCTTTCTTTAACACCTTCCTCCCGGGCATCCTCGGAGGAGATGCTATTAAGGCCTTCTATCTATATCAGGCAACAGGTAAAGGCAGTCTTACCCTTGCCTCTGTTTTCATGGATAGATATCTTGGCTTTGTAACATTAATGATTATTGGTATTGCTGCCTTCCCTTTTGGCTATAAATACCTTCAGAGTTCGCCAGTAGAATGGCTGCTGCCCATCATTGTTTTATCTTTTATTATCATAAGCCTTTTAATCTTCGGCTTACGATTAGGGAAAAGGATAAAAATACTCTCAGAATTTTATGACTATTTCCATGCATATCGAAATCAGAAGGAGGTCGTTGTAAGGGCTATACTTATATCCGCTGCTGTGCAGCTTATAAGTTTTATAATGGTCTATATACTTGCACTCGGTATAGGGCAACACATCCCATTTCTTGCATGTCTGATCTTTTTGCCACTTATCATTGTGTTTACTACCCTGCCCATATCCATATCCGGCCTCGGTGTAAGAGAAGGCGCTTTTGTACTGCTGTTTGGTTTTATTGGAATAAAGCCCGAGGTTGCAACTGCCATTTCTCTATCCTGGTTTCTCTCAATAGCAACCGGTAGCTTGTTAGGTCTTATTGAATACATCAGGCACAAAAAAGAAGCACTCTAAAGTTTATTTTTGCTTGACTTTAGGTTAATTTTGATTTATATTAGTAAATAAATGTTAATTTATGTTCATATTTAAATGATAAGTACGATTGAGAACAAAGAAATATTAACAGAACAGGAACTTCAGGAGCTACTTGGTGTATCGCGAACTACCCTCTGGAAGCTCCGTAAAAATGAAAATCTCCCTTATACTAAAATAGGGCGTGAATATCGTTATCTTAAAAGTGAGATAATAGAATGGCTCAAAGAATCAAGATTTAAACAAACTCAGCCACGTGGTGATTGATATGCAATGGAACGACCTCATCGAAAAATTGATGATTGATAATAAGGGATCGGCCTCTCTTGCCTTTTTATATGAAAATGCTCATACGTATAAAAAGCTTCCAACGGGAGATTGGCAAAAAACTTTGCGCGGTGTTCTATATAGAGATGTCAAAAGGGGTAGGTTTATTAAAGTTGGACTTGGAGTTTATGCCTTACCAGATTTTTCTACTCAAAATTCAGCTTATTCTATTGCAATTAAAGAAGGCAATCCTCAGGATTTCATCACCAAAAGCCAAGACCCTCATTCTACAATTGAAGGAATGCTTATTGAGCTTGGTAACTTTCACGATTTTTTAACTTACACCTGTGATAAAAATAAGACCTTTGATGGTAAGAGCTTAAGCTCTATCGAAGGACTTCAAGAGATCCCAAACTTTACATATAACGAATTAGTTAAAGGTGCTAAGAAGATAGATGTTATCTGGTTTTCAAAAAAAGGCAAGACATATCTTCCCAAAATATTTTTATGAGGTAGAACATTCTACAGATTTTACAAGCTCAATGTTAAAAATGCTTCAGCTAAAAGAATTCGATGCAAGGTTTATTCTTGCTTCATGGGAAATAAGAAAAAAATTATTTGAGGAACGCATAAATCAAGAACCATTTGATCGTGTAAAAAATAAGTTTTCTTTTCGGTCTTTCGAGTTGATTTCTGCGCTATATTTCTCCTCGGTTCAACACTTTGAGCTTGAGGCTAAGTTTTTCGACTAACAATCGAAATATAACATCTATAAATATCAGAATTTGCCCTGACATACAGTGTCAGACTATCTCAGATTATTAGTTTCACCTACAAGCAAACAGCCCAAGAAAGTCCAAATATTTGAGGATTATAAAAGAAATGTATAACGACTTATGTCAACGGTCGCTATACTAAATTTCAACTAAGGATGGTATTCTCTCCTGACCTTGTAAAGATTATAGAGGATGTCTTCAAAGATTTGCACCAAAGGCGGAACCACTTTTCCCTGCTGCGACCATTTTAGAGCTTTAAACCTGGCAATAAGTTGTGCATCTCCAAGGCGTGGTACCAAATCTGGTTGCTTGAAAAAGTGAAGCGCTACAGATAGCGCCAAATCGTGAGTTGAATATGGGATAGGGCCGGCATTAAGATCCGTCGCAAGCTTGGTAACATCTTCCTTACTGACAATACCTATCAACAATTCTTTATATGCTATTTCAATAGCCTCGTCTACCTTTGCGGTCTTTGGCGGAGGTGGATTCCCATAGACAGAAAAAATCAACTCATCCAGCAGATTGGTTGGTTTCTTCTTAAAGAATTGGATGTTGGTTCCATTTTCTTGACCGCCAACCTTTGGCGGCAAATGATCAATTTTCAAAAGACCACTTCTAATTTCAGCCTTTGCTATATAAAAATTCTTCATTGTAAGTAAAGTGAGTATCAGTATAGAAACTACTCTCTCTAAATTAAGATCGAAATTTTTGGGTGGCATTCCGAATATGTTGTTAAGGACTCGTGATGCAAAAATAAATTGTCTCCCACCAGCATTATGATCCCATGAATTATTATAAGAATTAAATCTATCTCCTATAAGCTTTTTTCCTTCCTCTTGCACCGAATAATCTAAATCATGAAAATGAGCTTTTAAAATTGCGTTAATAAGATTTTTATCTTTATCCTCAAAATATACTATATCAGTAATCCAAAACTTCAATATCAATAACTCTTGGAAAAGTTTATACTTGTCTACGCCTTTAAATTCTTCATTGTCTAAAAAACCTTGCACTCTCTCCACAACGCCTTCCGATATTGCTTTATAGAAGCCATGTCTACCGATTTTCGTTGCTTCTGACCAGCTTGGCGTTTCCACTATATTTCCAGCAGCTTTTTGCTTCTATAACCTCCTCATACAGACCGTCAAGTCGTTTGCAGATTTCATCATAAAATCTTTTCTGTTTATATGTAAGCGTAGCATCATTATCTTTTCTAAAAAATCTTTTTAAAAAGCCCATTATTTCTCCTTTTCCCTACCCGCAACAAGCATATAACGTTCAAGGCTTTGAGCCGTGCCGCCTGTCTGATCCAACTTAATCTCAATAATAAAGCGGGCGGCATGGAGCGGCCTCAATTCTTAATCCAAATAATTGGAGCGCTGCAAAGCCAATTGTTAAATACAGTTGCATCTCCTCAAAAAACCTTCTAAATAGCTGCTTGTTCTTGAATATATTTGTAAATAAATTCACCACCAAAATTGAGTAACGATTTGGCAATATCTGATGCCCAATCCATAATTTGATCAATTTCTTTGCGAAGATCAGCATCCCTAGGTATTCTACAAATATGTCGACAAACGATGCTGTCAACAATATCATCAGATAGTTCAAACCGAAAAAGGCTGATATCATTACCCAGTGTAATTTTAGAACGATTTGCTTCTTTTCGGCTCGCTCTATCTGCTAAAGCTCTTTCAACCAGTTTTTTATCGTAGTGAAAAATGGTAGTATGTCTTATTTTTCTAACATATTCTTTAAATTTTTTTATGTTCTATTCCACTGTTTAAGCAATCTGCCAGCCTATTGAATGAGTCTTTGGCAGTTTGTGAACACCTTTCAATTATGTAATGTAGCTTTTTGTTGTCTTTGATTTCTTGAATAATTTTTAAAGCTTCATTAAGATGACCGCATTGCAATCGAATAAAATACATCAATGCGCCTCTCTGAACATGTTTTTTCATTTGCGATTGTTCTTCCTTGAATTTCTTAAGACATTGATTTGCCAAGGCTATATCATTACATGCCATCATTAACCTGATAATAATAGAGGCGATATTTCCAGTTGTTTGTAATCTTTGAAGGTCGATAAATATTGTTCGAGTTCGACTCATATCCTCTTACTAATTGAGGCTGCAATTTCATTTAACGGTTAAGCTTCTTTCTGAAACTATCGCATCAGAAAGAAGCTTAACCGTTAACAGCAGTTCCTAAAATAAAGATCACAAAGCCCAAAAAATGACGAAGGTAATTTTACTCTTCTTATTATTTATTTCTGAACGAATCGTCATATTTATTACTGTTTGTAGTTAACACCTTTTATCAGAATTTTTCAATACAGACTACAGGAAGAAAGGTTACGTTCTTCGGACCTTGTCTGAGGGTGAAATCTCAACATTAAATATTTACTCTATAGCTCTTGTAAAAGCTTACTTAAGTATGCCTCTCTCCAATTGAGCAAAATATTCCAATTGTTTTTAAGATGATCCAGCCTATTTAGATTCCTTGACCTTCCCCAATGCTTTAAAATATTATTGGCACTAAGTATAAATCTAATGTATTTTTCTTCACCCCTATTATAAGGTCATTCTGCGTGCTGTTGGCAGTAAAATTTATACTTTTAGCACAATTTCTTACTTCTGCTTTAAGAATTTGTCGTGTAGAATTTACCCCATTCTCATAAGAGCTGTTATTAATAGATTGTAAGGCGAAGAACTTAGGCATGAAATAGCGACATCAAAACCTAACCTCATCAGAATGGCAGTAACATAATGTTCATGAGCATCACCTAAGATATTACCACCTAATTTGGCTATTCTGCCTGTTATGTCCAGATCAAAAATTGAGGGCATAGTATTTCTTCAAAATCTTTGGGATTATAACATAAAATTGAATAAGGTCGAGAAAATCTTTTATAGTAAATCATGTATAAAGACCGGGATTATGACATTATCGTTATCGGTGCCGGCCATGCAGGCTGCGAGGCTGCACTTGCTTCTGCCCGGATGGGTTTTTCTACCTGCCTCTTCACGATGAACCTCGACACTATCGCACAGATGTCATGCAACCCCGCTATTGGTGGACTCGCGAAAGGCCATCTTGTCCGTGAGATAGATGCACTCGGCGGTGAGATGGCAAAAGTCACAGATAAGGCAGGAATCCAGTTCAGGATGCTTAATATGAGCAAGGGGCCTGCAGTCTGGTCTCTGAGGGCACAGGCAGATAGGTTCTTATACAGGCTTTCGATGCGAAGGGTTATTGAGTCTCAGGAGAATCTTGATATAAAACAGGCATCTGTTGAAAAGATAATCGCAGATGATGGAGCGGTAAAATGTGTCCTTACCTCATTCGGTATCTTCTATGGAGCAAGGGCTGTTATAGTTACAACAGGCACATTTCTAAGAGGTTTAATACACATTGGGCTTGAGAACTTTCAGGCTGGAAGGGCTGGAGAGTTTCCATCAGTAGGACTTTCTGATTCTCTGAGAGGGCTCGGCCTCAGGATGGGTCGCCTCAAGACAGGCACTCCTCCTCGGCTTGATGCAAAGACAATAGACTTTTCAAAGACAGAGCCGCAATGGGGTGATGACCCACCACAGCCATTCTCACACAGCACTGATAAAATCACCAATCCACAGCTTCCGTGTTATATAACTTATACAAACAGTGAAACGCACAAGATAATACTCAGCAGTCTCGACCGTTCGCCACTTTACAGTGGTCGGATTAAGGGAATCGGGCCGAGATACTGTCCATCTATCGAGGACAAGGTTGTAAGGTTTTCTGAGCGTGAGAGGCATCAGGTATTCCTCGAGCCAGAAGGGCTTGAGACAAAAGAGTATTATGCAAACGGCATATCAACGAGCCTTCCCTATGATGTTCAGGTAAAACTCGTAAGGACAATCGCCGGGCTTGAAGAGGCAGAGATTATGAGACCTGGATACGCTATAGAATACGATTTTGTCTATCCGACACAGATAAAGCACAGCCTTGAGACAAAGGTAGTAGATGGGCTTTTTTTAGCAGGCCAGATAAACGGAACATCAGGATATGAGGAGGCTGCTGCACAGGGGCTTATTGCAGGTATCAATGCATCCCTGAAACTCGAAGGAAGAGAACCATTAGTTCTCGGAAGGCATGAGGCATATATCGGTGTGCTTATTGATGACCTTGTAACAAAAGGAACGAATGAGCCTTATCGGATGTTCACATCGAGGGCAGAATACAGGCTTCTTTTAAGGCATGATAATGCAGACCTGCGATTGATGGATAAAGGGTACAGCATCGGGCTACTTGACAATGCGGCTTATCAAAGATTTCAGCAAAAAAGGGTGTTGATTAATGAAGAGATTGAGCGCCTTAAAAAAACCCGAATAAGGTTGGAAGGTATGAGTAATACCGAATCTCTCGAACAGCTTCTAAAAAGGCCTGAGATAACATATGAATTCATAGATGAAAATTCACCTTCTGAAAAGCTCCTTACACCTGAGATTAAAAAACAGGTCGAGATACAGGTTAAATATAATGGCTATATAATTCGCCAGATGGAGATGGCAGAGAGGCTTAAGAAGGTAGAGGGAAAGAAGATACCTGAAAACTTTGATTATACCTCTGTGAATGGGTTTTCAAGGGAAATCCTGAGCAAGTTGCAGGAGGTGAGGCCTGCAAATCTTGGCCAGGCAAGCAGGATTCCTGGTATTACCCCTGCTGCTATTTCACTCTTAATGGTGGCTATAGAGAGATTAAAGAGACAGCGATCATAAGTTCCCCATCAAAATCTCTAAAAGCCTATCAAGCTCTTCGAGGGAATAATATTCAATCTCTATCTTCCCCTTTTTACCCTTGTGCAATATTCTGACCTTTGTGCCGAGATTCCTTATCAGTTTTTCTTCAAGAGATGTTATCTGTGGGTCTTTTGAGGCATAAGTTGCAGGGCGTAAAACAGGAGGCGATGACAATCTTTTACTTAAAGCCTCTGCCTCTCTAACACTCAGACCTTTTTTGATAATCTTCCTTGCAGCCTCTATCTGGTTAGTCCTTCCATCTATTGCGAGTATCGCCTTTGCATGTCCCATACTTAGAGAGCCATCATAGATAAGAGACTTTATCTCATCAGGTAATTTTAGAAGCCTGAGGTAATTTGCGACTGTTGCCCTATCCTTTCCGACTTTATAAGAAAGCTCTTCCTGTGTCAGGTTAAACTCATTCATCAACCTGCTGAAGGCCTCAGCGGTCTCGATGGGATTCAGGTCTTCCCTCTGGATGTTTTCTATCAGGGCTATTTCAAGGGAATCTCTGGAAGCAATATCCTTTATCATGGCAGGGATTTTTTTCAGTCCTGCGATGGTTGCTGCCCTCCACCTGCGCTCGCCCGTAACAAGTCTGAAGGTACCGTCTCCAACACGTGAGACAATGATAGGCTGTATAACTCCCCTTTCTTTTATGGATGCCGAGAGTTCCTTGAGCGTGGCATCTTTGAATACCTTTCTCGGCTGCCCTTCTCCTGGAAAGATACGGTCAATGTCCAGATAGAGAATCTCCTCTCCCCTTTCAGGGATTAAAGCCTCAAGCCCTTTGCCTAATGCCATTTTCATTTAATATCTCCTTTGCCAGAGATAGATAGCTCTGTGCCCCTTTTGAATGGACATCGTATAATAATGCTGGTTTACCATAGCTCGGTGCCTCTCCAAGTGTAACATTTCTCGGGATTACAGTAGTATAAACCTTATCGCCAAAATGTTTTCTAACCTCTGTTGCTACCTCATGTGACAGATTATTTCTCGAGTCAAACATAGTAAGAACTATTCCTTCGATGTCGAGAGTAGGATTAAAGGAGCCTCTTACAAGGCGAAGGGTCCTTATTAAAAGCCCGAGACTTTCGAGTGCATAATATTCGCACTGTACAGGGACTATCACAGAATCAGCAGCAACAAGAGCGTTTAATGTGAGCAGTCCGAGGGAAGGAGGGCAGTCAATAAATATATAATGATAGCTTTTCCTTATAGCCTCTATCGCATTGGAAAGGACCCTTTCGCGGCCGTCTCTTCCAACAAGTTCTACTTCAACACCGAGAAGGTCTATGGTTGAAGGTACAATGCTGAGATGGCTGAGGACAGTCGCTTCTAAGGTATCGGGGATCTCACATCTTCCTGCATAAACGTCATAGAGGCTTTTATCAAGATTGTCCCTCGAGATACCGAGGCCTGAAGTGGAGTTTCCCTGGGGGTCCGTGTCAATGAGAAGTATCTCTTCTTCTGCAAGGGCTAAGGAGGCGGCAAGGTTAATAGCCGTGGTTGTCTTCCCAACCCCACCTTTCTGGTTGACGATTGCAATTATCCTGCTCATCTATATTTTTTTAGCATAAACCAAAAATAAATCCAATGCAGCCCTGCTTGTCTCTTTGAACCCACGGTTCCTTAGTATCTCCATCATCTCCTCTGATGCGAGGCTTTTAAAAAACTCCGCCCTTTTCTTTTTATCAGGAATCCCTTTTATCGCCTTTTTGCGAATTTTTTCCAATAATTTCAAATAGTCAGCGAATTCTGGCCCATAGAGTCTTTTGAGTTCTCTTCTAATTGTCCTTGCCATTGCAGGGCTTGTGCCTGATGTTGAGATGGCTATAGTTAAGGGACCCCGCCTGACAATGGAAGGTACAATGAAGTTACACTGTGACGGCATATCAACAACATTCAGCAGGGGCGATTTGTGAATCGCCTCTGCTTCTCTAACAACCTCTGTATTTATCTCAGGATAAGATGTAGCTGCAATCACAAGGAATGCGCCTTTTAGGTCGCCTCTTCTGTATTCTCGTGGAATATGCCTTATCCTGCCTTCTGCCTTTTCTTTCTCGAGCCTTCTTGTAAGTTTGGGACTTATGAGTGTTACCTCTGCACCAGCCTTTAATAAGACAAGGCTCTTTCTTTCTGCAACCTTACCACCACCAATAACAACAGCCTGTTTGCCTTTAAGGTTCAGGAATGCAGGATAGAATGTGGGGTCAGGGTCTGATAGTAGCAAGTTCTTTCTTTGCATTAGCAGACAACAGGTCGTTGGGATATTTTGCTATGAGGCGGTTTAAATACTCTTCAGCCTTATCTTTCTGGCCGAGGTTTTTATAACACATCCCTATCCTATAAAGGACATCAGCCTCCTTCTTGTAGTCAGGATTTTTTTTCATCAATTCTTCAAACCTGCCAAGGGCTGCATTATAAGAACCTTTTTTATAATAGAATTCTCCGACAAGGAATTCGTAGTCTGCTATCGTATTTCTGCATTTCTCTATCCTGATATCAATAACATCTCTGTAAGGGTTTCTCGGGAACATCTTTTTGAGTTTCTCGAACTCTTCAATGGCTTTGGCTGCACCGCTGTATCCTCTATCAGCACTCTCTATCTGGTTAAAGTAGGTCATGGCAATCTGATACTGGGCATATGATGCATACCTGTGGTCAGGATATATCTCGAGGAACCTTTGATATTCAGCCACTGCAAGTTCTGGTTCACCCTCTTTAACATAAGAATCTGCAATCCTGAGCTGGGCAAGGGGTGCGATTTTCTTAGACATATCCCTGTTTTTAATCTCAAGGAGGGTCGCCCTTGCCTCCTCATACTCTTTTTTATCTATCTGTTCATTAGCCTTTGCAAAGGCCTTTTCAGGGTCAAATGTTTCCACAGGCTTGACCGCTGGTTTCCCCGAACACGAGATAAAAAAGATTATTAGAAAAAGAAGAAAAATTCGCATATGTTATTAAAGCCTTTCATAATATTCGCCGTCAAGTCTTATCCTTCTCCCCACTTAACCTTCTTTGGTTTTGATATCTTTATAACTACAGACCCTGTTTCTCCCATGCTCCTTTGCAAAATAAAGAGCCTCGTCTGCCCTTTTTATTAACAGCTCTTTTGTGGTTGCATCATCCGGGTAACAAGCACATCCTATACTTACAGTTATCCTTGCCTGCTTTCCACTTTTAAGGATAAGCGGATATTCAAAGACACTGACCCATAACCTTTCAGCAATGAACAATGCTTCGTCATGACCTACCTCAGGTAGAATTATAACAAACTCCTCCCCTCCATATCTTGCTGCAAAGTCAATGCTCCTGATATTTTTCTTTGTAACCTGGGCTAATACTTTCAAGACTTCATCTCCAACCTGGTGACCGTAAGTATCATTAAAGGATTTGAAGTGGTCTATGTCAAGCATCAGGATAGAAAGGTTTCTCTTATATCTCTCTGCCCTCTCAAGCTCCTCATTGAATCTCTCCTGAAAAACCCTGTGATTATACAGGCCTGTAAGGCCATCCGTTATTGCAAGACGGGCAAGTTCGTTGTGCATAGCAAGGGCTTGAAATGCCTGGAATGAAAAATTAAAGAGTGCATCTTCATCTTCCTGACTGAAACCGCCTTCCCTGTTTGTAATAATCAACAGGCCTGAAAGCTTATTGTCAGCAGAGGCAAGGGGAAGGGTAATGACATTCTTGATATCCAGATGGCCTGCAGGGAGTCCCTTCACAGGTGTATTACACCTGAGCGGGACAAATGTCTTGAGCACATTACCTAACGGGCCGTTCAGCATTGCACTCGCACAGTCTAATGATACCTTTTCAGTAAATGTGTTTTGGAACATCTTTAGCTCTTTATCCTCTCCCTCAAATATAAAAATTCCACTGTGCTCTGCCTTAAGGAGACCTCTCGTCCTTTCAAGAAAGGTGTCAATTATAGTGTCAAATTTGGTCTCTGATGTGATGAACCCCATCATCTCACTCAGTATTGCGAGTTCACGCACAACCTGCTGCTCTTTCCTGACCAGCGGCATAATAATCTTCCTCAAGATAAACATCCTTATCAAAAACAGGACAAGGGCCATGAATGCTGCGATTGCTAAAAAAACCCTTAATATCACTGTTTTCACATGCATCTCGTCTATAGAGGTATATAAAATTGCGAGCACAGAGAGAAAAATAAGTATCAGGGAGAGGCTTATAAAATCAATTTTCCTTGCTATTTTCATCACAGCTTCTTTGCCCTGCCGTATTATAGCATGATTCTCTGCCTTGCCAAATGGACTTTTCAGGTGGTATTCTTAGTTGTGAATCTATCATATTTTCAGAAACCAAGCAGATACATAAACCATGAGGTCAATTCCCTTCGTAAGGAAGCCCCTGTAAGGGTTGCCCTTGCATTCCCTGACATGTACGAGATAGGAATGTCACATCTCGGACTCAAAATCCTTTACAGAATAATCAATGACCTGCCGTATGCATCTGCTGAGAGGGTATTTTCACCATGGCTCGACCTTGAGACCGAGATAAAGGCAAAGGGGATTCTCCTTTCATCTCTGGATGGAAACCGTCCATTAAGAGATTTTGACATCGTTGGTTTCAGCCTCCAGTATGAGCTTTCATATACAACAGTCCTGAATATGCTTTATCTCGGCGGAATTCCAATAAGGACAGCAGACAGAGTTAATGGTCAGGGGTCAGGGAGAAAATGGCCACTTATTATTGCCGGAGGACCATGTACTGTTAACCCCTCTCCTATGTCTCCTTTTATTGATGCATTTCTCATAGGTGATGGCGAAGAGGCGATAAAAGAGATTATTGCTACATTTTATCAGTGGAAGAAAGAAGGGGACAGTAAGAAGGAGTCTCTTCTTCGTGCCCTTTCTGAGATTGCGGGGATGTATGTCCCATTAGTTCACTCGTCACTCGTCACTCGTCACTCGTCACTTATCAGGAGGCGTTTTATAGAATCCCTCGATGATGCCCCTTATCCAGATAATCCTGTTGTGCCATACACCTCAATCATCCATGACAGGATAAATGTCGAGGTTTCGAGGGGCTGTTCGATGGGCTGCAGGTTCTGCCAGGCAGGCATGACATACAGGCCTGTTCGTGAGAGGAGTCCTGAAAGGGCTCTTGAGATCGCAGAAAACTCCTTAAAAAATACAGGCTACGAGGAGGTTGCATTCACATCCCTGAGTGCAGGAGACTATAGCTGTCTTTTACAACTTGTAAAGACATTTAATAAAAGATTTTCAAAAAAGAAGATTGCCCTTTCACTCCCATCTCTCAGGGTTGGATCCGTAAACCAGGATGTCCTCAGAGAGGTACGTGTTGTGAGGAAAACAGGTTTTACTATCGCACCCGAGGCAGGAACTGACAGGCTCAGACGGGTAATCAATAAAGACTTTAAAGAGGAGGACTATGAACAGGCTCTCAAGGCACTATTCGAAGAAGGCTGGCATAATCTCAAGCTATATTTCATGATAGGTCTTCCAACAGAGACCGAAGAAGATATAGCTGAAATCCCTGAAATGGTTATGAAACCACTTAAAATCGCAAGACAGCATACTAAAAGGTTTGTGAATATAAGTATAGGGCTTTCCCCATTTGTCCCAAAACCACATACGCCGTTTCAGTGGTATGGACAGAACAGTCTTGATGAGCTTAAAAGAAAAAGGGATTATCTTAAGGATGTTCTGACAAAAAGAGGTTTTAGGGTTAAAGACCATGACATAGAAATGAGCCTTCTTGAAGCAGCCCTTACCCGCGGTGATGGAAGCCTTGCTCTCTTGATAGAAAAGGCGTGGTCCCTCGGATGCAGACTTGATGGATGGTCAGAAGCCTTTGACTTTGAGAGATGGAAAATGGCGATGGAACTTACAGGTATAGATGTTGAAAACTTTGCGATGAGGGTTTACGGGAAATCAGATACACTCCCATGGGATTATATAGATATCGGTGTGACTAAAGAATTTCTATGGAAGGAATACCAGAGGGCTCTGGCATGTGAGATCACCCCTGATTGCAGAAAGACATGCCACGCATGCGGGCTTGGATGCCATGAAAGCATAGTGAAGCTCAGAAGCTCAGAAGCTCAGAAGCTCAGTAACAGCGTCTTACAAACAACTTCTCAACTTCTCAACCTCTCAACTTCTAAATTTCGCAGATTCAAGCCTGTTAGGATAAGGGCAGAATTTTCAAAGACAGGCCGGCTGCGTTACCTTTCGCATCTCGAACTTGTGACAGCATTACTCAGAGCGATGCGGAGGGCAGGGTTTCCACTCGAGTATTCTAAGGGCTTTCATACATCTCCTAAGATATCCTTTGGCCCTGCACTGGGTGTTGGCATTGCAGGATTAAGAGAATATTTTGATATGGAAATAGTCCCCCCTTTTGATATTGAGCTAAACAGGGCACGTCTCAATAATACCCTGCCTGAAGGGATTTATATAAGAGAAATGGTCGCCATACCAGCCAGAGAGAAATCACTGAGCAGCTTTGTGATAAGATACGAATATGAGATAAAGGGTCGCGACTTATCGGGTATCCACAGATTCTTATCAGAAAAAGAGGTAAATGTAGAGAGGGGGAGATATGTTATAAACATCAGGGCATTGGTGGAAGAGGGAAGGCTAACTGATGAAGGGACAGTAAATTTAATTGTGGTAGACTCAGGAAATACAAAGGTCAGGCTGAGCGAACTTCTTCCTGTAGTCTTTAATGTCCCACTAAGAGAGCTAAATATAACAAGGTTAGCCCTTTATGGGTGGAAAAGCGGTTGGGTAACACCTCTTGAAAGGGAAAAGACATGGACAGTGAAATTCTGATTAATGTAACACGGGAAGAGATCAGGGCCAGCCTTTTAGAAGGAGGGCAGGTCGTTGAATTCTATGTTGAGAGAAAGCGTGATGCAAGCCTTGTTGGGAACATTTATAAGGGCAGGGTCGTAAAAATCCTGCCTGGTATGCAGTCAGCCTTTGTGGACATCGGACTTGAAAAAGCAGCCTTCCTCTATGTTGCTGATATTCATGCTGATATAGAAGAATATGCCCCATTCCTTGAGGAAGAAGAAAAAGACAATTCCATCGATTTGATTTCAAAGAGGGGGAGAACAGAACTCCCCATAGATGAGCTTATCCAGGAAGGACAGGAGATACTCGTACAGGTATCAAAGGACCCTATTGGAAGCAAGGGTGCAAGGGTCACCTCGTATATAACACTCCCTGGCAGATACCTTGTGCTTATGCCGAATGTCGAACATATCGGTATATCAAGGAGGATATATGATGAAAAAGAGCGCAGCAGGCTTAAAGCTATCGTCGAAGATATAAGGCCAAAGGGATACGGACTGATTATAAGGACAGCGAGTGAGGGTTCTATGACAGAAGAGATAGAAAAAGACCTTGAGTTTCTAAATCTCCTCTGGGAAAACATCCAGAAGAAAAAGGAAAGGGTCTCTGCACCATGCTTGCTTTACAGCGACTTTGACCTTGTCTTCAGGAGTGTACGGGACCTCATGAGTCAGGATGTCAAAAGACTTGTTATAGACTCTAAGGAAGAATGCGAGAGGATTAAGGAGTTTGCAAGAACATATTTCCCGAAACTCTTAGAAAAGATAGAACTTTATGAAGATACTGAGCCGATATTTGATGCGTATGGAATTGAGCTTGATGTATCAAGGGCACTTGGCAGAAAGGTATGGTTGAAATCCGGTGGTTATATAGTTGTTGACCAGACTGAGGCGATGACTGTCATAGATGTGAATACAGGCAAATTTGTCGGGAAAGAAGGTCTTGAAGATACAATACTAAAGACCAACCTCGAGGCAGTAAAGGAGATAGCATACCAGATAAGGCTCAGGAACCTTGGTGGAATTATAATAGTGGATTTCATAGATATGGAAAAACTGGAAAACAGGGAAAGGGTATTCAATGCATTTATTGAGGCTATGAAAAAAGACAGGGCAAAAAATACAATTTCTCACATATCAGAACTCGGTCTTATACAGATGACAAGAAAACGTGTCAGAGAGAGCCTCGGCAGAACACTGTCCGAACCGTGCCCTTACTGTGAAGGTAAGGGTTTTGTCAAGTCGCCCCGAACCCTCTGCTACGAAATATTTAGAAGGATAAAGAAACTCGCAAGACATGGCAATGAAAAGATAATTATAACTGCCCATCCATCTGTTGCTGAAATCCTATCTGACGAAGAGAGATTGGGGATCGAGGACATAGAAGGTCAGTATGGCGTGAAGGTTATTATAAGGGCTAACAGCAATATGCATCAAGAAAACTATGAGGCCACAGTGTTATGACAAAGACAGTGACAAGTGACGAGTGACAAGTGACGAGTGACACCAAATTAGCTAGCCTTATAGAACTCCTCAAGGATATGCAGAGTGCTGTCCTTGCCTATTCTGGAGGTGTTGACAGCACATTTCTCCTGAAGGCACTACAGCTTTCAGGCATAAAGGCGCTCGCTGTTACAGCCGTTTCAGAGACAACCCCCTATAACGACCTGCTGACTGCAAAAAACATGACAGCAGAGTTCGGGATAGAGCACAGGATTATAAAAACAGAAGAGCTTTTTATAGAAGAATTTGCCCAAAATACACCTGATAGATGTTTTTTCTGTAAGGATGAACTATTCAAAAAACTTACTGATATCGCCTCAGCAGAGGGATACAGGTCTGTACTTGACGGGAGCAACATGAATGATATATCAGACTACAGGCCTGGTAGAAAGGCTGCAGCAAAATATAATGTGAGGAGCCCATTGATAGAGGCCAGATTTACAAAGAAGGATATAAGGGAAGCATCAAGAGGATTAGGGCTTCCGACATGGGATAGACCATCCTCTCCCTGCCTTTCATCAAGATTTCCTTATGGCGAACATATAACCAGCGAGGCATTAAAACAGGTCGCATCTGCAGAAGAATTCTTAAAGAGCCTTGGATTCCATGAGTTAAGGGTCAGGCATCATGGAGATGTGGCGAGGATAGAGGTTGGGGAAGATGAAATTGAGATGATACTCAGCCCTGAAAAAAGAAGAATGATTTCTGAGACATTGAAATCTCTCGGTTATAAGTTCATATCACTTGACCTTGATGGCTACAGAAGTGGAAGTATGAACAGGGCAATTAACCAAAAATATGAAGGAAAGCGTCTATATCACCGAACTCTCGAAATGTGTCCGTTGCGGGAGTTGCAAGGCATTTTGTCCAACATACGATGAAGATACAACAGAGGCGATGGGTGCAAGGGGAAGGCTTACACTCCTGCGGGGACTTTCTACAGGACAGCTTAAGCCATCTAAAATATTAAATGACCGCATCTTCAGTTGTATATTATGTGGTGCATGCTCAGGATTATGTCCGCCTGGAGTTGATATAACAGAGGCTGTATATCACGGCAGAAGTCTTCTAAAAAACACTGACAAAAAGAGGCTGTATCTCCGCTTACTTACAAGGTTCTCTACAAAGAGGCCGAAACTAAGTTTCAGGCTTCTCAGTATGGCCCAGCATATTTTATTCCCATACCTGTTGAAAAAGGGGGTCCTTCCGTTTCAACCTGAACTGCCTGAAAGCCCTCTAAAGGATGGGCATCAGGTATACACGGTTTCGAAAAAGAAAGGCAGAGTTGCGGTTTTTACAGGGTGCATTGTTAATTTCCTTTACCCCTATTTAGGAGAATCTCTAATCAGTATCCTCCAGAGACTTGGTTATGAAGTAATCCTTCCAATGGGTGAGGTGTGCTGTGGTGTACCATTAAGAACCCTTGGCCTTGAGGAAGAGGCTATAGAACTTGCAAAAAAGAATATCCGGATATTCAGCAGACTAAATGTTGAGGCAATACTGAGTCTCTGCCCAACATGTACACTTGCCATTAAAGTAGAGTACCCAAAGCTTATAGGCGATGGTATTGAAAGGGCAATAGACATATCGAGCTTTCTTTTAGATAAGATGGATTCTCGTCACTCGTCACTCCCTAGCCTCGCTCTGCGAAGCAGGGCGGGCGTCACTCGTCACTATTCTACAGCAACTTACCATGACCCCTGCCACCTTAACTATGGATTGGGTATTAAAAGAGAGCCGAGAGAGATTATTAAAAACATTGGGATTGATTTAATCGAGACCGAAGGAGAGAGATGCTGCGGCTCTGGAGGTCTCTTCAGCTTATCCTATCGAGAAATCTCAGAGGGACTACTCGAGAAGCGTATAGAGGACTTTAAAAAGACAGGGGCAGAGACAATCATTACTTCATGCCCGGGATGCGTAATGCAATTGAGCCATGGTGTTAAAGATACGCCGGTATTGCATTTAATCGAGGTTCTCGATAAGGCATATTACAAAAGAAGTAACAAATAATGAGTTTGTAGTATAATGTTATCCTAAAATTTGGAATAAGAAGTGAGGGGTTATGAAATTCTTCATTGACACAGCAAATATTGAGGAGATTAAGAAGGCATGGGAGCTTGGTGTTATAGATGGCGTAACAACAAACCCATCGCTTATATCAAAGGAGAGTAGAGACCCAGTTACATTGCTAAAGGAAATCTGCAGTATTGTCAATGGCCCTGTGAGTGCTGAGGCTGTAAGCCTGACTGCAGATGAGATGGTCAGGGAAGCTGAGTCTCTCTCAGATATTCATAAAAACATTGTGATAAAAATCCCGATGACTGAAGAAGGACTCAGGGCAGTAAAGAGGCTGTCAGTCATGGGCATCAAGACAAATGTGACCCTCGTCTTCTCTCCAAGCCAGGCCCTGCTCGCTGCAAAGGCAGGTGCAACTTATGTGAGTCCTTTTGTCGGAAGGCTCGATGATATAAGTCATTACGGAATGGGAATTGTCCGTGAGATAATAGAGATATATGAAAACTACATGTTTGATACAGAGGTGATAGTAGCAAGTGTGAGGAACCCGCTTCATGTCGTAGAGGCTGCAAAGATGGGTGCACATATCGCAACAATCCCTTATTCTGTTATAATGCAATTAATAAGGCACCCACTTACAGACATCGGTATTGAAAGGTTTTTGAAGGACTGGGAGAAGGTGCCCAAAAGGCAGTAAATCATTGACAGGAGATAGCCCTTGAGCGGTTTTGAATTACGCTTCAGCGTAATTCACCTCGGAGTCCCACACTATGTTGCGGGACGAGAATGAGCAAAAGGGCTATCTCCTGTCAATAAAATGGTAGTTTATTTAAGAGGAGAAAGATGCCGATATACGAATATAAATGTAACAATTGTGGTGAAGACTTTGAGAGGCTTGTTTTTGGAAATCAGAAGGTCAACTGCCCAAAATGCAGTTCTGATGACATAAAAAAGAAGTTTTCAACCTTTGGTATGAGTGGCGTGGAAAAGCCATTTGCTGGTTCATCATTAAGCTGCACATCCTGTAGTAAAAGCACATGCAGTACATGCGGATAAGGAGGGTTACTCCGGTTGTCTGAATGGATTTGCCCTCAGTACCTGTGCAAGCTTTAGAGGCCTCCCCTCCAGCACAAAGATTGCCATTCCCCTCTCTTCGGTCCTTTTACCCCTGACCATCCATGTGCCTTTCCATGAGACATTAAGATAAACAATAGAATCCTCTATCTCAACCCATCTTGGAGTGAATATGAGTTCGGCGCTGTCAAAACTTTTAATAGCTCCTATAAGCTCTCTATAACCATTTTTTGTCGAATTCAACTCGAGGGCTGTGCGGTCATTTTCTATATAAGCATTTCTGATGGTCTCTACAAGTCCAAAGGCCTCCTGTGCTATCTTTGACTCCTCAGAAACCACTTTGACCTCTTTACTGCATGATGACAGGAGTAAAACTGCGATTAAAAGATATAGAGCTCTCCTCATCTCCCCTCCATCTATCTAACACCCTATGAAATAGGTTAGCTAATAATAAAACTTCACCCTTAATTTTTCAATTGCATTTAACCCTTTTTGGAAAAGACGCCTTGATTTAGGCTAAGTGGATTATATAGACAATTTATGGTATGATTAATTCATACCATGAGAGGGGTATTTTAAATGGCAACTGCAGTTAAAAAGACAATATCGCTGCCGCCTGACCTCGCTGAAGAAATCGAAACAATAGCAGCAGAGGAAGGCAAGACAATAAGCGCAGTAGTTCAGGATGCCCTGAGAATCACGCGGAAAGAACGGTTAAAAAAGGAATTCTATCAGATTCAGAATTATTGGAGCCGCAAGGCAAAAGAAAAAGGCATCCTCACCGAAAAAGACCTTGAAAGATACCTCAAAAAGTGAAGGTAGTATTTGGTACGAATATCTATGTCTCTGCTTTTGTTATTCCAAACAGTCAGGCTGAGAAAGCTGTTTTAAAAGTTATAGAAGGGAACGACTTACTGATAATTTCTAAAGAAATCATTGATGAGGTCTTAACAGTGCTTTCTGTAAAATTTAGTCGGGACAGAGAAGCCATCAGCCATACTGCCTTTTACCTTTCAGATATTACCAGAGTTGTAAAACCATCCAGAAAAATCCATGTCTTTAAGGATGAACCTGACAACAGGATACTTGAGTGTACAATAACCGGCAAGGCTGATGTGATTGTAACAGGTGATAAAGAGGTGCTGAAACTTAGAGAATTTGAGGGAATAAAAATCATAAGTTTAAAAGAGTATCTGAAACTTTAGCGACACTCACCCCAGAGACAATCGGAAGTATAGAACTGGGAACATGGCACAGAGCCAGAGTTGAGACATATGCCAAAAATTATTGAAGTCCTTGGCTATATGCCTTTTGAGTGTCCAGAGAGCCCGATAGGGAAGCTGAGATATTTTAAACGTGTAAATGGGCTTTCTTATGAGAAATTAGGCAAAGTAATGGGTAGAGACCCTGAGCAGTTGATGGATTGGGTGAGTGGGAGGGTGAAGCCTTGCGAGAAAATATTCAAAATATTGTTATTTTCTATCAGGAGCTATATGAAAAGATCATCACTTCACATTTTATGTTAAAGAGTTTTAATATTTATTTCTTTAAACATTTCTTCTGGGTCATCTTTCCACACACCACTCCAATAAAGCTCAAACCTCTGGGATTTCGACGCTGCATTTTCTGCAGCAATTGTAATATTAAACCTATACCTCCTATTTGGAGAAAGAAAGCGAGGCTGATATCCCCCAATAAGGTAGGAGTAATCCAAATGGAATTTATTAGCATCATCAACATCAAGTCCCGGCCTATGTTTATAAATGTGTCCAATAATTACTAAACGCCTAATTGGAGATGGATTTGTATCAATGTAAGGATTTTCCAATTTGCCACTATCCCATTTAAGATTAACCTGTTGGAAATAATCTACATCATTCCATTTGCCATCACGAAATTCTTGTAACTCATCAATAAATGCCTCGCATAATTTTGCTTGAGATTTGCCTATGTTAATTACACCAAGCCTAAAATAATATGCTTCTGTTGGATACGGCATTATTTTGTGAACTCTGCCATCATCCATTAGCACTTCTTCTATAAAGCCGAACGGTGTCTTAGAACAAAAAGGGTTATCCAACGAGAAAACAATTTGCAGCTTCGGTGCAAAAACCATCTCTTGAGTTGCTCTTGGAAAATAGCCACTAAACTTAAAGGAATGACAGCAAGAATCGAAATTAATTCCGATGTCGATAATTTGCCAATATAAAAGAGGTAGGGTGCCCCAATGAAATAAACACACCCAATGATAAAAATGAGCACATATATGATTTTCATTTTACAGAACAATTATATCATGGTATTGGGATGCAAAGCACAGAAGAAAGAATTGCTAAACTGGGGGCTTGGCCGAGCTTTGCTGAAGCACCAATAAGTGCCGCAGTGCGGAAGCGTGGAAGTTCAGCAGTCAAAACCGAAAATAAAAAAGTTCCAACACTCCTGCAAGGCGAAGGACAACCCTGAACCAAGTTCAGTGGAAGGCATGAGGCTTGCTCTGGCATGAGCTTGAAGCTGTAGAAACTCATTTTATCCCCAAATCTAAAAGTTCCTTTAATGCATTATCCATTGAGATTAGGTCTTCAGAAAAAAGTTTACCCAGCTTTTTCAATACCAGTGTCTGCTCAATTGTTGATATGGCTGGCTTTATAGAAGATGGCTTCAAAAGACCCGCTTCTTTCCAGTTCTTCATGAAGCATTCACCAATCCCGAAAGTTTTTTCTGTTTGACTGGTAATAGCCATGATAACAATGTCTAACGCTGCATTATTATAGCTGTTGGAGCTTATAACTACTGCTGGACGTTTCTTGGTAGTAATTTAATTACTAAAAGGGAAAGGGACAAGGACAATATCCCCTCTCTCATAGGCTGTCATAGACAACATCCTCTTCATTGTCCCATATCTTTTCAAATGATGCTCTGGACAACTCCTGAGAGGCTTTTACAAGGAGAGTTCTTTCTCTTTTGCTTTCTAAGAACTGGATAAAGTCGAAAACCTCTTGAAGAAGGTTTTCAGGAAGTTTTATCGATTTCATTTTTTTTTATTATCTCTTTAACTGACATCTCTATCCCTCCTTCTTTATTAAAAATTATACATGAACAACACTTTATTTTCACCATTTCCACTCAGGGGCTTGGCTAAGCCTTGCTTGAGCTTGCCTTTCTTGGTATATACTATGGTCATGCCCGCATTTTTCTGGCTCAAGGGCATCGAATCTTCAGCCAACTAAAGGTCCCTTTCTTTTTGTCCACTAAAAATTTGCCCCCTTGAAAGAAAAGGGTCAGGAAAGATTAAGATAACTTTTTAACTGATATATCTGATTTGTCTCCCATTTTGAGAAGGATGAAGGAGATTCATTAAATTGGTTCCATGCATTGTTTAATAAAGAGGCTATCTTAAAAAACTGGAGTGAACCCCATCGGTTAGACACAAAAGACCTCTGAGGTTAGTATGGTCTGACGATTACTGTTTATACTTCTTGCCACCAATTCTTCATATTCATTCGGTGGACAATATCCCAGTGCTGAATG
>JBFLWW010000025.1:0-25567 GCA_040757475.1 Nitrospirota bacterium
AGGTTTATGAAGAGATAAAGAAAATAAGACCTGATATAAAGGCCATTTTCACCAGTGGATATAATGCAGAGATTATTCATAAAAAGGGAATATTAGAAGAAGGATTTGGCTTCATAACAAAACCTTTCTTGCCACAAGAACTTTTGAAGAAGGTGAGGGAAGTGCTGGATAACCGGATATAATTACTGAAGGAGAAAGTATTTATGTCCAAATATAACATTCTTGACAGCGTTTTTGATGGCATCCTCGTCATAGACCGGGGCAGAAACATTATTTTTGCAAATAAGCTCTACCTTGAGATATGCGGACTGAAAAAAGAAGATATTATTGGAAAAAAGTGCCATGAGGTTTCACACCGTTGCCTTGTACTCTGTAGTTTATCAGATAAAATCAAACGTCCGGCAATGGATACCAAACCGAACTTTATATGTCCTGGAGAAGAAGTCTTTTAAACAGGCAAATCTGTGACTGCCACACATATCCATTACTGCTTTGGAGAGGAAGAAAGGGTCTTTGAAATTACTGCATCGCCTGTTGAGACAGAAAAAGAAGTGGTCACGGAGATGCTGGAGATATTGAGAGACGTCACTGACAGGGAGAAGGCTTTAGAAGAGGCAATAAAAAGTAAGGCATTCCTTTCAAGCATTCTTGATGGCATCGGTGAAGGGGTGGTAGTTGTAGACAGAAACCTCAGAATAATATCTCTGCAAACAGCGGTTATCTCAAACAGGTTAAAAATAGCATTGATAATATCATAGGAAAGTTACTGCTATGAGGTCTCCCATCGTTTTGATAAGCCATGTTATGAGAAAGGAGAAGAATGCAATATAAAAGATGTCTTTGAGACTGGTGAAAGATATAGCATGATCCATACACATTATGACAAAGTAGGCAATCCAATTATTAATGAACGGACAAACTATGGGAAGAAGCTAAAAAGGGCAGCAGAAGAATGGAGGACAACATTTGATTCGATGCCCTATGGCGTTATGCTCCTTGACAGGGAGTTTAATATAATAAAGACAAATGACTATATCTCAGAACTTACAGGCATCCCGATAAAGGAATTGATTGGTAAAAAATGTTATAAGGTAATACACGGTACAAATAAGCCGATAGAGGTCTGTCCATTGCTAAAGACAAAAAAAGTCAGCGGCACAGAGTCCTGCGAGTATTATGATGCAAGATTTAATAAGCACTTCAAGGGGTACGTAACATCTGTCCTTGATAAAGAAGGCTTATTTCAAAGATATATAATTTCACACATTGATATTACAGAGAGTAAAGAAAGTGAAAAGAAACTCATTGATAGCCGTGATGCATTCCTAAACATGCTCAAGGATAGGGACTTATGATGTCATCCTCGATAAGCCTGTAAAACTCACTGATGAGGAGTTTGCACTTGTAAAGATGCATCCTGTAAAAGGTGAGGAGATTCTCAGACCTATAAAACAGTTAAGGGAAATTCTCCCTATAATCAGACACCATCATGAAAGGATAGACGGAAAAGGTTATCCTGATGGGCTTAAAGGGGAAGAAATTCCTCTTTGTGCGAGGATACTCCATGTGGCTGATTCCTTTGACGCAATGACAGCAGACAGGCCATACAGGCCAGCACCTGGGATAGAATATGCAATCTCAGAGTTGAAGAAATACAGTGGCACACAATTCGATCCAGAGGTAGTTGAGGCATTTTTGAGTGCTTTGGAAAAATATAATGTACCCAAATCCACATGAGCTTTTGGCTTACAAAGGAAAAGACTCAGACCGGCGCTCTTATTACTGGTCTTTGTTTTTGCTATGGTGGTATATCGGAGTACATGCTCATAGAGAAATAGTACAACCTTGATGCACCAACTGGCGAAGAACTTTTTAATATATTTATTAATCCTGAATCCTGCGTGAAAACATCATAATTTTACCTTTTCTATCTGTCTTAGTGCATACTCTATGCTTTCTTTATACCAACAATTAGCTGGAAATTTTAGTACAGGTTTATTTTGAGTTCTCACCAACTCACCTAGCACGAAAAGCATCCGTGCTCTCAGTGTTTTCAGAGTCATGCTTTGTAATTCATTGGGTAAACAGAGAAGTATATTTTCTATACGAAAGAGATGTCAGTTTTCTCTTAACAGGTCTTGTAATCTTGGCGATTATAGCAAAAAGGACATGCTTGGATTCCAGATATTTTATAGTTTTATGATCGTAAAAACCCTTGTCAGCCCTGATAATAACTGTCTTTACCGATATTGGGAGTTTTGCGAAAGAAGCTTCCAGCAGATCTATGATTCCTGTAGAGGCATGCGTATCTCCAGCCCGTAATTCTCTATGCCAGAAATCCTTGGTTATGCCATTGAAACATAGAAGAGAATGATATGATGATCTGCCTCTCTTTACGGGATTGTATCCAATTCTTGCAAGCTCTTGTCTGCATTCTGTTAAGTGATAAAGGAGCCATTCGCAGAAGAAAACGTCTAAGTGTTGTCGGGTTAGGATATACTGGTAACCCTGTGAGATATTGAAATACTCCGTTGTGTTTCAGAAGGTGAGAGGTTTCTATCCGTCCAAGCCCTAACATTATAGGATACAGGATGGCTAATATTTCCTCTGATATGCTGTAACGATTATTTCTTTGAGGAAAGCGAATATAGTTCGACAATAGATAACGAAGATTAAGCTTTTGTAAAAACTTCTGGAGAAGATAAAGACCACCAAAGTGTGTTAGATTCTTGCCTGTAAATGATATCTGAAGATTTTTTGGCCTGTATTTCATCTTTTATTGATTCCCTTGATGTTTGTGTTATCATATTTCAAAATATCATGCAGGATTCAGGATAATTATTATTCAGCCCAAAGGCCTGTTACCATGCTATTATTCTATCGCTTTTTTCTATAAGAACTATAATATCTTCATATTGTATATTTTTTTTATATAGTTCAATAACTGTAACCTCATTCCCCTTCTTGTGTTCCTCTATTATTTTTTGGGCAGTTTCATCTGGCTCTGTCTTTAATATATGCAGTACCTTCATCTTTAATAAAATCAATATGGTAATACATGGTCATACCAAAGGAGCTTTTTTGCCATCTCCTCATTAGAAATATATTCCATCCCCTGATAGCTATCAGCTGACAGCTGACAGCTAATATTTGTATAAATCTTAAGACCAATCTCCTTTATTATTTTGAGATTAAATTTTATATCATCCATATCAGCAAGTTTTCTGTCCAAGACAAAGATGTCTACCTTATCATCCATTATAGTTAAACCTATGCTCATCCTCAATGCCTCTGACTGTCTATCCCTGACAAGGACCGCTATCCTTTTAGACAATACTCTATCCTAAAATACAATAACCTTATCAGACTCATGGACCATCTGAGCATTGTTATACTGGCTGCCGCAGATGATGCCATCAGGTATATCTTCATCCCGAATCTTTAGTTGTCTTCTATTTAAATCACAGAGACTTATTGATACACCATCTATGTCTTTGAGAGATGTAAAATTAGGGTCTTTTAAAAGAAGGCATCCTTTATCCATCATAAAAATATTTACCTTGTGTCCCTTGTTCACAGCAGCCTTTGAGAGACCAACGATCTCGTCCTTATAGTTTTCATTTATTACAAGGATTCCAAGAATCATGTCTTCCTTTCATGATTCGGGCTTATATTAAATAACATAAACTTTACCTAAAGTAAATATAAAAATACGGTATAAACTTATAATTTATAAGTTTTCTGATAATTTCTCTCTCAGGTCATTTCTACCACCTTTTCTATCTTCTCCATCACCATATCAACAGTTATCGTATCCATACACTCGTGTTTCTTGCACCTTCTTTTAAAACATGGTGAACACTCCAGATTGCTTTTTATAACAATATGGCTTCTACCATAAGGACCTGTCTTTTGAGGGTCTGTTGGTCCGAATATAGCAAAAACCCGGGTCTTAAGTGCAGCAGCGATATGCATTGGACCAGAGTCATTACCTACAACAAACCTTGCATTCCGCATTATCTCTATTAGTTCTTTGATATCTATCTTACCTGCAAGAGATATAGCATTACCCTTAGAACTATTTACAACTCTGTTTGATGTGTCTATATCTGATTTCCCGCCAACAACAAGAAATTCCATCGGCAATCTTGATGCAAGTTCTCCAAATTTCTCTGCAGGCCATCTCTTCGTTGCCCATCTTGCACCAGGGACAATAACAGCGTAATCATCGGGAAGTGACGAGTGACAAGTGACAAGTGACGAGTTAAAAGACAAAGGCAAAGGAAAATGCGGATTATTTATATCACATCCTAAAAATATTGCGATCTTTAAATACCTATCAACAGCATGTATATCCTTTCCCCCTTCGACCTTATGCGTATAAAAAAATCTGCTTCCCTCTCTTGCCTCCTTAAACCCGATCCTTATCGGAGCACCTGTTATCTTCGTAATTATGCCGCTCCTTAAAAGTCCCTGAAGATCAATAACCATATCATAATTTTCCTTCTTCAGGTCTTTAAAAAGCTGCCTTACCTCTTTCATGGTCTCACCGGCCCTTGATATCTTCTTCCACATATCTTTGTTGATTATGATAAGTCTATTGATCATTGGATGACCTTCAAGGAGACCTTCCAGTCCCTTTGATATAACCCAGTGAATCTCTGCTGTAGGAAAACAGGATTTAATCGAATTCAAAAAAGGCAGGCTATGAATAACATCTCCGAGGGAACTCGGTTTAACTATAAGGATTTTTTTAGGAGGTTTGGTTAGCTTAATAGTTTTCACAAAGATTATGGCTCTCTTTCAAGATTAAGCCTTTCCCACAGCCACGAAAGGTCAAAATATGGTTTACCTTCCCTCTTATTGTGTTCTTCTCTATTTTCAAAATCTTTCAATAATTCGATTACCTTCTTCTTACCATCTTCTGTCTTTACAGCCTCAAAAGGGGTTTTACCGCCGAGGGCAGGGATTTTGTCATTTAGCCATTTCTCAGAGTGTTTCTGCATAAATTTAGTATAAAATTCTTGTTGTACCTCTATCGGGATTTTGCTACCAACCTTTTCTTCAGGTATGTCTTTTAATGACTTTATTGCCTGAAGAGGGTCTTGAAATGTATCGACTTTATGAATGACCGAATCAAAAATATTTTTTAGGATAAGGTCTTTAGCTTTCTCAAGTCTTTCCTTTGAATTACACTCAAGAATCAGGTTGTTATCCTTTATCTCAATCCTTCCGAGTACCGTAGCACTGCCATCCTTATCACGCTCTGCAAGCCATACAAATTCCTCATCTTCTTGTTGGAATTCTTTTATATTTTTTAGTCCGTCAATGGCGGCATCTTTATTTTTGATTTCAAATATTGCTTTTGAAAATAAAAAAGGCTCTTTACTTGTCGTAAGAAATTTTATCTGTGGAGGATTACGAATAATATCATACCAATAGAAATTAAATAGTTCACTATTATTCTTTAAAAAAATATCGAGGGTACCATCGGGGAAATACCTCTTGTAGTCTTGGAAGCATTCATCAATATTTTTTATTATTGATTCTTTTTGGTTTATGCGATATGGATAAACACAACCACTCATGATATATTTGCCATCAAGGTGTAAAAGCCTTGTAGCAAAAATGTCCCATCTTCTTAAAGTCCTCGTTGCCAATTTTTCCCTTACATCGTATTCTCCATTCAAAAGGAGGTCCTTTAACAATAAGCCCTTATCAGGAAAGACATCCTGAACTTCATAAAGGCTAATAACAGCATTTTTCATCATGTTTAATACCTTAAATTCATCTAAGTTCAGTTTTCTGTTATTTTCTATATAACGTTCTATTAAAGTCCTTCCATCTTCCTCATCAGGTACCCAGTCATATACAAGCCATTCCCAGAAGTTTATATTACCCATGTAAAAGGCAGTACCACTTAATTCTTTCTTAGGATCAAAATTATCCCAGAAATACTCATACGCATCATCAATTAAATTTCCGTAATACTTTTTACTAAAGGCAAGAATATCCTGAACGAGTTTTGCCTTGAGGGATTCTTCTTTGCCTATTTCGACATATGATTTTGGCAGGCAACACTTCTTGTATTTCTTTCCACTACCACATGGACATGGGTCATTTCTTCCTATATTTGCCATCTTCTGTCAATCTCTTTTTGTATCCTTAATTGTTTGAGTTACTGAAAATATAATTAAGTATATCATTTATTCCCATTATTCCTCGAAATAAAATCTACTGCTTCTTTTAGATCTCTGGCTATATAATCCGCATTGGCCGATTCTTTTGCCTCACCTGTCTGCACAAGTATCCCTTTAGCACCCACCGCCTTTGCAATAAGCACATCCGTTTCTTTATCTCCAACCATATATGACCTCTTAAGATTAACCCTATGCTCAGCCCTTGCCCGAAGAAGCATTCCTGGCTCAGGCTTTCTGCAGGGGCAGTGTTCATCAGGGTGGTGTGGGCAGTAGTAAAAACCATCAAAGTCGTATCTTTCTATAAAAATCCTGTTTATCTTATTTACAAAATCCTCTTCGATAATCCCTCTTGAGATGCCTGATTGATTACTGACCCCAATAAGTTTAAAGCCTCTTTCCTTAAGAAGTCTTACACTGTCTATATTTGAGAAAATATGGAAATCGTCATATTTATCGAGATAACCCACATCTCTGCATAAGGTCCCATCTCTGTCGAAAAAGACTGCAGGTCTATCTGGCAATATCTTCTTTATTCCATAATAAACATCATCCGAGGTTATTCCATACATGCATCTCATATCGCTCTTACAAGTGCGCTCGAAACATGGAGCGCAATCAACATCAGCCTTGATTACCACATTTCCGCCTTCTATCGGACCTGTAAGTTCAGGATCTGTAGAGCCAAATATTGCAACTAAGGGCGTTCTAACCGCATAGGCAATATGCATAGGGCCTGAATCATTGGTAACAAATACATCACATTCTGAAATAATTGCAATCAGCTCCCTTAGAGATGTTCTTCCTGCCAGATTAAGAAGATGAGAAGTTAAGAAGTTGTGAGGTTGAGAAGTGGAAAAGTTCTTATCTTCCCAACTTCTTATCATCCTAATTTCTATCTCCTGTGCAACATCTACTTCATTCTTACCTCCAAAGATTACCACGCTTCCATTAGTATCTTTTATAAACCTCTTTGCTACCTCAGCAAACCTTTCAGGAAACCACCTCTTGGCTGACCCGTATGCTGCACCGGGATTTATCCCTATGATTGGCCTTTTCATACCGCTTAGGATTTTCCGTGCATACAACCTCTCATCAAGTGTGAGATATATATAGGGCTCTGAATATTCTGCGTTTACCCTGTTGATAATATCTACGGGGTTTATCCCTATCTCCTTAAGAAGGTTTAGATAGTAATAAATCTGATGTGCCTTATTCTCAGGCAGCGGGACCGCCTTTGTCAGAAGAAAACCTCTGCTATCCCTGTTATACCCTACTCTCTCCTTTATTCCTCCGAGAAATGTAATCAGGGCAGCGTCAAATGCATTTTGAAACAGAATTGCACTACAAAAATCTTTTTTATTCAGCACCCTTGAGAGTTTTATCTTACCGATAATGCCTTTGTATTCATCACCATAGATAATTATCTCATCTATATTCGGATCTTTTTCAAAAATAGGCGCCACCCATGGTTTAACAAGGAGGGTAATCTTTGTTTCAGGCATAGCTTTTCTCAAGACCCTTAATGCAGGCAGAGTCATAACAGCATCGCCAATCCAGTTAACACACCTGACAAGCAGGTTCTTACACGATTTATCAAACATATAATAGTTTAACATTTACGCCGTTAGAATGCCTCGTGTTTCGACATCCTCTTTTTCACTCAATTTTATTATTCAGGTAAGAGCAGTGTATGATTATATCAGCTGTGATAAGCTATATTGTAAGGAGGTTAATATGCAAAAGACAATCGAAAATCTAACAAAGGCATTTATTGGTGAGAGTCAGGCAAGAAACCGCTACACTTTTTATTCAAAGATTGCTCAGAATGAGGGCTTTGAACAGATTTCGGAGATTTTTCTTATAACAGCAGACAATGAGAGGGAACATGCTAAATGGCTATTCAGATTAATTAACGAGCTAAAACAAAAAGGCAGTGAGAAGCTTGGTGAAATAACTGTTGAGACAGCGGCACCTACAATGTTTGGGAATACTGCTGAAAATCTAAAGGCAGCAATAGAAGGGGAAAATTATGAATATACTAAAATGTATCCTGAATTTGCAGATGTTGCTGAAAGGGAAGGTTTTTCAGAGATTGCCAGACGTTTAAGGGCAATTGCCAAGGCAGAGCAACATCATGAAGAAAGATACAAAAAATTATTAAAAGAGGTTGAGGGTAATACCCTATTTAAAAAAGATAAAAATGTTCAATGGGTTTGCAGAAAATGTGGATATACCCATGAAGGCAAAGAACCACCAGGGAGGTCTCCTTCATGCGACCATGAGGCGAAGTATTTTCAGATTAAATATGAAGGATATTAAACCTTTTTTTAGCCTGTTTTTGGCATGTTGGTTATTTATTTTGGCCGGTTGTGCGGTGATTACGGTGCCTTATAGGATAACTAAGACTGCTATAAAAGGTAGCATATATGTAGTAAAGGGAACGAATGAACTAACCGTTGGTACAACAAAGCTCTTATATAAAATTGGCGAATTTACTTTTGAGGTGGTACGAGCTCCATTAGACTGGACACTTCTTAACAAAGACATTGAGACCATAGACGGTTTGCCGGTTAAAGAGGCTATTCGTTTAGGTCGAGTAAAAAACACTCCTTATACAGTTAAAGGAAAAACCTATTATCCCATGTCTGTTAAGGAAGCTGAAAATTATAGTGAAACAGGAATTGCATCCTGGTATGGCTATGAGACCATACATAAGGGAGGTTATATGACTGCTAATGGTGAGGCATTTAATCCAAATGGGCTAACAGCTGCCCATAAACATCTGCCCCTTCCAATTCATGTTAAGGTTACAAACATGGAGAACCATCAGTCAATCATTGTAAGGGTCAATGACCGGGGACCATTTCCAAGTGAAAAGAATCCGAAATCTGGAGATAGAATAATTGATCTAAGTGCAGGTGCTGCTAAAAGGCTGGGGTTTTATGAAAAAGGTATAGCCAAGGTTAAGGTTGAAGTAATCCAATTAAAAGAGGGGTAAATGACTAACATGCAACATATAACATATTATGCCCACGGGGTTGCCGCCATCAACAATGCTGTGCTCCTCCCACATAAACCAGCTTCCAGTATCAGAGAGAAAAAATATGTATTTGCAAAGATATTATAATGTTGCTGTTCTTCCTTAATAAGTCTCCCAAATAGTAATTTTTCCTTCTCTGTTTTTGCTTCTATAGCAGCCTTTTTATAAAATTCAATGCCTTCCTTTTCCATCTGTATCGCTATCTTGAATGCCTCAAGCTCGTCTGCAGTCGCCTCTGCCCTCTGCATCATCTCGTCCTTCATAGACTCAAAGACCGTCATATGTAAGGGTTGTCAAGTTTTACAGGAAAACTGATAAAGGGTATAATTAACGATGTTGAATAGGATGAAAGTAGTAGCATTCCTTGGAAGCCCGAGGAAAAATGGGAATACAGAACTTCTTATAAAAGAGGCTATTAGAGGTATCGAGGAGTCAGGCTTCGAGGTCCGGACATTCAACCTTAACCTCATGAACATCTCTCCATGCCAGAACTGTGGTGGATGTGATGATACAGGCATATGTATCATTGAGGACGAGATGGTCCAGGTCTATGATGCAATACAAGCTGCAAACAGGATTATCCTTGCCTCACCAATCTTTTTCTATGGCCTCTCTGCCCAGGCAAAGATAATGATAGACAGGTGTCAGTGCTTCTGGTGCGAAAAGTATCTTCTGAAAAAGCCCCTTCCTGAAGGTAAATACGGGAGAAAAGGGTTGCTCATTCTTGTTTGTGGGATGAAAAAAGAAATAGGGATACGGTGTGGAGAGGTAACAGCAAAGGCATTCTTTAGAACCATAAGTGTTACTGAATACAAAACACTCTCGTATACAGGAGTGGATGCAAAAGGTGCGATACTCCAGCATCCAACAGCACTCAGGGAGGTGTATGAGGCGGGGAAAAACTTGTGTTCAGAATACCTCTTTCTTTAAGCACAGAAATAAATATCTCTACGACATGAGGGTCAAACTGTGTTCCGGATCCTTTTTTCAATTCTTCAACCGCTTTATCTATAGAAAACGCCTTTCTATACGGCCTATCTGAGGTCATTGCCCCGAATGCATCTGCTACAGCTATTATCCTCGCACCCAGGGGAATCTCCTCTCCTTTAAGGCCTTCAGGATAACCTCTGCCGTCAAAATGCTCCTGATGATATTTTATTATCTCTCTTGCATGTTTCAATGATTCTATTGGCTCGATTATCATAGCTCCATTTGAAGGATGTCTTTTAATAACCTCCATCTCCTCTTCTGAAAGTTTAGCTGGCTTCATAAGAATATGGTCAGGCACAGATATCTTCCCGATATCATGCAAAAGGGCTGCCTTCCTGATGTTTTCAGTGTCGTTATCAGAAAGTCCTAATTTCTTGGCAATCGCAACAGAGTATTCCGCAATATCCTTCATGTGTATGTCTGTATGCAAATCTCTTGCCTCGACAGCATTTGAGAGTGCAATCATTGTAGAAAGATATGAGTGCTCGAGTCTTTCGTAAAGCCGCGCATTCTCTATTGCAGCTGATGCCTGGCCGCTCAGGATCGAGATAAGCTCTTCTTCGGATCTTGTAAATAGCTGCCTACCGGCTGTCCTATAGATACAGAGGACACCGATAATATCACCTTTCATTGAGAGGGGGACACAAATGCCTGCGTATATCCCTTCCCTCCTTCTGGCTGCCTCAAACTCAGGTTGGAGATCAACTCCAGGAGAAATGAGTAGAGACTTTCCTTCCCTAACAACAAGACCTGCTATATTATCCCAGCATCTGTATTCAAATTCTTTTATAAAGTCAGGTGGCAGTCCATAGGACTCCTTTATATTTAACTTACCACTCACTTCATCTATAAGGGCAATATATGCATTATCTGCACGGACCTCTCTGACTGCAATTTCAAGTATAAGCTTTAGTAATCTGCCAAGGTCTACCTCACCCATTATCTCTTTGCTGAACTCAAAGAGAGGCAGCAATGCCCGTAATTTTATATTTTCGCTGAGCAATCTTGTCTTTTCCATAGCATCCACAATAGCAGCCTCGATCTCTTCCGGTGTAAATGGTTTTAAAATAAAGCCCTGAGACCCGAGCTTCAGAGAATCTATAGCAATATCTATTGTGCCATGGCCTGTAACAACAATAATCGGCACCTCATTATTGTTTTCCCTTACATGCCTGATGATATCAATACCGCTGATGCCTGGCATTTTTATGTCTGTTATTATCAGGTCGAACCTTTCATCTTCAAAAAGTTTTATACCTTCTTTACCACTTGTAGCTGTTTTTACTTCGTAGTTGATCCTTGTCAGTATATCCCTGAAGAGTTGAAGTATGACATCTTCATCGTCTATTACAAGAATCTTCTCTTTTGGCATATATCTCTAACACCCCTTAGTTACTAATTCACTCTTTATTAAATTTTATAACATAAGGCATTAATTATCAATTTAAAAAGCAAAAGGGCTATGCATTCGCATAGCCCTTTATATCTTCAACCTTAAATAAAAATTATCTTGCAGTTCTTTTTTCTACTACCTGTATCCTTGTGAGCGCCCTTTCGAGGGATGATGCTGCTCTCGCAACATCTATCTCCTCTGCCCTTTTGAGCCTTTCTTCTGCCCTCTTCATTGCAGCCTTCGCCCTCTCGACATCTATATCTTCAGATTTTTCTGCACTGTCAGCAAGCACCACAACCTTATCAGCCCCTACCTCTGTATAACCACTATTCACAAAGAAATATGCTATTTCATTACCTTTTTTATAAGTAAGCATTCCTATCTTAAGGGTTGTAAAAAAAGGCGCATGACCTGGCAGTACACCAAACTCTCCCTCGCTTCCAGCACATACAACCTCATCAACATCATCGCTCACGACAAGGCCATATGGTGTAACAATCTCGAGTCTTAGTTTATTTTCCATTGTCTAATCCTTTTTTTCTCATTCCGTACCTGACACGGAATCCAGTTCCTTTTTTCTGGATTCCCGTTTTCACGGGAATGACACTTACTAAACCTCTCTTTCACTTTCAACTTTTAACTTTCAACTTTTAACTTTTTTATACCTGTCTGCTCCAGCCAAGCTTCTTAGCCTTCTCTTCAGCCTCTTCTATTGGTCCTACCATATAGAATGCCTGCTCAGGCATATCATCATACTTTCCTTCTATTATCGCCTTGAAGCCCTTTATCGTATCTTCAATCTTGACATATTTGCCGGGTGTTCCTGTGAATGTCTCTGCAACATGGAATGGCTGGCTCAAAAATCTCTGGAGCTTTCTTGCTCGTGCAACTACGATCTTATCATCCTCTGAGAGCTCTTCTATACCAAGGATTGCTATGATGTCCTGAAGTTCTTTATACCTCTGAAGTGTAGCCTGAACCCCTCTTGCAACAGCATAGTGTTCCTCTCCAACAAATCTCGGGTCGAGAAGCCTTGAGAAGGAATCGAGGGGGTCAACACCAGGATATATACCGAGCTCTACAATCTGCCTTGAAAGAACGACTGTTCCATCCAGATGCACAAAGGCTGCCACAATAGCAGGGTCTGTAAGGTCATCTGCCGGGACATATATAGCCTGCATTGATGTAATAGACCCCTTATTGGTGGTAGTTATCCTCTCCTGAAGTGCACCCATGTCTGTTCCTAATGTTGGCTGATAACCAACTGCGGATGGCATCCTGCCGAGTAATGCTGAGACCTCTGAGCCTGCCAGTGTATACCTGAAGATATTGTCTATGAATATAAGGACATCCTGACCTTGGTCTCTAAAGTATTCTGAGACTGCAAGCGCACTCAATCCAACCCTTGCCCTTACTCCAGGAGTTTCATTCATCTGACCATAGATCAGTGCAACATTTGGAAGGACGCCTGAATGCTTCATCTCAAGGTAAAGGTCATTGCCTTCTCTCGTCCTCTCACCAACACCTGCAAAGACAGAAACACCTCCGTGCTTTAGTGCTATATTATGGATCATCTCCATGATAATGACGGTCTTGCCAACACCCGCACCTCCAAACATCCCCATCTTTCCGCCTTTAACAAAGGGAACAAGAAGATCGAAGACCTTCACACCTGTCTCAAATTGCTGTGTTGTTGCCACCTGTTCTGTAAATTCAGGGGCTGGTCTATGGATTGGCAACCTTTCCTCTGCCTCTACCGGGCCAAGCTCATCAATAGGCTCACCCAGGACATTTATAAGCCTCCCCAAAACAGGTTTACCAACGGGTACTGTTATCGGCTTATCTGTATCTATTACCTTCATGCCTCTCACAAGGCCATCTGTAGAGCCCATTGCGAGCGTCCTCACCTTATTATCACCCAGGTGGGCAACAGTCTCGAGTGTAAGATTTATCTTTGGAATGCCTCGTGCAGTGTCTCCGGGCTCGTCTACCCTTAAAGCATCGAGGATTTCTGGTAATTCCTTCTCGAATTCCACATCAACAACAACACCTATTACCTGCGAAACCTTTCCTGTATTCATAGTTTATACCTCCAAATCATTTTAGGTTAAGGTTGAGGTTAAGGTTAAGAAATTCTCAGCCTTAGCCTAAACCTTAACCTTGTTTTATTTCACTTTCAATGCCTCAACACCACCCACAATATCCATCAGCTCTTTTGTTATACTTGCTTGCCTTATTTTATTAGCCAGGAGTGTTGTCCTTGCTATGAGATCTTCACAGTTCTTTGATGCATTCTCCATAGCATTCATCCTTGCTGCCTCTTCCGAAGCACTGGATTCAAGCAATGCCCTGTAAATCTGTATCTCGATATATTTTGGCAGCAATCTTTCGAATATTATATCAACAGAAGGTTCGTATAGAAAATCCACCATAACAGGAGTCTTCTCAGTAGAACCCTCTGCCTCTAATGTCCCTATTGGAAGAAGTTTTACAATAGAGAGCTTCTGTGTTATAAGCGTCTTAAATTCATTATATATAAGGACGACCTCATCTATATTCTCATTTATATAATTCTCTATCAAATCGCCTGCAATCTCCTGGGCATTCTCATAGGTCACCTTTCCCGAGAGCCCGAGCCAAGTTTTCCTCATCGTTATATTTCTCCTGCGGAAGTAATCACGAGCCTTCCTGCCTACAACACTTAAACTCAGTTCAAACCCTTCTCTTTTCAGAGACTCAATATAATTAGTTGCAGCCCTCAGGATATTCGTATTAAATGCTCCACACAGGCCCCTATCAGCAGTTATCACTAAAACCTCGACAGTCTTCCTCGGTCTAACTGCAAGAAGGGGATGGAGTTCCCTTTCTGCAAAACTCGCAAGATCAGAGAGGACTGAGTTCATCTTTATAGCATAGGGCCTGAAATTCAGCATCCTGTCCTGGACCTTCCTCAGTTTTGCAGCAGCCACCATCTTCATTGCCCTCGTAATCTTCTGAGTGCTCTGAATGGCCTTTATTTTTTTCCTAATATCCCTTAAAGTCGGCATCCAACCTCCCTATGGTTGAAATGTCTTCTTAAAACTTGTGACCGCCTCTGTCATTTTGGCTTTAAGGTCATCATCTATTGTCTTTTTCTGCATTATCTCTTTCTTTAAATCCTGTTTTTCTGCCCTTATATATCTGAGGAATCCATCCTCAAAGGCCTTTATTGCCTCAACCGGCAGGTCGTCTAAGAAGCCCTGGGTTCCTGCAAAGATAAGCATTATCTGTTCGTCTACAGGCAGAGGCACATATTGATCCTGCTTCAGGAGCTCAACCATTCTTCTCCCCCTCTCAAGCTGAGCACGGGTTGCCTTGTCTAAGTCAGAGGCAAACTGTGCAAATGCAGCAAGTTCCCTGAACTGTGCGAGGTCGAGCCTGAGCATTCCAGCAATCTGTTTCATTGCCTTTATCTGGGCTGCACCTCCAACACGGCTGACAGAAAGGCCTACATTAATAGCAGGCCTTACACCGCCATAAAATAGTTCTGACTCAAGGAATATCTGACCATCAGTAATAGATATAACATTCGTAGGGATATATCCAGATATATCTCCAGCCTCGGTCTGAATTATTGGAAGGGCTGTGAGTGAACCACCACCATATTCATCAGATAGTTTTGCTGCCCTCTCAAGGAGCCTTGAATGAAGATAGAATACATCTCCAGGGTATGCCTCCCTTGCTGGTGGACGTCTCAGAAGCAATGAGAGCTGCCTGTAGGCATGGGCCTGCTTCGATAGGTCATCATAACAGACAAGGGCATGTTTTCCATTGTCCCTGAAATACTCACCCATCGTGCACGCTACATAGGGAGCTATATATTGCATTGGTGCAGGCTCACTCGCTGTTGCAACAACGACTATCGTGTGTTCCATAGCACCATATTGTTCAAGAATATTTACTGTCCGCACGACAGCCGGTCTCCTCTGACCAACGCAACAATAAATACAGATGACATCCCCACCTTTCTGATTGATGATTGTATCAGTCAGGATAGCAGTCTTCCCAATCTGCCTGTCACCTATGATAAGCTCTCTCTGCCCCCTTCCAATAGGAATCATAGAGTCTATTGCCTTGATACCTGTCTGCAAGGGCTGGTTAACAGGTTGCCTCCTGATAATACCTGGTGCTACAACATCTACCTGCCTCCACTCTTTTGCAGCTATAGGACCCTTACCATCTATAGGACGACCTACTGCATCCACAACCCTGCCTATCAAAGCCTCGCCAACAGGGCATGACATAATCTTTCCTGTGCGCTTTGCGATGTCACCTTCCTTAATAAGTTTATCCTCACCAAAAAGAACCGCACCAACTGCGTCTTCCTCAAGGTTCAGGACCATACCAACGACATTATTCGGAAAATCCAGTAGCTCAGATGCCATTGCATTATCCAGACCATATATCTTCGCAACACCATCACCAACATATGTGACAACCCCGATCTCACTGACATCAACCTTCTTCTCAAAATCGGTTATCTGTTTCCTTAAAAGCTCACTTATTTCTTCTGTCTTAATCTCAATAGCCATATTATCTTACCCCCTTGGGGCATAAGGGGGACGAAGTCCCCCTTATGAAATCCCCCTATCTTATAAGTTCAGCCCTTAAAAGTCTTAATTGTCCCTTTATAGTTGTGTCATACATCGTACTGCCAACTTTGATAAGGACCCCACCTAAAAGTGAAGGGTCCATCACATACTCTATGTCCACATCCCTGTCTATTAGTCTCTTCAGGGATGATTTAAGCCTCTCCTCATAGTCCTTTTTTATCTCTATTGGAGTCATAACAACTGCTTTGGCCTTTCGTTTCTTTTCTAAATAGAGAGCAGTCGCTATCCTGATAATCTCTGAAAGGGCCAAGATAATCCCTAATTCTGATAAGTGCATGATAAATTTTACCGTATTCTCAGATAGCCTGAGCCTGCCTGCAATCTGCCTTATACCCTTTTCTCTCTCCTCTAAAGTAATTTGCGGATTGATAAGAAAACTCTTGAACTCCCTGCTTTTAACTATAAGCTCATTAACTATACTGAGTTCAGTAATCACCTCTGGTATATTTTCGATTTCAACAGTATTAAGTAATGCCTTTGCGTATCTCCTTGCTTCTTTTACCTTTTTCAACGACTTCCCCCTATCTTTATAAGGGACTCTTCAAGGAGTCTCTCCTGCTCCTCCTTTGTTAACTTCTCTTTAAGCTTTTTCTCTGCGAGCTCCATAGCGATCTCGACAGCATCGGCTTTAATAGCCTCTTTTGCACTTTTCAGCTCATAATCTATATTCGTTTTTGCCTGCTCTAATATCTTCTCTCTAAGTCTATCACCTTCTTCTATAAACCTATCCCTCTCCCTTTCCCCTGCCTGCCTTGATGCAGAAATAATCTCATCTATCTCCTTATCCTTTACCTTAAGCCTCTCCTCTACCTCCTGAAGTGCCTTCTGGGCAAGCTCCTTTGCCTCCTTGGCCTCTTTAATGGTCTTTTCTATAAGCTCAGTCCTCTGTTTAAAAAATGATTGGAGGGGTTTTTTACCGAATTTAAATAGAATAAAGAACAGGATTCCAAAATTAATGATCTTCCACAGGTAATCTTTCCATAGCGGGACATGGGCTGCCTCTTCTCCTCCACCACTGGCAAAGGCAATCGCTACAAATGTCAAATGCCAAATGCCAAATGCCAAAATGAATACTACGTACCGCATAACGCGCAATGCGTCACAGGTTTTTAAAATTTGGAATTTGGAATTTGAACTTTGAACTTTCTTCATACCTTTATTAACTTCCTCACAATCTCCTCAGAGAACTTATCAACCTCAGCCCTTAATGCCTTCCTTACCTTTTCAGCCTCAGCCCGAAGCTCTGCCTTCGCCTTCTCGAGTATCCCGGATGCCTCAGCCTCAGCATTTGAAAGAATCTCCTTCTGCTTGTGTAGACCTTCAGCCTTGAGCGCCTCGAACATCTCCTTCGCCCTGCTTCTTGCATCAGCGAGCTCTCTGTTAAGTTGAGCAATGCCTTCTTCCCTTCTATTACTCATATCTCTGGCTGCATCAAGAGAACCCTTAACTGTATCTTCTCTTTGTTTAAAAAGCTTAAGGAGGGGTTTGAAAAGAATGATATTTAAGACGAAAAGTAATATAAAAAAATTTACAGCTAAGACAAAAAACCACTTATTCAGCTCTAACATATCACACCTTCTCTTAAGGGAGTTTTAAAGGCGTGAAAAGCATATCACAAGTCAAAAAAAAATGTCAAGAGATTTTATAGATAAAAAAAGAGGTTTCCCAAAAATTTTAAATTTAGGTCTGTCTTTGAAGGATATTGTGTTACAATATGCCTGTGTTATCGGAAAAGCTTAAGATTTTAAAGGAAAAAAGCCTTCTTAGAGAGATAAAAGATCGGGAATCTCCACAGGGGCCAAGAGTACAATTTGGCGGTAGGGAATATATAAACTTCTCATCCAATGACTATCTCGGTCTTGCAAACCATCCCTATATAATTGATAAGGCAAAAAAGGCAATGGATAACTATGGCCATGGCTCTGCTGCCTCAAGGCTCCTTGGTGGAGGAAGCATCCTGCACAAAGAGCTCGAAGAAAGGATTGCACAATTTAAGGGCACAGAGGCTGCACTTGTCTTTAATTCTGGTTATGCAGCAAACACAGGCATCATACCCACGATAGCAGATGAGGATACTGCTATCTTCAGCGATGAACTGAATCATGCAAGTATAATAGATGGATGTAGATTGAGCAAGGCAAAGACATTGATATACAGGCACAGGGATTTATCCCATCTCGAGGAATTAATTAAAAAAGAAGATGCAAAAAAGAAAATTGTTATAACAGATACGGTCTTCAGTATGGATGGAGATATAGCCCCATTAAAAGAAATCTACAGTATTTGTGCTTCTTTAAACTCGACACTGAGCACTGAACACTCTACACTGTTATACATAGACGACGCCCATGGCACAGGTGTCCTCGGTAATGGAAGAGGTGCACTTGCACATTTTCATATCAAGCCTGAACCCTGGATTATACAGATGGGAACATTTTCAAAGGCACTCGGCTCATTCGGCGGATTCGTTGCAGGAAGTAGAGATGTTATCGAATGGATATTAAATACTGCAAGAAGCTTCATATTCTCTACTGCCCTCCCCTCATGTATCATAGCTGCATCTATAGCTGCAGTGGAATTAATAGAAAATGATTCTGAATTAATAAAAAGACTCTGGGAAAACAGAAATAAGGTTGCTGATGGTATTAAAGAACTCGGCTATGATATTATGGGAAGTGAAACTCCTATCATACCTTTGAAAACAGGAACTATAGAAGAGACATTGAGGGTATCAAGACATCTATATGAGAAAGGTATATTCGCACCTGCTATAAGACCACCAACAGTCAAGGAACCGAGGATACGGATAACTGTGACAGCAGCACATACAGATGAGGATATAGAGAGGTTGATAGAGGCACTTTCAATTTAGAGATGCCAAAGGGTTTTTTCATAACAGCCACTGATACAGGGGTTGGTAAAACAGTTATAACCGCAGCATTGATTAAGGCTATCGGGATCTTAGGTCTCAGGCCATGCGGGATGAAACCGATAGAGACAGGCTGTATAAAAGAAGGCGATGTGCTTATTCCTTCAGATGGCATGTTCATAAAGGCAATCGCACATATGGAGGAAGATATAAGATTTATCTCGCCCTGCTGTTTTAAGAGCCTCCTTGCACCCCTGCCTGCTTCTGAGATAGAAGGGATTTCTGTTGACCTTGAAAAGATAAAAAAGGCATACACGGAACTTTCAAAAAATTATGATGCAGTCGTTGTGGAGGGAATTGGCGGGTTACTCGTTCCTATAAAAAGAGACTATTTTGTGCTCGACCTGATTAGAGAATTTGGATTACCAACTATAGTCGTCTCAAGGCCAGGTCTCGGCACTATTAACCATACAATGCTGACTGTTAATTATGCAGTAAAAGAGGGTCTCACTGTCGCGGGAATAATTATTAATTATAGCCGACCTCCTGATGGGACACTCGCTGAGGATACTAATCCAGAGGTCATAAGACAGATCAATCCTGTCGCCACCATAGGAATTTTCCCTTACCTTCAGGACATGGAAAGCAGTACCATCGAAAGGGCCGCCCTCAGAAACCTGAATATTGAGATGATTAAAAAATATCTCTAATTATGTTTAAATCAGCCTTAAATCAACAAGGACCTTCTTCAGCTTCTCTTTATTCGCTGGCGCCATTTCGCAAAGAGGAAGCCTGAACTCCTCTTTTATCCTTCCCATCATCGCAAGTGCTGTCTTAACAGGTATAGGATTTGTCTCTATAAACATAGCTGTATTTAAAGGCTCGAGTTTATAATGTATTGCCCTTGCCTTATCGTGCTGTCCCTTCATCCACAGAGAACACATCCTCGATACATCCTTTGGAGCAATATTTGCGGATACAGATATTACACCTTTTCCACCAAGGGCAAGAAGAGTCAGGGTTGTAAAATCATCCCCTGAGATAACAGCTATCCTGTCTCCACAGAGTCTTATAACCTCACTCACCTGCTTCATATCACCTGTGGCTTCTTTTATTGCAACAATATTTTTAATCTCTGCAAGGCGGGCAACAGTCGTTGGAAATATGTTTACTGCGGTTCTTCCCGGAACATTATATAAAACTATAGGTATATCAACAGCCTCTGCAACTGCCTTATAATGCCTGTAGAGTCCCTCCTGAGTCGGTTTGTTGTAGTATGGCGATACAAGCAAAGCTGCATCTGCACCAGATTTCTTAGCTTCCTTTGTTATCATTATAGTTTCATCAGTAGCATTTGCGCCTGTCCCTGCTATTACAGGTAATCTTTTGTTAACAGTTTCAACTGTAAATTTAATGACTCTGTAATGCTCCTTATAATCCAGAGTCGCAGATTCACCTGTTGTGCCGCAAGGTACTATGCCATTGGTCCCCTGAGCTATATGCCACTCTATTAAATCGCCGAGGGCCTTTTCATCAACCTTCCCATTTTTAAATGGTGTGACAATCGCAACTATTGAACCTTTAAACATAGCTGCCTCCCTGCTCTTTTTTATACAAACTTCAATCCTACCCGATATTTATCTCTATCAATCCTTCCTGTCCATTTTACAATGGCAGCCTTTGCTATAATGCTATTTATCTTTATCTCATCTTCAAAGGTCAAGACATGTCCTGCCTCGAGTGGATAGCCTGTTACCATCCCAATCCCTCCTTTACTGATGTCAACAGAAACAGCAGTATCATGGATTTTCTTCCATTCTCTCACATCCATGACAGATACAGAATACTTTACAGGTGTAACAAATGATGTCCTCGAGTATTCACGTACATTGCCTTTGATAAACATATTACCCCCTAATTCTCGATTATACCTTCAAAAACCTCTACAGCAGGACCTGTCATATACACATGGTTGTCCTCTGCCCATTCTATAAAAAGGTCTCCACCTAACAGATGAACAGTTACCTTTCTCCCTATAAGACCCTTAATATTTAATGCTACAGCCGCGGCTGATGCACCTGTCCCACATGCCATGGTCTCACCAGAACCCCGTTCCCATACCCTCATCTTTATCTCTGCAGGATTAAGCAACTCTATAAACTCCACATTTGTTCTCTTAGGGAACATCGGATGGTTTTCTATCATAGGGCCATAATATGGTAAAGGCAAATTAGAGAGATTGTCAACTACAATAATTGTATGGGGATTTCCTATAGAGACACAGGTGATGTTAAAAACTTTGTCATCGATCTTCAGTGGATAATCGATAATTAGTGACGAGTGACGAGTGACGAGTGACGAGACTGGTATCTTCTCCGGTTCAAGTATTGGTTCTCCCATATCAACCTTTACCATCTCACCTGCTTTCTCTGGCCTGATAATGCCGGCGAGGGTCTCTATATGGAGGGTATTCTTATCAGAAAGGTTTCTATCCCATATATACCTTGCAAGGCAACGTATCCCATTGCCACACATCTCTACTTCAATGCCATCTGCATTAAAAATCCGCATCCTAAAATCAGCAATGTTTGAGGGATAAAGTAAGAGCATCTGGTCAGCACCTATGCCGAATCGTCTGTGACAGAGCTGTCTACTTAAATCTCCTAACTCCGAATCCTTTAACTCTTGAATCCTTGAACCCTTGACTCCTTGAATCCTACAATCTATCAGTATAAAGTCATTACCAAGGCCATGCATCTTCGTGAAATTTATCTTCATCCCGCACCTTTCAAAATACCCAGCAGCTTGCTAGAGTCTAATACCATATGGAAAGGTTCGGGATTCATTTCAAAAATCCTGGAATCCTATCATTTTTCACAAGGTCGCTGTATGTCTCACGCTCTCTTATCAAAAAATGCTCTCTGCCTTTGACCAGAACCTCTGCAGGCCTCGGACGGCTATTGTAGTTTGAACTCATAGAAAATCCGTATGCACCAGCACCCATAACAGCTAAATACTCTCCATGCCTTACCCTTTTAAGTTCCCTCTCCTTTGCAAGAAAATCGCTCGACTCACATATCGGACCAACAACATCACAGAGAACCGTATCTCTCTTTTTTCTGACAACAGGAAACAGATGGTGATATGCACCGTAAAACGATGGCCTGATCAGGTCATTCATCCCTGCATCCACAATGATAAATTCCCTGTCTTCACCCTTCTTCAGATAAAGTGTCTTTGTGACAAGTATACCTGCATTGCCTGTTATAGACCTGCCGGGTTCTATAATCAGTATAAGTCTTCTGCCTTTGAGTAGCGGAATAAGACTCTTTGCAAGATCCTTCGGTAGGGGAGGCTCCTCATCCCTGTAAGAGATACCAAGCCCACCTCCAACATCTAAGTATTTTATATTCACTCCCTGAATACTGAGTTTATCCATAAGAATAAGCACCCTCTTTAAAGCATCAACAAAAGGAGAGACTTTTGTTATCTGTGAGCCTATATGCTTATGGATACCGATAACATTGATATTACTCAGTCTCGATGCAACCCGGTAATGCTCTAAGGCGTCCTCTATCAGTATACCGAATTTATGTTTTCTGAGTCCTGTTGCTATATAAGGATGTGTCTCGGTGTCGATATCAGGATTAATCCGAAGCGCAACAGGAGCCTTAATATTCGCTATACCTGCAACCCTATTTATTTCCCTTAGCTCATCTTCAGACTCCACATTGAACATAAGTATCCTTGACCTAAGGGCAAATCTTATCTCCTCCTCGGTCTTTCCAACACCAGCATACACTATTTTTTCAGGTGGTATCCCTGCCCTTAATGCTATATAAAGTTCCCCTCCGGAGGCGATGTCAGCACCTCCACCATTTTTTGCAAACAATCTAAGGATTGCACTGTTTGCATTAGACTTGATAGCAAAGCAGATTATATGTGGATAATCATTAAAGGCATCGGTATATGCCCTGAAATGTCTTAAAAGTGTATTATAACTATAGATGTATAACGGTGTGCCGTATTCTTCAGCAAGCTTTTTGACAGGTACATCCTCGGCAAACAACTCATTACCATGGTATCTAAATAGATGCATCAGAGAACTCCATATACTGATTTCTTCTTGATTTTTCTATATTTTTTAACATAATAAAAAGGTAAAGTCAAAAATAAAAGTTAAGGAGAAGGCTTGGGAAAGAATATTGTAGAAAAGATATTTGAGACGCATAAGGTTTATGGCGATTTAAAGACAGGTGCGTCTGTTGGATTAAGGGTTGATCAGGTATATACACAGGATGCAACAGGCACAATGGCATGGCTTGAGTTCGAAGCAATAGGGGTTGAGGGGGTGAAGGTTCCACTTGTCGTCTCTTACATTGACCATAATATGATTCAGTCAGATTATATGAATGTTGATGACCACCTGTTTCTCCAGACAGTTGCAGCAAGATATGGTGCATACTTTTCAAAACCAGGGAATGGCATCTCCCATCAGGTGCACCTTGAACGATTTGCTGCACCTGGGGAGATCGCTATTGGAACAGATAGCCATACACCAACAGGTGGAGGCATAGGCATGATAGCCATAGGAGTTGGAGGATTGGATGCAGCAACTGTCATGGCAGGTACTCCTTTTGAGCTTAATATGCCTGAGGTTATGCTTATAAAGCTCAAGGGCAGACTCCGTAGGCCGTGGGTTACAGCAATGGATGTAATTCTTGAGATTCTAAGGAGACTCACAGTTAAAGGTGGGACCGGAAAGATTCTGGAGTATGATGGCCCTGGTGTAAAAGACCTAAGTGTAACAGAAAGGGCTACTATTACGAATATGGGTGCAGAGCTCGGTGCAACAACCTCTATATTCCCGAGTGATGAAAGGACAAAGCATTATCTAAAGGCACAAGGGAGAGAATCTGAGTGGATCGAACTTCATGCTGATAAGGATGCAGAATATGTAGATACCATCGAGATAGACTTAAACTCCATCAAACCCATGATCGCTAAGCCCCACAGCCCCGATAATGCTGTGCCCATAAGAGAACTTTCTGGCACAAAAATAGACCAGGTCTGTATAGGAAGCTGCACAAACTCATCATACCAGGTTATGAAATCAGTTGCCTCGATACTCAGAGGTAATTCTATTGCAGAGGGTGTAAGCCTTTTGATAAATCCTGGCTCTAAACAGGTATATGAGATGCTTTCACGTGAAGGGCTTTTAGCAGACATGATTGCAGCCGGCGCAAGGATGCTCGAATGTTCATGTGGTCCGTGTATCGGCATGGGTGGCTCACCTGGCACAGGACAGATATCCGTCAGGTCTTACAACAGAAACTTTAAAGGACGCAGCGGGAATAAAGATGCCTTTGTATATCTTGCAAGTCCTGTCTCATGTGCTGTAGTGGCAATAAAGGGTGAGATTTTGGACTCGCTGGATTTTGAAGGGTTCAAGGGTTCAAGGGTTCAAGGGTTCAAGAAAATAAGAGAGCCTGAAAAGTTCCTTATTAATGATAATCTTATTATATCGCCTAAAAAGGATACTAAGGACACAGAGGTTATAAAGGGCCCAAACATAAAAGAGGTGCCTGTAAAAGAACCACTCCTTGAAGAGATCGAGACAGAGGTACTCATTAAGCTCGGAGACAATATCACTACTGATGATATAATGCCAGCCGGCTCTGCAACACTTCCTCTCCGTTCAAATATACCCGCGATATCAGAATTTGTATTCTCCAATCTTGACAATACATTCAGTAAAAGGGCAAAAGAGGCAAAGTCAAGGGGTGGAGGGATTATTGTTGGAGGCGAGAACTATGGCCAGGGCTCATCAAGGGAACATGCTGCAATCGCACCTATGTACCTCGGTCTACATGCAGTAATTGCAAAGTCCTTTGCACGTATTCATAGGTCTAACCTGATAAACTTCGGTATTCTACCCCTTCAGTTCTCAAAATCGGAAGACTACGATAAAATCGACAAGGTTGACAAACTGCTACTGAAAGACATAGAAAAATCATTAAGGGGAAATCAGTCTTATACTGTATATAACCTGACAAAGAATTATTCATTCGATGTATTTTCAAATCTCAGTGATAGGGAAAAAGAAATCATATTGACAGGTGGCCTCCTACCATATGCAAAAACCCGCTCTCAGAAATAGCAAATCTTTTATAAGGTAATTGGATTTGACTTAAAATATTTATTTCTGCTTTACTAATAACTATTCACTAATAACTGTTGTTAAAGGGGCCGCTAGCTCAGTTGGTAGAGCACCGCCCTTTTAAGGCGGGTGTGGTTGGTTCGAATCCAACGCGGCTCACCATTTTGCAGAGGCCTCCAAAAAGTCACAGAATTTTTGGAGCGGGGTCCCCATCGTCTAGCACGGCCTAGGACATCGCCCTTTCAAGGCGGTAACACGGGTTC
>JBFLWW010000026.1:0-9358 GCA_040757475.1 Nitrospirota bacterium
CAGTCGTTATGCCAGAAAGATAATAGAAAATGGTAAAATTAAAACATGCACTTCAAAATAAAAGGGGCGATTCGGGAGATTGAAACCATTGCGGTAGGACATGGAATAAAAAATTTGAACAGATTAAATAAAATATACGGAAAAGCAAACTGGAGAAAATTAAAAGGCATCTGCCCCATAGAATTGGAAGATGGTACTATTCTTGAAGCGGAAGTGCATTGGTATGAGGGGCATGGCATTGGGAAAAAGGAAATAAAAATAAAAAAATATTTATAAGGAGATGGCTATGAGAAAACATTTTATGATATGCGTTGATAATCGTGGCTATGAATCTTCGCTTGAGTTAAGAAAGCTGTATGAAGTATTGACTGACAGGGTAGCCGAAAAACATCACCAGATAAGGGTCGTAGATGAATCGGGCGAAGACTATTTGTATCCTGAAAAGTTCTTTGCTCCTGTGCGGTTGCCTCTTGCTACAAAAGAGAGATTAGAATTAGTGACGGTATAACCAATTGCTCAAGAAGGACGTGGCGGTACTACCGCCACGCCTCTTAGCTCAGACGTTAATTTCATATACCCTTTGCCTCTTTAATCTTCTTAATCAAGAGTGGGATAATTTCATAGAGGTCTCCAACTATCCCGTATGTTGCTACATTGAATATAGGAGCCTCCGGATTCTTGTTTATAGCAATAATTATATCTGATGACTGCATACCAACAAGATGCTGGACAGCACCTGATATTCCACATGCAATATAGAGCTTTGGACAGACTGTCTTGCCTGTCTGCCCAACCTGGTGGCTGTATGAAATCCAGCCCTCATCCACTGCAGCCCTTGAGGCACCAACAGCTCCATCCATCACCCCTGCCAGCTCCTCAAGAAGCTTAAAGCCCTTTGAATCTCCAAGCCCCCTTCCACCTGAAACAATTACATCTGCCTCCTGGAGATTTACAACAACCTCTGACACCTCTTTTATAGTATCAACAACCTTAGTCCTTGAGATGAGATTACCCGCCTTAACATAAACTATCTCACCTGTTCTTCCATCGTCGTATTCTACCCTTTTCATCACACGGGGCCTTACAGTTGCCATCTGCGGCCTGGTATGAGGACAGAGGATGGTTGCCATGATATTGCCACCAAATGCAGGTCTTATCTGAAGAAGATTTCTGGTCTCTTTATCAATCTCGAGGGATGTGCAGTCAGCAGTGAGACCTGTCCTGAGCCTTGCTGCAACCCTCGGTATAAACGAGCGACCAATGGCTGTTGCACCTGCTAAAACTATCTCGGGTTTATGTTCTCTTATGAGTCTGACCAAGATTTCAGAATATGGTTCGTCATTAAATCTCTCAAGTATTGGTTCGTTGCATAGATATACCTTATCAGCACCCCATTTTATAAGCTCTCTTCCATCTGATTCACCAGCACCCAGGAGCACTGCTGAAACCTCTGTGCCGAGTTCATCAGCAAGCCTTCTGCCTGCACCAAGGAGCTCGTATGTAACAGAGGCAATCTTTCTATCCCTCTGCTCTGCAAAGACCCATACTCCCCTGTGCTCCAAAAAGTCTTGCGACTTTTTGGAGACCTCCTCTTCGATTTCGATAATTGCACCTTCAGGACAGGCTGGCAGACATGCCCTGCAGAAATCGCAGTATTCTGTTATAAATACCTTCCCTTCTTTTATCACAATAGCATCAAATGGACATGAATCTATACAGGATTCGCAACCTGTACATTTATCCTGATTTACAACTATACGCACTTAATCCTCCTACTGCATAAGGGGGGCTATTTATAGCAACCTGGCTTTATATACACTTCAAACTCCTTAACTCTTTAACAAGGGTATCTACCTGTTCTTCTGGTGTACCTTCAAGCATCTTTCTGTCTTTCTTTGTCTCAGGGGCAAAGATTTTTTTAACCTGGGTAGGAGAGCCTTTCAACCCGAGGGTATTTTCATCTGCTCCAGTTTCTAAAAGACCCATCTTCTTTATCTCTGCCTTTCTTGCAGCAATCTTACCTTTAAGTGACGGGAGCCTCGGTTCATTCAGTTCTTTTACAACTGTCAGAAGAACAGGCAAAGAAGACTCTACAATGTCATATCCCTCATCCATCAGGCGCTGCACTTTTATTGAGTCATTTTTTATATCCTCAATCTTTCTTACATATGCAATGTGTGGAATATTCATAAACTCTGCTATCTCAGGCCCCACCTGTGCGGTATCTCCATCTATAGCCTGTTTGCCACAGAATATAATATCCGCTCCAATATTCTCTATTGCCTTTGAAAGTGTATAAGCTGTTGCCCATGTATCAGAGCCAGCAAAAGCCCTGTCAGTCATAAGCACAGCATTATCAGCACCCATGGATATTGCCTCCCTTAAGGCATTTTCAGCCTGCGGAGGCCCCATTGTAAGAACTGTCACCTTACCTCCAACCCTCTCTCTTATCTGAAGTCCTGCCTCGAGGGCATGTATATCATAGGGATTAATGATGCTCGGAACACCTTCCCTTATAAGTGTATTCGTCTCAGGATTGATTCTGACCTCAGCGGTGTCTGGCACCTGCTTTATACAAACGACTATATTCATCTGTAAGGTTCGACTATCACCTTGATTGATTCCCTGGCCTCTGAGACAAGTCTAAAGCCCAGTCCTGTCTCTGACAGACTCAGCCTGTGTGTAATCATTTCGCTCACACATATCCTGCGAGCACGGATAAGTTCAATCGCAATTACAATATCTGCTGGGGCTGCACCATATGAGGTCATCAGTGTGATTTCACTGCGCCAGAACTCATTTATAGGTAAGGGAACATCAATGTTAGGTTCTGGTACTGCAAAAAACAGCACAGTGCCTCCACAATCCACAGACTTTAATGCCTGAGCGATGGCCGATAAAGCTGATGTACAGATTATTACAAGGTCAGCAAGCCTGTTCTCATTAAACTGCAGTATACGAGCCGGGAAATCCTCTTCAGCGTGAAAGACTGCATCTGCCCCGAATTTAAGGGCTGCATTCAGACGATATTCATTGATATCAGTTGCAATCACCCGTCCTGCACCCAGTGCACGAGATAGTTGTATATGGAGGAGTCCAGAAATACCACTGCCTACGACGAGTACACTGTGGCCTGGCTGAATATGCAATAACCTTTGCCCACGCACAACACAGGCTAACGGCTCGATAAATGTCCCTTCTTCAAAAGACACTCCCTCAGGCAGTAGATATACACCACGCTCCACATTTATCCTTGGCACACGTATATATTCAGAGAATCCACCTGGCTCATAATTCGTTCTGTGTAAGGTATCACATGCAGTGTGATGGCCATTCAAACAATAACGACAGGTGTTACATGGCACATGATGAGACACAAAGACCTTATCACCTATTTTGTAACTATCAATACCATCTCCAGTTCCAACAATCTCCCCTGTAATCTCATGTCCCAGCACAAGGGGAGCTTTTCTAAGCCGATACCATTCCATCACATCACTTCCACAGATACCACTTGCTATTACTTTTACCAGTAGCTCACCAGGACCGATTTGTGGGACCGGCATCTCCTTTATTCTCACATCTCTATTGTTATAATACATTGCTACACGCATAACTTATCAGCAAAGAGCTAAGAGCAAAGTGCAAAGAGTATGAAACTCTATGCTATTAGCTCTCAGCATTCTTTATGTTATTGAATAAGTCATAGGCTTCATTTACAGTAGCATTTTCATGGACAATAGCACGGATGGCCTTAATCATAGCCACAGGGTGTTCGTTCTGCCATATGTTTCTTCCAAGATTAACGCCTATAGCACCTTTCTGTATTCCATCATAAACAAATTCTAACACTTCAAGCTCTGTACCCACTTTTGGTCCACCTGCTATGACTATCGGAACAGGACAGCCATTTACCACCTTCTCAAAATTTTCACACCAGTATGTCTTTACTACCTTCGCCCCAAGCTCAGCGGCAATGCGACAGCATAATGCTAAGTAACGGGCATCTCGCTTTTCTAACTCTCTACCAACAGCAGTAACTGCCATTACTGGAATGCCATACTCTTCAGCCTCATTCACAAGCCTTGATAGATTTAACAGTGTTTGATGTTCATATTTACTACCTATAAATATAGACATGCCTACTGCAGATGCATTGAGTCTAAAGGCTTCTTTTATAGAAGTGGTGATACCTTCATTAGCAAGGTCTTCCCCTACCATGCTGGTGCCACCGGAGACTCTTAGAATAATTGGTACATTGCTGTTTGGCGGGATACATGTGCGTAATACTCCCCTCGTAACAAAAAGTGCATCACAGTATGGGAGGAGTGGTTTAATGGTTTCCCCTGGTTTTTCTAATTTTGTAGTGGGGCCCTGAAAATATCCATGGTCAATGGGTAAAAATAAACAGTGCCCATCAGATTTAATTAATTGCGCCAAACGGTTTTCCATCCCCCAATCCATTTTAAATACCTCCTTCCCTATTTCTTCCTTACTGCTTCCTTTATCAGTGCCTGGCCGATGATATTCCTCTGTATCTGGTTTGTGCCTTCATAAATCTGGAGTATCTTTGCATCCCGCATCATCTTCTCAACTGGATATTCCTTCATATAACCTGACCCTCCCATGATCTGGACAGCATTCGTAGTCACCCTCATAGCCATATCTGTTGCAAAGACCTTTGTCATTGCAGATTCCTTTGATATATCTTTAGCGCCGCTATCTATATACCTCGCAACCGAATATAGAAGTGCCCTTGCTGCCTCTATCTCTGTTGCCATATCAGCAAGCATGTGCTGGATCGCCTGGAAACTTATTATGGTTTGGCCGAACTGAACACGCTGTCTCGCAAACTTCACTGCCTCATCAAAGGCACCCTGGGCTACACCAACACCCTGTGCACCCACACCAATCCTTGAATTGTCGAGGGTCTTCATTGCGACTATAAACCCCATGCCTTCCCTCGCAATGATATTTTCTCTCGGTATTCTGCAATCATTGAATATAAGTTCCCTCGTTGCAGAGGCCCTGATACCCATCTTATTTTCTTTTTTGCCGAATGTAAAACCATGAGTTCCCTTCTCTACTATAAATGCTGATGCACCCCGAGCGCCCTTTGATTTATCTGTCATGGCTATGATTGTATAAATCTCAGCCTCGCCTCCATTAGTAATCCATTGCTTTGTGCCGTTAATAACATATTCGTTTTCTTTAAGTTTTGCTGTTGTCTGAATCCCCCCTGCATCACTCCCTGCGTTTGCCTCTGTGAGGCCGAATGCAACAAGTCTTTTACCAGCAGCTATATCAGGAAGGTATCTCTTTTTCTGCTCATCAGTGCCAAACAGTAAGATAGGATATGTGCCGAGGGCATTTGCAGCATAGGTTGTAGATATACCGAGACATGCCCTCGAAAGCTCCTCGACTGCAATACAGAGTTCAAGAGCTCCCTTACCAAGCCCCCCATATTCATCAGGTATAAAAAGGCCAAATAAATCTGACTGTGCGAGCACCTTCATTATATCCCATGGAAATTCTCCTGTCTCATCAAGCTCTGCCCTGACAGGCACAATCTTCTCCTCTGCAATCTGCCTTGTCAAATCCTTTATCATTATTTGCTCTTCAGTCAAAAAATAATCCATACTTGTCACTCATCACTGTCGTTAGGTGTTAATTTTAGCAGAAAAGAAAGTGGTTTTGGAAGTTCTCGAAATTAAGGGGGTGAAGATTCTTGAACGGGAATAGGCGTCTCAAGTATCCTGGGGGTTATCATTATAAGCACCTCTGAATCTTCAGATGTCTTTTCTGTCTTACTGAAAAAGATATTCAGTATCGGTATATACCCCAGAACCGGAACTCGTGATATCTTATCTATATCTCGTTTTCGAATAAGTCCTCCAATTATTATGGTCTCGTTGTTTTTAACAACTACTGTAGTATTAACCGAGCGTTTGTTTATTAACGGAAGGCCTTCTGTGCCTGTCTCGACAAAATCGGATACCTCTGCTGGTTTTATCTTCACCATAATAGTGTTGTCTTCTGAAATGAATGGAACTATATTCAGGATAATCCCTGCCTTAATAGTCTGAACCGTGGTATATGGATAAGTGACAGGCCCTGTGGTTAAAGCTATATACTGCTCAAGCCCTATATTAATTACAGCCTCCTCTCCATCCATTGTGGTCACACGTGGTGTAGCCTTAATAGAGGCCAGTCCATCCTCAACAAGTGCATGAATCTTTGCAGTAATCTGTCTGGTAATCGCAGGCGTGCTGATATAGGTAAATGTTATATCAAGGTCTTGCATAGAGCCTGAGAACTTTCCTGACTGTCCTGACCAGTCTATGCCAAGTTTCTTCCTCGCATCAGATGAAAGCTCTGTGACGAGTGCCTCAAGCATCACCTGTTTCGGCATCTTATCAACCCTTTTGATGTCCTCCAAGACTCTTTCTACCATCTCAGGGGATGATGTGATAGTAAGCATGTTACGCTCCTCATTTACCTGTATTGATGGTCCAAAGGATGGTGAAATAAGCTTTATTATCTCCTTTGCCTTTAAGAATTTTGGTTTCACATATACAGTCTTGCTCAAATAATTGAATAGTGGACTGCGGGGGTCAGCAGAGCCGATAAGGTAATAGCCATCCATCTTTCTAAAGGTATAACCACCTGGTGAAAGTATTATCTTTAAGACCTTTTCGAGTGGAAGGTTTTCATATCGCACTGAAAGGACACCCTGAACAGTATCGTCAGTGATTAAATTTTCACCTGTCTCAGCAGAGAGGTTTCTGATTATCTCCTTTATGTCAGTATCGAAAAATATATTGCTCAGGAGTTTCTCAGGCTTTTTTTCTTGCTCTAAAACTTTCTTTTCGGCTTCTGGTGGCCTTTTTTCTAATATTACCTCTTTCTGTGGCTGTGCCTTCTCTTTGATGGCCTCTTCTGTCTCGTATTCCTGACTCTCATATAATTCTTTGCCTTCTTTAGAAAGGGCATAATCATAATGGGCGCAGCCTGAAAGGAGCATCAGAAGACAGAGCAGAGAGCATAGGGCATAGAGAACAGAAGACAAACAGGAAGTTTGTGGTCTGGTCATGACAAATCCCTCATCGTATTCTGTATATAATCTGAAACTGCATAATTGATTCATTACCATTTTTGTCTTTTGCTGTAATTGTAACTGTATCAGTATAGTCCTTCATCCCATAAGGCGGATTATCTTTAATTGCCTTTATGTATATATCCCTCCCATACACATCGCGACTGTTTGATGTCTCTGTATAGCTGTTAAGCTTAGCCCCGCTCATCCACCTCGGGTCATTAATTGATGGTTGAGGAGAGCCTGAAGGGAGAATTATATAGAATGTCTCAAGATAAGATGAGTCATTGCGGATATTCCCATCAGGATTTGCAGTCCTGAAATATACTGTAAAGGAAGTATTTGAGGTAATCGAGAATGTGACACATCCTTCACTTAAGAGGTTTTTATGCCCTACTTCATGAAGCCCTATAATTGCTGGATTTATGTGGGTTTGAAATATAGTATTTACCACTGCATGGACAGGAATCTGCTTGCTGTCAAGCACCTGTCCGCATTCAGCCTGTGATACGAAGACCACTACTACAATTGAGATACCGAGATAAATTAACACACACGCATTAAATAAAATGTCATTGCGAGTGAAACGAAACAATCTCATATAGAAAAGAGATTGCCACGCCCTTTGGGCTCGCAATGACGACATAAAAACATTTAGTGCGGTTTTATTAATAATGAGTCTTTTACTTTTCACTTTATTACAAAACTCAGCTTTGATGTTGCCCTCTCCTTTCCACCATAATCTATCTCAACATTTGCAGTGTATTCACCAGGGATGAGTTTCTTCTTTATCTCTCCTGTCATCCTTCCAACTGTTTGTGGAAGTATTGCCCTCGCCTTAAGTTTAAGCTCTACCTGTTCAACCTCATTGTTATATATATCCTTTATGACAACCCTGCCTTTCGGCACAAGGTGCATCGCACAAGAATTCTTGACATCTAATACAAATTCTTCAGCCCCTATATCTTTCCTGACTCGCTCAAACCTTTTTATCTCAATAACAGGCTCAACCCTGCCAGGGACAATCACACCAATCTCAACAAAATTTTTAGCCTCACCCTTAGATTCTTCTACGACCACCTGAGCATATCTGCCACCAGGTTGTGCTGATTCAGGAACCTTAATCCTCATTGATACAGTTTGGGAGAGCCTTGGCCCAATCATATATTCTGCCTTTTCAAGTTCTATCCATTCTGATGCAGAATAAGGTGTTGAGCCTTTTTCCTTTATAATTGTTTCGCCATCAGGGCTATATTCAATGTCCTTCAGTGATAGTGTTACCTTTATGGGCATTTCCGTAATATTTGTGATACTAAAAAATGAAGACCTGACACCTCCCGGTGGGCTTTTAATCTCGAGGTTCGCTGGTTTTATCTCAAAGGATGCCCCCTCTACAGGCTTCTTTACTGCAAGGGATGCTATGTCTTCTTCTGTAAGTTTTATCTTCTCCTTTGCAGTAAGGCTTCTTTTGCCGTATTTCATGCTAAGTATTGCAGTATATTCACCTGGAGACATGGGTTTATCAAACTTTCCAAAGAATGCTACCTTTGAGCCAGGATAAAGCCTCTGTTCTTCTTCCTTTGCCTTATCTTTATCCTTAAATTTCTTTTCCTTCTCTTTCTCTATGTCCTTCTTCTTCCGCTCGAATGATTCTGTGGTGAGGTTTATACTGGTGATTATCTTTCCTGAACTATCCTGTATGAGTGCACGCCCCTTAGCAGTAAAATCTATCTCTGATTTATTTAATATAACTGCCTCTATTGCAGGTGTGCCATTTTCAAGCCTTTTTATTCCGAACCTCTCAAGTTTTGCATTCTCTACAACTGTTCTGCCTTTTATCTTGAGCTTCAGTACAACAGCATATCTTACCCTCACAGTTATGCCTGTCTTTTTCTTTTCATAACCAGGCTCAACCATTATTGTAGCTATCCTGCTTCCAGACTTTGCACGGGGGACAAATATCTCTCCCTTTACAGTTACAGTCTCACCAGCAAGAACAGTGAAATCAGTCTTTTCAAGTTTTATCCATGGTGTACATGAATAGGGATTTTTACCAACATCAACAAAATCCATTGTTCCATCCTCTTTCTGCACTGCATCAAAAAGAGAGAGGTGCACAGGGGTGTCTTCCTTTGGTGATGTAGAATATACATCTATCTGGAATTCTCCTTTTTGGTTAGGGGAAAGTTCAAGGTCTATGGTCATCGGCTTCACGCCCACAGCGCCAATGGCATAGGATAAAGAAGGGAATAGGAATAAAAA
>JBFLWW010000026.1:9458-14799 GCA_040757475.1 Nitrospirota bacterium
CCGCCCCTATTCCTACCCTTTATGTGCTTCATGTTCATGGTGCGGAGACTGTCAAGGTGACAGCTCCAGTGTAGTTACCTGCTTCCTGGGCTGAGATGGTAGCCCCGGTTTTGGCTCCGACCGTAACGCTGTAACTCTTTGTAGTTTTTGCTGCCTGCGCATTAGTGAAGAGGTTACCACCTGGCTGGCTAACCTGGACAAGTGCAAGGGGAGCTCCAGGGGTAAGCGGCACTCCATCAGTATTGTTATAGATCGAGAAATATGTAATGAGTGATGATGTTGGGTCACTTTCATGTGTCAGGTCAAAGTCAAATAGCAAATCCAGGGTGGTATTCGTCTCTACAGTAAAGATGCCGGCTCCATCTGTTCGAAGCTCATCTGGCCAACCACCAAAATTCAGGAGATTCAAAGGTCCCCCAGAAGGCGTTATCCCTGCATACTTGGCAACATTGGCAGTGACAGGAATAGGCTTCTGGTCGAGCTGAGCCATTGCCACAGAAGACATCACAATAACAGCTCCCACCATTATCACTATTAAAGTGAGAGCCTTTTTCATTTAATCTCTCCCTTCAGCAGATTAGATGGATGAGACTGTTACTGTAATTGTGGCTGAGTAGTTGCCTGCTGCCTGAGCAGAGATTGCTCCCAGTGTTGCTGTGCCAGTTACACTGTAAGTGTAAGTGCCTTTAGCAATTATGGACACACCATTATCTAAATAAGTAATGGCTAATGGGTCAGGGTCAAATGTGCCATTTGCTGAAGAGTTTGGAGCTGTAACACTGTACGCTGTATCTATAAAATCAGTCCCGTTCGTTAACCGAGTTGCAGACATACTTACTGAGGCATCGCAGTTTGTCTCTATAGAGGCTGAACAGGAAATTCCGTCAGTAGCACCAGCTGCCCCGCTAAGGGTGTATATACTGTCGGAACAACTCGCTGTTATCTCAGCATAATCAGCAACTGTAGCTGTCACCTGGATATTTTTAGTATCCAGCTGTGCCATTGCCACTCCTGAAAGTCCAAGCACCATTGCGAGTGCTACTAAAAGTGTTAAATACTTTCTCATCTAAATCCTCCTAAATTTTTTATCTTCCTCACAAAGTGAGGTTTTTTCTGACCCGCAGTATCAGAACTCTTTTTATCCTTCACCTCCTTTCCTTTTGGAACCTCTGCGGAAGGCCCCTTTTTACATCTCTGGCTCGCATGTAAAGACTATCTGTCCTGAATATTCACCTGCTACATCATCCCATGTTGTCTTTAATCTGAAATTTAAATTAGTAGAAACAGTCCTTTCCTTTTCAGGTTTTATCTCAGTCGGTCTTTCAAGCACAACCACATCCTTTTCAAGGCTAAGGTAATCTCCATCACTCCTTACAAAAATTCTACTGGCAGGTATCTCGCCCGGGCCATGAAGCGAGGTGGCATGTGCCTTTACAATAAAACCATGCTTTGACTTAACTGTAAGTACTACTGTGCTGTCTGCATCGTATTCCTTTGGTGCACCTGTTATTGGAAAATGAATCTTCTCTGGTGAAAATGTCATCTTTATCTTAGGCGCTACTGGCTTCATCTCTAAGGTCACCTTTGGCACCTCTTCAACCCTTGGCTCGATTTTTATCATCACATGTATTGTTGGGCCTCCATCAGGTGAAAGGATATTGCCTTCATAAACCCCTGGCCTTTCCTGACCTGCAGCTATGAATCTAAAATGCATAAGTGCTACATCAACAGGTGTTGCTCCTGTAGCGCTCCCCTTGCCAACAAGCCTCGGTATGTCAAGACTCTCGAATCCATGTGTATAAGGCGTTCTTACCAGTAGCCTGTCAGGCATTATCACTCCTTCCGGGCCAGAAAGCGGTGTTGCCTGGTAATTGAGGGCCCAGCCTGTATTTGACTGAACCATTACCCTTATAGATACATCCGCATCCACAGGGCCTGATTGTCCTGAAACAAGATAAAATGTAATGCGGTCGTGAGAAAGGATTACTGTTAGTCCTGCTGAGGCATAGCACCAGACTGCTAATAACAACAAAGAAACCAATGCCAAGACTATTCTGCCTCTGCGACACATTGTCACCTTTTTATACCGGTATCTTAGGATTATTTGAACCTTAGCTTATCAGAATGGTAGATAAAAACAATTGGTCAAATGGGTATTTTTGAAGGGAAAATCGGTTAAAACAGGGTTGTCTTTTTAATTAACTTCTGGTTTAAAACTAAAGGTCTTTTAGAATATCCTGTTTAGACTTATCTTTAGGTCTTTGAAATAGGGGGATTCGAGGGTGTCATTCTTGTTATATGACTTATAAGGCGTGTAGATGTTATCTTTCAGGATATAGATTTCTATTGACTCTTCTTCTGGGATTACTATCCAGTATTCCTTTACACTACACCAAATCTTGCATATAGTCTCTTTTTCTGCACGAGGTCCCTGTAGGCAGTGTTCTCTGAGATTATCTCTATCACAAGGTCTGGTGCACCCTGGATGTTTTTTTCACTTATAATATTCAACCTCTCTTTTGAGATGAAAAGGATATCAGGCTGGACAACATTCTCCTCATCGAGATACACATCGCATGGTGCATAAAAAACCTCTCCGAGGTTATTTTCTGTCACAAATTTCTCAAGCATAAATTCAAGCTTTCTTGAGATTCTTTGATGATTGGGTATTGGTGATGGTGTTATAAGTAATTCTCCTCCTATGAGTTCGTATCTCTCATCCTCAGGGGTTTTAAGATAATCTTCATAGGTATATCTTTTCTTTTCTATAACAGCAGGTGGCATAAGAAACCTCCTAACGGTTACATCTTAGCTTAAAGACCACTGATAAGTCAAACAATCGCTAAGGCCCCCTTGAAAAAAATGGAATAGATATGGATAATTAAAAAGACTTAATTTTGGGAATAAGTAGAGGTATAAATATAAACTTTAAAGACTGGAGGTTAATATGAAAAGGATAAGGATAGGTTTAGGGATATTCTTAACAATAATCCTGATTAGCTTTTCTGCCCATGCTGAATTTAAAGAACATGGGGGTTTTGCAGAGGGCCAGATACTTGTCAAGTTCAGAGCAGATACTCTGCCATCCATGATTGAGAGGATAAACAGGTCTCATAGGACAGAGGTGGAGGATGTGATACCGGGGATAAATGTTCATGTGTTAAGGATTCCCCCTGGTATAGGGGTCTCAGAGATGGTGAAGAGATACAATGAAGAGGTCTCTGTAGAATATGCAGAGCCGAACTATATTGCTTATGCAATCCTCGATGTGAATGACCCTTATTTTGGTCTGCAGTGGGGATGAAAAAGATTGAGGCCCCATTAGCATGGGATGTATCACAAAGCGGGAGTGATATCAGGATAGCTATCCTCGACACAGGGATTGACCAGGACCATCAGGATATCATAGAGAAGATTGTTGCCCAACAAGAACTTTACCACAAGCAGGACAGTTGATGACCTGTATGGGCACGGAACGCATGTGGCTGGTATTGCAGGAGCCTTAACAAACAATGGGATAGGAGTTGCAGGACTCGGATTCTTAGCGAGTCTGATGAATGGGAAGGTGCTTGGAGACACTGGCTTAGGATACTATTCATGGGTCGCCAGCGGCATAATCTGGGCTACAAATGGCCCTGATGGAATAGCCGGTACCCCTGATGATGCAAAGGTCATAAACATGAGCCTTGGAGGCACCTCTTATTCATTGGCACTCGAGGATGCAGTCAATTATGCATGGGGAAAAGGTGTTGTCATGACTGCTGCTGCAGGCAACAGTGATACAGACTTACCATTCTACCCTGCCTATTACATAAATGTGATTGCGGTTGCAGCAACTGACGAGAATGACAATAGGGCAGGCTTTTCAAATTTTGGTGGCTGGGTTGATGTATCAGCACCCGGGGTTAACATATATTCAACCATGCCAAATCACAGAAACAGGCTAAGGATTTTAAACTATGGATACCTGAGCGGTACATCCATGTCATCGCCACATGTGGCAGGTCTTGCAGCCCTTGTCTGGAAGACGCAGTATGGCACTGATAATTCATCTGTTGTAAGAGGGAGGATAGAGGCTACTGTGGATACTATCATTACTGATGAGTACATAGGCAAAGGCAGGATTAATGCAGCAAGGGCTGTTGGAGCGATACCATAGGCTCTGGTCAGGCTATCCGATTATTCATGGCGAGTGTTATAAGTTTAGAGCGGTTGGAGACATTGAATTTCCTGAAGATTCTGTTCAGATGGGCCTTAACAGTTTGTTCGCTGATATTAAGCCTCTGGGCAATCTCCTTGTTCCTGTATCCCTGAGATATATATTCTATAATCTCTTTTTCCCTTCCGGTAATGCCATTTATCTTACCTGTTTTAGATATAAGTCCTGCACTGTGGAGAAATGCCTTAATAATGCTGTTATCTATCCAGATCTCCCCTTCACTGACAATCTTCAATGCCTTTTTAAAGAGGTGAAGGTCTGTATGGGCTGAAAGCACACCTGAGAGCTTGTAAGAAAGGAGGGTGGCGATGATATCCTCCTGTTTTAAGCCTGTATCTATCAGGATAACCTTTGATTCAGGATATCGAGAAAATAGTTTTGGATTTATGTTATTAAAATCCACTAAAATAACATCCGGGCTGAAATTATCAGCACTGAGCTTGTCGAAAGTGTTTCTATTACTAACTACAAATATCTGATACCCATCCTGTTCTTTTTTTAAAAGGTCAGACAATGCCTCTGAGATGAGATGACTGCTCAGGTTAATGAGTATGTTCATTTTAAATCCCCCTTTCCTGAATAGTACTTTGAGATTCTTCGGCTTCGCCTCAGAATGACAAAAGGCGAAGGAATGACAGAAGGCAATTTAATTATGATTGTAATCAGGGAAGCTTTTCAATCCTGAAAAGGTTGTAATTTTCAAAAAAGGAGTTTGAGGGATTGTTTGAAACTAATGTTTGAGGGAATTTAAACCTTTAATTTAACTCTCGAGACCAGCCATAAATTCATCAGGCAGTTTTCTTACCCACATGACCCCAGCCATAGATTTATCAGGTAGTTTTCTTACCCACATGACCTTCGCCCTGATCTGGAGGTCTCTGATTGTAAGGTCTACAATATCCCCTACTGCAACAGGTGGCTCACCGAATATATTTATGCCCAGCCCATTTTCAGAAAGGTCGAATGTGCTTCCTTTAAGACGCTCTTCCTGATAGGAAAAGACAAGGGGGATTTCCTTTTTAATACGTTTTTCCTCCCTCTTTTCAGCACCATATTTACCGCTGAAGACAAATCCACAGTAAGGACATGCGCTAAAGGATTCTACATCAGCACTATACGAAT
>JBFLWW010000026.1:14899-22571 GCA_040757475.1 Nitrospirota bacterium
TAGAAGATATTGAAATCAGCAAGGATTAGGTCAGGATTGAGTTTTGCTATCTCTTTTAAGTCCGTGCCTTCATTGAATATACCGATGGTATTCACATCCTTGTCATCCTCAAGGAGCTTCTTTAACCCTTCACCAAAAAGGTAGCTGCGACAGCCTATGGCAAGTTTTATTGGCATAATCGCTCTAAAACTGCCCCTTTTAACTACTTAATTTATACACCTGTTACATTGTATCTGTCAAGGATTTTTACAACTATAAAAAACTATGCACTTATATCTGTTGGCCCGATAAGAAGGCTTGGTGCTCCAATATTACCGTAAAACCTGATGTCGTTTCCAACTGCCTCTATCCTTCCAAAGAAATCAAGGATATTCCCTGAGATTACTGCTTCCTTCACAGGAAATTTTATCTTGCCCTTTTCTATCCACAGCCCTGAGACACCGATAGAGAATTCACCCGAAATCGGATTTGCAGTATGCACTCCCATTGCTTCTGTAATATAAAGGCCCTTATCCATCGCATTGAAGAGTTCATTGAGCTCCATTACATCTGATTTTGAAACTGCCTCGATATACAGGTTTGAGACACCTACAGATGGAAGACCTGAAAATCCACCCCTTACAGCATTACCTGTTGATGAAACCCCATCCTTCTTTGCTGTGTATGTGTTGTAGAGATAGCCCTGAAGCACACCCTCTCTTATCAGGGTCTTTGCTCTCGATGATACACCTTCATCATCAACAGGCCTGCTCCCGAGTTTTCCTGAAAGAAGCCCATTGTCGGCAATATTTATCTTTGAGCTGATTACAAGGCTCCCGAGTCTCCCTGATAAGAGGGATTTCCCTTTCTGCACATATTCTGATGATAGGGATGATGCAAATATTCCTATAAAATCTGCAGCCACTGCACTATCGAGGATCACATACGCCTTTTGAGCATTTATTCTTCTTGAGCCAAGAAGCTGTGCGGCCCTTCTCGCAGCATTGCGGCCTACATCTTCGAATAAGACTTCACTCAGGAACCTGCTCCCTGCAAAGTCCCATCCCATCTGACTATCCATTCCATCTTCTGCTATAGCCATAATATGGGCTGTACATGCAGTTGAAGAATACCCTGCATCTATCCCTTTAGAATTTATGATTATGATATCTGCCTTTGAAAATGTCCCGACTGCCTTTCTTATCTTCTTGATCCTTCTGTCCTCTCCGTATGCTGCCTTTTCTAAGATAAGGACTCTTTTTATGGCCTCGTCTTCTCCTATTGAGCTTATCATGGAATCAAATATATCCACATTCCCTGAATCAGACACCTCAGGTAGTTCAAGGTACTCATCCATGTCAGCCCATCTTGCAGCCCCTACTGCATTATCTACAACAGAACCAAGATTTTCCCTGTCTGTTGAGTAAGAAAAACCAAGTCTTCTATCTTTAATAACACGCAGTGAATATCCAAAACTGAGAGAGGATTCGAGTACATCTATCTTCTGGTCTTTTACCTCGATTGATAGACCCTTTGAAGATTTTATATAGACCTCAGCCTCATCTACGCCTTTATAAAGTGCAATTTCCAAAAGTCTTGCTGCAAATTCTGTATTCATTGGTATTCTCCTTTATGCTCTATTCTTCATAGTATGTGGCAGAGGCAGTCTCAGACTCCCAGACCGTTACAGCAGAGAGGTGGATGTTATCATAATTTAATTTTTTTCTGAGAGAGTCATAAATCCATTTTGCAATATTCTCTGAAGATGGGTTTTTCTCAGTAAAGGGGAATATATCATTCAGAAAGCTATGGTCAAGTGGAGCAATAACCTCATCTGTAAGTTTCTTGAGTTCATGGAAATCTATTGCTATATCTATCTCATTAAGCCTTTCTGCTATGACATGAACCTGAACCTTCCAGTTGTGGCCATGGAGTCTTTCACATTCTCCTTTATAGCCTCTGATCTGGTGCGCTGCTGAAAAAAATGTTTCTGCCATCAATTCAAACATATCACCTGCCTTTTATGCTCTCTTCTTAAAGACCGAGATATACGGTAGGTTTCTGAATTTGTTGTCATAGTCAAGACCGTAACCGACAACAAATTCATTCGGTATCTCATATCCTACATAATCTATCGGGACATCCACTATCCTTCTCTCCTTTTTATCAAGGAATACACATATCTTGAGGCTTCTGGGGCACCTCGCAAGAATTCTCTCCCGTATATGATTGAGGGTAATACCTGAATCAACTATATCTTCTATCAGAAGCACATCTTTGTCTGAAATGTCCTCTCTGATGTCATAATAAATCTTTACCTCTCCTGAGGTATCGGTCTTCACATAGCTTGAGGCTATAATGAAATCAATAGTAAGAGGAACCTTAATAGCCCTCACAAGGTCTGAAAAAACCATGAATGCCCCTTTGAGAATTCCCACAGCTAAAATGTCCCTGTCAGCATAATCATCTGATATCCTGTCTGCAAGTTCTTTGACCCTTGTCTGTATCTGCTCGACAGTAAGAAATGGTTTGCCTATGACCATTGGCTCCTCCTTTATCTTTCACCCCCCACTTTTAAAAAAGTGCAGGATTCATCATCTCAATAATAGCTGCATTAATTCAAAATTTCAATCAGCAGCCATTTACATCTGATGTTATAATAGATAAAGTGCAATAGTTACCGATGCCTATTAAAGTCTTCTATACCTCATTCCGATATAAAGGCTCTACTGAGACCTTACTTAAGGCATCTGTTGATAAAATAAAAGGTCCTGACTACTCAGGAATCCTTTATATTGCCCCTACACCGAGAAAGATAAGAGACAGCAAAAGGATATTCCATAGGCTCACAGGGGGTTGCTACATCCCACCTGAGATGATGACGATTAAACAACTCTCAAAAAGGCTCTACTCTCTTTATGGAGATAGAAATGTCATATCTCAACCTCTGATACCAGTCATAATCTCACAACTCACAAGTAAAGGGATTGGGTTTGCATCTATCATCACTGACTTTATCAGTGAGATTAAGCAGTATCATCCAGGCAAAGATATCAAAACTATCAGCGATGAGCTTAAGGCTATCTTTTATGAACTCGGTATCCCTGAAGAGGTCTCAATCAGGGTAATGGAAGCTATCGAGATATTTAAGGCATATCAAGACCTCCTAAATAAACATTCTGCTGTGGATGAGAATGATGTAATGACAGCCTGCCCTCGCCTAATTGAAAGGCATAATTACAGCCCCGCAACCCTCATACTTGATGGATTCTATGAACTTACCAGATCAGAGGAGGCAATCCTTGATATACTGATTGAAAATGCAAAAGACATCCTTATCTCAATACCTTATGATACTAATTTTTCAGATATAACAGAAAGTTACAGCAACTTTATAAAGAATAACTTTCAGGCTGAAGAGACCTATTTATCCTCTGCTCAATACTCCTCACTTAACACTCAATACTTTTATCACCCTTACATGGATATAGAAGAAGAGGTTGAGGCTATCGCGAGACATATAAAGAACTGCTTTATATCAGGGAAGATAAGGGATTTAGAGAATGTAATACTCACATTTCCGAAACTATATGAGTATTCAGATATGGTGGCCCGCATCTTCAGAAGATATGGCATACCATACACCATTTCGACCTTAAAGCCTGCTGGAAAGACACGACCCTTTCTTGACCTGATAGCACTGCTTGAATCAGTAGCAGATGACTACCCGAGACTTTCATTCTCCCGGTGCCTTATATCACCTCATTTTAAAAATATGCCTTCAGCATTCAGGGAATGGACCCCTATGCTCTGCATTAGCTCAAGGATAATTAAGGGAAAAAATGCATGGCTGGATCTTACTAAGTGGGAAGTGGGAAGTGGGAAGTGGGAAGTTAACAATCTCTTAAAGGGGCTTAAGTGGGTCTTTAAAAAACTCGCACCACTCGAATCCATAAAGAATAAAGGGAGCTACAATCAATACACCGAAGCTATCATTAAATTCCTGAATGACCTCGATTTCTCTGATATCAGCACTCAAGAGACAGATTTAAAGGGACAAGTAGTTGGGATATTAAAGGAACTTTCCTTTATTGATAATCTCACGCCTCATGGGTGCTCCTTACGCCAATTTATAGATGCCCTGAAATATATCCTGAATGTTACAGAGACAGAGATGGAGGGTGTAGGAGTTCAGGTTATGGGATTTCTCGAGATAAGGGGAATTGAGCCAGAATATCTGTACTTCGGAGGACTCAAGGATGGAGACCTACCATCAAAGCCTGATATTGACCATATACTGCCTGACAGTGTAAGGACAGTGTTTGGTCTTGTAAACCTGAAGAAATATTTATTCCTGCAGAGATTCACATTTTTGAGGACGATAGAATCAACAAAAAATCTCCACCTATCCTATCCTGTGATGGAAGGAGATAGATTCTTTCTTCCCTCCCCATTCCTGCTTGGTAGCAGAGAGGCAAAAGAGCAGGTTCCTGGAATCTTTTCCAGAGAAGAAGAACTTCTCAGAAAGGACAGAATGCCTCTCGCATCACATATAACAGAGATAGAAGGTATCAAAGACAGGTTAATCAAGAATAAGTTTGGAGAAGACTCTTATATCAGGGTCACTGACATAGACTCTTATAGGACATGTCCGAGGAGGTTCTTTATAGAAAAAGTCCTCCAGCTTGAACCCTTAGAGACAAAAGAGTATAAAGTCGAGGCAGTGCTCCTCGGGACTATAGCCCATGAAGTAATGCAAGCCCTTTTCTCAAAGCCATTTGTAGATGCTGATGACCTCAGATCGAGGGCAGAAGCGATAATCGTTAAACTCCTCTCTGATAAACCTGTAGATAATTACTGGAAAAAACTGATTAAGGATTCGTTTCTCTCTATCCTGCCTGATATATATGAACTCGAAAGCAAGCTCATGGATGATGGCTATTCATTCATAGGGGCTGAAGTTCCTGTTGAAGGCGAGATTATAAAGGGGATAAAACTAAGGGGAAAGATAGACAGGGTTGACAGGAAAGCTCAAAGCTCAAAAGATAACAAACTCGTCACTCGTCACTCGTCACTCGTCACTGATACTGTTGAGCTTATCGATTATAAGACAGGGACAACACAGTTCAGCGGACCACAGGTAATAACAAAAGGTGCTACACTTCAGTTATTCCTGTATGCAGCATTGATGAAGTCGCTCGGGATTAAGGTGGAACGTGTAGGTATCTATTCACTCAAAGACATAAACCTATCATGGATTCCAGGAAAAAATGACAGGAGGAATGGACGGACAATAGAAGATTATATAGAGACAGGTCTCAGGTTCCTCAAGGAGACTGTATTAAAGATGAGGACAGGAGATTTTTCTGCATCTCCGTTGAATGAGCAGACATGCAGGGATTGTCCAGAAAGGCCATACTGTCCGTATGTACAGAAAACAGCAACAAGCTGGCAAGCTAACAGGCTGGCAAGCTAACAAAAGCATGGAAAGGTATCTTGATATAACAAAGAGCGTGATTATTTCATCCCCTGCTGGTTCAGGAAAGACAGAAAAACTTGCAAGGCGATATGTCAGCTTACTGCTTGGTGGCTCTGAAATAGAGAAGATATTGGCAATCACCTTTACAGAGAAGGCTGCAGCAGAGATGAAGGAAAGGATTCTCAGAATACTCGAAAAGGAAAATCCCGAGCTGTTCCTTGAGATTCAGGAAAAGATACCCCTTATGCGTATATCCACAATCCATTCTTTCTGTCTCAAACTTTTAAAGAGGTTTTCTATGGAACTTGACCTTGACCCATCCCTCGATGTGATGGATGAATTCAATGCATCACTTCTATGGTCTGAGTCTGTTTATGAAAGCCTTATGGAAGAGAAGAACAGCCCTGACATCTTCTTTGAGATGATGAAGGACAGAGGTATTAAGGGGTGGGATAGCCTTTTTAGAATCCTAAATGAACTACACAGCAGAAGACCATATCCAGAGCTTATTTTAAAAGAAAATCATCCTGTCGAGAGAGAAGAAGAAAAAAGAATTCTTGAGCTATATTCGAGATGTCTCAAACGTTACACAGACAAAAAACTCGAAAGGCATCTCATTGATTTTGACGACCTTGAGTTACTCACATATGAGGCACTTATCAAAAACCCGGAATGGCAGAATATACTCTATTCATTTGATGAGCATACAGACCATATACTTGTGGACGAGTTCCAAGATACAAGTTCCTTGCAATGGAAGATTATAGACAAGCTTACAGAAGAGTGGCGCTCAGGCATCGGTGCAAAAAGGGAGTCGGGGAAAGTCCCAACCATCTTTCTTGTTGGAGATGAAAAGCAGTCCATCTATCTCTTCAGAGGGGCGAATGTAAGCGTATTTCAGGAGGCAAAGGAGAGATTTTCTGATTGGCTTGGAAGGGAATACTACTTTGAAGAGATAAGGGAGAATTACAGAAGCCTTCCTGCAATAATAAATTTTACAAACAGCCTCTTCGAAATACTAATGCCCCCTAATCCTGAACTTGATTCAGGGTATGAAAACTGGCGTACCAGATACGCACCTTTTGAGGCAACAAGACAGGGTAATGGTCGTGTTGAGCTGATACTTATAGAGGGAGCTGAGCATATAAAGGAGAATCGTGAACGAGAGGCAGTAGCACTTGCAAAGAGGATTCAGTCACTTGTAGGTCATTACGAGATATCTGATGGAGACATAAAAAGGCCATGTATTTATGGTGATATGGCAATCCTTTTAAGGAAAAGGAGACATCTCTGCATATTTGAAGATGCATTGAGAAGAGAGGGAATACCTTTCATTATTGTAAAAGGTATCGGGTTTTATGATGAACCAGAGGTTGCAGTATTGAGAGAACTTCTTTCTCTTATTATTGACCCGATGGATGACTACAGTCTATTCTGTCTCTTGAGGTCTCCTCTTTTTGGTATTGACTACAGGACACTATTCAGACTGATTGATAAAGGTGATCGCCCCCTTATAGAGAAGATTCAATCAGCAAAAAATAAAAAGGTTAAGAAGGCATTCAATCTTATCTCAGGTTGGGTCGAAAGATCTATATATACCCCCCTTGCCCTGCTTCTTGAGGATGCACTCTCAGATACAGGTGGATGGTCTCATTACTGGGAGAAACAGAGGCATGCAAATATAAAAAAATTTATAAGATTAATCGAGCAATATGAATCTCAGGGATTCTCCATTCTTGATATCAGGGAAAAACTCATTAAGGCAAGGCTGAAGGATGAGGCAAAGGCAAACATAAATACTGAAGGTATGAATGCTGTAAAAATAATGACAGTACATGCTGCAAAGGGACTCCAGTTTCCAATGGTATTCCTTCCATCACTCGATGAATCTCATGTTCCAAGGAGTAGTCCCATTGTGATAGACGAAGAAGGTGAAAGGATTTCTCTATCATACGAGGAGGATTCTACTAAAAGAAAGAAGATAGAACCTTTCCTGAAGAGAAAAGAAAAGGAACTCGAAGAGGAAAAAAGACTCTTCTATGTTGCAGTCACAAGGGCAAGGGATTTCCTCTGCATGTTAGGCGCGATGAAGAAAGAAAAACCGCCTACAGGCCGTCTTGCGTATATTACTGATAACCGAGAACACCTCCCATCCCTTAAGGTAATAACCGCATCAGAGGTAGATGAGCTCTATTTTACCATCCGGCATCAGGC
>JBFLWW010000026.1:22671-24101 GCA_040757475.1 Nitrospirota bacterium
AATTTCATATGAACCTCCACTTAAATGGCGAGATGTTACAGAAGATGTAGACATAAGAGTAAAGCATGGTGAAGACTGGGTCATTCTTGGTAAGGTATTTCACACGCTCTTTGAAGAGCTCTCGAAAGGAATCATAGGGTCTGCCCTGAACCGTATTGGTTCAGGGTCTGATGAGGTAGATAAAAAGGCCTTCATACTCCTGAGTAATGAGACTGTAACTAAAAAGGATATAGAGAGACTGATGGAGATTATAAAGAAAGATTTTGAGAAGCTTACAACATCAGGCTACCTAAAGGATATAATCCTCCCGATAAAAGACTCTTACGCAGAGCTTCCATTCATCCTGCAGAAAGGAAACACTGTCTTCAGAGGCAGAATAGACAGGATTATCGTAAAAAATAATGTCGCAAATATTTACGATTACAAGACCTTCCCTGTAAGAGAAAAGGAGTTACCAGAGCTCATAGACAAGTACAGATTCCAGATGGATATTTACAGAAGTGCTGCAGAAAAAATACTTTCCATGAAGACAAAGAGTTACATCCTCTTCACCCACATGCCTTTATTAATAGAAGTATAGTTATTTCCGCCTCGTTTCAATCCTTGTTTTATTGGAAGTATCTTTGAGACATTATTTAAAGACTCCTTCTATTTTTTCTTTTTCTTCATAGATCCATTTTTAAAATGACCTAGGAAATCCTGGTGGCGAAGGAAATCCTTTTTGTGTTGGAGCACCTCTGCACCACTGGCATAAACCATTAAACTCATAGTATTCTTTTTCTGATATTTCTTTATGGCAAGTTTCACATCTAAATTCTTCTTTGATTTCTTCAACTGTATCGGATAAGATTTTTACTGGCTCCGGAAATTTCTCTTTATATGTACTATTGAGTTTATCAAATCCTTTCTCTTTTATTTTTAAAGCTATATTTTCTCCGTTCACAAAAATCTCTGCTAATACTCGTCCATATTTATCAATTCCCTTTTTCTTTATTCTTAATGTGCTAGATTTAAGTAATTCATATAAAAAATCTTTTGCTTCTTGATGCCCGGGCTCTCCCTTTTCAGGACAATCTATTCCTAAAATCCTAATTTTATTATTATGTCTCTTACTCCAAAAGGTATCACCATCAATAATTATTAGGGTTCCGCCTTTCTTTTTTATCACATACCTTCCTGTGAGATAATCAAGGATGCCGGTAAAATCTAAATTACTTTTAGATAAAAGAAAGAGGAAAAAACAACAATGGTAAGGAAAATAAGAATATTTAAAATCATATTGTATTCATTCCTCTCTGATGAAACAGTTATAACCGTTCAAACCGTTCAAACTGTTTAAGCTGTTCAAACTATTCAAAACGAGGGCCTATTTTAAGATTTAACATTCATCCCCCACTCCTATCAAAAATAGTGTCGGTGTCAGTTATCAG
>JBFLWW010000027.1:0-23345 GCA_040757475.1 Nitrospirota bacterium
TTTCCACAGAGAGGATGAGTTATTATACTGCCAACTATCAGGCCCCTTATCGCTACAATACTACTTCTTACTTGGAACCACAAGGAGACCCTTCAACAGACCCTGCTACTGCCGCAGCAAACACGACCGACTATGTCACCTTCTGCATAGATTGTCACACTAGTACAAGTAATAGTGTGTGGAGTACCACGTTAAATAGATGGTTAAGACCCATTGACTGGAGCATTGAAAAACATGGTAATGGCAGTGCCGATGGAGCAGTAAGCCTAAATTCCCCTTATAGTTCTACCCTGGATAATAAGGTGCTTTCATGTTTAGACTGTCATGAGCCCCATGGGGCACCTAATGTAGTCTTGATAAGGAAAGAGGTAAATGGAGACACACTGGGTGCTATCACCACAATTGCCCAAACAGATTGTTCATTTCCATATGATACCAATAAAGAGATAGCATACCTCTGTGATAGGTGTCATAGGGACGATTATGAGTTTACTACCACCTGCTACGAAAATCGTTATTATATAATTCACCATGACTCTGCCTCAGGCGACCCCTTCTGGACAGGAGGCTCGTGTGGTTCGTGTCACTCTGGGGGTGGGAGCGACTGTACGGCTGAACGCAATACCCAGAATTGTAATTGTTGCCATTATCATGGCTCGACTTATACCTACGAAGCGACTACCTGGAGAACTTTTTAGTTGCATCAACATTTTAGAGGAAAAGCAGAAGTTAAGGTAGAGTAGAGAACATATATGTAATGGGGTCAGGCTTGTTTATTGCGATTCGATAACATTCCTATCACACGTTTCATATCTAACTCAAGGTTTTTGTCCTTCAAATATCTTGAAATAACTGAGGGATCTTTCTGAAGATATGCCGATATTTCTAAACCTTTATACCCGTATTCTTTTGCAACAAGACTTGCCAGTTTCCTTGCTGCTAAAATCTTCCTGCCCTTGCCCCTGTCTTTTAACTGATCAATAGTAAAGCCCATAACCTTCCCAGTTGTTTCGGCTATCTCTTCAAGACTGAATTCGTGCCGCTTTCTCTTATTTTCAAATCTCTCTTCTATCCGCTCCATTACTGTGTCCACAAATTCCTCTCCACCAAGTATCCTCTGGCAGACGGTTCTGTATATGTCTTCTTTTTTTACCTCTACCCCGTCATCTATATATGCTACGAACAAATTCCTCGCCCGTGATTTGTCTTCTGAAGACATCCGCAATACAGTGTCCGTATCAACTATATCGTTCTTTCGATGTTTACAATAACTCCTATAGCTGCTCCATCTGTATTGTGCTGCTGCATTTGCTGTTTTTGCCCTTACCGGATTGAGATGAATATATTTGATTAATGAAAGCAAATATACATCTTTGTCGCAGAGTATAGCTTTGTATCTGCCTTGGAATAAATGCCCCACCGTCCTGTATTTCCTGTTAAAATATATTGTGTAACTCTGACTTATACCTTGAACGATTTTGGAAAGTGGTATTTTATGGGTCTCTATTAATAGATGGACATGATTGTTCATTAATACATACGCGTAAAGAAAATATTTGTATCGTTCCTTATAAAAAGCAAGAAGGTTAAGATATTTCTGAAAGTCGTCTTCTTCTTTAAAAACTTTCTGACGTTGGTTTCCGCGTATTATTACATGATAAAACGCACCTTCAAACTCTATCCGTGGCTTTCTTGCCATGCATCAATGTAGCATATTATTTACCAAATAAATTGCAATAGACAAGCCTGACCCCATATTTGTATTTGTGTATTTATACCTCAATGACCTTCTTTCGTGCAAATACAGGATTTTGCTGGTAAAGCTCTCTGTAACTGGCAAGAACAGCCGGCTTTGGCTATGCCGTAGGAAATTGTGCTTATTGTCATGAGCAGCATGCCAGTATTGGCGGGCAAACAATAACCCCTCAAGGTTATGCGCTGTTTTATGACAACGTTATAGGAATCTGTGACGGAGTTTGCTTTCGGTGCCATATGTCAGTTGCCTCGGAGCAGGAGGTAATTAACTATCTCTACTCTATCAGTTTCGGGGGTTATTCGCCACTGACCCTCCCGGGTATATACAACCATTTTTGCAATGCTCTTTGTACATATGTTCCGGATGTTCAATGTGGATCACGGCATAGTCTGGCAGCAATCTACAATTTCATTAAAAATAATGGCCAAAACTGAGGCTAATAGTACTGATCCTAATCCCTGTGAAGCATGCCACAACGTCCATATATCCCAAAGGATTGGTGCTAAGCAGTACCACAGACCTTATGATTCCAATAAATCTCCTATACAGCGTGTTACCGAACATAACAACCCCACTAAGCGGTTAAACCTGCGGGGAGATGAGACCACGGAGAGGATGCTATATTATGTGCAGACAAACGGTGGTTATTATCAAGCCCCATATTATGGGAACACCTCTGGAAACTCAGTTTGAGCCCGCAGGTGATACTACCCCAGGATGGCTCCAATCTCCCCGATTATGTGACCTTCTGTATGGATTGCCACCAATATGCCCAAGTGGACCCTGAAAGAGGTAGCGTAGCGGTTAATGCCATAAATTGGGGTTCTGGTGGAAATCTACACAGTGGAAGAGTAGTAGTTTGGAAGCCGGGAGACATAAATGGATATCTCAGGCCCCCCTATAGTGACGATAATCCTTCCAATTACATACTTTCCTGTACGGACTGCCACGAGCCCCATGGGAGCCCTCAGAGGCAATTTTTGCTAAGAAGATATGTAAATGGGGAAGCTGTTGATGCAGAAGATGCAGATGCAAATTGTGCTATATCTAATAACGAAGCTCGTGCCTTTTGCGCAAGATGCCACTTCATAATAGCAGGTCACTACTACCCTGGTGAGAGCTGTTTCGGCTGCCATGGCCATGATGATATTTTCAACTTTTAAAAAGACAACAAATCATAGTCAGGTTTCCACATTTTACAAAATTTTCTTTTCAAACAGCCTATTTCGTTTATGATATAATTTTTAATGGAAATTATATTTATACCACATGCGCTGAGGAAACTTAAGTTACTTGAAAAATATGGATTTTTTATAACAAAAGAGAAGGTTATAGAAATACTTAAAAACCCTGAAAACATTACAACCGCTAAAAGAGGCAGAAAGATTGCACAGAGCGGAGTAAATGACAATCATGTTTTGAGGATTGTGTTTGAAGAAAAGGAAGACGTTATGGAAGTCATAATATTTTATCCAGCAAGGAGGGCAGATATGAAGATTAGCTATGACAGAGAATCTGATATACTTCTCATAGATCAAGGGCAAGAGGGCGATGTTATAGATTATGCAGAAGAGGCAGGATCTATAATCATTCATTTCACAAAAGGTGGTAAACCTGTTTTATTAGAGATATTAGATGCCAGTGAACTCCTGACTGCTGTAATAAAGTCCCTTACGGTTTCGCAGGAAGCAGTAGAGGTATAATTCTTTCTTCCATTTTTAAGAGCAACGCGCCTTTTTACATGGATAAGCTTAAGAGATTTAAAGATATAAGTGACTATAAAAGGGAATTTATGCTCTCTGTTATGAAACTCCTGATGGAGCACTCATACCTGGCAAAGGAGATTAAAGGTGTTATGCCTTCAGAGGTGAAGGAATTAGTCCATGTCTCCGAGTAAAAACTGCACAATCGTTACTGCTGAAATCGTAGCGGTTTCAGCCCTGAGGATTCTTTTTCCGAGAGAAGTGACAAGGAGACCTTTTTCTCTTGCGAGGGCGACTTCTTTTTTTGTAAAACCACCTTCAGGGCCGATGACAACAAAAAGTGGTGAGTGAGGAGTAAGGAATGAGGAGACTGCTTCTGATATTTTCATACCACCTTCTTCATAGAAGATAAGACCATTTAAAGGCAGTGAATAGTGAACAGTGAGCAGTGACTTAAAATCCAATGCCTCGTGTATTACAGGTATCTTCGTCCTTCCGCTCTGCCTCGCTGCCTCTTCAGCTATTTTTCTCCAGCGTGCAACCTTTCTGGTCTCTCTTAGCTGGCTTCTCTCAGTGATTACAGGTATTATCTCTTTTACTCCGAGTTCTGTTGTCTTCTGGATTACCACATCCATCTTTTCACCCTTGAGAAGTCCCTGTAAGAGGATAATATTTAGATAAGGCTCTGCATTACATGAAAATTTTTCTAATATCTCTACAACTACTTCTCTCCTGTCAGCCTTTAATATACCCGTCCTGAAACAATTACCCTCCCCATCAAAGACAATCAAGTCGTCTCCCTTCCTGCATCTGAGGACAGATGTGAGGTATCTTGCCTTTTCATCAGTGATTGGTATCCGGCCATCTTTGGGATGAGTAATTGGCAGGTATATTCTTGGCATTATATAGTCACTTTTCAGCCCCTGAGAATAGGTCTTTGAGTTTTTCTTTAAAGGACTTTGCTATCTCATCCCCATTTATCCGTGCAAATTCTTCGAGGAGTTCTTTCTGTCTTGGAGTCAGCTTTTTTGGTACATCCACATATACCCTTACAATCTGGTCTCCCCTGGTATGACTGCCGAGTTTTGGCATTCCTTTGCCTTTAAGATAGAATATCCTGCCTGATGGTGTTCCTGAAGGTATCTTTATCTTTGATGTCCCATCGAGAGTAGGGACTTCTATCTCTGCACCGAGTGTGGCCTGGGGGAATGAAATAGGTACCTCGCATAGTATATCAGTGCCATCCCGCTTAAAGAAGGAGTGTTCTTCAATATCGAGTATTACAAAGAGGTCTCCGTGGGGTCCGCCATAAAGGCCGGGTTCTCCCTCACCTGTTATCTTAAGCCTTGAGCCTGTATCCACGCCCGGAGGTATCTTTACACTTATGCTTCTTAGTTTCTTGACCTTACCCTGACCCTTGCAAGCCCTGCATGGGTCTGTGATAACCTTTCCTGCACCATTACATTTTCCACATGTTTTGGAGATGCTGAAGAAACCCTGTTGAAACCTTACTTGACCTGTCCCTTTACAATTCGGGCATGTTACAGGTCCTTTTCCTGGGGCTGAACCTGTTCCACGGCACTCATTACAGCTTTCCCACCTTGGCACCTCTATAATCTTTTCTGTGCCGAAGGCAGCCTCCATAAGTGTTATATCGAGGTCGTATCTGAGGTCATCACCTTTTGTGGGTCGTGGTCTGCGACGGCCTGTGAATGTCCCAAAGAAGTCTCCAAAAATATCTTCAAATATATCGCCAAACCCTGTCCTGAATGGGTCAAAACCGGCACCAATTCCTTCTGAGGTTCCGAACCTGTCATAATTGGCTCTTTTTTCAGAGTCACTCAGGCAGGAATATGCCTCGTTTATCTCCTTAAATCTTTCTTCTGCCTCTTTGTTTCCAGGGTTTCTATCAGGATGGTATTTTAGTGCAAGCTGTCTGAATGCCTTCTTTATCTCGGCTTCAGACGCATCTTTTGAGACACCAAGAATCTCATAATAATCCTTCATCTCACTAATCAGCGTTCAGCAATCAGCAGTCAGCTAAAAGCTGGAAGCTGACCACTGACAGCCTCTTTTTAGCTCTCTTTCTTCTTGTCGACATCCTCAAATTCTGCCTCTACAACATCTTCTTCAGGAGCTTTCGTACCTCCGGTAGTTCCAGCGCCTGCACCTGCCTGTGCACCGGCAGCCCTATAAATGTGTTCTGCTAATTTGTGTGATGTCCTTGTAAGATTTTCTACTGCAGACCTTATCTCTGATTCTTCATTACTTGTATCTTTTGCCTTTTTGCATCTCTCGAGGGCATCCTCGATATCCTTTTTCTCAGATTCGGTCAGTTTATCGCCATATTCCCTTAGAGATTTCTCGACTGTGTAGATGAGTGTATCAGCTTCATTTCTTGCCTCTGCAAGCCTTTTCTTCCTTTTATCTTCTTCTGAATGTGCTTCTGCATCACGCATCATCCTCTTTATCTCTTCTTCGCTGAGACCACTCGAGGCGGTTATCCTTATAGACTGCTCTTTACCTGTGCCTAAGTCTTTTGCAGATACATGCAGTATGCCATTTGCGTCAATGTCAAATGTTACTTCAATCTGCGGTATTCCTCTTGGTGCAGGCGGAATACCTATGAGCTCAAAGTTACCGAGGAGCTTGTTGTCAGCAGCCATCTCCCTCTCACCCTGACAGACCTTGATTGTAACAGCAGGCTGATTATCTGTTGCGGTGGAGAATATCTGACTCTTCTTTGTTGGTATGGTGGTATTTCTCTCTATTATCTTTGTGAAGATTCCACCGAGGGTCTCTATACCTAAGGAAAGTGGGGTCACATCGAGCAGTAGTACTTCTTTCACCTCTCCCTTGAGCACAGCAGCCTGTATCGCTGCTCCTACAGCAACCACCTCGTCAGGGTTTACGGTCTTATTGGGCTCCTTATCGAAAAAGCCTTGCACTGTCTGCTGGACCTTAGGTGTCCTTGTCTGACCACCTACAAGCAGGACCTCATCTATGTTCGAAGAGGAAAGATTTGCATCAGATAGGGCAGCCTTACAGGGACCTATGGTCTGTTCAATGAGGTCCCCTACGAGCTGTTCGAGTTTTGCCCTCGATAGCTTCATGAGCAGATGTTTTGGGCCTGTTGCATCAGCAGTTATGAATGGAAGGTTTATCTCTGTCTCCATTGCTGTTGAAAGCTCTATCTTTGCCCTCTCAGCAGCCTCCTTTAGTCTCTGTAGTGCCATCCTGTCCTTTTTGAGGTCTATGCCCTGGTCTTTTTTGAACTCTTCAACCAGCCAGTCCATAATCCTGAGATCAAAGTCATCACCACCTAAATAGGTATTGCCATTTGTGGATTTTACCTCTATAACCCCTTCTCCGATTTCGAGTATGGATATATCAAATGTTCCACCGCCGAGGTCATAGACCGCAATCTTCTCCTCCTTCTTTTTATCCATACCATACGCAAGGGAGGCAGCTGTTGGCTCATTTATAATTCTTAAAACATTCAGTCCTGCAATTCTTCCTGCGTCTTTTGTAGCCTGTCTCTGGCTGTCATCAAAATAGGCAGGCACAGTGATAACTGCTTCTGTTACTGGCTCTCCTAAATAATCCTCAGCAGCCTGTTTTAGTTTCTGGAGGATCATTGCAGAGATCTCCGGTGGAGAATAGCGTTTACCTCTTATCTCCACATGGGCATCACCATTAGGTGCCTCAACAATCTTATATGGTAGCCTCTTTCTTGCATGTTCTACCTCAGGAGAATTGTATTTCCTTCCCATGAGTCTCTTTATAGAGAATATGGTATTTTCAGGGTTTGTTATCGCCTGCCTTTTTGCAATCTGGCCGACAAGCCTCTCGCCCTTTTCAGTGATAGCCACAACAGAGGGTGTTGTCCTGTTTCCCTCTTGGTTTGGAATTACCACAGGCTCGCCTGCCTGGACAACAGCAACAACAGAGAATGTAGTTCCAAGGTCAATTCCAATCGCCTTTCCCATTTTTATTTATTCCTCCTCACTGTATATTTATTGATTTTTTGTCCATTAGTTGTTAAGTAGAGTTCGAGGATTCAGGGATTCGAGGGTTCGAGCCATCCACTTGACCACTTGAATCCTTGACCTCTTGGATCCTTTCAGTTTTTTTTGATACTGCTACAAGAGAAGGTCGCAAGACCCTGTCTCTAAACATATATCCTTTTCTGAATTCCTCGACGACTATCTTTTCTTCAATATCTTCTCGTTCAACAAGCGTCATAGCATGATGTATCAAAGGGTCAAAGGGTTTACCTATTGCTTCTATAGGGGTTAACCCGAATTTCTCGAGTGTCCTCAGGAGCTCCTTTAATGTAATCTCTACTCCCTGGATAAGTCCGCCTGAGGCGGAAAGCCCTGTAGAGGTCTCGTTTGAAGAATGTTTTAATGCCATCTCGAGGTTATCAATTATAGGTAGTAGTTCATAGAGAAGATTTTCATTCCCGTATTTTAAGAGCTCTTCTTTATCCCTGTTGACCCATTTTTTATAGTTTTCGAATTCAGCATAAAGTCTTAGATATTTATCATTCATCGCCTGAAGTTCAGTAGTCAACCGCTCTTTTTCGTCCACCTGTGCTTCTTGGACAGTTTCTACACCTTTAAGTTCAGTCTCCTCTTCGCTCAAGGCTGCTTCGTTCTCTCTGATTTCACGCCCTTCCAAGATTCCTCCTATTTTTCTGTGAGCATCTTTGTAATAAATTTTGCTGTATTATCAACTATGTAAATTGCTCTTGAATAGTTCATCCTTGTAGGCCCGATTGTCCCCACGACACCGATTGGTCGGTCACCTTCCTTATATGTAGAAGCTATTATGCTGAATTTTTTCATCTCATCTATTGAATTTTCTGAGCCGATTACTATCTGCACACCATCACGCTCTGAAAGTGTATCAAGCAATTTTATTATAGTATGTTTATCCTCTATAGCCTTAGATAAATCCCTTATTTTTTCAAGATCATCAAAATCAGGTAATCTCAGTATCTCTGACAATCCGGATAAAAAGAGATCACCCATAGAGAAAGAGAATGTCTCCTGACATATCTCGAGTGCCTTTGATATCAGTCTATCACATATAACTTTTTCTCTTGACATCTCTTTAATAACCCTTGTGCGAATCGCATCGAATGTATATCCGGCAAATTCTGAATTAAGGTATCCAGCAATCCTGTTGAGATCTCTCTGGGTAACTTCCGAACCAAGAGATACAATCTTATTTTTGATCAGACCTTCTTCTGTGAATAAGATTACTACTGTCTTATCGTTTTTGTATTTAAGAAGTTCGATTTTGGTCAGGGTCATTATGTTAGCCCTCGGAGACATTGCAATGCCAAGGTAATGGGTAAACATAGAGATGGTCTTTGTTGTCGCACTAAAGAGTGTATCTATATTATTCCTTAAGGCCTCAAGTCTTTTATAAAGCTCATGTAGCACTTCTTTATTTGAATAACCCCCTCCAGCCATAAGTGAATCTACAAAGAATCTATAGCCCATATCTGTTGGTACCCTACCTGCTGATGTATGTGGCTGCGCCAGGAATCCTATCTCTTCAAGGTCTGCCATTATGTTCCTCATGGTAGCAGGAGAAAAGCCGAAAGAATACCTTTTCGTCACAGCCCTTGACCCCACAGGGTTAGGAGTATCTATATAGCTCTGGACAACTGCACAGAGAACCCGTTTACTTCTTTCATCAAGCATATTTAGCACTCTCAATGGTAGAGTGCTAATAATTTAACAGTAAACTAATTAAGGTGTCAAGTGGAGGAGGTTTCTCAAATATTTAGACAGGCTGAATAATCTTTTATGTGTTTCCTCGTCATAGTATAAAAGGTCTTTAAGTCTCCTTTTCTTTAACCTATTGCTGACGGTGGTAGAAGATATCTTCTTAGGACTGTATTTTAATGAGCCAACTATAAATGCCCATAGGGAACTAAAGCTCGGGACATATTCGTAATAGAACTCTGCTATAGAAAAAATCTCAGTAAGTATTCTAAATATCTTAATAAAAACACTTTTATCGAAATTGTAGTAGACCTCTGTTGCATGAGTCACAAAGATTCCCTCCGGGGCCAATGCTTTCTTTATGGAAGAATAAAACTCTTTTGTATAGAGCAATTTAGCAGGTCCTTTCTCAACAGGGTCACTGATATCAGCAATTATGATGTCGAACTTAGATCTTGTTTCTTTGATATATTCCTGCGCATCAGCAAAGATTAACTTGACCCTTTTGTCATTGAATGAGCCCCTGTGCCATTTTTCGAGATAGTTTTTACATATATTAACAAACTCTTCATCAATATCTACCATAATGACTTCTTTAACTACGGGATGTCTCAGAACTTCTCTTAATGTCGCCCCTTCACCACCACCGAGTATCAATATATTTTTAGGCTCTGGGTGTGTAATCATAGCAGGATGGACAAGGGCCTCGTGGTAAATAAATTCATCTGATTCTGCAGACTGGATCTTGTTGTCTAAAATGACAATACGACCAAAGTTATATGTATCAATAATCTCTACCTGCTGATACTTTGTCCTTGTAGACAGTATCTGTCTTTTTACTCTGTGATATATCCACCTATATTCGCTCTCTTTATCAAGGAACCAGTTATTATGCATTCTTAAGACACCTGTTTAATAAAAACATTATCTCTCTTGCGGCTTTGGCTCCGATTAAAGAAGTTATTCCTGTTGGGTCATAATGAGGACATAACTCGGTGATATCAGTTCCTACTATCTTCTTGAATCCGCTAAACTTCTTTATTGTTTCATATAATTCCTCATATTTCCAACCTAAAGGTTCTGGTGTAGTAACACCAGGTGCAATGCTCGGGTCTAAGACATCCATATCTATACTTATATAGACAGGCTTATCCCTCAACTTTTCTATAGTAAAAGCCTCTGGTGGTTTATATGAAGAGAAGATGTTACCAGCCATAAATTGTTTATCTTCTTTTGTACCTGACCTGGTGCCAAACATGAATAATCTTTTTCTACCGACAATATCATAGACTAATTTCATGACATTGGCATGTGATAGCTGTATATTTCTATATTCATCACTCATATCAGTATGTGCATCAAGCGCAATTATGTGTAGCTCATGATAAATTTCACTCAGGGTTTGAATTATCGGGAAGGTTATTAAGTGTTCACCGCCAATGGATAGAGGTATTTTTCTGTCATCAAGGATTCTTTTTATAACAGACCTTATTTCAATTAGATTGTTATCTAAATTCTCTGTTAGGCACAAATCGCCCATATCAAAAAATGGAACATCTAATATGTCTTCATCTGTAAGATAATTGTAATCCTCCAAGTGCCATGAAATCTCCCTGATTGCAGATGGTGCAAATCTGGTTCCTGGGCGGAAGGATACAGTAACATCAAGAGGAATACCTAAAATGATAATCTCGGCAGTTTCATAAGTTCTTTTACTTTCGCTAAATGGCTTTACTGGTTCTAATAGCATCTTCTAAGAACCTCGGTAGGGCAAAACTTGCTTTATGTATCTCGGGACTATAATATCTGGTGTTTATAGCCCCCTTTTTTAATGGGGCTGAGGGGTCATATTTCTTTGAGCCGATTGTGAAACTCCAGAATCCACTTGGGTATGTGGGGATAGGTGCAGTATATAAACGGACTACAGGGAAAATAGCAGAAAGTGTTTTATTTGTCTTTATGATAAAATCCATGTGAAGAAAGGGAGACTCGGTCTGTGAGACAAAAATTCCATCTACGTTTAGTGAGGTATAAGCTGCGGTATAGAAATCCTTTGTAAATAAATTAGCTGCTGGGCCAACGGGGTCTGTAGAATCTACGATAATGATATCGTATGAACTACTAATATTTTTAATATATTCAACTCCATCTGCAATGATAATCTTACACCGAGGGTCTGAGAATCCTGAACTGAGATGTGGAAAATATTTCTTTGATGCCTCCACAACATCACTATCGATTTCTACCAGCTCTATATGTTTTACTGATTGGTATTTCGATACCTCTCTGACTGTTCCACCATCACCACCACCGATAACAAGTACTTTTGAGGGAGTTGGGTGTGAATATAATGCCACGTGAGCAATCATTTCGTGGTAGATGAACTCATCTATATCTGTTGTCTGAAACTTATTATCAAGCAAGAGTACTCTTCCATATTGTGGGGTCTCTACAATAAGAATCTCTTGATAGTTACTCCTTTTAGAGAATAGTGTTTTCGTTGTCCTCATCGAAAGTGAGAGATCTGGTGTCTGTTTTTCTGTCACCCAGAGCTTCATTGATTCAATACCAGAGCGGAACTCCTGCGAAGACACAACCTATCTTTTTTACTTTATGGTCAACACCTTTTATGAATGTTTTGTTTAATGGCAGACCACGGGCCTCAAAGGCCTCTATTATCATCTCTGAAACCATTTCCTCCGCCTTTTTCTTTGAACAGAATCCTGAAAATTCCATTATCACACCATGCTGCTTTTTTGTGGATATTCCGACTCCAACAGAGGCTGCTATCAGCTCACCGAGCTGGGTACATGTCAGAGAACTATATGCAATCGGCAAGAGAGAGCCTGACTCTATTGACAGTTCAGGCATGTAATCTGCCTCTGGAGGTAAGATACTGCTTACCTTGAGGAGATTCATATTACCAACACCTGCAAGTAGAAGTGCTTTGTCAAATGCTGTTAGTTCTGTTCTGCCTTCTGCAGATGCTGCCACAAGTGTGAATTTCACGGGTCTTGGGAGGCCCATTGTTATTTTATTTGTAACTTGGCAAGTGATTGTCTTCAATTTATGTCCCTTTCGGAATAAAAAATTTCGATATTTTAAAACATATTTCTAATTTTTATACAATTGTTTTTTATTTGAATTCGACGCCGATTTGTTCTTCCATCTCTAACTCTGCTACGGATTATGTTCTTTGCTAATTGCTTTCTTCATATATAAAAAATATTCTATATTACCTCTCTGCCCGGGGATTGGAGATTGGAATATCCCGATAGTTTTGAGTCCGAGCTTCTCTGAATTTTTCTGTACATTTTCGACAGCTTTTAACCTTTTTTCTTCTTCCCTGACAATCCCACCTTTTCCTACCTCTCCTTTTCCTACCTCGAATTGCGGCTTTATTAGGGCGAGGATTTCCCCATCTTTTTTAAGGAATTCTATAACCTTTGGTATTACCTTAAGAAGGGAAATAAAAGAAACATCCACTGTTGCCATATCTATATTGCTTTTTATGAGGTCTTCAAACTCTTGACTTCTGACTTTTGACTCTTGACTCCTGAGTATTTTATCAAGGTATCTTATATTCGTTCTTTCCATCGGTATAACCCTTAGGTCTTTTCTAAGAGACCACGCAAGCTGTCCATAGCCTACATCTATACAGTAGACTTTTTTTGCTCCCTTCTTCAATAAGCAGTCTGTAAACCCCCCTGTAGATGAACCAACATCCATAATAATCTTATCATTCAGATCAATATTTAAAAAATTTATTGCTGCCTCGAGCTTAAGACCTCCTCTGCTGACATAAGGCAGGGCTCCTTCTTTGAGAGATATCTCTGAAGCCTCACTGACAGGTGTACCTGTCTTTGTTATCTTTTTGCCGTTGACAAAGACCTTCCCTTCTATAATAAGTGCCTTTGCCAGCTCTCTGCTCTTTACAAGCCCTCTCAAAACAAGAATCTTATCTAATCTCTCTCTGTTTTGCATAATTTAGCACAAAATACTATACCCTCCATAATTATACCGTCGTTTGTGAATAATTCAAGTTTAATGACTGTATGACGGCTCTCTGAGAAATGAGATTGCAGTCTGATATATCCCTTCTTTATCGAGCCCGTATTTTTCCCTCAATTCACTTTGTTGTCCCTGCTCAATAAATTTATCCGGTATGCCAAGTCGCCTGACCCTTAGATGGCGGACTTCCATTTCATTCAGGAATTCAAGCAGGGCGCTGCCAAAGCCACCTTCAAGGGCATTTTCTTCTATGGTAATTATCCTTGGAATCCTCGATGCCACAGAGGATATAAGGTTGTGGTCTAATGGTTTTATAAATCTTGCATTTATAACCATTGCACTGACGCCTTTTTTCTCGAGCCTTTCTGCTGCACTAAGGGCTGGAAAAACAGTATTGCCAATTGCTATCAATGCTATATCATCACCTTCCCTTAAGATTTCTGCCTTCCCAATTTCTAATAGTGACGAGTGACGAGTGACGAGTGACGAGTCTTTGGAATTATTATTTTCTGTTAACTTGGAACTTGGAACTTGGAACTTGGAACTGACTTTTCCACGGGGATACCTGATAGCAACAGGTCCATCATGTCTTAAGGCAAGCTCAAACATAGCTCTAAGTTCAACATCGTCTTTTGGTGCCATGACAACAATGTTTGGGATATGTCTCAGATAGGACAGGTCAAACAGTCCGCTATGTGTTGGTCCATCTTCTCCAACTATCCCTGCCCTGTCAATTGCAAATACAACATGGAGGTTCTGGAGGCAGATATCATGGACTATCTCATCGTATGCCCTCTGAAGGAAAGTGGAATAGATTGCTACAACAGGTTTTAAACCCTGTGTTGCAAGACCTGCAGCGAATGTTACAGCATGGGGCTCTGCAATGCCAACATCATAAAATCTATCAGGATATCTTTCTGCAAAATGTTCAAGGCCTGTGCCTTCTTTCATCGCTGCTGAGATAGCAACTATCTTTTCATCCTTAGCTGCAAGTTCTATCAGGGTATCACCAAATACCTCACTATATGTAGGCCTGCCTCCACTTATAGGTGACCCTGTTTCGAGCTTAAAAGGTCCAATCCCATGAAATGCTGAAGGGTTCTTCTCTGAAAACTCGTAGCCCTTACCCTTTTTTGTTATGACATGTATAAGGGTAGGGGAAGATGATGTTTTTATCCTTTTTAATGTCTCGATTAATAGCTCGATATTGTGACCGTCTATAGGGCCAACATAATTAAATCCGAGTTCTTCAAAGATTATCCCTGGCAGGAAAAGCCCTTTGAGCATCTCCTCTGTCCTCTGGGCTATTTTTGCAGCGAGCCCTCCTAATTTCGGTATACCTTCGAGAAAGGATTTGGTCTCTTTTTTGAATTTTTGGTAGAACTCTCCTGTGAGTATCCGGTTCAGATATGCAGAAAGCGCACCCACATTTGGAGATATGGACATCTCATTGTCGTTCAGGATTACTATAAGGTCTTTTTTAAGATGGCCTGCATTGTTTAATCCCTCAAATGCAAGCCCTGCTGTCATTGCTCCATCACCGATAACAGCTATGACCTTGAAGTCTAAGTCTTGAGCTTTGAGCTTTGAGCTTTGAGCTTTGAGATAATCCCTTGCCTCTATCATCCCTAATGCAGCAGATATAGATGTGGAGCTATGTCCAGTACCGAAGGCATCATGTTCACTTTCATCTCTCTTAGGGAATCCAGAGATGCCATTATATTTTCTGAGGCTCGAAAATCTTTCGTATCTTCCGGTGAGGAGTTTGTGTGAGTATGACTGATGACCAACATCCCATATTATTTTATCTACAGGGGAATTAAATACATAATGAAGGGCGATTGTCAGCTCCACTACTCCAAGGTTTGATGCTAAATGTCCTCCATTTATCGAGACCCTTTCGATTATTGTCTCCCTCAGCTCTTGAGCGAGTTTCTTGAGCTCTGAGATGGAGAGCTTTTTTAAGTCTTGTGGTGATTTGATTGAGTTTATATACATTAAACCTTCCTTTTTAGTAGATAGTGTGCAATCTCCCTCAATGGGTCCGCCTCAAAAGAGAACATCTTAAGGGCATCTATCGCCTTAGAGATTAATTCCTTTGCCTTTTGCCGTGAGTGCTCTATACCAAACAATGCAGGATAAGTCATTTTTTTCGCCTTCTTATCTGAACCGGCAGGTTTACCAAGCTCCTCTGTATTGGCTTCAATATCAAGTATATCATCAATAATCTGAAAAGTAAGTCCTATGTTTTCTCCATATCTTGTTAAAGCTCCTAATGTATCTTTGTCGCTGTCTGCAAGTATTGGCCCCATCCTTACAGATGCTGTTATAAGTGCTGCGGTTTTGTGAAAGTGGATGAAGTTCAATGTATCTTTATCAGGTTCTGAGTTTTCTGAAAGTATATCCTGTGCCTGACCTCCAACCATGCCATAGGCACCTGCTGCCATTGCAACTTCACGGATAACCCTTAGAATAGTGTGAGGCGTGAAGCGTGAGGCGTGTTCGATGCTGGAAAGCATAAGAAATGCCTCTGTAAGAAGGGCATCGCCTGCAAGTATAGCCATTGCCTCCCCGAATACTTTGTGGCTTGTTGGTTTTCCCCGCCTCAGGTCATCATTGTCCATTGCAGGCAGGTCATCATGGATAAGGGAATATGTATGTATAAGCTCGAGGGCTGCAGCCTGTGGTATAATGTCTTCAGGATTTCCTCCGCATGCCTCATATGATGCGAGTGCAAGTATCGGCCTGATTCTCTTGCCACCTGCAAAAAGAGAGTATCTCATTGCCTCGTGAAGGACTGAGGGTTCAGAAAGAATGCTGAAATATGATTTCAGATATGAGTCAATTACATCCCGTTTTTCTTTTAGATAAGTCTTTATATCCATTCCCTATTCCCATTCTATCGTGCTCGGTGGTTTTGAGCTTATATCATAGACCACCCTGTTAACCCCTTTTACCTCGTTTATTATCCTGTTTGATATCCTTTCCAGAACATCATATGGTATCCTTACCCAGTCAGCGGTCATTCCATCAAGACTCTTTACTGCCCTGACAGCTATAACATTCTCGTATGTCCTCTCATCGCCCATCACGCCTACACTCTTTACAGGCAGGAGTACAGCAAATGCCTGCCAGAGTTCTGTGTAAAGCCCTACATTCTTTATCTCCTCTAAGACTATAGTATCTGCCTTTCTCAATATATCACACCTCCTACCTGTTACCTCACCGATAACCCTTATCGCAAGGCCGGGTCCTGGGAATGGATGACGGTTTATTATCTCATCGGGTATACCGAGTTCTCTTCCAAGAACTCTAACCTCATCCTTGAATAATTCTCTAAGAGGTTCTATGAGTTTTAACTTCATCCTCTTCAGAAGCCCTCCAACATTATGATGGCTCTTTATGGTGGCTGATGGGCCTCTGAATGGAACGCTCTCTATAACATCAGGATATAGCGTTCCCTGTGCAAGGAACTTAACCCCTTTGATTTTTTTTGCCTCTTCCTCAAAGATCTTTATGAATTCATTGCCAATAGTCTTTCTCTTTACTTCAGGATCAGCGATACCTTTCAACTTTTTTAAAAACCTCTCAGAGGCATCAATGCATTTTATTTTCATATGGAAATGCCTTCTCAGGGTATCTTCGACCTTCTTTGCCTCTCCTCCCCTTAAAACTCCATTATCCACAAAGATGCATGTAAGCTGTTCGCCAACAGCTCTGTGTACCAGTACCGCTGTAACAGTAGAATCAACTCCACCACTTATACCGCATACAACCCTTTTATTTCTAACTTTCTCTTTTATCTCTTTTGTGACTGTCTCTACAAAGGACTTCATAGTCCATTCAGGTTTGCATTTACATATTCTGAATAAAAAGTTTTTTAAAATCTCAAGCCCCTTTGGGGTGTGTATAACCTCGGGGTGAAACTGTAAGGCATAGAATCTTCTTTTTCTGTTTGCCATTGCTGCGATTGGTGAATTAGCTGTATGTGCTATTGGTTTAAAGTCAGGTGGGCAATGTTTGATCCTGTCTCCATGGCTCATCCAAACGACAGTTTTATTATCTTTTAAACTTTGAGCTTTGAGCTTTGGGCTTTGAGCTTCACTTCCAATGCCCTTGAATAGATCCAAAGCGTCATCAATTATAAGTTCAGAGCGCCCATATTCCCTTTTTACTGCCTTTGCAACCTTTCCACCGAAGAGATGTGCCATGAGCTGCATGCCATAACATATACCGAGCACAGGTATACCGAGTTCAAATATCTTGAGAGCTGGGAGTGGCGCGCCTGAATCATAAACGCTTGAGGGGCCACCTGAAAGGATTATCCCTTTCGGGTTGAAATTCTTTATCCTCTCGATTGAGGCATTAAACGGAAATATTTCAGAGTAAACTTTACTCTCTCTTATGCGTCTTGCAATTAACTGGGTATACTGGGAGCCAAAGTCAAGGACTAATATTTTATTGTTACTTGTCATTGGTCATTTGTTATTGGTCATTAGTCATTGATCTAGTTATTGCTTTCTCTAATGACTTTTGACTAATGACTAATGACTGTTTTATTACCATTCAGGCCTATAATTCGGGGCCTCTTTTGTTATGATAACATCGTGGACATGGCTTTCTCTCAAGCCCGCATTAGTAATCCTTATGAATCTGGCCTTTTTCCTGAGCTCATCGAGGTTTCTACAGCCACAGTAGCCCATCCCTGAGCGGAGGCCACCGATTAACTGATGAACGCTCTGAGAAAGTGGTCCTTTATATGGTACCCTGCCTTCTACGCCCTCTGGTACGAGCTTTGTTGATTCAACGCCTGTCTGCATATATCTATCCTTTGAACCCTGTTCCATTGCACCAATGGAACCCATACCTCTGTATACCTTGTAACTGCGTCCCTGCAGGAGTACTATCTCTCCTGGAGATTCGTCTGTGCCTGCAAACAGGCTTCCTATCATTACAGAGTGGGCACCTGCTGCAAGTGCCTTTATAATATCTCCTGAGTATTTTATTCCCCCATCTGCGATGATAGGAGTTCCATATTTCTTTGCAACAGAATAACACTCTTTTATTGCTGTAAGCTGTGGTACACCTGTACCTGCTATTATCCTTGTAGTGCATATCGAGCCAGGACCTATACCGACCTTTATTCCATCAGCCCCAGCCTTTATGAGGTCAACTGCAGCCTCTGCAGTAGCGATATTGCCTGCGATTATATCAATATCAAATTTCTTTTTCAGTGACTTGAGTGTGGCGATGACTAACTTTGTATGTCCATGAGCAGTATCGATTACAATCACATCCACCCCTGCCCTTACAAGTAGTTCTGCCCTCTGGATTGAATCTCCCCCTGTGCCTATTGCAGCTCCAACACAGAGCCTTCCAACACTGTCTTTGCATGCATTGGGATACTTCCTCCTCTTCTCAATATCCTTTATAGTTATCAATCCTTTCAGGCTGTTTCCCTTATCCACAATAGGTAGTTTTTCTATCTTGTATCTGTGGAGGATCTTCTTTGCCTTATCGAGGGTTGTACCAACAGGTGCTGTAATGAGCCTTTCTTTTGTCATTACCTTAGAGACCTTTTTGGATAACTGGGTTTCAAAACGCAGGTCCCTATTTGTCAGTATCCCGATGAGCTTCCCCTTTTCTGTTACAGGGACACCTGATATCCTGTATCTTTCCATCAGAGACATCGCCTCTGAGATTGGTGCATCCGGTGGGACAGTTATGGGGTCCAGTATCATTCCACTTTCGGATTTTTTCACTTTGTCTATTTCTGATGCCTGCCTCTCAGGGCTCATGGCCCTGTGAATAATCCCGATACCACCTTCCCGTGCAATTGCTATGGCAAGGCTTGCCTCTGTGACAGTATCCATAGCAGAACTCACAATCGGGATATTGATTTTTATATTTCGTGTAAGCATAGTGGTTAAGTCAACTTCTCTCGGAAGGACCTCGGATTTAGCAGGCACGAGAAGTACATCGTCAAATGTCAGCCCTATCTGTAAAACATCTTCGAGCATTGTCTCTCTCTGAAATTTTTATTAATTTTAACATTCCAATATCTTATAAAGCAATTAGGATAACCATTTTCCCCTTGACAGTATTATTGTTTTTGATTATATTTTTGCCAGATTCTATGTCCCTGCATTATAGGATTTTAAGATTATTTTATGAAAGGGGGTGAAAGATAGTGAAGTCTATGATTCTTATATTAATCTTGGTAGTAACAATCGCTTTTGTTGGCAGTGCCATGGCAACTCCTCCAGGAAAGACAATAGAGTACGAAGGAGGATGGGCTGGTAAGGTTGTATATGACGGGACAATACACGGCACTGAAAAAGGTATGAAATGCCCTGACTGCCATCCTGCGATCTTCCCGATGAAGAAGGCTCCACCAGGGACTTATAAGATGGCTGATATGATTGCTGGCAAAAATTGTGGAGCGTGTCACAATGGCACAAAGGCATTCTCATCAAAGTCCTTCGCAGACTGTGCAAAATGTCATAAGCAGGCAGAAGAGAAGAAGTAGATCAGCAAGATTTTAGAAAAAGGGTCAAGGATTCGAGGGGTCGAGGATTCAAGTGTTTATTTTTCACTTGACCCCTTGAATCCTGCCAAGTAAATTTTTGAACGATGTCTGCATTGTTTGGGTTAATCTACATCCTTTCAGGTGCACTCAGTCCGAGGATTTCAAGACCATCCTTTAATACAATTCTTATAGCCTCACATAATGCGAGTCTGGCCCTGCTCAGCTCAACATCGTCTGTAACAACTCTGTGGTTATGATAGTAAGGATGAAATATACCGGCGAGTTCCTGTAGATAAAATGTAATCCTGTGCGGCTCAAGGGCATTTGCTGCACTTTCAAAGATTACAGGATAGAAAAGAAGGTTTTTTATTAATCTATGTTCTTCAGGAAGGGATAACATGCTGAGATCAACACCATTGAAATCTTCGATTACTATACCCTTTTCTTTTGCATGTAAGAAGATGCTATTTATTCTCGCATTAGCATACTGCACATAGAAAACTGGATTTTCTGATGACCTGGCCTTTGCGACCTCAAGGTCAAATTCGAGATGGCTATCAGGCCGCCTTGTGAGGAATATAAATTTTGTTGTATCTGAGCCAACCTCGTCTATTACTTCCCTGAGCGTTACAAATTCTCCTGCCCGTTTTGACATCTGGACAGGTTTTCCACCCCTGAGCAAAGTGACCATCTGGACAAGTAAGACCTTCAGGCTGTCCTTTGGGTAGCCGAGTGCCTGAATGGCTGCCTTGAGCCTCGGTATATAGCCATGGTGGTCTGCACCCCAGATATTAATCAGTTTGTCATATCCTTTCCTCATCTTTTTTCTGTGGTATGCGATATCTGATGTGAAATAGGTGTATTCTCCGTCTTTTTTAAGAATGACTCTGTCTTTGTCATCACCGAAATCAGTCGCTCTGAACCACAGTGCTCCATCTTTTTCATATATAAAACCATGCATCTTCAAGTCATCTATAGCCTTTTCCACATCACCTTTTTTATAAAGTTCTCTTTCACTCTGATAGGTATCAAAGGTAATGCTGAAATCTTTCAGGTCTCTTTCAATATCCTCGAGCATCATCTTATAGGAAAAATCAGTGAAGAAATCTGATGCAGTGTCAAAGATGCACCCTGAGTATTTTTTACCGACTTTTTTGATGATTGCATTCGCAATATCATCAATGTATGACCCTCTATAACCTTCTTCTGGGGAAAGGTATTCTATTCCAAGTAGCTGCTGGTAGCGTGTAAACACTGACAGGCCGAGAAGCTTAACCTGTTTCCCTGCATCGTTTATATAGTATTCACGCTCAACCCTGTAACCCGCAGCCTTCAGGAGATTCGAAAGGGCTGCGCCAAAAGCAGCACTCCTTCCATGTCCTAAATGAAGTGGGCCTGTTGGGTTTGCGCTAATGAATTCAATCTGGACTCGTTTGTCTCGACCGATATTCTGCCTCAAAAAATGACCCTTCTCCTTAATCAATATTTTTAGCTCTGAATAAAGATAATCCTTTGTAAAGGTGAAGTTGATAAAACCAGGGTCGGCGATATCTATCTTCTCGAAGATGCTATGGTCTTTGAGCGAATTTGCAAGCTCTTCTGCAATTTTCCTTGGAGGTTTTTTTATGCTTTTTGATAGTGTCATGGCTATAGGTGTTGCCATATCGCCAAAAGACTCCTCAGGGGGGATATATATCTCAATGGGGGGAATCGGACCGATGCCAGACTTTTTCAGCGAATCTTCAATTATTTTTACGAGCTCTTTTTTCATATAGAAAATAAGTTTAAATAGGAGGTGTATTTAAAGTCAATCAGCAATGGTTTATAATACTTTCAAAGGAGAGTAAATGAGGATAGCGATTATTGGGCTTGCTAATTCAGGAAAGACTACAATCTTTAATGCCCTTACAGGCCAGAACCTCGAGACGACTGTTTATCCGACAACTGCTGGAGAACCGAATATAGGTGTTGTGGGGGTGCCTGATTCGAGACTTGATAAGCTGTCAGAGATATTTAAGCCTAAAAAAACTACCTATGCTCAGGTTGAATATATTGATTATCTCGGTCTTACAAAAGGCGATATCCAGCAGAACAGAAAGGTCTTTGATTTGATAAAGGATGCTGATGCAATAGTACATGTTGTCAGGGCATTTGAAGATGAAAGGGTTTTGCATCCCCTTGGGGAGGTGGATGCAAGGCGCGATGTAGAGGTAGTTGAGCTCGAGATGATATTTGCTGACCTTGAGCTTATCGAGAAGCGGCTTGAAAAGATGGAACATGATGCGAAAAAAGGCAGAAAGATTGACGGGATGGAGGGGAAAATTCTACTTAAATGTAAAGACAGTCTTGAAAAAGAGATTGCACTGAGGGGTATAGAATTTACTGATGAGGAACAGAAGGCAATGAGGCATTTACAGTTTCTCTCCATAAAACCCCAGGTAATTGTCTTGAATATAGGAGAAAAGGATTTAAATACACAGAAGGAAGAATTTCTTAAGGCTGAAGTTGATAGATATTTCAGGGAAAGATATAAGAGTTCGTTCTCTGGTATGAACCGCTATGGTTCATACTCTGTTCTCAGTATCTGCGGAAAACTTGAGATGGAACTTGGGGAGTTTTCTCCCCAGGAGGCAAAAATATTTCTGGATGAATTAAACATTAAAGAACTTGTTAGGAACAGGTTGATCCAGACCAGCTATTTCCTACGGGGTCTTATATCCTTTTTTACCTATGCAGGAGAAGAGGTAAGGGCATGGACAATACCACGCGGGACAGGGGCCCTGAAAGCAGCAGGAAAGGTCCACTCTGAGATGGAAAAAGGCTTTATAAGAGCTGAGGTTATATCCTTCGATGATTTTATAAAATGTGGAGGTATACATACTGCGAGAGAGAAAGGACTTTTGAGATTGGAAGGAAAGACCTATGAGGTTAAGGATGGAGATATAATTAATTTCAGGTTCAATGTGTAAAATCTTCATTTCAGAGTATTCTGAAGGCTATCCTTAGCTAAGTTTCTGGCAGGGAAGAGGGAGAGGGGTAGGCTGTGAAAAATATTGATTGAAGAACAGAATCAATTTGTCGTAGTTTTATAATAAACACTAAGTTACCATCTCCAAAATTTTTATTCGGTTAATACTTTGAAATTAAATAATTGGTTTAAAAGAGAAACTGAAAGCTGATGGCCAAGGACTTATTGAAATTTTATACCCATAGTGTTGAAGGAAAGCCAGAGAGCGAGTGGCAGGGGCTTGAGGAGCAGGATTTTCGGTTTTTTGTTATGATGATTCAACCGTTCACCGGCACTGATTTGTAATAAAATGGTAGTTATGGGGTTAAGGAGCATGTGAGTTGAGGAGTCAAAAAAGCAGTTAAAGAGTTGAAGAGTAAGGGAGTGAAAGAGTTAACTCCATGACTCATAACTCCAAAACTCCAGAACCTTTATGACTCTGAACTCTTAAACTCTGTAACTCAAGACTTAGAAATTAAAAAGAAAAGCATTGACAGGATTAAAAAGGCTTTTAACATCAAGGACAGCACAGAAGCCATACGGGTTGCGATTGATTCTATTGCAGGGAATTTGGAGATCAAAAAGTTTTTTGAAAAGC
>JBFLWW010000028.1:0-21368 GCA_040757475.1 Nitrospirota bacterium
TTATAACTAAGATAGTAACATTATAACAAATTCATCACATTGATAGAAATAATTAGTAGAGAATATCCACAGAGACTGTATTTTCAGCTTCGCGAAATTATGAAAAAAAAGATCGAAAAAAATGAATGGGAAGTGGGTTCTCAAATACCAACAGAGGAAGAACTCTGTAAAATCTATGGTGTTAGCAGGTCAACTGTGAGGAGTGCAATCTCAGAACTTGTTAGAGAGGGTTATCTAACCTGTCAGCAAGGTAAAGGGACCTTTGTTAAGAAACAGATGTCTGACGAACTAAGTATGTTAACAAGTTTTCGTGAGCTCATGCTTGAGACGGGGGTTTCCTTCTCAACCGAGATTCTTGCTCAGACAACAATGATGCCTATGGGTAATCTTAGTGCCATTCTCAATATTCCACCAGATAAACATACTATATATATAAAAAGGTTGACTGTTGTTGGAGGTAAACCTGTTATAATTCAGGAGTTACACATACCTCTTTATGTATGCCCGCAACTACTGAAAGAGGATATTGTTAATAACTCTCTTTTCGGGCTTTTTAAAAAATACAAGATAAATATCTCACTGATAAAAAACAATTTTGGTGTTACCCAAGTCAGTCCTACGGATGCTAAATTATTTGGTCTGGCAAAGGGCTCACCCGTTCTGTTATTAGAACAGATATTTTTCTCAGGAGAAACTCAGGTAATGTATATGCGTTCAATAAAAAGACCAGATAGTTTTGGGTTATCAATCGAGTTTAAAAAGAGTTCAATAAACGATAGGAGGTTTTACGTCAAACGGTGAAAACCGCAATGAGTGCTGAAACACGGGGCTTTCCGTATCTGAAGAGCGAAGTTCTACCGGGTGATGTGTATAGACCTGGAGTTTGAAAAAAGAGATAGGTGATGATAGAATGAAATTCAAGTTTTTAAACTTTATAAACTTTAAATTATAACGAAAATTAAAGAAAGAGTTTTATGTCAAATGCTATTTTGTAAGGTAAAAGGCTGTTCAATGATAAATAGGGTTTTAAGTCATTCCTGCCCCGTATCGAGGTACGGGATAAACTCCAGCAGGAATCCAGAGAGGATATACTGGGTGAAAATACAACAGAAAATGCTGGATTCCCGCCGGAGTTTACCCTCGTGAAAACGGGGGCGGGAATGACGGAATTGTGGTAGGCAAAAATTTAATATTCATGGAATATCTTGATTTCCAAGGGACTGCAAGTTTTTAAACAGCCTCGTAAGGCAAGTAAGGAGGTAGAGAGATGAGTGCATATCAGGTATGTCCGGTAGCAAGACTTGAAAGGCTGCTTTTAGCCACAGATCGATCTGAATTCAGTGAGGGTGCAATAAGGGAGGCTATTAATATGGCAAAGACCTGTGGCAGTAAACTCTATGTTATATCTGTTGCAGAGGCACCTGAACTTACTGAATATGCTGATAGCTATCCACTGGTAGCGGTTGAAAAATTAGAGATGGCAACAAGACAGCATCTTGAGGCAGTAAAAGAAAGGGTTGAGAAGGAAGGGGTTGTCTGTGAGGTAATTGAGCGCACAGGTGCAGAAACTTATAAATACATTATTGATGAGGCAGAAAAGAACAACGTAGAGATGATAATCATGGGCAGACGAGGCAGGACCGGTCTTATGAGGCTCATGACGGGTAGCGTAACCGCGAGGACTATAGGCCATGCCCCCTGTAGGGTTATGGTTGTGCCGAGGGCTGCCAGAATCACCTTTGAGAAGATCCTTGTTCCAACAGATGGTTCAATATTTAGCGAAATAGCATCCCGTGAGGCAATAAGCATTGCAAAACGCACTGGAGCCAGTTTGATTGTCCTTTCTGTTGCCAAAAGGGATGAGAATCTTCCGGTTGCAAAGGCAAGTGTTGATATGGTGAAAGAGGTTGCAGAAAGGGAAGGTATAAAGATTGAGGCATTGACCCTTAAAGGAGAACCTTATGAGGTCATAGTTAATACAGCAGAACAGAGGAATGCAGGTTTCATAGTTATTGGAAGCCATGGTAGGACTGGCATGGAAAAGCTTCTTATGGGTAGCGTGACAGAGAGGGTGATAGGACATGCCGCAGGCGCTGTTCTGGTAGTAAGAAAACCATAAATCGCCCCACCCCCCTATGTCCCCCCTTGCTAAGGGGGGGATTAAGAGGGTTAAAGGGGTGTGAGGGGGGATTAGAAAATTTCAAGGAAGGGGGTATGAATTATGAAAGGGAGCAGCCCAGAGAGTGTAGAAGTTCTTCCCAGATGGAAGATAGCTCTTAAAAATTGGTACAAACCTTATCCCTGGTTGGAACTCTTTGTACTATGCGCCGCAGCCATCGTTTTCTATGTTGGATGGCTATTGGTATCCGTGACAATAAAGGGTCCTCCCGGTACATTTAGTCCATTTTATGTATCCGCATGGGTTTCAGGTCTTTTCTTCATCAGTTTAGCCATTGGCTTTATTGGTACACTGGCAGGAATTGGAGGTGGGGTCATCTGGTCTCCTATTGCTATGGCCTTTACTCCGATGGATAGCGTAATTATCAGGGCATCCGGTCTTGTAGTAGCCATGTTTAATGCTTTGGTAGCTACAGGACCACTTGCGAGAACAGGGTTGTGTAATATCAGACTTGGTCTTTTTCTCATGATACCCCTTGGAGTAGGCGCCTTTTCAGGTGCTCAAGGTGCAATATATGTTGCCAGGGCATTTGGGATGACAGGTGAAGGGATTATCAGAATAATCCTGGCGCTTATAATCTTTGGACTCTTCCTCTATTTCCTCCTTGGGGGAAAGAAGATAGAATACCCGGTTGTGGAGAAGGAAGACGGTTTTACCCGTTTCTTTCAATTGCATTTGCCTTATTATGAACCATCTGAAGGAAAGGTGATAGATTATAAGCTGCATAGAGGCCTGTTGTTCTGGTTAGCCGTCTTTTTTGTGGGTATGGTAGGTGGCTTTTTTGGCATGGGAGGTGGATGGGCTGTAGTTCCAGCACTGAACGTCATAATGGGCGCACCCCTCAAGGTAGCAGCCGCTGTCAGCATGACAGGGCTCGGCATGGGTAGTTGTGTATCAGTATGGCCTTATTTTATAGCCGGTGCCATGATACCAATAGTTATAGCCCCTCTGCTCGTTGGACAGGTCCTGGGAGGGGTTCTGGGAGCACAGGTATTGATTGGAATGAGGGCAGTATTTGTGAGGTTCATATTGATTGGAACCTTGCTTTTCACCTCCTTTGGGCTGTTTACCAGAGGGTTGGATCTCTTAGGGGTGCTTAAACTGCCCATATGGGTCAGGCTGGGGTTCATGGTGGTTTGCATTGGATTAGTTCTTTACCTCATTGCCAAGGATTACGGTTGGCTCGGTAAAGGAAGGAGGTAACTATGGAAGAAAAACCCAGGATACCATTTGCCGGTATTGTAGTCGGAGATATAATATATTGGGTGTGTATTGCAGGAGCTTTTTTATCCATGGTAGGTCCGGTTGTAAGCTTATTATATCCTGACAATAATGTATCAGACCCATTTAAGATTTTTTCTCTTGTCTGGGAGGGTAAGAACGCAAAGGAAGTCTGGGCAGCGGTGACCCAGGAAGGAAAGTATCCCGGGCCTCAATACTGGATCTACAATCTTAGTAAAGGCGATGGGATTACGCAGTTGGGATGCTGGCTTGCTTGTGCCTGTTCTCTGCCGGCTGCATTTTTCGGGGGCATAGTCTACCTTCTTGGGCTTGGAGGCGCCAGGAAAAGTGTGACCTATTTAATAATCTGCTGGTGGGTTGCTTTTATGATTCTGTTCTCCATGCTGGGGATACTTGAGATGCCTGAATAGCGTACGGCTCAATCCCCCTAAGCCCCTATTCCCCCCTTTAGCAAAGGTGGGCGAGGGGGGATTTGAGGGAGGAGGTAATATAGTGAGATATATTATCACTTTTATTATACTCTTTTTAAACTGGCTAATATGGTCAGGACAATTTGATGCATGGCATATTTCTCTGGGGGTTATCTCCTGCGGCCTCGTAACATATATCTCACATGACCTCCTGTTCAGGCGTGAAAGGTTTCAGAAGAAGGATATAAGAGAGGTTATTCGATTCATTAAATATATACCCTGGCTCATATACCAGATCATACTTGCCAATATTCATGTGGCCAAACTGGCCCTCAATCCCAGGATGCCTATACAGCCTTCGCTTATAACCTTCAGGGTTAAATTAAAGAAGGGTATTTCCCTTTTAACCTTTGGAAACTCTATTACCCTTACACCTGGAACCATCACTGCGGATATCAGGGGAGGGGAATATTATATTGTCCATGCCCTGGACAGAAAGGTTGCAGACGACCTCCTGACAGGGGAGATGGAAAATAGAGTGGCCCATATATTTGAGGAGGATTAGTGTATAGTGTCATTCCTGCGAAGGCAGGAATCCAGAGAAAAATAAGAAAACTCTGGATTCCGCATCAAGTGCGGAATGACAGAATAGGGGTTGAGGAGGATTAGATGGAGAGTTTCTTTCTGGTCATTGCCCTTATATTGGGTTTTCTTTCTTTACTCTGTCTTTATCGTGGCGCATTCGGGCCTACAGTTTTAGACAGGATAATAAGTATCAGTGTTATTGGCACAAAGACCACGGTTGTCCTTGCCCTTATAGGCTTTATCTATAAAAGGATAGATATGTTTGTGGACCTTTCCCTTGCCTATGCCTTACTTAATTTCCTCGCCACCATGGTTGCTGCGAAATTCTTCCGTCACAGGAAGAGTATAATACCCGGTGCAAAGTACTTTAAGGAGAGGGAGAGATGATTATCTTAACTATTTTAGCCATAATCTTTATCCTTGCAGGAACTTTTTTCTTTACCACGGCAACCATAGGACTTTTACGATTTCCTGATTTTTACTGCAGGATGCATGCCACAGGGAAAGGTGACACCCTTGGGGCACTTCTATCAGTTACAGGCCTGGCAATATATAACCTGTATCATGGATTTTCACTGGCGACTGTACTGGTAAGCATAAAGATAATTTTTATTGCTATGTTTATCTTTTTAGCTAATCCTACTGCAACCCATGCTATTGTCAAGGCAGGGCTTGATTCTGATGTTGAGCCATGGACAAGGGGGGAGGTCCCCAGGTGATCTGGCAATTAGACCTGATATTGATATTTTTTGCTGTTATATCCGCTGTGGCTGCTATAACTGTAAAGGATTTACTCAGTGCTGTAATAATCCTCGGCGCCTTTAGCTTTTTTATGTGTCTGATCTGGACACAGATGGGCGCAGTAGATGTTGCCTTTACAGAGGCATGCGTGGGCGCAGGTGTAACCACTGCCTTCTTCATTGCTACTCTGTACAATACTACAAGGAGGTCAAAGGATTGAAAAAGGTACCTGCATTTATTGCCATTATCATAACAGCGTTCTTGCTCATTTACGCAGCGGAGGATTTCCCAAAATGGGCTGACCCTTATCAACCAGCCAGCCTCCATGTCTCACCGAGGTATATAGAAAAGACTGTTGAGGAGACGGCAGTGCCAAATATGGTTACCTCTGTCCTTGCTGACTATAGAGGTTATGATACTATGTTCGAGACCACTGTCATCTTCACTGCAGGAATTGTAGTCATGATGCTTTTAAGGAGGCCCAAAAAGTGGTAAGAGAATTTGAGGATGTTATCATCCAGACCTTATGCCGGTTTCTTGTACCTTTTATACAGACCTACAGCCTTTATGTCTTTGCTCATGGTCATAGCAGCCCCGGGGGAGGCTTCCAGGGTGGCTGTGTCATGGCTGCAGCCTTCGTCCTTATCTTTATTGCCTATGATTTAAATGAGGCAAAGAGGCGTTTTAGAGAAAAGGCGCTTTTAATATTCTGTTGCCTCGGGGTCTTTATATATGCTGGCACTGGTTGGGCATGCCTGCTGCTGGGTAGTAATTTCTTAGATTATGGATTCCTGAGTAAGGTCTTACCAACAGACCCTGTAAAGGCAAGGTATTATGGCATGGCTATGATAGAGTTAGGAGTACAGATTACGGTCATGGCCATCATGGTCTCTATCTTTCTTGATCTGGTAACAAGGGGTGAACACGAAGAGATAATGGAGGAGGAGGGTGCTTGAATACCTGATAAGTAAATATAATTACTGGATGTATGTAGTCATCATTTTGATAGGATTCTATGGGATGATGGCAAAAAGCAATCTGATGAAAAAGCTCATAGGTATGGGTATATTTCAATGGGCCATCATATTTTATTTTATGTCCATTAGTGCCAAAAAGGGTGCAACCTTACAGATTATAAGTGGGCACCACGGGGCTTATGCTGTTGCCCGCGCAGTAGATTACGTAAATCCACTGCCTTCTGTGCTCATGCTTACAGCCATTGTAGTGGCGGTAGCTACTACAGGCATCACCCTTTCTGTACTTATATTGATTTTCAGAAGATATGGCACTTTTGAAGAGGATGAGATTATTAAATTAATGAATGAGAAGGGGAAATGATCTCTGAGCAATTTCCTGCCCTCATTGTAGTTACACCCTTAATACTCTCCTTCTTTATCCCTGTAGTGGGATGGTGGAGGAGAAGTCTCTGCCTTCCTATCGTCCTTGTTGCTCTGTCTGTATGCATGGTCTCTGCTATCGGTATGCTTGATACAGTCCTGAAACACGGGAAAATATCCTATTGGTTAGGGATGTGGGAACCCCCTTGGGGGATAGAGTATGTAGTAGATTACCTCAATGCGTATGTGCTGGTTATCGTATCATTTTTCGGAATTGCGGCAGCAATCTATTCAAAAAGAAACGTTGAGAAAGAAATTCCTGAGCATAAAATTCCCCAGTTTTATACCCTACTTCTCTTAAACATCACAGGCTGTTTAGGCATCGTGGTCACTGGTGATGCATTTAATCTTTATGTATTATTGGAGATTGCCTCCTTTTCTGCCTATGGCCTTGTTGCAATAGGGTCGGAAGGGGCACTCGTTGCCAGTTTTAGATATATTGTTATGGGTACCATTGGTGCCTGCTTTTATTTACTGGGCGTTGGTTACCTTTATATAGTTACCGGCTCACTTAATATGGAAAACTTAAGAATTTTACTCCCCCCACTATATGACACCAGAGCAGTTCAAACAGCCTTTGTTTTCATTCTCATTGGCCTTGGTATAAAAATAGCCCTTTTCCCTCTCCACACCTGGCAACCCAATGCTTATACCTATGCCCCTTCTGCAGTAAGTGTGCTGATATCAACAGCGATGGCAAAGACCTGCGTTTACGCACTGATAAGAATAATCTTCTCAGTATTCACAGTGGATTTCATCACCCGTTATGTACCTATATTAGATATCATCTGCTGGGTATCTGTTGTAGCCATGATCGCCGGCTCTATATTTGCGATACAGGAGTCTAACCTGAAAAGGATGCTTGCATACTCCAGTATAGCCAATGTGGGATATATTATGCTCGGTGTCGGGCTTGCCACTTTCACACCCTTAGGATTGACTCCTGCCTTGATGCATATACTGAACCATGCAGTGATGAAAGGATGCCTGTTCATGGCAGCATGTGCATTCATCTATAAGGCAGGTTTGTGGGATATAAGGGACTTCACGGGATTGGGAAGGAGGATGCCCTATACATGCTTTGCCTTCATATTAGCTGCTCTTGCGATGATAGGGATGCCACCAAGTGTAGGATTTATCACAAAATGGTACTTAATACTTGCTGCAATAGATGCAAAACAATATGTATTTGTAGCCGCGATATTCTTTAGCACCCTTCTTATGATTGTTTATTTCTGGCGTGTTATAGAAATTATGTATTTGAAGCCTGTAGAAGGGAGTAAAGGAAATGAGATAAAAATAGATGAGGAACCAGTGAGCATGCTCATCCCCGGGTTGGCCCTCGCAGTCCTCTGTTTCCTTATAGGGATTGCCTGGGTATCCGGGGTTTTCTCACCGATAACAGAAGGGGTTAATTCAAGATTTGGATTGGGGATAGTACCATGACAGAGGTTGAATCTATTAGACCATTGTTAGCAGTTTTATGCCCCTTTATTTGTTCTTTTCTTATATTCTTTTTCAGGAGGCGACCCAATATAAGGGAAAGCTGGACGATAATCGCCAGTATAATACTGTTTTTGATTGTTATCTCAATGGCACCGATTATTCTAAAAGGATATGTGATCAGATGCCATCTCATCACCATAGCCCCCGGTATCGTCTTTAGCTACAAGGTTGATGCCTTTGGTCTTATCTTCGCTATTACCTCTTCCTTCCTGTGGATTCTGGTATCTCTCTACTCAATAGGCTATATGCGTGCATTAAAGGAACACGCCCAAACTCGATATTACTGGATGTTCGCTATTGCTATTTTTTCCGCAGTAAGTATAGCAATGTCTGAGAATCTGATCACGTTTTATGTTTTTTATGAGGTATTAACGCTTTCAACATACTGGTTAGTTGCTCACCACGAGGATAAGGAGGCATTCTTTGGAGGTCGTAAATATTTAACATACCTGCTTATATCAGGTTGGTGCTTGTTTACTGCAGTAGTATTAATATATTCCCTTACAGGGACTACTGATTTTGCAGGTGGAGGGATATTGACATCCCAATCTGCATCTAAACCAATTTTAATGGTACTGTTTGCATTATTTGCGCTGGGTATGATGAAGGCTGCATGGATACCTTTTCACTCATGGCTTCCCACCGCAATGGTTGCGCCAACGCCAGTAAGTGCGCTTCTGCATGCAGTGGCAGTAGTTAAGGCAGGGGTTTTTGGGTTCGTCAGGATTGTATGCTATGTATATGGAACAGATCTGATGAGCGAGCTCGGACTCGGGCTAATACTTGCTTCTGTTGCGTCCTTCACAATGATAGTGGGTTCTTTCTTTGCTATTGGAAATGACAACCTGAAGAAGAGATTAGCATATTCCACTGTAAGCCAGTTGTCTTACATAATCTTTGGTGCTGCGTTATTAACTCCTCTGGGCATAACAGGTGCAATGATTCATATCCCTTTCCATGGGTTCATGAAGATAACACTCTTTCTTTGTGCAGGGGCAATAATGGTAGTAGCAGGTAAGAAGGAAGTAAGTCAGATGGCAGGCGTGGGGAGACAGATGCCGATAACAATGATAGCATTTACCATAGGTGCGATTGGTATGTGTGGAGCGCCACCAATAGCAGGATTTATAAGTAAATGGTTCCTTTGCCTCGGAACACTGCAGGCAGGTCAGTTGATTTTCCTGGGCGTTATACTGATAAGTTCCCTGCTCGATGTTGTTTATTTCTTCCCGATAGTAAAAACTGCATTCTTTGAAAGGCCGGCGACACCGGTGTTAGCAAACGGGGGGGAAGAGGTGATAAAAGAGACAGAAAGACCCATATATCTTTTCATGATTATTCCCCTGGCGATAACGGCAATCTTCTCTATTATCTTTTGTTTCTTCCCCCGTACGTTCTACATATTAGACCTTGCAGAAATGGCGGTAAGAACCCTTTCTGGAGGTATGTAAGGTGGCACTTCAGTATGATGGGAGGATAAATAATGGGTGAAGAAATAGAAGAATTAATGGAACTCACTCATGAGCCTATTCCAATATACAGGAAGATATTTTTTATAGCGATAGCAATAGGTGTTTTATATATTGGGATTATTTTCTTGAATACGCTTTGAGGCGGAAAGGATATGAAGATGGGAAAAGAGGAAACCGAGAAGAAAAAAGAGTATTTTTTTGATAAGCCAAAAAATGTAAAGATATTCTTCATCTTTTATTATTTATGGCTTTTGTTTCTCCTTGTGGTTGAGCCTTTTATCCATAAACATACTTATTTTCCATGGGAAGAATGGCCCGAGTTTTATGCGGTATTCGGATTTGTGGCCTGTACTGCCCTTGTCCTCGCAGCAAAATATATACTCAGGCCTCTCGTAAAGAGAAAAGAGGATTACTATGATTAGTACTGTTCCTCCATCAACCATATTCATCATCGGTGCATTTCTCATACCACTTTTAAGGGGAAGGCTGAAAAGTGCATATCTATTGTTACTGCCATTTGTAAGCTTCATAAACCTAATCAATATTTCGGAGGGTACACACTGGGTTGTCAGGTTCCTCGATTATGAGCTTGTCTTTGGAAAGGTTGACAGGCTCAGCCTGGTTTTTGGATACATCTACCATCTTATATCTTTTATAGCGTTCCTTTACGCCCTTCGTGTGAAAGATGATATCCAGCATGTGGCAGGTTACGTTTACTCTGGAAGCTCTCTGGGTGTTGTCTTTGCGGGAGATTTTATTACTCTTTTTCTCTTCTGGGAGATGATGACCATTACCGCTTTAGTTTTAGTCTGGTCACGCAGGACAAAGAAATCACTTGTTGCAGGTTTTAGATATCTTCTGGTTCACATCGCTGGCGGCCTCTGCCTTCTGGCAGGTATTGTCCTTTATGTAATTAACACCGGATCTATTGAGTTTGGATATATAGGATTAAAGGGATTAGCGACTTATCTTATATTTATTGGATTTGGCGTAAATTGTGCATGGCCAGGGCTTCATCCATGGCTTCCTGATGCATATCCAGAGTCAACAATAACAGGTGCTGTATTCATGTGGACCTTTACGACAAAGACCGCTGTATATGTCCTGGCAAGGTCTTTTCCGGGTACTGAAGCTCTTATATGGATTGGGGCGATTATGACGTGTTTTCCCATATTTTATGCCGTTGTCGAGAATGACCTCAGGAGGGTCCTTGCCTACAGCCTTATTAACCAGGTCGGATTCATGGTCTGTGGCATCGGGATAGGTACAGCCCTCTCCATTAATGGTACCGTATCCCATGTCTTCTGCCACATCCTTTATAAGGGTCTCCTCGTTATGTCCATGGGTGCGGTTTTGCATCAGACAGGAAAGATAAATGGTACAGATCTTGGTGGACTATACAGAACCATGCCATTAACATGCATATTCTGCATAGTGGGTGCTGCGTCCATTTCAGCCTTTCCACTTTTTAGCGGTTTTGTCAGTAAATCAATGGTCATGGAGGCAGCTGCCATGGGGCATATGAAGATCATTTGGTTTATGTTATTATTTGCCTCAGCAGGTGTCTTTCACCATGCGGGCATAAAAGTCCCTTTTTTCGCATTCTTTTCCCATGACTCTGGAATTCGAACAAAAGAGGCCCCCCTCAATATGCTCCTTGCGATGGGGATAACTGCCTTTTTGTGTATTTTCATCGGTATATTTCCTGGTCCTCTGTACAGTCTTCTTCCTTATCCTGTGGATTTTGAACCATATACACCTTTCCATGTGGTGGGCATGAGCCAACTACTTTTCTATGGTTCATTAGCCTTTACACTTCTTATACTCTCCGGAATCTATCCGCCTGAGGTAAGGGCTATTCATCTTGATGCCGACTGGTTTTACAGATTGCCTGGGAAGAGGTTTGTATGGTTATGTGAGAGACCGGTGATAGCAATAGGGAATTTCGTTGAGGCCATTTCATTGAAAATAGCAGGCGGTTCTTCTAAATATTTACCTTCTGGAACTGCAGATGCTGAGAGCGGGATAGATAAATTTTATCATGTTGGATTGGCATCTATACCAACTGTTATCTATAACTGGGTAAAGCACCTTCGGACTGAGATTCCATATTTACCGTGGAACTTAATATATGTCCTTATACTCTTTATAGGATTGCTCTTTACAATCTTTTTATTAGGGCGATAAAATGATGCCTTATATTCTTCTTCAAATAGTAGGAGTGCCAGCCATAGCCTCCATAATTATATTCTTAACCAGACCAATACTGGGTAAGAAAGCAGGCTGGATGGCAGGCATTTCTCTCCTATACACTACTTCACTTCTTTGCATAGCGGGTCTCAAAGTATATCAGGGTGAAATAATTTATGAGAAATATCCACTTGGACCAGAGGTGAGTTTAAATCTTCTGGCAGATGGTTTGAGTCTACCAGTTGCATTAATAGTAAATTTAATATGCGTTGCCCTTTCATTTTACTCAATACATTATGTAGAACACAGAATAGAGCTGATATATGGGGAAGTGGATAAAAGGACATGGCTTATCTATTACACGAGGTTTTTCTTTTTGTATCTCTTATTTCCTACAGGTTTTATGGGTGTTTCCTTTGCTACAAACGTTATAGCATTGTATTTTTTCTTGGAACTGCTAACTATTATCCCCCTTTATTTCATAATGGCTCAATTTGGTTATTCCGACTTTATAGCACGTTATAAAGTTGCCCTACTTTGCCTCTTCTGGGGAATTGCCGGGGCAACCTTCTTCCTGATCGGGATTCTGTTAGCTTATAACCAGATAGGTAGCCTTGAGATATCTGAGTTACCAAATCTTGCAGGGAATCCACTTACCTTCTGGATTGCACTACTTATCCTCATCGGGATGGCTACCAAGCTGGCAATGGTTCCCTTTCAGGTCTGGATGCCATGGGTTCATGCAGAACATCCAACATGCATAGCAGGATTGCTTGCAGTTTATGCGAATATAGCAGCCTATGTGATTGTCAGGGTTCTCGTTATTCCACTTCATGACGATCTCAAGGTTTTTAGCATACCTATTCTGGTGTTTGCTCTGACAACCATGGTGTATGGCTCTTTTCTTACGCTGGCTCAAACTGACGCGAAAAGATTCTGTGCCTGCTCAACTATAAGCCAGATATCATACTCTATATTCGGGATTGGAGCCCTCACTATCTGGGGTATTGAAGGCGGAATGTTTTACTTCTTGAGTCATATCTTAGGTAAGGGAATCCTCTTTTCAACTGCTGGTATATTGGTTTATGTGACAGGGGTCAGGGATATGAGAAAGATGGGCGGACTCTGGTCTAAGATGCCGATAACTGCTATACTTTGGATTTCGGGTGCACTAATACTCTCAGCTCTTCCTCTCACAAGCGGTTTTGTAGGAAAATGGGTACTGTTTACAGGCGCTTTCCAGGGAGTACGTGAAGATCCCATCGGGTTGACAGTTGTAATTATAGCTGTCATCTCAACTTTACTGACACTTGTCTATACATTCTTGACTGCGGCGAGGGTATTCTTTGGTCCATTAAAGCCTGAACTATCAAATCATAAGATTAAGGATCCTCCCTTAACGATGAGCGTTCCTCTTCTGGGCCTGGCGGCTGTAGCCTTCATCCTAGGGGTGTATCCTAAACCCTTTTTGTGTCTCCTTCACTCTGTGATAGGTTTATTATGAGGACCCTGCAAATGTTAGAGTGTAAAAAGTGTAGAAAAGGTTGCTGTTATAAATATCTGCTAAAATATAGTGAAAGTCATAAATAAGTTTAGATACCACTCACCTTCATCTCCCCTGGAGGGGACGAAGGGGAGGATGTGGTAGAAAGTATTGAAGTGAAGCATATTCCAAAGATAAATACTGCAGAGTTGTTAGAAACCAACAAATTCTTGCGAGCGGTTATCGATGGTATTAGAGACCAGATTATGGTTGTCGACAGAGATTACAGGATAAAGGATGTAAATAAATGGTTGATGAAAAGACTGGGTAAATCGAAACATGAGATTGTTGGTAAATATTGTTATCGACTTCTTCATAACATGGATAAACCTTGTGATATACCCAATCATCCCTGCCCTGTGCAAGAGACACTCAAAACAGGTGAACCTTGCGAAGTCCTGCATACACATTTTAAAGAGCGTGAAGTTTCATATTACAGGGTTATAGCTTATCCAATATTAGACGATCGGGGCGTCGTTACACAGGTGATTGAAATGGCAAGGGATATTACCGAATGGAAGAAGAGCGGAGACCAGTTGTATAATGTACAGAAGCTGGTGTTCTTGGGAAAGTTGGCTGCTGGTGTGGCCCATGAGCTTAATAACCCAGTGGCGGTGATCCTTGGCTTCGCCGATCTCCTCTTAGAAAAGATAGAACCTAACCATCCGAGTTATGAGATTCTCAAAGCTATAGAGAGGCAAGGGCTTAATTGTAAAAGGATTGTGGAAAATCTTTTAAGCTTTGCCAGATATCCGGAGACAACCGAGTATTCCACTGATGTCAACGTAAGTCTTGAAAGGGTAGTTTCTGTGGTTGAGAATATGTTGGTTACAAAAAAGATCACTTTAGAGAAGAACCTTGCAGAAGGTTTACCAAAAGTAAGGGGAGATTCAGGTCATTTACAGCAGGTCTTTATGAATTTAATCACAAATGCTGTTGCTGCAATGGATGGGGGAGGGGTTTTGACTATTTCCACCAGACTTAATGGGCTTGGTAATAGGGTAGAGATTCTCTTCAAGGATACAGGACACGGTGTTAAAAGGGAGTACAGAGATAAGATATTTGATCCCTTTTTCACCACAAGAGAGGTAGGGGAAGGGACAGGTTTGGGACTCTCGGCCTGTTATGGAATAGTGACCAATTATGGCGGAAGCATAACCTTTGAGACAGTGGCTGAAGAAGAGGACATGGAGAGAAAAGGTACTACCTTTATTGTGTCTCTGCCTGTTCATTCGGAAAGTGCCCCCGTTAGAAAAATTTTCTGACCTCCGCCTGAGACGGATCGGGATTTTTTGTTGCAAATAAATCTCAGATTATCTTATAATTAGTAAGGTAGAAAGGGGGTTAATTATGCCATCTACAAGTACCTTGCGCAAGGCAAAACTGACAGTGACAATTAGCGGTGATGTGGTTAACGAAATAGATGAAATTGCAAAAGATAAAGGAACTCCAAGAAGTCAGGTAATGGAAGAAGCGCTACGTGATTGGCTACTTAAGTCTAAAAAAAGGGCGATAGAAAAAGATATCGAGGCTTATTACCTATCTCTTACAGAAAAGGAAAAGAAGGAAGACGAGGAATGGGCCAAGATAGCGGCAGAAAGTGCGAAGAGAACATGGGATGGTTGAGTATCCAAAAAGAGGAGAGATATATTTAGTTAATCTGCCTTCAAAGCCAAAGGATATTAAGAATCGCCCTGCCTTGGTTGTGTCTTTAGATATTAGAAATAAGTTAGCTAATGATTTAATCGTCGTTCCTCTGTCCACAACCTTAACCAGCCCCTACTCATGTTTTACTACAAGAGGGTGAAGGTGGTTTATCGAAGGCATCTATGGCCAAATGTGAGCAGGTAACAACCGTAGACAAATCCTTACTTATTAGAGGTCCTTTTGCAGGCAGGATAAGTAACGAAAAGATGAAGGAGATAGAAAAGGCGATTAAGATAGCCATAGGGATAATATAAAAGCGAACTATTAATTGGATAGAATAAACTACCAGCTGCAGGAGGGGGAGCGAGGGGTGGTTTAAGTCATCACAATTTGTGCTATCATAATAATGATGCGGGATTTATTAAGTATATTTAAAAAGAAATCTCCAGAGGGGTTATCCCGAACGAGGGAACAACTTCAAAAAAGATATAATTGCTTCCAGAAACTGCTCTCTGAAACCAACGCCGTCCTTGAGATAATGGCCGATATGGAGGAAAAACTTTCAGGGGACTACCTCTTTGACATGCATTATATAAGATCAAATTCAAACACGTTATCTCATAAGGTGCACACTATCATAGGTGCCCTCAATGAAATCTCAAATAGAAAATACTCAGAGTTATACGATGTACTCAAGAGGGTCGATTCAGAGATTCATGCAATCCTTACTAAGAGAAGGGAGATTGAGAGCATCACCAAAGACAGGATGACCCCCGTTAGAAAGGGTGGGGAAGAGGTGGAGCTTTCTAACGGGGTGAATATGGTAGGCGGGAAGGATGCCAATCTTGGTGAGGTTAAGAGCAGGGTTAAGCGGCCTACGCCATTGAAGGGTTACAAGGTTTTGATCGATAGGGGTGTTATTGCCTGTAAGGGTGTTGGTACCGGAAAGGCATATTTAGTTAATAAAGAAGAGGATATGAACAATTTCCCCGATGGGGCCATCCTTATAGCCAGGCATATCTCGCCTAAGTTTGTAACAGTGATGAACAAAGCCACTGCTATTGTAACGGATGTTGGGAGTGCTACCGGATATATGGCATCCCTTGCCAAGGAATTCCATGTGCCTGCCATCCTGGATACAAAAATAGCCACAAGGCTCATAACAAGTGGCCTCGAGATAACTGTTGATGCTATTAACGGTAACGTTTATGAAGGGCGTGTGGATGAAGTCATTGAATTAGGACAAAAAAGGGAAAACCTATTTAAAAATACCCATGTCTTTAAGATATTAGAAGAAGTACTTAAAAAGATAGTTCCTTTAAACTTAATTAGTCTTGGAGGCAACTCATTCAGACCTGACCTGTGTAAAACACTCCATGATATAACGTATCTTGTCAATGAAGTATCTATGGACGAGATGTTTAAAATCAGCGAGAGGCATGATGTAAAAGAAGGGGATGCTGTAAGATTGGTTTTAAAGATACCCCATGATATATATGTGATAGACCTGAACGGTGGTATTGAAAATAGTCTAAAGAGGATAATTGCTGATAACATCCGCTCTATCCCCATGAATGCCTTCCTGAGAGGCATGATGTCCATGAAATGGCCAGGCCCCAAGCCTATAAATATAAAGGGTTTTGCCTCCGCCGTTGCTGACATTGCACTTGAGCCATCACTATCTCGAGATAGGGTAGGGGGAAAGAGCTTTGCCTTGATATCCAGAGAGTACATGAACTTTAGTATCAGGTTGGGGTATCATCTATCTACTGTGGAAGCCTACGCAAGCGATAACATAGACCATAACTATATTCGCTTTCATTTTAAGGGTGGTGGCGCATCTATCGAGAGACGTCTCAGAAGAACACAACTTATAAAAGAGATTCTGGAAAAGCTGGATTTCGAGGTTGATAGAATTGGAGATGTGCTGAACGCCAGGATAACCAGATATCAAAGGTCGGCTATTGAGGAAAAACTAAGTGTATTAGGTCGCCTGGCAATTTATACAAAGCAGTTAGATATGATAATGTTCAGCGATGCCTTTGTGGACTGCTGCTTACAAGAATTCTTGAGGGATTATTGCTAATGTGTTATCCCAACTTTACGCTGTTATTGCGAGGCACGAAGTGCTGAAGCAATCTCAAAGGAAGAATTAGTAGGGATTGCTTCGCTACGCTCGCAATGACATTATGAGGTTAAGGTGAATAAAGAAGAAAGGTCTTCTAGAGAGAAATACTACAATGTAAGAAAGGCTATCATCCTTTTTGGCATTATCATGATAGTGCTACTCATAAGTGCTTTATATCTGGGCATAGTTTCTGCAAGAAATATGAAAGAAATTATCCGTGAGGATTTTAACAAGCAGCAATTGATATTAGCCAGGTATGCTTCACATCGGATAGAAGACAGTCTGGATTTCGTTAAGAGGGAGCTTTCACTATTGAGTCTTTCTCCATCCATTCAGTATCTGGAGGCATCATGGTCTAACAGGATGAACACCACTTTATCCGGCGTCAATGAGGAAGGGGTAATAGAGATAAGACTTGTAGACAGTAAGGGAGAGACGGCCTATATCGTTGATAATCTGAGGAGCTCCCGCATAATAAAAGGTCATTTTCGAGATACAGAATATTTTAAATGGGCCTATCTAAAGAAAAATAAGAATAGAATTTATGTGGGTGAGATTACAAGGGAGAGCGAGCAATATCCTGAGAAACCTGTCATGATCTTAGCCACACCCACTTATGAGGAGTCTATTGATGAGGCCCATCCAATGCCTACAGGACGTTTATCGGGAGTGGTTCTATTTACTTTGGATGTTACCTACTTGGTCAGAAAGGCTATCAAAGATATTAAATCAGGGATGACCGGATATGCCTGGGCTGTAGATGACAAAGGTATATTTCTATATCATCCAGAAAAGGACTTAATCGGAGAGGATGCCTTTAAGGCCCGTGCTGCCAGAAAACCTAAGATTTCTTTTGACCAGATTAACATGATTCAAAAGGAAAAGATGCTTAAAGGTGAGGAAGGAACAGGGTGGTATATCTCCGGCTGGCACGGGGATATAGAAACCGAGATGAAAAAATTGATTGCCTATGCACCAATTCATCTAACCTCAGGGCGCAGTCGTAACTGGTCAGTGGCTGTAGTAGCACCTGTAAGCGAGGTTGAGGCTGCGATTCATTTTGTTTACACCCGCCAGTTTTATATTCAGGGGGTCATTGTCCTTGTTATCATTTTTGGTAGCATATACGTCATAAGTTTTGAGAGACGCTGGGCCAAGTCACTGGAAGAGGAGGTAACAAAGAAAACGGAAGATCTGAAAAAATCACTCGACAAACTGGAAAAATCAGAAGAAAAATACAGAATCCTCGTAGAAAGTGCAGAGGACTTGATCTTTACCGTGGATAAAAAAGGAGAGTACTTATCCATGAATAGATGTGCCGCCCGTTTCTTCGGAGGACACCCTGAGGATTTAATCGGCAAGAATATGTATGATCTTTTTTCTAAAGAGAGTGCGGAATTGCAGATGGGTTTTGTCAGGCAGGTATTCAATACAGGAAGAAACGTGAATGTAAAACATTCGGTAGAAGTTGGCAAACGTGAGTATTGGTTTACCAGCAACTTTGTGGGCATTAAGAATGAAAGTGGTGAGGTGTTTGCTGTTCTGGGGATTTCAAGGGATATTACAGAGAGAAAGAAAATGGAAGAAGAACAGATGTACAATACAGAAAAGCTGGCGTCTCTGGGAAAGTTGACTGCTGGTGTGGCCCACGAGCTCAACAACCCATTGGCGGTAATCCTTGGCTTTACAGATCTTCTCTTAGAAAATACAGTACCTGGTAGCAAGAGTCATGAAGGTCTCGAAGCCATAGAGAGGCAAGCGCATAATTGTAAAAGGATTGTTGAAAACCTAATGGGTTTTGCCAGGTATCCGGAGACAACCGAGTATTCTACTGATGTCAACGTAAGTCTTGAAAGGGTGGTTTCTGTAGTTGAGAATACCTTGGTTACAAAAAAGATCACTTTAGAGAAGAACCTTGCAGAAGGTTTACCAAAAGTAAGGGGAGATTCAGGTCATTTACAGCAGGTCTTTATGAATTTAATCACAAATGCTGTTGCTGCAATGGATGGGGGAGGAGTTTTGACTATTTCCACCAGACTTAATGGGCTTGGTAACAGAGTAGAGATTCTTTTCAAAGATACGGGCCACGGTATTAAAAGGGAGTACAGAGACAAGATATTTGAGGCCTTCTTTACTACGAAAAAGGTAGGGGAAGGGACAGGTTTGGGGCTTTCGGTCAGTCATGGTATAGTGACCAAGTATGGCGGAGAGATAACCTTTGAGACAGTGGCTGAAGAGGAGGACAGGGAGAGGAAAGGCACTACCTTTATTGTGTCTCTGCCTGTTGTTCCTTCGGGAAGTGAATAAATCCCTGACCAAACTCAAGCTTAATTTAATTCAGGCATTGTGTCTGAAGAGGAGGTAAGATGGCACAGATTTTAATTGTAGACGATGAAGTGGATATGCTTGCCCTTCTTGCTATGATCATTACGGAAAAGACTAATCACAGGGCAACAACCACTAATAATCCTTTAGAGATACCTAAGTTGATTAAAGAAGGAGCTTTCGATTTATTGATTGCTGATCTCAAGATGCCAGGTATGGATGGTATAGAAATCATAGATGAGGTTAGAAAGATAGATAAATCTATCCCCATACTTATCATTACCGCATATGGCTCCATTGAGTCGGCAGAAGAGGCTATACATAAAGGTGCCTATGATTACATCACCAAGCCCTTCCGTAAAGAGCAGATACTTATTGCCATTAATAGGGCCTTAGAATGGAAAGAGATGAAAAGGGAGATTGATTATTTAAAAAGGGAGAAATAGCTGTAGCAACATTATTTCATGGCTCTGCTTTTGCAGGAATGCCGAAGAAGTGCGTAACTCATGATAAAGAGATATTCCGTCACGCTGACCCTGCCTTTTTTGATAAATTTTACAGAAAGGCTTAAACACGCTGAAGGAGCCTTAGAACATGGGAGGATATAGAGAGATCCTCGTTGCAGTTGATGGCTCTCCCTCCAGCACTCATGCATTAAAGGAGTCTTTTAAACTTGCCTATAATGAGGGGAGCTGGATAACAGTTGTCTCTGTTGCTCCTCCTTACGAAGGGGACTTAGCAATGACAGCCATTGGGAACATTCAAAAAGCAATTAAAGAGCCCTGTGAAAAAGCCCTTTTAGAGGCTGAAAAGATGGCAGAGGCAGAGCGTGTATTGATTAAGACAGTCTGTGAAGAAGGTGAGCCATATGAGAGGATTGTTGACCTTGCAGATGCAGAAAACTGTGACCTGATAGTGCTGGGAAGAAGGGGAATGCACTACCTTGAAAGGGCCCTTATTGGTAGTGTTACAGCAAGGGTTATAGGCCACAGCCGGAGAGATGTCCTCGTTGTGCCCTTAAATGCAACTGTTGGATGGAAAAAGATTTTTCTCCCTGTTGATGGCTCAATATACAGTATGGCTGCAGCCAATAGTGCAATAAATTTTGCAAAAGCATATGGTGGAGAATTAATGATTCTCGCTGTAGTTGATGTCACAGAGGAATTTATGGCACGGGCACCAGCAGCACTTGATGCCCTTGTCAGGAGTGCAAAGGACGTGATAGAAGATATAAAGAAAAAGGCTGAGGCATCTGATGTTAAAGCAGTAACCCTTGTGCGGGAAGGCGAGGCTTTTAGAGTAATAACAGAGATTGCAAGGGAGCAAAAGGTTGATATTACTATTATGGGAAGCCATGGACGGACAGGTCTTAAGAGACTCCTTATGGGGAGCGTTACAGAAGGAGTCATTGGACATGCCACCTGCCCTGTATTGGTTGTAAAGGCGTAAAAATAGTTCAAGGGTTTATCAGTAATAGCATCATTATACATGACCATGTCAAGTTGCTTGGTATAGGCTGTTAGCTTACCAAGTATTTCTAAATCTCCTTCTTCAAATAAAATGGAATTTATCATGACTTTTTTTATTTTGCCTTCCTATGATATATTCGTAGTGAATAATTCACATTAAAAATCAAGGAATAAATGGCTACTATTGAGTTACAGGTAAGTCTGGTCTTGCTCTTTGCACTTGCAGGCTATCTGTTGTCATCCAGGATTAATCAGTCGGCAGTGGTTGGAGTAATAATTGTAGGGATAGCAATCGGCCCGAGCCTCTTTCATATCGTAAAGTATACAGATGCCATAAAGATGCTTGCCCATCTGGGTGCAATAATGCTCCTCTTTGCAATAGGTCTTGAATTCAAAATCAGAGAGGTGTATCAGATGAGGTATTTGTTTATAGCATTAATAGGAATTATTGTTCCATGGATAGCAGGCTATTTCTTAGGTGTTTTATTTGGCTATGGGTTTAATGAATCGATGTTTATTGCAGTTTCTTTAACT
>JBFLWW010000029.1:0-18335 GCA_040757475.1 Nitrospirota bacterium
GTCGTGTTTGCTGCGGCAGTAGCAGGGTCTGTTGAAGGGTCTCCTTGTGGTTCCAAGTAAGAAGTAGTATTGTAGCGATAAGGGGCCTGATAGTTGGCAGTATAATAACTCATCCTCTCTGTGGAAACATCCCCCCAGAGTTCCCATGCGTTATTATCCTTACTATGCTGGCTTGGGCGGGAGACAGGCCAGCCCCTTGTAGTAGAGTTCTTCGGAAGTGAGGAGTTTGCAGGGTCTCCCTGTGTCCTATGTGGATTATGGCAGGCAGTACAGGGATTTGAATCAGCAGTATACCCCCATTTGCCATTAATGAATGTTCTTATATCAGTGAGGTTATGGGACGAAAGAGAAATAAGCGGGTCGAATGCCTCTTTGATGTCATTCAGAGTATCGGCTGTCCAGCCACCAGCACGGTAACTGTAACTGTAGTTGTCTATTCCTGTGGCAGAGATAGTAATTGTATTGTCATGGCACTTAAAACAAACGCCATCTGTTTGACTAACATAGTTATTATAAAACAGCTCATAACCCTGAGGGGTTATTGTTTGCCCACCAATACTTGCATGCTGCTCATGACAGTGGGCACAGTTGCCTTTTGAATATCCAAAGCCACCAGTTCCGGTTCTTATACGATCTACCCCATAGGTTGTATTCCCATGTGCAGAATTAAGATAAGGGCCACTGCTTACACTGTCAGGATATAATATCCAGCAAATAATGGACATCCCGCACATCAATAGTGATATAAGTATTATGGCTCTTCTCACTCTCAAATTCACCACCTCCTAACGGTTACGGTCACGGTAACGAGGCCCGTTTTGTCTTAACTGCCAGTCATTCGGTTACGGCTAAGACGCCCATTTAACTTATCGGTTATATTGTTCGACTTTTCTGTAACCATTACCGTTTGCCGTTACCGATACGGGCTTCGTTGCCTTAACCGCAACCATGTTTATTTTGAACTTCTTTGCATTATATCCATAAATTCCTCAGCTAAATTAATTACAAACTGTGCATCATCTTCTCCAATGACAGCATCTTTACGATAACGGGCCTTATGCCTTAGCTCTAAGGATTTATACACCTTTTTGCCAATCTCTTTTTTTATCTTTCCGGTCTTTATATATAGCTCAGAAAATCTATTTATAATACCTCCGTGCGAAGAAGGCAATGTATCTAACTTTATTAAAAGAAGCCCTTTTATAGCTAACTCAAGGGCATTATAGGCTGCATCTAATGCTATTCTCCAGTCCATATGTTCTAAACACCTCTTCGCACCTTGAAGATATTCCTTTGAAAGCTCTAAATAACTTTGAATCTCCATCTTTTTTATCTCTTCATCCCCCATTGTATAAATCTCCTTTCCTGACTTCTGGTTAAGATAAAAAAAGTAGGATCTAGGACAAAAAAGTTCATCTATGGAATGTATCATGGGCATTATTATTTCACCTCTTTCTATCATTATTTGATAGGCAATATCAGAACACGTCTCGTCTACTTCCTTTATACCATTTATCGTTATTATTAGTATATCTATATCGCTTTCTTCCCTTGCCTCCCCCCTTGAAACACTGCCAAAAAGGATTATCTTTGCAATCTTTTCCTTTACTTTGCTCTTCAATAATCTTTCCTTAAATTCATTTGTAGATTCGTATTTTTCCTTTAAAATATCTATCTTGTTGGTCATCGTCACTGCTTTCTTGAGTCTCAATTCAGCCTCCAATTAGTCATTAGTCGTTGATCATTATTTCATTGACCATTGACTAATGACTTTAGTTTTTCGACGTATGGCATATATTACACCCATTTGTACCACTCGCTGGCCAGCTTTTATAATCCCACCTCATCAACTTGAAATATGCTGATGCATGTGCACGATGACATGAAAGACACATGACGATATCATCGGTAGTGCCTGATGGTGTAACAATACAGCTAGGGCTATTGGGGATTGCAGTTCTGGCAACAGGGACTGTAAGGTTGTATGTGGTATAAGCGGTATACTCACCGCTTGCTGGCAGAGAAATATCAGTTGGATGTCTGAACCAAGGACTTGCACTGCCTACATCGGCAGAACTATGGAACTTCCCATGACACTGGCCACAGAGGTAACTGATTGTGCTTGTGTCCGTAAAACTGGTAGCACCTTTATACTCATTGTGGTTGGTTGTAGTTGGATCATGCTCCCAGTCTGCGACCTCACCACCTTTGACGCCTTTAAGGAACCTATAGCTTAGGCCGGGACTACCACCTTGACCACTTTCACTTATGCTACCAAACTTAAGGATGGTATCATCTGTATGATGTGCACCCTTAATAGCTTTAAGACTCTCTGTTTCAGTGCTGCGGTCTCCATGGCAACCATTTTTCCCAGCACATGTTATTTGTGCAGTCAGGGCAGTTCCACCTGGCGGGGTATTAATAAGTGCACCGTCCGGATTAGAGGCAGAGATATTATGTCCTTTATCATCCGTGGTACCACTAACATAATAAAAATTTCCACCAGCCAGACCTTTTTGGGTGTTAAATGTAGGTTCAACAGTATTGAAAACTATAGGTGCTTTTGAAACAGCATCCTGCCATGTTGCTGCATTTGTAGATGAATGGCATCCTAAGCAGCCTTCCTTGTTCAATAAACAGCCTTGTGGCCCTGCTGCGACCACAGCAACACCTCCCTGGCTATTATGCATGGTATGACAGTTGCTACAGTTGCCGGTAACCTTAGCCTCCAACGGCATAGCAAAGAGCAGAGAGCAAAGGGCTAAGAGCAGAAAACATATCGTTTTCGTTGTTTTCACAAAATACTCCTTACAAGTTTTCAAGCAATAGCTATGCCATATATTGTACGAATATTATACAGACATAACATGGCTAAGACAATAAGAAACTATGTAAATAGGTATACAAAGTATGTAAATCAGTAAATACTATTTGTCATTAGTCATTATCTTAATGACCAGTGACCAATGACCATTGACCATTGACTATTTTTTATGGCACTGGATGCAGAGCTGCCGCTTTCTATCAAGAACGAGCATGAATTCAGCCTTTGCAGAATGCATACTGTGACATGTAATACAGGTTATTGGCTGGCCATTACGAGGGTCTATGACCCCGTTTCCGAGTGGATGGGTGACTTCATGCATCGCCTTATGGCATCTTGCACATGTTAAGATTTTATCCAGCCTGAAATAATACGGCTGGCTGGAATGCAAAGGTATATGACATTCAAAACATCTTCTACCTTTGACAGGGACACATCTGATGGACTTTAACGCCTTCTCCATGGAAACTGTTCTTCTTTCAGTATTTTCATGGCAGGTAAAACACAGCCGTGACTCTTTTATTGTGAGATTCTTCTTTTTTGAGGCGTGGTAATTATGGCATAGTCCACAGCCACCCTTTGCATCACTTCCCCCATGGATATCAGTCTCCCTGAATTTTGCAGGGTCCTTCTTATGGCAACTAAAGCACAAATCCTTACCTAATAGCCGGGTAGTTATTTCTCTGCCGGCCAGAATAGGGTTATGGCATTCCCCGCATCTTTTATCCAAAAAGGCTGTGTGGCCATAAGGCCCGAGAAGGCCTTTAGTATCAGAACTATGCCCACCGTGGCATGTTGTACAATCCAATTTTTCTGTGGCAAAGGATATAGAGACCCCTTCTGCCTTGCATCGTGGGGCATGACAATTTTTGCATATCTTATTGGGTGCAGTGAGTAACTGATTCTCCTCTGAGGATGCATGGGGATTATGGCATGATGAACATTCACCTTCCTTAAATGGAAGGTGCGCATAGGGTCTCTTGAGCTGTTCTTTCAGGGGCTCATGGCAATCCCAGCAGAGTTTCTTCTCTGCCTTGACTAAAAGGTGTTTATTCTCTCCACTATGGCTATAATGACAATCTGTGCATAAACCTTTTCTGAGGGCACCGTGGACATTCTCCTTTTTGAGTGCCTTCTTTATATCTTCATGGCAGCTCAGACAGAGGGAATTAATCTCATCCTTTATCAGGTCCTTAAGATTACTTGTATGCGGGTTATGACATACATTGCACTTACCCTGTTTGAATGGGGAATGGACATATTTATTGGACAGGCTCTCCTTTAATTTTATATGACACTGGTAGCAGACATCAGGCATCTTTTCTTTAAGGTCAGTCTGAGCATAAACAGAACCATTCCAGGTTAAAACAGATGCTAAGGTTAAGGTCAAGGTTAAGACTAAGATTCTCAGTCTCAAACTTTGAACTTTGAACTTTGAACTTTGAACTTTTTTATTCATGACAAACCTTGCAGTCCCTCCTCACAAATGGATTATGCATCACCTTTCTAAGCAGGCTGGGCTTTTCTGTTACATGTGGTTCATGACAGCTCATACACTGATTGATCTTAGTTATAGCTTTTCTATGCATCTTCAATAGTCTTTCTGTATCAGTTGAATGGCATTTAACACATAATGCCGGGTCTCTGTCATTTAGCAGATACCTTGATTCAGAATAATGCGAGATATGACAGCTCAGACAGTCTACCTGTTCTATGGCTATGTGCCCTCTTTTTGCAGTGGTGGTAACTATTCTTTCATGGCATGAGAGACAGAGCTCCTTCGGAAGGCTTAGAAGTTGATGCCTGAGTTTTGTCCCATGAGGGCTATGACAGACTGTGCATTTTCCTTCATCAACAGGAATATGCCTGTTGCTGCTGGCCCTTAAATCAGCCTCAATGGTTTTATGACACTTGTAACACAGCTCGGGCATTGGTACAACCGTAACTGCAGTATATTCACTTGCATGGGGGCTGTGGCAGGTTCCACATGCCTTATCTCTAAACGGCGGATGTATCCCTTCTTCTTTAAGCTCAAGAAACATGTTGCCATGGCAGCTCAGGCAGAGCTGGTCCGGTAAAGTATTCAGTAGACTCTTGTAAATAGAGGTGTGCGGCTTATGACAGGAAAGGCATTGCCTGTTAGCTACAGGGGTATGGATGAATGTTTTAAAGAACTCATTCTCTTTGTCCTTGTGGCAGGTATAGCATAAATCAGTCAGGGCAGTCTTAACCATGCGAGGGTTATTACTACCATGAGAGTCATGACATTTTGTGCATTCGATCTTGGAGAATGGAGAATGAGTGTATATTTCTTTTAGCTCCTTTTCCATCTTTTGGTGGCAGGTCAGGCAGAGCTGCTTTTTATCTGCCTTTAGATAAAGAGGATTTTCAGAGGTATGGGGATTGTGACAGGCAGTACAACCCTTATCTTTTATTGGTGCATGTAGATTGGTCACCCTTAATGTGTCTGCCTTATTCTTATGACAGCTTATACATAGTTCGTTTTTACCCATGAGGGTAATCTTTGGATAGTCTGTTGCATGTGGGCTGTGACAGCTCTGGCATTTGCCTTCATCCACAGGATGATGCCTGTATTTCTTCCTGAAATCCTTTTCTGTATGGCATGTATAGCAGAGCTTGCTGTCAAGGGCAATCACACTGAGGGGTTTAGGGTCTGTAAATGGCTTATGGCAGGAATCACATTGCAATAGCTTTAATGGAACATGAACCGATTCCCTGAGCAATTTATCATTTGTTGAGCTATGGGGAGTATGACAGCCTGTGCATTTACCCTCCTGAACAGGATAGTTTTTATGCGCCTTTCTGAAACCACCTGCTGTAAAGTTATGGCACGACTGGCAGAGTTCTGTCTCCTTTTTTACGAGATTGTCTTTATGTTGAGAGCCGTGGGCTGAATGGCAGGTAAGGCATCCATCAGTTAAAGGTTTATGCTGCTTGGCACGCATAAAAGTGTCTTGTTTGTGACAGGTAAAACACTGTTCACTGCCCAGCTTTTTCTGAAGGAACTTATTTTCTGAGGCATGAGGATTATGGCAGGGGACGCACTTACCCTGCTTCAGGGCAGTATGCACATTAGCCATCTTATCCATAGCCTGAGCCATCTTAGAATGACAGGGATAACAGAGCTTTATTTCTTCCCTTTCCTTGAGAGATTTAACAACAATAGCAATCCTTCCATGACGGAGGTGGCATGCCTCACAATCCCGTTTACTCACTGGTGAATGGACATACTTCTTCTGGAACTCATCCAATTTCTCCTTGTGACAATCCAGACAGGGCTTTGGCTCAAAACCCCTTCTTCTCACAATCTCTTCAGGGGCACATGTGGAGATAAGGCTAAAAATGAAAAGCAGAAAGATAAGTTTTAACGCAATATACAAATAGTTTTTCTGGTTCATTAAGTTTAACATTTTGAATTCACTAAATTATCCTTTAACAATTGTTCTATGTCAAGGAAAAAACTATTTTCGCAACCTTTCTTCAAGTGACTGGACTGCCTCATCATAGATTTTTATCTGGGCCTCTGCCTTCAACTGGGCTACATATTTGTTCAAGAGGCTATTAAATTGTTCATCAAAGCATAGCCTGTAAACAGAATCTTTTACCTTATCAAACCCCTCGACCTCCTCTTCGGTCTTCCCCTGCAGTTTGATTATTCTATAGAGAGAATCAATCCTGATTATGGGACTTATGTCACCTATCTTGAGGGTATCCATAATCTCCCTCACAGGCTCGGGTAATTCCGCCTTTGTAAGCCATCCAGTATCTCCGCCTTTTGATGCTGCAGAATCCGTAGACCTCCTCTTTGCTAACCATGAAAAATCAGCACCATTCTGCAGGTTGTTCAATATATCCCGGGCCTCATCCGCTGTTTTTACTGTAATCTGCTGGAGCTTAAAATGAGCTGGTTTAATAAATCTCTTTTGATGCCTCGAATAATAATCTTCTAATGTCTTATCCGAAATCGCAATCCTCGGTATAATTACTCTCCTGATAAATGTGTTCTTGAGAAGCTGATTTTTATAACGATAAACAGCCTTCGCTAAGTCGGGTTTCATTTCGTAATGCCTGCTGAGTGCCTCATGGTCTATTAGTTTGCGGTCAATCCAGTTATTAAGGATTTCCTCATTTGATTTCCGGATATAGGGTGTAGCTATAGCTACAAAATCACCTGCTTCTAAAACAGAACCATTTACCTTAGCTAAGGGTCTTTTATCCTTTGACCACTTCTCTATCTCCTCTTTTCCTCCATCCAGTTTAATAGCGGAAAGAAGCTCACGGTCAATCTTTATGAATGCCCGTTCACGAAGATACTTCAGATATTCATCACTACGCTCTTTTTCCTTCTGTTCTCTGATAGCCTTTTCTATTCCTCCTCTGACACCTTCGAGCTCCTTATCAGGCCCTGCACCATCACGGTGCGGGGCAGGTGCCTCTTTCTTATATTTCTCCTTATAGTAATTTATGATCTCTTCTTCTGTTACAGAGACCTTCTGCACAATCTCCTCATCATGGAGTCTCACTACTGATTCCCTGAGGATATACGCCTCAATGGCCTGTTGCACCTCAGGATACTGGTCCATACCCATACGATAGGCTTCCTCAATGAGCAATCTATCATCAATCAGCTTCTGCACATACTGTGATAGATTTAATGCCCCGGCAGAGGAGAGGTCCTCCCTGCGATGAGCTATATTTAATGAATATTTAAGGTCTTCTTCAGTAATGGATTCACCATCTACAACTGCTAACACCTCTTCTCTTTGTAACAGAGATGCACAACCACACAGAAAAGTGAGAAGTGAGAAGTGAGAAGTGAGAAGTAAAATGACTATTGACTGTTTTAGTGCCATTTTGCCTTACCCATTTCCTTTACTAATTTTGAGACTACCTTATATGCAACATTATCCACAGACCTTATCCTTCCCCAGTCAAAAACGATTATATCATCATCGCCACTAAATTGGTGGCCATCATACCATAAAATTCTATTTTTACGGGCATTTATTAGCCTGGCACTAATAGACACTTCAGGTGGGGAGGAGGTATCCAGCCCTTCATTGTAAAGCTCAACAGTCCCCACTAAAATCCCATCCACACCTAAGGACTCTGATAGGGCCTCCATACTTTTGCGGTCCAGTTCTCCCTTGGACCTGACCCTTAAATCCACTATCAATCTTCTCACCTCACCATATTCTACTGGCTCAAATCCTCTATTATTAAATAGTTCCACTAAAAACATATAAGTGGCTATCATACCTGCATCCTTGACTCTGCTCTTGTTCTTAAATGGCATCACCGCAATTCTGTAAGTAGACTCTATCTCTTTAGAAGGTGGTGAGATGCTGAAGGAGGCAAGTAATTTATCTATGACCTTGGGGATAAGTCTATCTAAGTCTTTTACTCTACCCAGTCCTAAGACAGTGGTAAAATCATCCCTTGTAGCAGAGGCATGCTCTGCCCACAGGATAGTGCCATTTGAGGAACTAATTAGACGGGCTGAAAGTCCGACCTGTGGATTTTCCTTAGGAGAAAATGAATTAATAGAACCTACCAAGATGGCCTTTACATTCAATTCATTTCCTGCTTTCAGGGCCATATCCTTCGAAATGTAACCTGTGGCTCTGACCCTCTCCTTAAGCAAAAATTTGTTCAGGTTATCCTCATCCACTACCTCTAACCCTCTCGCTTCTAATCGGCTTCTCAGCACAGGCATAACATGTCTCAGGGCATCTTTATCTTCACTGAAGTTCTCAAAGGGGAAAAGGGCTATTTTTATATTTTGAGATGACTGGTCAGCATAACTAACACTAACAGCAAAGAGCAAAGGGCTAAGAGCGATTAGCAGAGAGCAGAAAGCTAAAGGCAACATATGGCCAAGGTTACGAGGCCTGTTTCGTCTATCGCTCATGTCATTCGGCCCTCTAATTATTTGTCACTGGTCATTGGTCATTACTCATCAAATTAGTCATTGGTCATTTGTCATTAGTCATTGGTTAGTGTCTTAGTGACTAATGACTATTGACTATAAAGGGTCTGGATGGCCTCTCTTACCACTTTTAATACAGTCTCGCTCATAGTTTCTGATCTGGCCCCAAAATGTCTGGCCATGAAACTTGCTCCTCCATGTGTCTTTGTGACTGACCAGATGATACTGCCCGAGCTTGTATCTGCCATCATTAAGGTAATGGTCACCTCAGGAGCAGAGATGTTTCCAATTCTGACCTCTCCGAATCTATCAACTGAGCCAAAGATAACCGCCTGGACCTTAAGGGTGTTTCCTATAGCCTTTATCTGTTCTGCATTCAGGGATTGAATGGATTTAAGTCTCAGCTTCTCAATCGCATCCACTGCCTCTCCAGGAACCACCACATCAACAAGACCTGAAGCCAACAGTTCACTGATAACCACCTGCCTTACAGCCTCACCAACAAATTTCTCGGCAGTCAGATTATCCAGAGGCAATACCGCTACCCTTTTAATGAAACTGAAGTCTATATCCTGCCGGATATAAAATGCAGTAGGTTTTGCAGCACACCCATATATAAAGATTAGCAAAGGGCAGATAGCTAAGAGCAATAAACGGCAAAGGTTACGAAGCCCGTTTCGTCTAACGGTCACGTCGCTCGGCTTTTTTACGTAACCGTCACACGTTGCCGATACGGGCATTGTTGCCGTAGCCTTAACCGTGATTAACATTGAGCTTCTAAAGTTTTTAGTCATTAGTCATTTGTCATTAAAACAATGTATCAACAGCTTCTTTTACCACCTTCCTCGCAGCTTCACTCAGTGTAATGCCCTCTGCGCCAAAATGTCGGCTCCAGAAACTGGCACCACCTCCTGTATGCCACACTGACCATATAATATTGCCTGAGGATGCCTCAATTAGCATAAGATGGATAGATACCTCAGGATAAGAGACTGAAATCCCCTTGCTGATTCCGAATGCTTCTACAGAGCCCCTCATCACTGCCTCTACACTTAGTGTTTTCCCTATGTTCTGAATATCTGTAATCTTTATAGAACCGAGTGACCTGACCTTTAGCTCTGTTAGAACCCTCGTTACCTCACCCGGCTCAACCACATCAATACCTCTCGACAGGAGTTCTGTAATTACTGTCCTTCTAATCTTCTCACCTGCATATTCATCAGTTGTGAAGGTTTCCAGAGGTAATACAGCCACCCTTTTGATATTACTGAAATCAACTTCTGGCCGTGTATAGTGCTTTGGAACACCACCGCACCCGTACATAAAAATTAGCAAAGAGCATAGAGCAAATAGCAAAGAAAACACTAAACGGTCACGGTAACGAAGCCCGTTTCGTCTAACAGTTATGTTGTTCGGCTCTTTCATTGTTTTTTTTAGTCATTAGTCATTGGTCATTAGTCAGCAACCAATGACCAGTGACCGTTGACCAATGACCGTCTTTCAATATGCTTTTCATAAAACATATCAATATAAACTATAATTACCAGAATCTGCAATTAAAATTTCCACCAAGATTATAACTTACAGTCTCTTTCTCCTTCACATCTCGTGTATAGCCATATGTAACCTGGAGATCCATAAACTTAGTTATATACCATATCCCATAGCCACTGAGCGAGTCGCTGATTGAGGGCCCTGGTTCAGAACGGCTATGCTGGTAATTTAGATTCAGTCTGATAGCTGGCAGGGGAAGCCAGTCTATTAAAAATCCCTCAGAGGTGGTTGTATTGCCATCTGAATCTGAGACCTTGAAGCTACCAGAAAGATTGACAAATCGTCCGGGGCGGTAGGTAAGTACCATGGTGCCATCCTTTGACCTGGAAGATGTACCATCTGACGATGTCCAGTTAAAACTATATGAAAGGTTTCCAGATAGTTTTCGGGTAAGAAGGGCATCAAGCGCACCCCTGATAGAGCGAGTAGAAGATTGGGTGCTGGTTATATAAGATTTTGATTGCGTATATCCTATGTCAGTAACCATGTTGACATCCCTGTAGAGCCTTGAACCTACACTTAACAGATATAAATTATTTGTCGTTTGTTTCTTCTCAAAGCTGTAGCTATCGCTCCTGATTAATGAGAGGTTTGTATCGAGGGTTGGTAGAGGAGCAGAGCTAAAGGCTAATGAATAGGTATTGGAGCTAACATCTGTCTCATTTTTATTGTCATATGCCTTATTCCTCTGGAAACGGAAACTGGTAGTAAGCAGCCTGTGGGTCATCCATGTGGATGTGGCCCCGTAGGTTTCTGTTATATTGCTCCTCATTCTGACCTCCTGCCCACTCCTGAGCCTGCTGAATATGTTTGTAAAAATACCACTGATAGAATCCTGGAGTGAGATGGGGTTCTGGTCTGCCCTGTTTATAAAGTAATTAAAGGAAAAGTTTAGCTTTGTTATGGGCCTCAGATTAGCATTGAGGGTTAATCCCTGGGTAAAGAATGTAGACACATCAGCAAGGATGCCTGTTTCAGGGACCACATCCGTGCCATAGGCCTCGATTTCTGTTACCTCAACATCGCTGCCGCCTACCTGAGAAACGGTATTTAAATTGACTACTTTAAAATAATCGGCTGTAGTAGCAGGAAATACTATCTCGTATCGATATGCATTATTAATGCTGTCGAAAGTTGGCGTAACAGAGATCTCGGTTATTGAATTCCAAGTGGAACTATTGCTACTCCAGTAAACCCTCCATGTGATTGAATCAGCCAAGCCATTATTTTTATAGTAAATATAAAGTCTATCCACTGTTTTAGATGCTCCTGTAAATGCTCCCCAGATGCCGATGTTCTGATATGTTTTGTTAAGCAGGATGCCAGTAGTCTCATTAATAATATCATTAGTCAAAAGTGGTGCTGTTCCCAATGCGCCCTCATCAGGTGTTGTATCATAGGAGTATAGGCTCCCCAGATAATAGAGGTTACGCTCGAAGAGCACACTGCCTGTTTGAGTCACAAACAGCCGGCTTTTGTTCCGCACATAGTTCCCCTGATACCCTGCAGAAATATTTGTCTTACCGTCCCAGAAAGACCTGGAGTAACCGAGGTTGTACAGGCCTGTAAAGTTGTCATATATAGATTTTGATGTTGTGCTTAGCGGAGTCTCATTCACATTGCGTGTGTAAGTAAGGTTATACGACAGGTTTAAATTTCTATACGAAAATATATAGCCGGAACTTCCAGTATATCTGGTACCGGTACTGTCTATCTTTTTAGTAGAGAGATAGTCATAATCTCTCTGCCTGTCAACCTGAAGGGATAAGGAAGGGAGAGCCTGAGGTCTTATATCAAAGCGGGAATAATAATATTCGGTGGTTCTCCTGCTTTCATCTCTTAAGTGGGCGGTGGACCATTGCTCCTGACGGCGATAGCCTGCATCCAGATTATACATGGGATTACGAAGAGAAAAATCTATTGCTGGCTCCATTGCCCTCTGGTAAGTGGTTGTAGTCATGCCTTCAGAGTCAGTAGACTTGGAATCTGATAGATTTGTCCTGAAATAAACCTGATAAGAAAGCATCGGGGTGATTGATTTGTCTAAGCGCAGGTAGAAATTTCGATTAAAGGTATCAGAGGTTGCTGTCTTTTTACCGTCTTCGAACTGTTTTGTGTTACTGCGATTTATGTTTGTCCATCCACTAAGGCCTTCGGCAAAGGCAGAAGAACAAAAAAAAAGCATAAGGCAAAAAGCAATAACTAAGAAGTTTACCCTGTTTACCTGGTTTACCTTGTTTGCTCTGTTTACTGAGTTAACGGTATCAAATTTAAACTGTGTAAACTGTGAAAACCGTGTAAACTTAGTAAACTCTGTGTTACCCATGGCTAATACGGAAACATTGCTATGCCGTAGGGTCTTTTACCCACAGGGATAACTTTTTCTTCTCTTCTTGTAGTCTTATCTATTACAGAAACATTATTTGACCCTCTGTTAACTACATATAGTTTCCTGGCCTCGGGGTCTAAAATTAAGGCCCTCGGCGAATTTCCCACAGCTATAGTACCTATTATCGGGGTAACTATTGTCCTCAGCGTGCTGTAATCATTTGAGGGAGGCCTGATAATAATTACCTCTCCAGGAATCTCCTTCAAAAGATAAATCCTATCAAAGGCCGGGTCAGCAATAACTCCTGTGATAGAGGTTCCCACATTACTGATAGCGCTAACAGCTCCGCTCTTATTGCCTTTAATAATCTGCAGGATATCTATAATCGAGAGATTATCAAAGCCATAGTTTGCTACATAAATCTTTCCTTTCTGATAATCTACTGCAAGTGCCACAGGACTCCATTCTACACTTACATTAATAACCTCTTCACACCTGTTTTTAAGGGTGTCCATCCTCAGTACAGAGACATCCTTAGAGTTCTTATTGACCACATACACATTGAGATATTTCTCACGATAACTTCTTAAAATATTAATGTTCTCTGAGCTGAGAAATCTCGTCCCTGAGAGGTTATCTACTGAGGGGTCTACTGCAACTGCTATTGGACCATTACCTACATCTATCTTTTCTATCTCCTGATAGGTTGATGCATCAACAACAGACACAGTGTTCGAGCTGTAATTGGTCACAAAAATAAGTTCCTTTTCAGACGATACCCTGGCCACCGCTATACCTTCTGGTTCTCTGCCAAACCTGAGTGGTATCTCATTTTCTACCTTATTAGTAGTGGGGTCAATCACCGAGATGCTGTTAGAGCCTGAATTAGCCACATAAACCTTCAGGCGCTCTCTCCTCGAGCCTGTTGCAATACCCCTGGGCTTCTTTCCTACCATTATGGTTGCTACTACTTCCCCTGATTGTCTGTTAATCACAGAGACATTATTCGAGCCTTCGTTGGTCACATAGATAAGCAGGGTGCTTAATTCTGGAACCTGGCCCTTAACAGTAAATACAGGATTAAACAGGTATCCATCAACGATGGATGCATCCGCATTCCAGTTCAAGAATAATGATGTGTTTTGGTTTTTATTTATTGTAATATTCAAACTCACTTCTATCCATTCAGAAGGCAATGCTAAAGAAGCCATCTTACCTTTTCTCTTAATTAATGCCTGTCTGACTACGAGCTGTAGTTTTTCATATCTACCCTCAGGTAGAGTCCTTTCACCTAAAAGCATCTGGCGCCCGGTCATAGTAATAGAGTTTATACTGAGAGGGGTATCCATAATCTCCCTGTATGTCCCATCCTCTGCCATAATATTGACTACTAATAGATCAAATGTGATATCGAGGGATGCCTTATCAGGCCCGTTCAGGAAAATAGTAATCTGACCATAAGAAATATCTGGGGACTCTCCCTGACCCTTAACTGCAGCACAGCCCACCAGGAAAGTAAGAAGTAAGAAGTAAGAAGTAAGAAGTAAGATTCTAAAGTTTGCTTGGTTATTTCCCATTTGCCACCACTCCTTAGTTTGTCACTGGTCATTGGTCATCAGTCATTGGTCATTGACCAGTGACCATTGACTAATGACTATTGACTATTCTTTAGGTTGAAACACCTCTATCCTGTCATTAAAGGTATCTGCAATCAGTATCCTGCCCCTAATGTCAATAGATATATCCCTCGGGTGCTGGAACCATCCTTCTCCCCAGCCCAGGCCACCAAATTCAAAAAGATATTTACCATCCTTATCATAGACTGATATTGTATGACGCATATAATCTACCACATATATCCTTCCATTGCGATTATCCACACCTACTGCCTGTGGCCGACTTAGCTTACCGGTGCTTCCTCCCTTCTCGCCGAATTTAAAAAGGAATTTCCTATTCTCATCATAGACATAGATATGGCCTTCTTCCTCGCTCACGAGATATATCCTGCCCATTTTATCCACAGTCGCATTGTTCAATTTCACCTTTCTCCCTTCTTCCTCAGGCGATATTATCTCTAAGAGACTGCCCTTACTGTCCAGGATCAGAACGCCAGGAAAGTAAAGTCCAGCCACATAGATATTACCCTTTTTATCCGTGGCCAGACGATAAGGGATAAAGGAATCAGCCCCTTCAAAATCCTTTAAATAGATATCGCGTTCCCATTTAAGACATGCATTGAAGACCGAAATCCTGTGCTTAGGATTCTCCTTTGTTGCACCCTGAGCAATATAAAGATTACCTTCAGCATCCACAGTCAAACCTTGTGGCACCTCAATGCCATTTTTCTTACTGAGGGTAAAGAGTGGGAAAAAATCTGATGTATATATGATAACCCTGGCCCTGCTATCAATGATGTAAATCTCATTCCTGACTGGTTCTGCCAGCACAAAAGAAGGAAAAGACAACCTGCCTTCTTCCTCATCATAAGTTATGCTGTCCAGATAGGTTACAGGAGGCTGAGCATTCAGTTTATGAGGCACTAAGAACAAAGGGCAAAGAGCTAAGAGCAAAGAGCAAAGAGTTAAAAGTAATAAACGACTACAGTTAGGGTAACGAAGCCCGTTTCGTCCTACGGTTACATATTTCGGCTTTATCACGTTACCGTTTGACGTCACCGATGCGGGCATCGTTGCCGTGACCGTTTGACGTCTCTTTTGCTAATAGCCCTTTGCCTTTTGCTATCTTCATCTGAGATATCCTGCTAATCATAAACGCCAGAAATATGGCAAATCCAATAGATGGTAGATACAGACGGTGTTCAAATATGACATCGTATATGACAATAAAGCTCGATGTTACCGATAAGGTCACAAAAAACCATATAATGCCAAAGGATACCAATCTGGCCCTGCGAAATAACTTAATGGCTACAAAGATTATGGAGACTAACAGGATAAAAAAGAGCAGAGTCAAGAAGTCAATATTCCTTGTTATTGGCCAGTCATAGTCTAAGTTAAGGTTTGTAGGTATAAAAAGCAGTTTAATATAGTACGGAATAACATGAAGTTGAGTCAGGAAATACTGGAAAGAGGTAATAGGCTCTTCCTGTGGCATGGGAATACCCTTTGCATAGTCAAAGGAGATATATGTCTTTAATCCTGAAAAGCTCAAATACAGCGCAATGGCTAAAGTAGAAAACATGGCTAAATGAACCTTATAATGGCCTTTAAGCACCCTCCAGTCTCCATCAGAGATAAAGTAAAAATCATAGATAAGCAGCATTAAAGGCAGAGTAGCTGCTTCCTGCTTTGTCCCCATCCCGAGGCAAGAGGATAAAAAGGCACCAATAAAATAAAGTGACGAGTGACGCCCGCCCCGCTTCGTGGAGCGAGGCCGGGGAGTGACGAGTGACGAGTTTGAAGACCTGAATGCCCTAATGAAAAGGAGAAGTGTTAGTAAATAGAATGTTGTTGTTAGGACAGAAGAACGGCTTACAATATATGTAACTGCCTGTGTCTGGATTGGATGGGCAATGAATATAAGGCTGGCATAGAGAGGCACTCTGAAGTTTGTTGAGTTTACACGGTTTATTAGGTTAATCGTCCAGAGCAAAATGAAATAAAGCATTATGCCATTGGCTATATGTAGCATGAGGTTCACTAAATGGTAGCCAAAGACATCGAGCTTTCCAAAATAATAATTCAATGCAAATGTCAGGTCCAGGATAGGTCGTGTAGAGGTAGAGAATATCTCCTTTAAATCAAACCTGTGAATAGCATAGTTTTCTACTATAGATGGTGTATCATCAAAATGGAATGAGGCATCAAAGCTATTTGAATAAATAACGGTCGCCAGAATGGTTATCAGAAGAATGCTCATCACATTCTTCTTTGTATCAGAGAGTCCAGAGAGCTTATTTATCATGGCTCTTAATTTAATTTAAATTGTAAAAATGTGTCAAATGGAATTTTGCAGTCCTTTCCTTATCTATAACTATGCTATAATTATCTATGCCATGAATGTAGTGCTATTCCAGAAACTTGAGAGGCTAAAAGAGGAGGTTCTTTATTTAAAAACAAATAAGACAAAACTCTTGAAGAGCCTCAGGACTTCTGTTGAAATAAAAAAAGCAACAGAAAGGTCTGTGTATCTGTGTTCTGAGATTGTCCTCGATATAGCAGATATGGTGATTGTTCTGAATAGTTTCCCTAAACCGTCCACATACAGTGACTCGATATATAAACTCGGAGAACACAGGATAGTCCCAAAAGATTTTGCCCGTAAATTCGTCTACATAGCAGGTCTTAGAAACTTCCTTGCGCACGACTACCAGATAGATACCCTTCCCGACCTCAAGCGATTCTTAAAATCAGGCATATGTGACATCGAAAGATTTATCAGTTATATAGAAAAGCTATGACAGAAAAAATAGAAAAAATAACAGCGGTTCTTAAAAAAAATCCAATGGTTTATTTTGCATATCTTTTTGGTTCAAGAGTCAAAGGCATTACAGGTAAAAGGAGTGATTGGGATATTGCAATTTACTTCAGCAGGGACCCTAAAAGTCTTCCTGTCTGGACTATATTTCAGCTCGAGGCTGAAATATCAAGGGAGATAGAAGGGGAAGTGCAAATTATAACCCTGAATAGTCTCAATTCACCTATTTTCCCCTTCCAGATAATAAGCGACGGACTGATACTCATTGACAGGGACCCCGAAAAACGAATTTTATATGAAGCTACAGTACTCAAACAATATCATGACTGGCACTTTTTTCTCAAGAGACATATGACATCCAGATAAACCATATAAAGCCGAGCTAACAACAAAGAGTTCCAGTCTGCGTTAAAGATAAATCCCCAAGCACTCGATGCATATAATGCCCTCGGAAGCGTATATCTCGATAATGGTCTAACAGATTTAGCCATTATGGAATACAAAAAAATCCTGCAAATCTCTCCTGACGAGGCGAGGGCTTATTACAATCTTGGTATCGCATATGATATAAAAGGGCTCTCAGAGGAAGCAATCAACCATTACAAAAAGGCATTAAAGCTAAAACCCGATTATCCTGAAGCCCTGTCTAATTTAGGTGTCATCTATGGAAAGATAGGAAGGTTTGAGGAGGCTATAGGGCTATTTAAGGATGCACTGAATATAAGGTCTGATGATACTATAACAATGTTTAATTTAGCCTTTGCCTATGAGGAATTAGCAAAGAGCAAAAAGCAAAGAGCAAAGAGTTGAGAAATAAGGCTATTGAGATATATCAGAATATTCTTGAGCTTGACCCTGAGAATACAAAGGCCAAAGAGAGGTTAGCACTGATACGAATGCAATAAATTAGTGCGATAAAGTGATAGGCGACAAACGACAATATATAAAATGGCTTGATTTTTAGCTACCTCTTCTTTAAACTACATCCATGGAATTCATCTTAGGCACACTCAGTGTGGTGTTAGCAGTTATGACTCTGGTTTTTGCCTTTAGTCTTTCGAAGAGGACAGATAGGCTTATTCAGTCTGAGGACAGGAGGGTAAAGGAACTTATTGCAAAGATGGATGAGAGAACCGCAAAGATGGATGAGAGGGCACTTGAGCATAGCCAGATTCTTGCCAAGATGGGTGAGACATTAAAAGAAGTCCAGGCAAGTGCAGAGAGGATAGAAGAGACCCAGA
>JBFLWW010000029.1:18435-19927 GCA_040757475.1 Nitrospirota bacterium
GCAAAGATGGATGAGAGAACCGCAAAGATGGATGAGAGGGCACTTGAGCATAGCCAGATTCTTGCCAAGATGGGTGAGACATTAAAAGAAGTCCAGGCAAGTGCAGAGAGGATAGAAGAGACCCAGAAGTATGTAGCAGAGCTTGTCAGGATTGAAGGTGAGAAGACACGAAGCCTCATTGGACATTAATCCTGTTTCATGAACCCACCCTCAAGACTTCAACTCCCATTATTCATCATATTGCTCCTCGTATATTCAGTCCTCACCTACCAGCGAAATATTGTCTGGAAGGATGACATAACACTCTGGTCTGATGTGGTTAAGAAATCCCCTGAGAAAGCAAGAGGCTATAATTATTCAGGACTTGCATACCATAAAGTCGGAGCTCTGGATAATGCCATCCTTCAATATAAAAAGGCCCTCTCACTGAATCCATATTCTGCAGATGCCCACAACAATATCGGCATCTTTTATTTTGATAAGGGACTGGTAGACAAAGCTATTACACATTTTAAACATGCAATAGAGATTAATCCTGCTCATGCTGATGCCCATTATAATTTAGGCGTTGCTTATGGAGAGAAGGGGTTAAATGAGCTGGCTTATGAAGAGATGCGTAAGGGGATTGAACTACATAAACGCTAACATTCTACTCAGTTTTTTGAGTTTACACAGTTTTTTGTGTTATAAACTCGATAAACCCAAGAAACTCTATGAACCCAAGAAACTATTTATATATCGAACTTACAGTGCTTATTATTGTGGTAGTGATATTTAGCCTTGCCACATATCAAAGAAACTTTGTCTGGAAGGATGACCTTTCTTTATGGTCTGATGTGGTGAAAAAGTCTCCTAAAAAATTCAGACCACATAACAACCTTGGGAAGGCATATACAAAAACAAGGCAATACGATCTGGCTATAGCTGAATTCAAAGAGACATTAAGACTTAATCCACAGGCAGACAAGGCTCATAATAACCTTGGATCAGTTTATATGGATAAAGGACTTATTGATTTAGCAATAGCTGAATACGAAGAGGCGCTTAAGATAAACCCTGATTCAGCCGAGGCACTGCATAATCTCGGGAATGCCTATTCCAGTAAAGGACTATGGGATAAGGCGATATTTTACTATAAAAGGTCGTTGGAGGTAAGGCCCGATGCCCCTGATGTTAGATGTAAACTTGGAAACATATACAACGAGATAGGGTTTGTGGATGAAGCAATCAATGAATACAAAATGGCACTCATTATCGATCCTGAGCATGTGCAGTGTAATTACAACATTGGTGTTGCCTATGACAAAAAGGGTTTGATAAACGAGGCTATAGCCTATTACAAAAAGGCGTTAAGTGCAAAATCTGATTACCCGCAGGCACTCTCCAATTTAGGCATAATCTATGCAAAAATGGGAAGGCTTGAGGAATCTATAAGTCTTTTCAAAAGGGCCTTGAACATAGACCCTGATGACACTATAACCCTTCTTAATCT
>JBFLWW010000030.1:0-17974 GCA_040757475.1 Nitrospirota bacterium
ATAGGTCTGTGTTTGAGAATGCAACTGATGGTATTGTGGTCATTGATAAGGATGGCAAAATCCTTAATGTTAATAAGAAGGTATGTGAGCTTCACGGGTTTGACAGAGATAGATTGATTGGGACTAATATCAGGCTTTTAGAGCCAGCGGAGAATAAGGAAATATTTGAGGAGAGGATGTTCAGGATTCTAAATGGTGAATCACTTACCTTTGAGACAGAGCATTACAAAAGAGACGGAGGTAGGGTCTCTCTGGAGGTCAGCTCAAAGGCTATAGATATTGCAGGTAAAGTATATATACAGTCCTTTTACAGGGATATTACTGAAAAGAAGAGGATTCAGGAACAATTAATGCATTCGCAGAAGATGGAATCCATTGGAGTACTTGCAGGAGGTATCGCCCATAACTTCAACAACATACTGACTGCCATACTCGGACATGCAGAATTATTGCTGGAATATAGTGAGTTGGATGATACCTCAAAACAGAGGATAAGAAACATTGAGAGTTCTGCTCGAAAGGCAGGTGTAATGGTCTCAAAGCTCCTGAGTTTTGCACGGAGAGATATGCATGAAATCCTTCCATTAAATCTGCATGATATTATTAATGATACTGTAAAACTCCTCGAGGGTGTACTTGATAAGAGGATAGGGATAAAGATGAACCTTATTGAAAACATCCCTTTTGTAGAAGGTGACCCTAATCAACTGGAACAGGTCATCATGAATCTCATGGTCAATGCGAGAGATGCTATGCCTGATGGTGGTCTTATAACAATTAAGACCAGTATTAGGGAGGTTAAGAGCAGTGCATTTGATATGCCAGGTTACATCCTGCCTGGAAGATATGCTGTATTAACAATATCTGATACGGGTTGTGGTATCCCTAAGGAGATAATCAACAGGATTTTTGAGCCATTCTTTACTACAAAGGAAAATGGTAAAGGCACAGGTCTGGGCCTTGCCATGGTTTACGGAATCATCAAGGACCACAAAGGATATATTGCTGTCCAGAGTGAGGTAGGGAAAGGCTCTACTTTTGATGTTTACCTCCCACTTTCTGAAAAAATCATTTATAAGGCTATAAAGCCACAGTTCTTTTCTGTTGAAGGACATGAAAATATACTTGTAGTTGACGATGAGGAAAATGTGTTGAATTTTATCAAGGATATCCTCGAAGTGCATGGATATAGGGTCATGCCTGCAAATAATGCCCTCAGCGCTATTGATACATTTAAAAATTTTGCTGGTGAGATACAACTTGTTATAACAGATATTGTTATGCCCCTTGTGGAGGGGAAAGAACTAATAAGAAATCTCAAGAAAATAAAACCCGATATCAAAATAATTGTGGTCTCAGGTTATAGCGATGAAATAATTCCTAAAGATATGATAGATGCATTTATCAGAAAACCATTTGAAGGTTCCCAACTGCTATCAGCAGTGAGGCGGCTCCTTGATATAGGAATCAGGAGACTACCACTTTATTAGTGATAATGAGAAAAATCCTTATTGCTGATGATGAGCCTGTTATAAGAGAGCTTATTAAACTGTTCTTTGAGGGTAAAGGGTTTCAGGTCTCAGTTGCATCGAATGGGGAAAAGGCTATCAGGCTGTTCAATTCAGAAAGGCCAGACATAATGATACTGGATATCAAACTTCCTGATATGGATGGATTAGAAGTGTTGAGTAAAGTAAAAGCAACCTCTCCTGACACCAAGGTAATCGTGACCACAGGCTCTGCTGACGACGAGGTTCAACAGAAGGCACTATCACTCGGTGCCAATAGCTATCTCAAGAAACCATTCAATATCCACGACCTTTTAAGGATGGCCTCACATTAGGCCCACCGGCCTTAACAAACTGAAGGATAATCAGGCCGATAAGGAAAAACAGGGCAACTGAAAGAATCGCTGGCCTCTGGCTGCCGAATGACGAAGAAATATAACCGAAGAGGGATGGGCCAATTATAGCTGATGATTTTCCAACCATCGAATAGACCCCGAAATACTCGCTTTCATGGTCAGGCGGGATAAACTGTGCAAAAAATGCCCTTGTTGCTGCCTGAACAGTTCCAAGGCCTGCTCCTGCAATACATGCAATCAACCAGAAATGTCCCTTAGTCTGGACAAAGAATGCAAGAACTGACACAGTTGTCCACAGCAATAAGGATAATGTGGCTACCTTTTTAGGCCCCCAGAAATCAATTGGCCTTGCCATCAAAAAAGCACCTGTTAAGGCCGTTATCTGGACTACGAGATAAAGTCCTATAAGCTCCTGAGGTGCAAAACCCATTGTTGTAGCAGCAAAGATGCTCGAAAACACAATAACAGTATTCACCCCATCCTCATAAATCAGATAAGCAATCAAAAATTTCCTCGGCTCATTTCTGGACCATATCTCCTTAAATGTATTCCATGTATATTCAAAACCCTTTGATGCAGCATGTCTGAATATAAACCTGCCTCTACGGTCATGTGGCAGGAATAAAAAGGCAGGGATTGAAAATAATGCAAAGAACAATGCCACCATAAACCATACTGCATCGAAGTATCCTTTATTCACAAGTGGTATTACAAAGATAAGAGAGAGGATTGAACCAATATATCCAACTGCATAGCCCCATGCAGATACCCTGCCCTGATATTCTCTCTCTGTTATCTCGGGCAGGAATGAGTTATAGAAAACAAGCCCGGCCTCCATGCCGATGTTAGCTAAAACTATGAGTATAAAACCCTCAAGGAACATCCCCTTCTGAAGGATAGAGAAACTTGCAACCGCACAGATACTCAATGCAGTAAATACAAAAAGGAGCCTCTTTCTTATTCCACTGTAATCAGCAATGCCGCCAAGCAAAGGAGAGGTAACAGCTATAAATGCCATACTCAGAGATATCGCCCTACCCCACCAGAGGTCACCCATCCCTGTCTCATTTCCAACTATCATATTTGCATAATAAACAGGGAAAATAACCGCGGCTATAACAGCAGAATAGCTCGAATTTGCAAAATCAAATAAGCACCAGCTTACTACCTGCTTTTTATTCATATATCAAGGATTATAAACTATCCGTAATTCTTATTGCAGTTTATATGCCTTAACAGCTATAATTTTTTATGGGAGTATGCGAGGTTTGTGGGCAGCCTACGGATTTAAAGTTAAAAGTTAAAAACCTGATTATTCTCTGCTCTCTACTGTTTACTGTCTACTATCTACTGTCTACTGTTATTGCCCTTTCTGAAGAGACTAAGAAAGAAGTCATGGTCATCACTGTGAACGGTGTTATAAACCCGGTTGCATCTGAATACATCGGGAAGAGTATTAAAAAGGCGAATGAGAAAAAGGTTGAGACACTCATAATCGAACTGGATACACCTGGAGGACTGGACACATCCATGAGAAATATTGTGAAGGATATTATCGGAAGTGAAGTCCCTGTTGTTGTCTTTGTCTCACCGAGTGGTAGCAGGGCAGCCTCTGCAGGTGTATTTATAACATTAGCTGCCCATGTTGCAGCAATGGCACCTGGCACAAATATTGGTGCGGCCCATCCAGTAGGCATTGGTGAAAAGATGGATAAGGTGATGGCTGAGAAGGCAACCAATGATGCAGCAGCTTATATAAAATCTCTTGCAGAAAGAAATGGCAGAAATGCAAAGTGGGCTGAAGATGCGGTGAGGAAGAGTATCTCTGCAACAGAGGAAGAGGCATTAAAAGAGAAAGTCATAGATATCGTGAGCAAAGATTTGAATATACTTCTTTCAGACATGGATGGCAGAAAGGTCAGGACGATTATGGGAGAGAAAGTCCTGAAGACTGCAAAGGCAAATGTTATCAGAGAAGAGATGGGTTTCAGGCATAAGATACTCAATCTCATCTCCGACCCGAATATCGCCTATATTCTCATGCTCCTCGGCTTCTATGGCCTCTTCTTTGAACTCACAAACCCTGGTTCAATCTTCCCTGGGGTCATGGGTGGAATCTGTCTCATACTTGCATTTTATGCATTTCAGACACTGCCTGTAAATTATGCAGGGCTTCTGCTGATCATACTCGCTATCATTCTATTTATCCTCGAGGTAAAGATTGTATCACATGGAGTACTCACCATTGGCGGAATAATTGCTATGATTATAGGCTCATTGATGCTCTTTGAATCACCAGCACCCTTCATGAAACTCTCGCTATATCTTGTTCTTCCTGCTGCCATTATAACCGCTCTATTCTTCACTCTAACACTCGGCCTTGCATTCAAGGCATATAAGAGAAAGCCTGTCACAGGGGTAGAAGGTCTCATAGGATTAGAAGGAATTGCAAATACTAATATAACAAAGGATGGTGGTATGGTATTATTACATGGTGAGATCTGGTCTGCATATTCTGATGAGCCAGTAGCAAAGGGTGAAAGGATAATAGTTGAGGCTGTCTCAGGATTGAAGGTAAAGGTGAAAAAAATTTAAAAGGGAGGTAATTATGCCAGGGTTAGCACCGTCGTTCATGGGTCTTCTTTTAGTAATATTCCTGATTATCTATTTTCTCTCAAGTGCAATAAAAATCTTGAGGGAATATGAGAGGGGGGTTGTATTCAGGCTTGGGAGGGTTATACCTATAAAGGGTCCTGGACTTGTCATAATCTGGCCAATAATTGATAAACTTGTCAGGGTTAGCCTGCGGATTGTTGCGATGGATGTTCCATCACAGGATGTGATAACAAAGGACAATATAACTGTTAAGGTTAATGCTGTTATCTATTTCAGGGTAATTGACCCTACAAAGGCGATTACAGAGGTAGAGGATTTTTACTATGCAACATCACAGATAGCACAGACAACACTCAGGAGCATCCTTGGCCAGAGCCAGCTTGATGACCTCCTTACAAAGAGGGAAGAGGTGAATGCAGAGCTTCAGAAGGTAATTGATTTCCAGACAGAGCCATGGGGTGTAAAGGTAACAGCGGTGGAGGTTAAGAATGTTGACCTGCCAACAGAGATGTTGAGGGCAATAGCAAGACAGGCAGAGGCTGAGCGTGAAAGAAGGGCAAAGGTTATCCATGCAGAGGGAGAGTTTCAGGCTGCACAGAAACTTACTGAGGCAGCAACGATAATTGCATCTGCACCGTCTGCATTACAGCTCAGGTTCCTCCAGACACTTACAGAGGTTGCTACAGAGAAAAACTCAACAATAATATTCCCTGTACCCATAGACCTGATTAAGCCGTTCATAGAGAAATTTGGAAAAGAGGTAAAATAAACAGACAAAAACAGATACAGGGAAAAGATTTGAATAACAGGACATGGATTAAGTTATCCTTTTTGGTTGCCTTCTCTATACTCATTTTAGTCCTGTATAAAAGCGGGACATTCCATTTCTTTATGGACAGGCATAGGCTTACATCCTTTCTTGACTCTCTGGGCCCCCTCTCGTTCATTGGTTTTATCAGCCTCCAGATATTACAGGTTGTGGCTGCACCTATTCCAGGTGAGGTTAGCGGTTTCATTGGAGGGTATCTCTACGGTGCTTCACTCGGGATTGTCCTTTCAACCATAGGATTAACAATAGGCTCATGGCTTGCCTTTATCCTTTCAAAGGTCTTTGGCAGGCCTTTTGTTGAGAAATTTGTTAAGAAAGAGACTATTAAACGATATGATTATCTATTAAAACGCCGTAAGGGGGTCTTTCTCGTATTTTTGTTATTTCTTATACCCGGTTTTCCAAAGGATTATCTATGTTATATCTTAGGTCTGGGACCTATAAGCACAAGGGAATTTATTATTATAAGCACTGCTGGCAGATTCTCAGGGACAGTCTTGCTTACCCTCGGAGGCACCTATATCCGCAACCAGCAGTATTACAGCTTCTTTGTGCTTTTAGGAACTGCGATAGTTATAATATTACTATCAATGGCTTACAGGGATAAGCTCGAAAAACTCTTTTACAGATGGCATCAGCGCCGGTAACTACCACTTTATTAATGCTGAGGCCCATGTAAGTCCACCTCCAAACGCCTCCAGCAGGATATAATCTCCATCACTGATCCTTCCTGTTCTTACAGCCTCATCGAGGGCTATGGGTATAGATGCAGCGGATGTATTTCCATACCTGTCGAGATTTACAATGACTTTATCCATCGGTATGCCGAGCCTATCAGCAGTTGCCTGTATTATCCTCAGGTTAGCCTGATGGGGTATGAGAAGTGAGAGCTGTGATGGCTTTAGATTATTCTCTTCGAGGGTTTTAATCACAAGTTCTTCAAGCGTCCTGACTGCAACCTTAAATGTCTCATTCCCCTTCATCTTAATATAATGAAGCCTCTTTTTAATCGAATCCTTTGATATAGGATTCCTCGATCCACCACCTGGCATATGCAAGAGCTCCCAAAGGCTCCCATCAGAATTGATATACATCGAGATTATACCCTTGTCTTCTTCTGTAGCCTCAATAATCACTGCACCAGCACCATCACCAAAGAGGACGCATGTAGTTCTGTCCTCCCAGTCTGTAATCTTTGAGAGTACCTCTGTACCGACTATAAGAACCCTTTTATGCATACCCGATCTTATGAGACTGTCTGCAACATAAAGGCCATAAAGAAATCCTGAACAGGCTGCATTTATATCAAACGCTACCGCCTTTTTAGCTGCAAGTTTATCCTGGAGAATGCATGCAGTTGATGGAAAAGGCATATCGCCTGTTACTGTTGCAACAATAATAAGGTCTATGTCTTCTATCTTAAGGTCAGCGTTCTTTAAGGTTACCTTCGCTGCCTCATATGCAAGGTCTGATGCAGCCTGAGTTTTATCAGCTATCCTTCTCTCCTTTATCCCTGTCCTCTCTGTAATCCATTCATCAGAGGTATCAACCATCTTCTCAAGGTCAAAATTGGTAATAACCCTCTCCGGGACATAAGAACCTGTAGATATAATCCTACTTCGTAACAACCTTGCTCCTTTCACCTTGTCATTGCGGGTGATAGCGAAGTAATCTCATTTTTAGCTATTAGCTGATAGCTGTTAGCTTTCAGCTTCTTAGATTGCTTCGTCGCTAATGCTCCTTGCAATGACACTTCATTTAATGCGTTTGTGATGGTATCTTTCTATTTCAGATGCTATGACTTCATAGACCTTCTTTTCTGAGAAATCTGATGCAACCCTGATGGCATTCCTTATTGCCTTTGCAGTTGATCTACCATGGCTTATTATACAGGTGCCGTTTATACCGAGGAGAGGTGCTCCACCGTATTCATCATAATCTGTCTTCTTTTTAAAATTTCTTAAGGCGGGTCTCATAAAAAGATACCCAACCTTCCCTGTTGTCATGTCAGCGATCTCCCTCTTAAGCATCTTTATTATTATCTCTGCGAGTCCCTCGCTGGTCTTCAGCACAAGATTTCCTATAAACCCATCACAGACAATAACATCAGCATTGCCTGTAAATATATCATTACCATCAATATTACCTGTAAAGTTTATATCAGCCTCTTTGAGGAGTTTAAATGCCTCTTTTGTAAGCTCGTTACCCTTTGTATCCTCTTCCCCAATGCTCAAGAGTGCTACCTTTGGTTCAGGTTTCTCGAGGATTGACCGACAGTAGGCATTCCCCATCAATGCAAACTGGAAGAGATTTTCTGGTCTGCAGTCAACATTTGCACCTGCATCTATAAGAACAAACTGCCCCTTCAGAGCAGGCATTATAGCTGCTATGGCAGGCCTGTCAACACCTTTTGAGGTTCCGAGGAGAAATAGTGCTGTTGCCATTGCAACTCCTGAATGTCCGGCGCTCACAAAGGCATCTGCCTCCCCGGCCTTTACAAGTTCAACAGCCCTCTTTATGGACGAATCTTTCTTCTTTCTGATTGCAACAGAAGGGGATTCATCCATTCTGACGACCTGAGAGGTATGTCTTATCGTTATACGGTTAAGGGGGTATCTTCTACTGTCAAGCTCTCTTCTTATTAAAGACTCATCACCAACAAGGATAAGCTCTATATGGTCAAATTCATTTACAGTCTCGACAGCACCCTCAACATTTACAGCAGGTGCATGATCACCTCCCATTGCATCAAGGGCAATTCTCATGTTTATTTTTCAACTATCTCGAGAACCTTGCGGCCGTTGTATAAACCACAATTAGGACACACCCTGTGTGAAAGCCTTGGTTCATTGCATTCAGGACAGAGACTCAGATTAGGTATCTGTCCTTTCCAGTTCGCCCTTCTCTTATCCCTTCTCGACCTTGTATGACGATGTTTCGGGTTTGCCAATTCTTACTCCTTTCTCTTCTGATGCAGGATGCAAGAAAAACATGTATCAGGCATCATGTATCCAACAGTTTTTTCAATACTTCCAATCTTGGATCTATGTCTTCCGTACTACAACCACAGTTACCTGCATTAAGGTCTGTCCCGCATTGTGGACATATGCCCTTACATGAATCACTACACAGTGGCTTCATAGGAAGATTGAGCATTATCTGCTCTTTTATAAGGTCAAGCAGTTCCAGCTCTTCTCCTGAATAAAACCCCATATCGAGCTCCTCACTATTAAGCTCATACTTCTCTTCACCCTTTAGCTCAGTGACAGGATGATATACAACATCAACAGGAACAGATATATGTCTCTTAAAATCTTTCAGGCACCTGCTGCACTGGAGCTGTAAATCAGCAGTCAGATTACCTCTCACCATAACTTCAAGGCCTATCTTCTGTATCCTTAGCTGTGCCATTACAGGTGAAATAAGGTTATCTAATTCGATTGTCTCTTCTATCTTTAAATCAAATCCCTCTACGGGTATCTCTGGAATTACTATCTTCATCTGATCCTTGTGTAATTTGAATCTGATTACTATAAAAATTATTCTAAAAATATGTCAAGAAAACGACTTATCTTGGTTCAGCGTTGTTTTCTACGTTTCTTTTTTAGGTGTTTATTTCTATAGTCTTCAATTGCCTTTTTAAGCGCATCTGCACCGAGGTTGGAGCAATGCATCTTCTGCGGAGGCAATCCATCGAGTTCGCTGGCAACGGTCTCTTTTGAGATGCTTAATGCCTCATCAATCGTCTTCCCTTTTATCAGCTCAGTAATCATGCTGCTGACCGCAATAGCAGCCCCGCATCCGAATGTCTTGAATTTAGCATCTGTTATCCTGTCATTCTTAACCTTGATATAAATCTTCATCACATCGCCACATACAGGATTACCCTCTGTGCCCACACCATCAGCATCTGGTATCTCTCCTACATTCCTCGGATTTGTAAAATGGTCCATTACTTTTTCACTATACATCTTTCACCCTCTTATTTATCTCCCAGCCCCTTGCATAAGGAGAAATCTCTCTAAGCCTTTTTATTATATGTGGAAACTCTTTCAGCAGATATTCTATATCTTCATCCGTATTGTCCATCCCGAAACTGAATACAATCGAACCCTGGGCAAGGGCTGCAGGTATACCCATTGCAAGCAGGATTGGAGATGCCTTCAGTGTCTTTGATGTACAGGCAGAGCCAGATGCAGCATATATGCCCTTTGCAGCAAGAAGTAGGAGCATGGACTCGCCTTCAATATATTCGACACAGAAGCTTGCATGTCCTGGGAGCCTGTCTGCTAAATGGCCTGTGAGATAAACATTCTCCACGCTTTTTATGCCTTCTATTATCCTGTCCCTTAACACTTTTAAATATTCCATTCGGGATGACATCTCTGCCTTTGCCAATTCTGCAGCCTTTCCCATTCCAACAATTGCAGGCACATTCTCTGTTCCTGCCCTTCTACCACCCTCCTGTATCCCTCCATATATAAGTGGGACAATCCTCAAACCTTCTCTCACATAAAGGGCACCTGCACCTTTTGGGCCGTAGAACTGATGCGCTGCCATACTCAGAAGGTCAACACCGAGGTCCTTAACATCCACCGGCATGTTACCTGCTGTTGCAACAGCATCTGTATGAATAAGAATACCTTTTTCCTTTGCGACCCGCGCTATTTCTTTTATTGGCTCTATTGTGCCAACCTCACTACTGGCGTGTATCACTGATATAACAGTTGTCTCCTTTGTTATAGATTTCTTCACCTTCTCAGGGTCAACTGTTCCATATTTATCAACCGGAAGGTATGTGACTACAAAACCGCTTTTTTCGAGAAATCTTGCAGAGTTCAGGACTGAATGATGCTCCATCCTTGAAACGATTACATGTTTTCCCTGATTTTGTTTTGCAAGGGCAATCCCCCTCAAGGCAAAATTATTGGCCTCAGCTCCGCTTGAGGTAAAGATTATTTCCTGAGGTTTTGCATTTATCAGGGAAGCAACCTGTCCCCTCGCCTTCTCGATAGCATCCTTTGCCTTTGCTCCGAGCTCGTAAATACTGAGCGGGTTCCCGAACTCCTCTTTGAAATAGGGCATCATTGCATCAAACACATCAGGATGCAATGGGTTTGTAGCAACATGGTCAAAATAACATATCTTCATCTCTACCTCTTCTGTTTTTTGATATAAAATTTATAGTAATCTCCTGAGTCCTCAAGTCCGAGGAATTCATTCCCTGTTCTCACACACCATCCCGGGATATCCTCAAGTGCCCCATCATAATCTGTAATAATCTCGAGTATCTGCCCATTTTCAAGTTCCTTTATCTGTTCTTCAAGTTTAAGCAGATGCATCGGGCACATCATATAGACTATGTCTGTAGTTACATCTGCCCTTACATTTTCTACAAATTTCACTATTTTTTAGCCTTCTTAGCAGTCTTATTTATTAGTAACGCCCCTTCAATTAAGTCATTCAGAGTAACTGTATTTAGGAATACTTCTATTTTTTCCCCGAGAGACTTCCAGAGCAGGTATGTAACACATCCGTCCACTCTTACACATCCTTCTTCAGGGTCAAGACATGATGTTATAGCTACAGGACCCTCAAGTTCTTTTAATATCCTGCCTATACTAATATCTTCTGGCTTTCTGTTAAGGACATATCCACCCCCAGGTCCCTTTACACTGCTTATAAGCCCTGCCTTTCTCAGTTTGTTCAGTATCTGTTCAAGGTAGGCTACAGAGACATCCTGCTTCTTGGAGATCTCCTTTATCGTGATAGGGCCTGAAGAATAGCCTCTGGCAATCTCGAACATCGCCCTTACACCATACTGACCTCTTGTGGATAACCTCAGCATGTTTTAAACTATAATAGTTTAGTAAATTTGTCAAGTATTTTTTAAAAAAATTTTACAGTTTAAGACTTACCCTGTCACCGACTGCTATGCCAAAATCCTTTGACGCATTGCCCTGGCAGACAAAAAGTTCAAGATAACCCGAGCTGTTTATTAATGAATAAAGCCCTTTGTCTTCTACCTGAGAATAATAATCTTTTAGGGGTATCTGTTTACCCTTTGCTAAAACCTCTAAACTCCCCTCAGGATTGATACTGTAAAGGGCACCAATTTCCTGGGTCCTTATATTTGTTATTGCATTCCCAAAACGGTCTATAAATATCACCTCGCCCTCAATAGTATTTTCTTTCGTTATTATGGGAACAGGTATGTAAAGATTAATATAATCTGCAATAGGTTCCCCGAATTCCGATATATCTATCCCCTTTGAAAGCCAGGCAGCAACAGGTGCAAATATATCCCTTCCATGAAATGTAGGGCCTCGCTGTGGCATAAAATAATGTTCTGATGTGATATGTATAACCTCGAGGGTCTCCTGTTTTATATTATAGATATATGAGAAAACACCATTATCCGGCCCTATAAAATAATAGTTAGCTCCAACCACAAGAATTGGCCTCCGGTCAGAACCGACTCCGGGGTCTACTACAACTACATGTATCGTCCTATTAGGGAAAAATTCATAGCTCACCCCGATGGTAAGTGCTGCCTCCATAATGTTGTAAGGGGCGATCTCATGCGTAATATCAATTATATTTACTGATGGATTAATCCTTAGTATTATCCCTTTCATAACCCCTACAAAGGGGTCTTTGTAGCCAAAGTCTGTGGTTAGGGTAATTACTGGATTGTTCTGCACTTAAGGCCACCGATGAGTTCCTTAAGATTATTTATGCCCCTTTTTCTTAAATAAGCCTCTATACCTTCGATTACCTCGATAGTCACCTTAGGATTTACGAAATTGGCAGTACCAACTGCGACAGCCGTAGCACCAGCAAGCATGAACTCTATAGCATCCTCAGCATTCATAATACCCCCCATACCGATTATTGGAATCTTCACGGCATTGTAAGTCTCCCAGACCATTCTAACAGCAATGGGCTTTATTGCAGGGCCTGACAGCCCACCTGTGATATTTGCAAGTTTTGGCTTCCATGTATCAGTATCAATGGCCATCCCTGGCATGGTATTAATCAGTGATACGGCATCACTACCAGCACCTTCTGCTATCTTTGAAAATTCCTGGATATTCGATACATTTGGGGATAATTTTGTAATTAGTACTGCCTTCTTTACAGATTGCCTCACATTTGATATAAGCCTTGCAAGTGTTTTCTTATCAGTGCCGAAAATAATCCCTCCCTTTTTTACATTCGGGCATGAGACATTTAGCTCTATCCCATCCACACCTGCATCATCAAGGGCCTCTGAGAGCCTCACATATTTCTGGAGGGTATCGCTGAGGATATTGACTATCACTCTCGTATCAAATTTTCTCAGATAAGGTAGCTTCTCTTTCAAAAATGTTTTCAACCCGACATTCTGGAGGCCTATTGCATTCAGCATCCCGCATGGTGTTTCACATATCCTCGGAGAGGGATTTCCATCCATCGGCTTCAATGATATCCCCTTGACAATTACAGCACCGAGCATATTCAGGTCAACAAACTCAGAATATTCCTCCCCATAACCAAATGTCCCTGAGGCAGTCATAACAGGGTTCTTGAGTTTTAGATGGCCTATGTGAACAGCTAAATTCATAATTTAAAACCGCTCAAGGACAACCCCATATCCTCCTCCGGAAAATTTCTGCCTACCATACAATATCTTCTATTGGAAATATTGGCCCTTCCTTACACACCCTCTTATAAATGAGTGACGAGTTAAAATCTTTTAATCTCTGGCTTCTGGCTTCTGACTTCTGACTTCTGACTCGTACTGCGCATCCCAGGCATGCACCTACTCCACATGCCATATTTTCTTCGAGTGAAATATATCCCCTGATGTCATTATCAATAGCAATCTTTGATACAGCTTTAAGCATAGGCTTTGGACCACAGGCATACAATAAACAAGAAGTGAGAAGTGAGAAGTGAGAAGTGAGAAAAACATTTAAAACATCAGTTACTGTTCCTTTTGCCTCGATAGAACCGTCATCAGTGCTGATAATAAGTTCATTTCCCAGACTTTTTAATTCATTTAGCATAAGGAGTTCATTTTTGCTCTTTGCACCATACAGCACATATGCTTTTTTTGCAAGTACCTCAGCAAGAGAAAAAATGGATGCAATGCCTATCCCGCCAGCAATGAGTAATGGTATATAACCTTTTGGGGGTCCTGGATACCCAATACCGAGAGGTCCAAGTACATTTATGACACTCTCTTGCTTAAAATCTTTCATTAATGCAGTACCCTTGCCTTTTACAGTATACAAGAACTGGATGCCTTCCGATATTTTTCTGAAATAGCTGAAGGGTCTTTTAAGTAGAGGGTCATATGAATTGCCAACTTCTATCATATAGAACTGTCCAGGCTCAGGATTAATTGCAGGTTCTAAAGGGGCTATAGTAAGAAGACTGGTTTTGGTGTTTAAAGGAAGGTTATCTATTATCTTTGCCCTGAAGTATCTATTCAAATTTGATCTCTAATACCTCATACTCCATGGTTTTTGCAGGTGCCTTAATGGTTACTATATCACCAATTCCTTTGTTAAGCAGGGCCTTACCAACAGGAGAACTTATAGATATCTTCCCATTCCTTGCATCTGCCTCACCAGGACCAACAAGGATAAAGGTTTTTTCTTCACCTGTCTCAAGATCGAGCACCTTAACCTTTGCGCCAAACGCCGCCCTATCATGTGAAATCTTTGCAGGGTCTATAACATACGCAATGGCAAGTTTAGTTTTTAGTTCCTGTATCCTTCCCTCTATAAAGGACTGCCTTTCCTTTGCAGCATGGTATTCTGCATTCTCAGAAAGGTCACCGTGAGACCTTGCATCTGCAATGTCTTTTATATTCTTTGGCCTGTCCACCTTCAGAAGCCTCTCAAGCTCTTCCTGGAGCTTCTGATAGCCCTCAGGTGTTATAGGTATTCTCTGCATTAGATTACTGCCTCCCTAACATATAAATTAATCTAACACTTTTCTGACAAATTTTTCTATATTATTCTATGCGCTTTTCAAAGATGCTCATACCAACCTTAAGGGAAGTCCCTGCTGATGCAGAGGCAATAAGTCATATACTCATGTTAAGGGCTGGATATATAAGGCAGCTCGCAGCAGGTCTTTATATCTATCTCCCACTCGGTCTCAGGGTTATTGAGAAGATAAATAAAATCATCCGCGAAGAGATGAATGCTATAGGTGCTCAAGAAATCTCAATGTCTGTGCTACATCCGGCCGAGATATGGCAGGAGACAGGAAGGTGGTATGAAATAGGAGATGAGATGTTCAGGCTCAAAGATAGAGGTGGCAGGGATATGTGCCTTGGGATGACGCATGAGGAAATCATGACATGGCTTGCATCAAAAGAGATACGCTCTTACAAAGATCTTCCCCAGATATGGTATCAGATACAGATGAAACTCAGGGATGAGGCAAGGCCCAAGAGTGGTGTCTTGCGTACAAGAGAATTCATTATGAAGGATAGTTATAGTTTCGATGCTGATGAAGAGGGGCTTGAAAGGAGCTACCAGTACCATGCAGGGGCATATCACAGAATATTCGAAAGATGTGGATTGAAATTCTATCAGGTTGAATCAGACCCTGGGATGATGGGAGGTGCAACCGCACATGAATTTATGGCACCGAGTCCGGCAGGAGAGGATGAGGTTGTATTATGTGATTTATGTAGATATGCTGCGAACATAGAACTTGCCTTCTCGAATCCTAAAATGATAGAAACTGCAAACTGGACATTTGAAGAAGTTCATACACCTGAGAAACGCACGATCCAGGAAGTGTCAGATTTCTTAAGGATCAGTCCTGAATATTTTATAAAAAGCATTCTCATTATAAGTGAAAACGGCCCTGTTCTTACCCTCGTGAGGGGAGACTATGAGTTACACGAAAAAAAGCTTAACAGGATTATCGGGAAACACAGACCTGCACAAAAGACAGAGGCAAAAGATATCTTTGGTGTAGAGGTCGGTTTCATCGGGCCGATGAACCACAAAATCAGAATAATCGCAGATTCATGCCTTAAAGAAGGGTTATATGTAAGCGGTGCTAATAAGCCTCATTACCATGCAAAGGGTATAAAACCAGGAAGAGATTTCAGTGCTGAATGGCATGATATACACATTGCAAAAGAAGGCGACTTATGCCCGAAGTGTAATGCATTTCTGAGAATCGAACGCGCCATCGAGGTAGGAAATATCTTCAAGCTCGGGACAAAATATTCTATACCTCTAAAGGCATTCTACCTCGATGAAAACGGACAGGGAAAACCAATAATAATGGGAAGCTACGGTATAGGGCATGCCAGGATTGCAGCAGCAGCAATAGAACAGAACTATGATAAAGATGGGATAATCTGGCCAAAGAGCATAGCTCCGTTCGATGTAGAGATATTGCCTTTAAATATGAAGGATACAGAGACAGTAGAAGTTGCTGAGATGCTCTATAAAGATTTAACAAAAAAAGACATTGAGGTTTTGATGGATAATAGAGACGAAAGGGCAGGGGTGAAATTCAAGGATGCTGATTTAATAGGAATTCCTGCTCAGATTATCCTCGGCGAAAGGAACCTCAAAGATGGCATTGTCGAGATTAAGGACAGAAGGACAAAAGAGGTGGTGAAGGTAAAGATAGAGGAAGCAGTTACCTCTGTTTTACACTTTCTAAAATCTTAGCGTGGCCTTACATCTTTTCAGATTAAGCAGCAAATCAAGCCCATCCCTTGCGCTTGTAACATAAATATCTGCTGCCATTATTGCATCAACAGCGCAGCCCTCCTCTTGAGAGACGGCAATGCCAAGTCGTGCAGCCTTAAGCATCCTTCTGTCATTATTTCCATTGCCGAAGGCAACGACATTTTCAGTACCAAGCTTTTTGACATATTCCTCCTTCTGCACATCATGGTCTTCACCTGAAAGGATGCATATCTCGCAATCAATCCCTTCGAGTTCTGCCTTTGCCCTGCCAAAGGTATCCGCAGTTAATATATGTATCTTCAGAAACCTAGCTATCCTGTTTAACTGCTCCCTTACACCGGGCAAAAGTTTTCCATCAACAGAAAGTGTCCCTGTGAAATCAGAAACGAGATGTTCGAGCCTTAATAAACCAAAACCGGGTATATCTATCTCAAGCATGATAACCTTCTAAGTTTTTAATTACTACTATGTGTTTCTCTTTTTAAAACATCTCTCTTAATTACAGTTATAAATATAACAAATAACACAGCCGATAAGCTTGCTGTTATTGAACCATAATAGAATGTTGCTGATGGTGAGATGTTATCCCAGAGCCATCCTCCTATAAGGCTTGCAGGTAACATTGCTAATCCGACTGCCGTGTTATAAACACCAAATGCTGTTGCCTTAAATTCAGACGGTATTATCGTAGCAAGAAATGCCTTCTGGATACCCTCTGTAAGTCCCATAAAGAGCCCATAGAAACCGAATAAGACCCAGATAGCCGGGGTATCTCTTGCAATAGCAAAACCATAATACAGAATTGCAAATAGCACAAAACCAAAAAGTATAACCCTCTTTCTTCCAAACCTGTCTGCTACTATACCGGCTGGTATAGCTGAAATAGAATAGACGAGATTGAACGATAGATAAACTACAGGGATCATTACAGTTGGAATTCCTATCTGTTGGGCTCTGAGTATAAGAAATACATCACTGGAATTGCCTATGGCAAAGATTCCTACAATGATGACAAAAAACTTAAATCTCCAGTCGAAAGAGAAAGGGTTCGAGGGTACAAGGGTTCCAGGGTTCAATTGTTTATCTTCAAGGGTTTTCACCTGACCCCTTGACCCCTTGAATCCTTGACCCCTTTCCTTAATAAAAAAGATAATCAAGAGCACTGCGATAATCCCTGGTATCATGGAAAGCCAGAAAACCTTTCTGTAATCAGTTGAGAATATGCCGAGGAAGAAAAAAGCCAGTGTGGGTCCAACAACTGCACCCATTGTATCCAGTGAACGGTGGAAACTAAATGCCCTTCCAAGATATGCTCTTTCTGATGATTCAGCGATAAGGGCATCACGGGGTGCGGTGCGAACTCCTTTTCCAAATCTGTCCATAAAGCGAGAACCCATTACATGCTGCCAGCCTGTGGCAAGTGCAACAATTGGCCTGCTTAAAGTAGAAATTCCATATCCTGTTACCATGAGCCACTTCCTGTTTCCTATCCTGTCAGAAAACCATCCTGAAAAAGTCTTAAGCAGACTTGCTGTTGATTCGGCAATGCCTTCAATAAGGCCGATGATTGATTTGTTTACGCCAAGGACATTTGCAAGGAAAAGCGGAACAAGGGGATATATCATCTCAGAACTCACATCCATGAAGAAGCTGACAAGCCCGGCAATGGTTACATTCCTGCCGAAACCAAAAAACCTTCTATCCTTTTTCATTTATAAATCCTCCGGAGATGAAACCTGTTGCCTTATTTTAATCAAATTTTCCTTGATTTGATTCATCCTATGTTCAGTTTCTAATAAAACTGCCTTTCGTTCCTCAACAGCCTTCTCACCTTTTGATTTTTGACTCATTCCTTTTTCTATAGCCGTAGATATTCCTTCAATAGTAGCCTGTATCCTCTTATACATCTCCCACCTGAAATCAAGTTTGCTTTTATCCAGTCTTTCT
>JBFLWW010000031.1:0-2500 GCA_040757475.1 Nitrospirota bacterium
GAAGATAAACACCAAGACTATTACAATATATTTCATACTGCAAAATTAAAAATTTAAAGAGCAAAGATAAAAATTACAATTCGAAATTTAGAGATTATTGTTCCTTAATTTTTAATTTTTCATTTTTATTTTTGAATTTTATATGATTGGGTTAGGTAGCAGTCAGTGTTTTGAGTGCCCTGAGTCTGCTCGGATGTTTAAGCTTCCTTAATGCCTTTGCCTCTATCTGTCTGACTCTCTCTCTTGTTATAGAGAGATGCCTTCCGACCTCTTCAAGGGTATGGTCTCTCTCAGCGCCTATCCCGAATCTCATCCTTATAACCCTTTCTTCTTTTGGTGTAAGGGTTTTTAACACCCTCTGTATCTGCTCTGAGGTTTCAGTCTTTTCTGCATCAAAATAGGGTGAAGGGCTGTTCTTATCTCCTATAAAATCCTCAAGCTCTGTGTCCTCATCACCCACTATTGTCTGAAGTGCTATGGGGTCTTGTATCGCCCTGAAGACTTCCTCCACCTTTCTTACGGGTACACCAAGCTTAACCGCAATCTCCTCGTTATTCGGCTCTCTTCCAATCTGCTGTGTAAGTTCCCTCGATGCCTTTGTCACCCTGTTATAGAATTCCATCATGTGGACAGGAACCCTTATGGTCTTCGTCTGATCTATCAAAGCCCTTGTTATAGCCTGCCTGATCCACCATGTAGCATATGTGCTGAATTTGAATCCCTTCTCGTATTTAAATTTATCAACAGCCTTCATGAGCCCTATATTCCCCTCCTGTATGAGATCAAGCAAAGGCAAACCTCTGCCGACATAATTCTTGGCAATATTTACAACGAGTCTGAGGTTGCGTGTTATCAATTCATTTTTTGCTTCAGTGACAAGCGCCTTAGCCTTTGAGATACGGTTCCACATCCCCTTCAATTCATCAATCTGTACCCCTACCTCTGATTCAACCTTTTTATACTCTGTCTGCACCTCTTTTGCGAGTGCTTCAAGTTTTTTGGTATTGATATTCTTTTTCTTCTTCTCATTAATTATTTTCTTAAAGTCTTTTAATGAGCCGTATCTTGCAATCTTCCTGTCTGTAACCTCAACCTTTCTCATAAGGTCTTCAAGGATTTTCACACTCATAATCAGTGCTTCATCAGGTTTTTCCTCTTCGAGATTTAATTCATCTTCTTCTCCACCATCCATGCTGGTTTTAAGTTTTTTGTACAGAGGAAGAGTAATAACTGTCTCCTTTATAATCTCTCTTCCTTCTTCAAACCTTTTCGCAAGTTCTGTCTCCTCATCCTTTGTGAGGATAGAGATGTTACCCATTGAATGGAAATACGCCTGTACAAGGTCTTCTGTCTTCTCATACTCTTCGGGTTCTTCTTCCTCAGCCGGTATAGTCTCTTCATAATCTATAACCTTAACACCCATGTCCTGAAGAAGATCCATCAGGTCTTCTAATTCGTCAGGGGAAAAGAATTCAGAAGGAAGTGCATCATTTATTTCATCATAGGTGAGTATTCCACGCCTTTTGCCTATGTCAATTATTTCCTCAAATATATCTCTTTCTCTCATCTTACTCCTTAAGATATAAAAACATACAAAAAGGGCCCCTCTGGCCCCTCACTATATATTTTACTCTTTTTGTTTTTGACAACAGTGAGGAATAAAACAAGGGTCAAGTCACACGGTCTATTAGTACTGGTTAGCTCAGTGCATTACTGCACTTACACATCCAGCCTATCAAAGTGGTAGTCTACCACAGACCTTCAGCCCTGAACCAGTAACGGTTCAGGGGGGAGACCTTATCTTGGGGTGGGCTTCCAGCTTAGATGCCTTCAGCCGTTATCCCTTCCAGACATAACTACCCGGCATTGCCATTGGCATGACAACCGGAACATCAGAGGTCTGTCCATCCCGGTCCTCTCGTACTGAGGACAGCTCCCCTCAAGTCTCCTGCGCCTGCAACAGATAGGGACCGAACTGTCTCACGACGTTCTGAACCCAACTCTCGTACCGCTTTAATCGGCGAACAGCCGAACCCTTGGGACCTACTTCAGCCCCAGGATGCGATGAGTCGACATCGAGGTGCCAAACCGGGTCGTCGATATGAACTCTTGGACCCGATAAGCCTGTTATCCCCGGCGTACCTTTTATCCGTTGAGCGATGGCCCTTCCACTCAGTGCCACCGGATCACTAAGCCCTGGTTTCCCACCTGCTCGGCCTGTCAGCCTCACAGTCAAGCCTCCTTATGCCTTTGCACTCAACAGCTGGTTTCCGTCCAGCCTGAGGAGACCTTTGGACGCCTCCGTTACTTTTTGGGAGGCGACCGCCCCAGTCAAACTACCCACCAGACAGTGTCCCCCTCCTGGATTACAGGAGCAGGTTAGAGTCCCGGTAAGACAAGGGTGGTATTTCAACATTGGCTCCATCCTGACTAGCGTCAGAACTTCACAGCCTCCCACCTATCCTACACATGCATCACCAAAACTCACTGCCAAGCTATA
>JBFLWW010000031.1:7500-17921 GCA_040757475.1 Nitrospirota bacterium
CATGCCCTAATTCTTCACTCTTAAAAAGATAGCTCATGAAGAAATATATCCCTGCACAAAGGACAATGATTCCACTGAGGTAAAATGCCTTCTCAATGCTCTTACCACTCTGCTGCCAGAGTTCACCATGCAGCAAAAACCAGCCTAAAAACCCCATGAGTGCTGATGCAATGGAAATCTTTATAAGGGAATTTACAATCCTTTTTACATCAACACGTTTTAATCTCTGCCTTAGAAAATAAAAAAGGAGTATGAAATTCACACCTGAAGAAATGGCATTGGCAAGGGCGAGGCCACCGTGCTTAAGCGGCTTCATAAGTATGATGCTGAGTATAACATTCATTGCTAATGCGACTACAGCAACCTTCACAGGTGTCTTGGTATCCTGCATCGAATAGAAGGTTGCTGTTACAACCCTTACTCCGACTATAGACCATATTCCGATCGAATAAAATAAAAGGGCCTGAGCAGTACCCACGGTTGCAGTATAATCAAACTCGCCTCTCTGAAAAAGTATATTCACAATCGGCTCTCTTAACGCAATCAGTCCTGCCATTGCTGGAATCGTTATAAAAAAAAGCAACCTTAATGCAAATGAAAAGTCATCCCTTAGCCTGTCAAACTCTCCCTTTACTGCATGTTCTGATAGTGTTGGAAGAACCGCCATTCCCATTGCGACTCCGAATATGCCTATAGGAAACTGGATAAGGCGCATTGAATAATAAAGATAGGTAATACTTCCTTCAGGCAGGTATGAGGCGAGAATTGTGCTGATGAAGATATTTATCTGTGCTACAGCCATTCCCATTGTAGCAGGCAGAATAAGTATAGACATCTTTTTTAGACCAGGATGTCCGAAATCATATTCTGGCACCAGGCTATATCCATTTTTAAAGAAAGAGGGGAGTTGAAAGGCAAACTGGATAAAACCCCCTAATGCAACACCTATGGCCACTGCAACAATCGGTTGTTCCATTTTAGGTGCAAGTAATAGAACCATTGTAATAATTGCAATATTTAGCATTGCAGGTGCAAGCGAGGGGATGAAAAAAATGCGCCTTGTATTCAATGCTCCCATCACTAAGGCTGCAAGACTGATAAATAAAAGAAAAGGAAACATTATCCTTGTAAGGAGGATGGTTAATGAAAATTTCTCAGGCATATCAAGAAAGCCGGGTGCTACTGCTGTCACAATTGCAGGGGCGAAAATAATTCCCACGATGCAGATTGAGCCAATAAAGATCAGGATAAATGTAAATGTAATTCTGACAAGCCTCTTTGTCTCTTCTATCCCCTGCTTTGTCTGATGTTCTGTCAGAACAGGGATAAGCGCAGAAGACATAGACCCTTCTGCGAAGAGCTCTCTTAAAAGATTGGGAATCCTGAATGCAACAAAGAATGTATCTGCAATGCCTGTTGCCCCGAAAAATTTTGCAAGTATCATGTCTTTCACATAGCCGAGAATTCGGCTGATAAATGTGGCTATGGACATGAGTCCGGCAGATCTGGCTATGTGTCTTTTTTCATCCAATTCAGCATCTATCCTGCAAGATTTTTGATCTCCCTAATGCCTTTTGTTTCACCAATTAGTATTAAGGCATCTCCTATTTCAAGCCTTTCATCTTCCGAGGGATTAAATATATACCTTTCTCCTTTTCTGACTGCAACAACAGTAATTCCTTCTTTATCTAACAGTCCTGAGGTTCTCAATGTCTTTCCAACAAATACAGAATCAGCAACTACAGTGATGTCTTCTACCCTGAAGACCTCTTCTCTGCCTTTCAACATCTTATCAAGAAAGGTAACTGCCTCAGGCCTTATCATCTCTGATGCCATCCGCAGACCTCCAATAAACTCTGGTAAAACCACTCCATCAGCACCTGCTGTTCTCATCTTATCTTCTGATTCATCTTCCTCTGCCTTTGCCACGATCTTTAATCCTGGATTTATCCCCTTTGCTGTCAGGATAAGGAGGAGGTTTTCTGCATCGGTTGGAAGAGAGCAAAATACTCCCTTTGCATGCTCAGCATTTGCAGCTTTCAGGACTGTACTGCTTGTTGCGTCCCCTTTGATAAGCAACATCCCTTCTTCGCCCAGTTCTCTACATATCTCTTCATCTCTATCTATAGCAACAAAGGGTCTTCCTGTCTTATAGAGTTCATCAATAATATGTCTTCCTATTCCACCTATGCCACAAACAATATAATGTCCCTTTAATTCTGAGATACGTTTCTCCATCTTTCGCCTCCTAAGCATTTCACTCAGTTCACCTTCAACTAAAAAGGCTGTAAAGGTTGATATGCCGAATAGCAGAATGCCCATCCCGAATATAATCAGGAATATCGTAAATATTCTGCCTTGTGGGGATAGGGGATTCACCTCCATGTACCCGACTGAAGCGATGGTAATAACTGTCATATAGAATGAATCAAGAAGGCCCCATCCCTCTATCAGCATATAACCGAAGATTCCTGATACAAAAACAACAGCAAGCAATATAAGAGCTAACAGGAGTCTTTTCGCCATTTTGAGAATTATAGCAAAAAAATAGGCAGGAATTTGCAAAATATGAAAGTGTTTCTATAAAATCCTTCTATGGAAATTTTAGCTGAGATTGTTTCAAAAAAGAAAAGGTGGCTAAAAGATGCAAAGGCCAGTGTATCCATAAAAGACCTTAAGTCAAGGATAAACAATATTGAAAAACCGAGGGATTTTAAGGCTGCAATAAAACGGAACCTGAACGAAAAAATCAGACTGATTGCTGAAATAAAAAAGGCATCACCATCAAAAGGCGTTATAAGAGAAAACTTTGACCATATTGAAATAGCAACTATTTATGAAAAAAAACAGGTGAGTGCCATCTCCATACTTACAGAAGAAGATTTCTTTCAGGGAAGACTCGAATATCTGTTAGATGTAAAGAGGATAACAAAGAAGCCGCTCTTAAGGAAAGACTTCATATTTGATGAGTATCAGATTTATGAGTCGAGGGCAAACAAGGCTGATGCTATCCTGTTAATTGCTGCAATACTCGATAAAAACCATGCAGATGAATACCTGCATCTCGCAAAAGAACTCGGATTATCTGTGCTCTTTGAGGTGTATAATTTCAAGGAACTCGAAATGGCACTCCTGATAGGCGCAGATATAATCGGTATCAACAATAGAGACCTGAAGACTTTACGCCTCGATATTAATACAACATTTGAACTTAAGAAAGAACTCCCCTCTGACAAGATTGTTGTCAGCGAGAGCGGGATAAAGACAAGAGAAGATGTTTTACGACTTGAAGAGGCAGGGGTTGACGCAATGCTCATTGGCACATCTTTAATGGAGGCAGGGGATATTGGGAAAAAGATTGATGAGTTAATGGGTAAAGGCTGTGATAAAATATGACATGCAGGTTAGAGTCAAGATATGCGGCATAACAAATCTTGATGATGCGATGGCTGCCGCTAATTTCGGTGCAGATGCCCTCGGTTTCGTATTCTTTAAAGGAAGCCCTCGTTATATCTCACCTGATGATGCAGGTGCTATAATCAGAAGACTCCCATCGTTCATAACAACTGTGGGAGTTTTTGTGAACGAAAATACTGATCGGATAGAGGAGATAATTAAACTAACTGGCATAGATGTTGTCCAGCTCCATGGAGATGAGTCTCCTGAGATGTGCAATATCTCAAGACGCATAATAAAAGCAATAAGAGTGAAATCCCTTAATAGCCTTGACCCCCTCAAAAATTATAAAGACAGGGTTTCTGCATTTTTACTCGACACATTCACTCCTGATATTTTTGGTGGTACAGGCCAGATATTTAACTGGGATATTGCTACCGATGCCAAACAGTTCGGCAGGATTATCCTCGCTGGAGGTCTGACGCCTGACAATATTACTGAGGCTGTGAGGCGGGTAACACCTTATGGTGTTGATGTAAGCAGCGGAGTCGAGGCAGAAAAAGGTAAGAAAGATCGTAAAAAAATGAAACTTTTTATTGAAAAGGCTAAGGGGATTCGTTGAAATCATATATCAAATGTCAAAAATAACATCAATCTCCCACATATCGTTTACCCTTTCTATCCTGAGCTTATGATAGGTTGCTGCCTTTATCAACAATTTGCTCTCATGCCTTTGTGGGTCAAAACCTTCGCCAGATATAGAGGCCTTAAGCTGGAAAGTTGAGAAGCTGGGAAGCTGAGAAGCTGGAAGAGTTAATTCATTAATAGTGACCTTTTCCCCTATAAAACCATATGCATCAAAATAAAAGATTAGCTCATTCAGCCATGAGACAAGAAGCCCTTCTATCGAATGACCTTCAACCGAGATATCAATTGTCTTTTCCTCTTCTATTGCATCAAGACCTGTAATCAAACTGTACATCCCGATAGCAGCATTTATGAATGCATCCTTTATATCTTCTCCATATGCCCTAAGGCCGATATCGCCGGATATATCGAGGACTGTAAACCTCTCCATGTAAAAAGCTTATCAATTACCCTTATTATTTTTTTTCTGGTGTTTCTTTTGTTTCCTGTTTTGGTGCTTCCCTGGGTTGAGGAAGAGTTGGAGCAAGTTTAGATATTGCCTCTTTGTTTATTTCTACCTTGTATGTTTTCTTCAGCCCCTCTATATACGAATCAAAAACCTCTTTCTGCTTTTCTGCTGAAAGGCGCTGTGAGAGAAGGCCTCTTATCTTTTCGAATTCTACAGGCTGTCCTGGCTTTTTATCCGTTACTTTAATAATATGGTATCCAAACTGTGTCTTTACAGGTTCGCTGATTTCACCCGGTTTCAGTTTGACTGCCGCTGCTTCAAACTCAGGAACCATCTGGCCTGCTGAGAAAAATCCGAGGTCTCCGCCGTTTTTTGCTGAACCGGAGTCAATAGAGATCTTCTTTGCAATCTTTGCGAAATTCTCACCTTTCTTTAGTCTCCCTAATATCTTTTTTGCCTCCTCTTCTGTCTTCACAAGGATATGACTGGCCCTGATCTGGCTGACAGCAGTAAAATTCTCCCTATGCTTTTCATAGTAGTCTTTCACATCCTGATCCGAGACCTTTGCCTTTGACTCTATCTCCTTTTCGAGAAGCTGCCCTACGAGTGTGATTTTCTTGAAGTCCTCGACCTTTTTCAGGTATTCGGTATCCTTATTGAGCCCCTTCTTCAATGCCTCCTGATATAGAATCTCTTTCTTTATGAGTTCATCAAGAAACCTCTCTTTCCCGCTGCTGTCCTCAAACATCTTCTGTGCAAAATCAGGCAGGTTCTTAAGCTCCCTTTCAAAATCAGACTGTGTTATCCTGGCCTCACCAACCTTTGCAAGGTAAGGCCTGTTCTGTTCTTTCTTTTTCGCACATGCAAAAAGTAGAGGGATGGTTAATATTAAAATCGCAACTTTTCTCATTAAATCCTCCTGTGGTATCAATTTTACTTTTATAGCATAATAGATATTATAGTGTAAAAGTCTTTTTGACACACAAAAATTTTTATTATAGATTAGTAGGGTTTTCTGATGAACTGGAAAAAATCACAGAGGTTATTTAAGAAGGCCTGCGAGCTTATCCCGGGAGGTGTTAATAGCCCGGTCCGGGCATTCAGGGCAGTCGGTGGGAATCCAATATTTATTGATAGGGCTAAAGGCTCGAAAATCTATGATGTTAACGGGAACGTCTATATAGACTATGTCCTCTCGTGGGGACCTCTGATACTCGGCCATGCCCATCCTAAGGTTGTAAATGCCCTTAAGAAGGCCATAGAGAGAGGTACGAGTTATGGTGCCCCTACATCTCTTGAAGTTGAACTTGCAGAGCTTGTCCTGAAAGCCTACCCATCAATGGATAAGGTTAGGATGGTGAACTCAGGCACAGAGGCAACAATGAGTGCAATCAGGGTTGCACGCGGATTCACAGGAAGGGACAGGATAATAAAATTCAAAGGATGCTATCACGGCCATGCTGATGGATTGCTTGTGAAGGCAGGTTCTGGGGCTACTACCTTTGGAGTTCCAGATAGCCCTGGAGTGCCAAAGTCCTATGCCAGAAATACAATAACACTGCCCTTCAATGACATAGCAGCAGTAAAGACAGTAATCAATAAGGAGTGGAGCTCCATTGCGTGTGTGATAATTGAGCCCGTTGTTGGGAATATCGGCTGTGTCCTCCCAAAGCCGAGGTTTCTTGAGACACTCAGAGATTTAACAAACAAGCATGACATTATCCTTATATTTGATGAGGTGATGACAGGCTTCAGGGTAGCATATGGCGGTGCACAGGCTTACTATGGCGTTAATCCTGACATGACATGTCTCGGCAAGGTTATAGGTGGTGGGCTGCCGGTTGGCGCATATGGTGGGAAAAAGGAAATAATGTCAATGGTCTCACCAGAGGGGCCTGTTTATCAGGCAGGCACCTTATCAGGTAATCCCCTCGCAATGACAGCAGGGATTGAAACACTGAAGATTCTCTCCAGAAAAGGCATTTATGAGAGACTTGAAGAGAGGATGCAGCAGCTCGAGGAAGGTCTAAAAGATGCAGCAAAGAGGGTCCGTGTGAAGACAAGATTCTACCGTGCAGGAACAATGTTCTGTAATTATTTTACAGACACCGATGTTATTGACTATAAGACTGCAAAGACATCTGACACATCAAAATTCTCGATGTTCTTTTTAGGCATGCTCAAAAGGGGAATATATATAGCCCCTTCTCAGTTTGAGGCTGGATTTATATCCCTTGCCCATACAGAAAAAGATATAGAAAAGACTGTAAAGGCAGCATACGAGTCTCTAAAAGAGTGCTAACCATCTCCTAAATTTTAATCCTGATTTGTGTTAAAATTTATTTAGAATTCATTAAGGTAAGGATATGGCAGAAAAATCATTATTCAGACAGCTCCTTCATGCAAGCACAGTAGGTCTTAATCTTGTAATCTCGACCTTCGTCGGGCTTGCGATAGGATACGGGCTTGATTATGCTATGGAGAAATGGTTTGGTCTCCATACAAAACCGTGGCTTACAATCATATTTCTGATACTTGGTATTGTTTCAGGGTTTAGAGACCTTTTCAAGATGGCAACCAAAACAGAAAATGAATCTGATAAAAAGGATATATAAACAGGCGATTATTATTCTCCTGCCTCTATCAGTCTTCTCAGCATTTGTTGAGTGGAAAAAACTCCCTGTAAGCATTCTTATTGGTGGCGCCCTCGGCCTTGCAAATCTCAAGGGCCTTGCATGGGGGGTAGAAAGTCTTATCGGGACACAAAGACCGAGCGGAAAGATTGTATTCCTGAGTCTCACGAGGCTTTTTATCCTCGCCTGTATTCTGATTATCCTTGCCTACCTCAGGCTAATAAATATCTTCGGCATCCTCATAGGGTTTACTGTTATATTTATCCTGTTGCTAAAAGAGGGACTACGGGCTGCAAAAAACTTGTGAGAAAGCTCAAGGTAAATTTTGATGAAATTCAGAAGGCAATGGAAGACATTGTAAGGAATGCATTCGACTACTTCCTTGACCTAAAGACAGGTGTGGTTATAGTCCTTTCTGGGGATATTCTAAGCAGGGCGAAATCAATACTCTACAAAGGAGTTGACGATGAATCTGGAATTGATGAGATAAGATTTAATGAAGAATACGACCTGCCTGATTGGATGGAGGATGAGGTGGAACTGGCAATCGAAATCCTTTTTGACGAAGAGAAAAGATATATTCGTATTCCAGAAAGGCAATCAGGCGAGGCATATACAACTATGACGAATTTTTTAGAAACTATCACAGACCAGGAACTCAAAGAAGAGCTATCAGTCGCACTCAACGGTAAGGGGGCTTTTGCAAGATTTAAGAATGTACTGATTGATTATCCAAAGGAAAGGAAAAGATGGTATGGCTATAATGCTAAGGCTATGAAAAAGGTAATCATCGAATGGCTGGATTCTATAGGGGTAGAACCAGAGGCACTTGCCTCAAGGAGTCCAGTGGATAAGGCATTAAGAAAGACGGGGCTGTGATTCAATTAAGTGATGCCACCTTTGAATCGGTCATTTTATCCATAGCAGAAAACACCCCTATTGATTTAAGAGATATCCAATTTATCGATCCCTATGGTATGGTTGGGCTCTTAGAGAGAGGAGAGCTCCTTAAAGCAAAAGGGATAAGTCAACCCCTTTATCTCCCTGAATCAGAGGATGTCCTCAGATACCTTGAAAGGATGGATTTCTTCAGATTTGCTGATGGATACTTCAGGCTTGAGCCTTCTAAACCACAAATTTCAGAGAAATATCGAAGAAGCTCTTATTCGGATGTCTTGCTTGAAATTACGCCGATTGAAAAGTCAGACGATATCCACTTCATAGTTGGCAGGGTTAAAGAGCGCGCCAATGCGATCCTTAAAAGACATCTCCACTATGATGAAACGGCTATAAATGGCTTTATCGTTGCCCTTTCAGAGGTTTGCCAGAATATAATTGAGCACAGTGAAACTAAGGGTTTTGTAGGCATCCAGAAATATCATTTTCAGAATTTAAATAAGAATGTTGTCAAGATTGCTGTTATGGACATAGGTATAGGCTTTAGAAAGTCCCTATCAGAAAGATTCTCATTAAAAAATGACCTTGAAGCCATTGAAAAGGGATTACTTCATGGAGCATCACGATTTGCAGATAAGGGAAGGGGACATGGGTTGTCTGCAGTGAGACGGTTTGTTAAACAATGGAATGGCAGACTCTCCATCCGTTCAGGAACAGCAAGACTTTCGATAATACCGCAGTGGGCAAGAGGAAAGGCAAAGGAACTTAATCTTAACTATTTCCCTGGTGCACAGATAAATATCCTGCTGCCAGAGGTGTGAAGGATTTAGTCCTTGATTAAATCCAGAGTTCTGTAAACATCTATCCCTAAACCCTCAAAGTCCTTATCATTACTCCAGATAGGACACTTTAGTTCAAGTGCAAGGGCAAGGAGATGAATGTCATCAGGATCTCTTTTCCCAATAAGAGCTTGAGCCTTTTTTATTTGGCTTTTGTAAAAATCCTTATTACAGACAAAAAGTGGGAGGGTAGAAAGGGCAAGATAAAGATCTTCTGCTGGAATACCTTTTCCTGCTGATAAAACAGGAATATATCGCTCAACTTCTTTAAAATTGAAAGCTGTTGTGTAAAAAGAAGTCATTTCAGTTTTCAGAAACACATCTCTTGCAATCCTGCCAATAATTACAGATAAGATAGGATTAGCGTCTACAGTGAGCTTTTTTAAACTTTTCAAAATCTTCAAGAACTTCTTCCTCCTTGATGCCCTTTGCTTCAAGTCTCTTTCTAATAGAATCCGTAAGTGTCAGAAAAAGGTCTTTCCTAAATTCAAATGGTACTGTCTCCAAAGGCACAGGAAAGAATATCCCTGCCACTTCTCCACGCCTCATGATTATAAGAGGCTCTTTGCTCTTCAAAGCCTTTGTGGCTTGATCCCTGAACTCCTTTACTGTCATTAATTTCATATGACCACCTCCATGACCACATTATAACATAACAGACATATTCCTTATACAACACCCCAAATTTTTGCTTGACAAATCCCTCAAAATATGATTCAATTGAATCAGTTGAAGAAAGAGGTTGGGAGTTGAGGAAGATAAAAGACTTTGTAAAGATTTTCTAAGTATCAGTCTTGAGTTGACGGATTTATTGACCAGAAAGCGGATAAGTGGACGTTTAAAGGGGTGAGGAAGGAGAAGTAAATTGAGGTTGACTTCTGAAATAGTAATACCTAAAATATAGGTAATACTATTTTGGAGGTAAGGAAACGTCAACGATAACAAAAAAAGGACAGGTGACAATACCCAAACAGTTTAGGGAAAGTCTCAATATTCAGGAAGGAGACGATCTTGTGTTTGAAATGAGGGATGATATGCTTATTCTCAAGAAGAAAGAGAGGAGATCCATCCTTAGCCTGGGGGGGATCGCAAGAGGCAGAAGGGTCGGAACTGGAAATGAAATAGAATACGCAAAAAAGATTGTATCAAAAAAGATTTCACAAGAAGGTTTAAAAAATGGATGACCCAATTTTTGTAGACACTAATGTATTTCTTAGATACTTTGTCAGGGACGTAGAATCTTTTTATCAGAGAGCCAAAGAGCTTTTTGAAAAAGCAGAAAGTGGAGACATTCGACTTAAAACCAACGATCTTGTGATTGCCGAAATTGTGTGGGTACTGGAATCTTCCTACAACTTCTCACGGGCTGAAGTAAAAGAGGTGATTGAAATAATTCTCGAAACAAGGGGTATCAAAGTGACAAACCACAAAAGGATTCGCGAGGCCGTTAATTTTTACGTTTCAGGGAAAAAAGATTTTATTGATGCTTATAACATTGTATACATAAGGGCAAAAGGATACAAAAAGGTCGCAACATTTGATGTAAAGGATTTCAAAAAT
>JBFLWW010000032.1:0-17760 GCA_040757475.1 Nitrospirota bacterium
TTCCAATGGCCTATAAGACCTGAAGATATCTCATACCGCCTGCTTAGTTGCCCTGTCGTGGCTGAACCGCTATCGTCAGTATTCTAACCTACTTCAGTTTCGTGTCCAGTCAGAGGGGTTCAGTCCACTTTTTTTTCTAAGAAAAAGGAGGTGAGAAAACCAAGAAAAACATTAAATCTTTTACTTGATTGTTTAGAAAAAGAAAAAGGAGGTGATAAGAAGCATGGCAAGAGCAAGAGGCATTTATAAGCGTGGTAATGTTTACTGGATACGCTATGCCGGGCTTGATGGCAGGATTGTTTTTGAGTCATCAGGCAGTGATAAGTTTAGAGATGCAGAAGCCTTACTTATCCAGTCCAGAGAAAGCAGGCTATCAAGGAAGGTAAACAACGTGAGATTAAGAGAATAGCCAATCACACCTTCAATGAGCTTGCAGAGAAATACCTATTATGGATTAATGGCAGGCAGAAATCAGCAAGGGTTAAGGGCTACATCATAGGGCAATTGCTTAACTCGTTTGGTAGCCTTCCATTGAGAAGATTTAGCACAGTCATTGTAGAGCAATTACAAACAGATATGATGAGTAGAGGATTAAAGAATAGTAGTTGCAATAAGGTCTTGAATGTGTTAAAGCACATGTTTACAAAGGCTGTTGAATGGGACATGGTAGAGTCTGAGGCATTAAAGCGTGTGAGGAAGGTTAAATTACTGCAGGATGACAGCAAGCGTTTAAGGTATCTCTCAAAAGATGAATGTCAAAGCCTCATCAATGTCTGTCAGGGAACTACAAGGGCTATTGTTATCACAGCGTTAAACACCGGGATGCGTAAAGGCGAAATTCTCAATCTGAAATGGGATAATGTTGACCTGAAACATGGCTTTATCCTTTTAGACAGGACAAAGAACGGAGACAGAAGGGAAATACCTATCAATGACACAACGAGGCAGACCTTACAGAGCTTGACGAGAAGACTTGATATTCCCTATGTGTTCTTTGATTCTGTTACAGGTAAAGCATATCAGGATGTCAAAAGGAGCTTTAACACAGCATTAAGAAAGGCAGGGATTAAGGACTTTCACTTCCATGACCTGAGACATACCTTTGCATCACATCTTGTTATGGCAGGTGTGGACATAACCACAGTAAAAGAGCTTTTTGGGGCATAAGACCCTTACCATGACCTTAAGATACTCCCACCTTGCACCTTCCCATAAGGTTAAGGCTGTGGATATTCTGGATAGCACCCTGAATGGTCAAAACTATACAAAGACTATACAATTTGGGGTCAGCAGATAATGGTCGAATCTCGTAAGTGCTTGATTTTATTGGTAGGCACGATGGGTTTCGAACCCATGACCTCTACCGTGTCAAGGTAGCGCTCTCCCCCTGAGCTACGCGCCTAACGCAAAAGATATTGTATAAATTAAACCTGAAAGTAAAAACGCTTGTCAAGGTCAACGACCAACGAAATACATTAGAAAAGCCTTACTTCAACGACTTCACCTGCTTCTATTCCGAGTTTTCTCAATGGTATTACAACCATACCATCTGCCTTTATCAGTGTTGTTATCAAGCCTGATTTCCCGAGTATCGGTACCGCCCAGAGTTCCCCCCCTCTTTCCTCTATAGCAACACTTACATGCTCCTCCCTTCCTGAGCTCGATGATATGTTTCTTGAAATTCTGGCCTTAACAGTTCCTATGGTAACCGGGATAGCTGTATTAACCGCTCCAGTAAGCCTCTTTAATACCGGCTCAATAAAAAGTTTAAAACAGACCGTAATTGCTACTGGATGTCCTGGAAGTCCGAAAATAGGCACATTACCGACGACGCCACCTATCATGGGTTTGCCTGGCTTTAATGACACACCATGGAACAGTACCCCTGGCTTCCCTATGTCGTTTATCACCCGGGCTGTCATATCCTTTGTGCCTACAGAGCTACCACCTGTAATCACGACCATATCTGAATCTCTCAAAGACTCTTCAACAACATCTCTTATGACCTCATACTTATCGCTGAATATTCCTCTTCTAACAGGGATGCATCCAGCATTCAAAATCAGTCCTGATAAGTTATACGAATTTATATCACGCACCTGGCCAGGCTTTACAGGCTTATCCGCAGGGACTATCTCATCACCTGTTGATATAATAGAGACCCTCGGCTTTTCATAAACCCATACATCTGTTATACCAAGGCCGGCAAGTGCTCCTATGTCCTGCGGTCTCAATCTATGACCGCTCTTAAGTACGCACTCATCCTTTTTTACATCTTCCCCTGTCTGTATCACATTTTCACCTGGGGCAACAGGTTTTACAACCTCTATCATTCTCTCATCCACCTGCTGGGTATGTTCGAGCATCACAACTGCATCCGCACCCTCTGGAAGCATTCCGCCTGTTGAAATCTTTGCAGACTCGCCTTTTTTAAGCTCAAACTTAGGCTCCTCACCCATTAATATCTCATTTTTTATGCTGAGGTATGATGGGAAACCATCTGTAGCACCAAATGTATCAGCAGAGTTTACTGCAAATCCATCTACTGTTGACCTATCAAATACAGGAAGGTCCTCAGGTGAAAATATATCTCTCGAAATTATCATCCCGTAAGAGTCTCCGATGGTAAGGTTAATTTCAGCAGGTGTTTTAAAAGGTGTGTGCTTCAGAATAAGTTCCAGAGCCTTCTCTACAGCGATGAGTTCCTCTCTGCCAAGCATGTCACGCATTGCATCCCTCTTTCTCAATTAAACTTATTCATAGCCTTATCCACTCCTTCGGAGACAATATAACAAATCGCATCAGCTGCCTTTTGTATCACATCTTTGATTAATGTAATCTCATATCTCCTGAATCTGCTTAGCACATAATCCTCAGCAGGAATAGCAGGATCTCTTCCTATACCTATTTTAAATCTTATGAAATCCTTCAAACCAATGCTTTGTATTATTGACTCAACGCCCTTGTGTCCTCCTGATGAACCACTTTTCTTAATCTTTAATTTACCTGTTTCCATATCAAGGTCGTCATGGATGACTATAAGGCTTTCAGGTTGGATGTTAAAATTTCTGAGTATATTTTTAACAACAGGGCCGCTCCTGTTTACATAAAGAAGGGGCTCTATAAGCAGGATATCCTCTCCTCCTATAGTGCCCCTTCCGATTCTGTATCCTTCTTTATCTTTAAGATTTATTTTATGTCTGTCAGCAATCTCCTCTATCACCATAAAACCAATATTATGTCTGGTTCTAAAGTATCTTCTCCCCGGATTCCCAAGACCGGCAATTAACCACACTACGCCTCCTCTTCCTTTTTGCCTTTCTTTATTACCTCAGGTTCTACAGCTTCTGGAGCGGTAGAGACCTCAGCAGGTGCTGCTTCCTCAGCAACTGGAGCTATAACATTGACTATAACCTCGTCAGGGGATGTAAGAACTTTTATACCTTCTTCGAGTTTCAGATCGCTTACATGAAGGGATTGGCCTGTCTCGAGCTTTGATATATCTATCTCAATACGGCGTGGTATCCTGTCTGGAAGGCATTCTATCTCTATCTCCCTAAGCACATGTTGTAGTATCCCTCCCTCCCTCTTCACCCCTATCGGTTCTCCAACAGTTGTTATATGTACAGTAACCCTTACCTTTTCTGTAAGTGAGACCTCAAAAAAATCTGTATGGAGTAGCTCTCCCTTGATGGGGTCGAGCTGGTAATCCTTCATAAGTGCAAGTCTGCTTTCACCATCTGCAAACTGAAGATTTACCATAACCTGTTCACCAGCTGTTGTGTTAATAAGGTGTACAAGTTCTTTTTTGGAAAGTTTTATAGGAAGAGCCCCTCCTCCCTTGTAAAGAATTGCAGGAATCATATTCTCCCGTCTGAGGGCACGTGCTGCTCCCTTTCCAACATTCTCCCGCTTCTCTGCATTAATATTAATAGTTATCCTTTCCATCCATCCTCCTATACAAAAAGCGAACTTATTGAAGATTCCTCATGGATCCTATTGATCGCCTCTGCAAGAAGAGGCGCTATACTCAAAACAGTGAGTTTTCTGCACCGCTCTTTTTTACTATCGAAGGGTATTGTATTTGTAACAATGAGTTCCCCTATAACTGAATTATTTACACCATCAACCGCAGAGCCTGAAAGTACAGCATGCGTACATGCTGCAACAACTCTGATTGCACCTTTCTCCTTCAGGGCAGTGGCAGCTTTTATGGTTGTGCTACCAGTATCAATCATATCATCAAGTATAAGGGTATCCCTGTCTTCAACCTCACCTATCACATTCATCACCTGTGAGACATTCATCGCCTCACGCCTTTTATCAATAATCGCAATAGAGCACTGAAGTCTTTTTGCAAAGGCTCTTGCCCTTTCAACACCACCTGCATCAGGTGATACAATCACGAGGTTTTCGAGATTATAATTCTTTCGTATATAATCAAGAAGGACAGGTGCTGCATAAAGATTGTCCACAGGTATATTAAAAAACCCCTGAATCTGGGCTGCATGGAGATCAATGGTAAGGACTCTATTTGCACCTGCAGCAGCTATCAGGTCAGCGACAAGTTTTGCAGATATCGGGACCCTCGGCTGAACCTTTCTGTCCTGCCTTGCATATCCATAGTAAGGGATAACAGCTGTTATTCTCCTCGCGGATGCCCTCTTAAAGGCATCTATCATTAGAAGCAGTTCCATAATATTATGATTTACCGGCATGCAGGTTGGTTGTAGCACAAACACATCTGTACCTCTCACATTCTCGTTAATCTGCATCATAATTTCACCATCACTGAAGGTAGTTACAGTAGCGTCTCCGACAGATATACCAAGATAGCTTGATACTTCCTGTGCAAGCTCTCTGTGGGCATTACCGGTAAAAAGTTTAATACCCTCTGGCATTATACCTCCTCCAATTGCCATGAACTCAATGTAGTTCATGGCAGTAAACCCTATGTGGTTTACTGGCTGGGGCGGGAGGATTCGAACCTCCACATGGGAGATCCAAAGTCTCCTGACTTGCCGTTTGTCTACGCCCCACTCGTCATTGTTTCAACAACCCTGCACCAGTTAGGCTTTATTGCCTTAACAGCATCTTCTGCTGTATCTCTATTATAAAACACACCAAAGACAGTTGGTCCACTGCCACTCATTGCAGAAATTACTGCCCCTCTTTCTATTAACCTCTCCTTAAGCTCACCAACTACCGGATATCTTTCAATCACAGCTTTTTCAAGGTCGTTATTAAGCATAGTGTTAAGAGAAACAAAGTTCTTTCTGTCGAGGGTATGACAAAAAAGTTTAATATTATTAGTTTTTTTTGTCAACCAGCTCCTTCGATTAGACTCAGGATCCATCCTGAGCCCTCGGCCTGAGCTCGGGCCAAAGGCTTTGTCGAAGGATGCATAAGCCCATGCAGTAGAGATAGATCTCGGAGGTTTGACAAGAAGAAGCACTACAGATGAGTTAGTTTTTAATGGAGTTACCCTTTCGCCTCTCCCTTCAACAAAGGCGAACGGACCGTTTAAAAAAAATGGGACATCCGAGCTGAGCTCTGAACCTATTGAACTTAACTCTTCATTACTCAGCCCCAGCCCCCACAGCATATTAATCCCCCGAAGGGTATATGCAGCATCACTACTACCACCTCCAAGCCCAGCACTAACTGGTATCTCCTTCCTGAGAATTATCTTTACACCATTTCTGTAAGAGGTATATTTCTTTAGTAGAGATACAGCCTTGTAAATAAGATTATCTTCGAGGGGTATATCCAGATTACACACTACCTCTATAGTATCTGCATGCTCAAATATAAGGTCATCATAAAGGTTAATGCACTGCATGATGCTTAAAATATCATGGTAACCATCCTCCCTCTTTCCGAGGACTGTAAGAAACCAGTTTATCTTTGCAGGGGCCCTTAATAGCAGTGATGAGTGATGAGTGATGAGTGATGAGTTTTTAACCATTACTCTTGAATCTTCAATCTTAAATCTTCAATCTTTTTTTCGACCCTTTCTTTAAGTCCTTCCTCTTTTTCATGAAACTCAATTGCCTTTTCCCAGAATTCCTTTGCCTTTTCCTTGAAACCTTTCGAGTTATAGACATCTCCTATGTGTTCAAGTATGACAGGGTCATCCCTTACTATTTCAGCAGCTCGCTGTAAAAGCTTCAATGCCTCATCATGCCTCCCCAATTTGAAATAAACCCATCCCATACTGTCCATTATGTAGCCATTATCAGGTTTGAGCTCAAGCGCCATGGTGATAAGTGACTGTGCTTCTTCGAGGTTTACACCCCTTTCAGCATAGCTATAACCGAGGTAATTAAGCGCATCCGCATGCTTGGGGTTAAGACTGATTGTCCTTTTAAGCTGTATCACCATCTCATCATGTCTGTTTGTCTTATCGAACACTATGGCAAGATTAAAGTTCAATTCATCATTGTCATTAAAACGGGTGAGCGCCTCTTTCAGAACAGCCTCAGCCTTTGCATAATCTTTTTTATGGAGGAGAGTAACAGCAAGGTATAAATAAACCTCAGGTTTTTCCTTTTCAAAACTGAGTATTTCTTCATAAACGGCTATCGCATCACTATCCCTGTTCAGCTTTGAATACAGATATCCAAGATGAAGGAAGGCACTTAAATTCTTTGGCTCCTGCAGAATAATTTTTTTAAATTCTGAAACAGCTTCTTCATATCTACCCATCTCTTCTAAGGATACTGAGAGGTAATACCTTATTGCAGTGTTATCAGGTCTGGCCTCAAGTACAATCCTGAATTCCTCTATGGCCTTATCATACTGCCTGTCTTCAAAATAAAGTAATCCGAGCCTTATGTGAATATCAATATTTGCAGGTTCATACATGCTCATCTTCCTGAACTGCTCTATCGCTTTATCCATTGTCTTCTGCTTGATATAGATCTGCGCAAGCCTCTCTCTGGCCTGAAGGTTATGGGGATTTATGGCAGTTGCCTTATTGTAATATCCCTCTGCATCCTTAAGTTCGCCCTTCATCTCGCTTATCACCCCGAGATTAAAGTATGCTGCATCAAAATTTGGTTTCTGCTCTATTGCCCTTTTAAAATATTCTGATGCCTTTTCAAAATCTCCTTTACCAATATTTATAGAACCGAGATAAAAGATTGCCATCAGGTTGTCCGGGTTTGTCTCGATGAGTCTTTCGAGGATTTCAATAGCATTATCATAATCCTGTCTGTAATAATAGAGAACACCTGCAAAAAGGGCTGCTTCCTGATTATCAGGTTGTATCCTGAGAATCTCCTCGTATATCTTTATCGCATCCTCAGTCCTGTTCTGGCTGTTATAGAGCTGTCCTAAAAGCATGAGTCCCGGGATATAGTCAGGGTCTGTTTTAACAATCTCCTCCGCGAGTGATATAGCCTCTGTCACCTTCCCGCTCCGGAGAAGCACATAACCGACCTGGGTCTTGAGATATGCAGATGTGGGATCTACTTTAAGGGCTTCATTATAGTATCTAAGTGCATCCTCCCATCTTCCTCCTCTCTCTGCATCGTAACCGAGGATATAAAAATAATAAGCATCCTTTGATGGAAGAGAGACTTCCTCCTGTATATCTACCTGCTTTACAGCACATGAGATTATAAGAATAAGCAAGGATAATAATATTTTAAATCGCATGTTCATCCTCTTTTAGTATCACTTTCCTTTTTCCTGAATACCATCAGACCAACTATCGCACCTGCAAACATTATGATACTAATACCCTGGGATATAGAGAGACCGCCGTCCATAAATCCCCTTGCCTTATCACCCCTGAAAAATTCGACTGTAAATCTGAGGACTGAATAAAGCAGGATATATGTCCAGAAAAGCTGTCCTTTAAAGGACTGGTATCTTCTCAGGGTAATGAGGAGAAGAAAGTTTATAAACTCTCCTGCGGATTCATAGAGTTGTGTTGGATGGAGTGGTATCCCGATTGGTGCAAGGGATTCAGGATTAATAAATGTAACTGCCCAGGGAAGCCCTTCAGCCGGTTTTCCATAACAACAGCCGGCAGAAAAACACCCGAGCCTTCCAATGGCATGGCCTACTGCGATCGAGGGTGCAAAGATATCCCCTGTGCCCCAGATGCCAAGCCCATTTTTCTTTATGTACCAGATGGCAACTGGAATAACAAACAGGATACCTCCATAAAAGACAAGCCCACCTTCCCATATCTTGAGTATAGCGATGGGATTTTTAAAATAATAAGCAGAATTTATAACGACGAAGAGTACCCTTGATCCTATAATGGCTGCAATAAGCATGTAGAATCCGAGATCTACAATCTTATTGGATGAGATGCCTTCTTTTTTTGCCTGCCTGACAGCAAGGCCGAGGCCAAGCAGAAAACCAGCAGCCACAAGGACTCCATAAGTGTGTATGGTTAAAGGGCCAATCTTAAATAGCACTGGATGCATCAGTTTGCTAAAGATGAACCATTTTTAGTTTTAAATAGCCTTATAAAAATCAACCCAATCCCTATTGTTAGGGATGCATCAGCTACATTGAATGCAGGCCAGTGGAATCTCCCTATCGAGAAATCTATGAAATCCACGACATGTCCGAGCAGTGTCCTGTCAATAAGGTTGCCTGTTGCTCCACCAAGTATAAGTGAAAGGCTGAAATAACCTTTACTATCCTTTGCTATTAGCCATATTACAAAGATTATTGCGATTATAGATACTGTTATAAAAAAACCGTTACCCACATTCTTAAACATCCCGAATGCAGCACCTGTATTCCTTACATTCACTAAATGCAGGAAAGAAAAAATTTCTATAGCATCAAACAGATTTAAATATCTGCTAACGAGATACTTCGTTGCCTGGTCTATCGCTATTATAAGGAAGACGATAAGTGATACATATACAGACCTTTTCATTATTTTAGGCTTTTCTCCCAAATATTTGCTAAAAGGGTTCGAGGATTCGAGGGTTCGAGTGATTTCGCTGGAGTCCTTGATTCCTTGACCCCTTGAATCCTATTCATAGATAACCTTATAACACCTCTCACAGATTTCAGGAGCATCCGCAAATCTCCCAACACTCTCACTCCAGTTCCAGCACCTCTGACATTTTGCACCTGGTGCCTTCTCTACCTTAATCTCGAGCCCTTCTATCTCTGTGCTTGAATAAGAGTCATCGGGTTTTGTGTCTATTATCTCGACTGACGAGACTATAAAAAGCATTGGCAAAAAATCCCTGTATCGGGTAATTAACTCTTTGCTCTTTGCACTTTGCTCTTTGCTGTATAGTATTACCTTTGCCTCGAGGGAATTTCCTATGAACCTCTCTGCCCTTTTTATCTCAAGTGCCTTATTCACCTCATCCCTCAATGTAAATAGCTCATCCCACCTATCTTCAAGCTCCCGGTCAAAATACCTTTCATTGAACTCCGGGAAAGAGGAAAGGAAGACAGACTCCTCTAAAGGCAGTGACAAGTAACGAGTGACGAGTGACGAGTTATTATCTTTGTTTTTTAACTTGTTACTCGTTACTAATAACTCGTTACTGTCTTTAATGTTACTCGTTACTCGTAACTTGTTACTTATCATATAGCTCCAGACTTCTTCTGCTGTGAAGGAAAGAATCGGTGCCATTAATCGTGTCATTGTCGAGAGTATCTGATATAGAACCCACTGGCTTGCACGCCTCTCGACTGAGTCTGATTTGAATGTGTAGAGTCTGTCTTTCAGAACATCGAGATAAAAAGAACTCATATCAACAATACAGAAATTGTAAAGGATATGAAAGACCTCATGGAAGTCAAAATTCTCATAAGCTGATACAACCTTCTTTGTAAGTGTCTGCAATCTGCTAATAGCCCACCTGTCTATCTCCAGAAGGTCTTTGCTGTAATCTTTGCCATCAAAGTCATAGAGGTTGCCGAGCAGAAATCTGCATGTGTTCCTTATCTTCCTGTATGCCTCTGTAAGCCTGTCGAGTATATCTTTTGATATCCTTATGTCATCTCTGTAGTCCTCTGCAGAAACCCAGAGCCTCAAAATCTCAGCGCCATTTATCTTTATTATTTCCTGTGGTGCGACTACATTCCCGAGTGACTTGGACATCTTCCTGCCCTGTCCATCAACAACAAAACCATGTGTGAGCACTGTCCTGTAAGGGGACCTCCCCCTTGTGCCTACTGATGCTAAAAGTGAACTCTGAAACCATCCCCTGTGCTGGTCACTCCCCTCAAGATACATGTCAGCAGGCCAAAAAAGTCTCTCATCCACCTCCATAACAGCAGCATAACTGACCCCTGAGTCAAACCAGACATCAAGTATGTCTGTCTCTTTTGAAAATGAAATCCCTCCACACTTTTTGCATTTATACCCTGATGGTAAAAACTCTCCTGTCTTTCTCATAAACCATATATCAGCACCATGGGTTTCTACCAATCTAACTATCTTCTCAAAAACATCATGGTCTTTCACAAACTCTCCACAGCCTTTGCATTTAAGAAGCGTGATTGGCACGCCCCATGCCCTCTGCCTCGATATGCACCAGTCAGGCCTGTGTAAGACCATCCCATAAATCCTGTCCCTTCCCCATCTGGGAATCCAGTTGACATTATCAATCTCTTCAAGACATTTTTTTCTCAAATCATTATGTTCAACCGAGATAAACCACTGTTCTGTCGCACGGAAGATGACAGGTTTCTTGCACCTCCAGCAGTGAGGATAAGAATGTGTTACCTTCTCTTCTTTTATCAGTGCGTTTTTGTCTTTTAATATCTCTATTATTGCTGAGTTTGCCTTAAAAACAAATTGCCCTTCGAGTTCACCTGCTTCTTTTGTGAATTTCCCCCTGCCATCCACAGGCGCATAAATATCCAGACCGTATTTTAATCCTATCTCATAGTCATCTTCACCATGGCCAGGAGCAATATGGACAATGCCTGTGCCTTCATCAAGTGATACAAATTCTCCAAGAACGACTTTTGATTTTTTTTGAATAAATGGATGAAGGGCATTCATCCCTTCAAGGTCTTTACCTGTTATCTTTGTAATAACCTTTCCATCAATGCCTGCTCTTTCTCTGAGTGCATCAACTCTACCCTCAGCAACAATATAAACCTCATTGCCCTGCTCAACAGCCACATAATCAAAATCAGGATGGAATGCGAGTGCAAGATTTGCAGGCAGTGTCCATGGAGTTGTCGTCCATATCAGGATAAAGACATTCTTAGCTTCCAAGCTTCCTAGCTTCTTAGCTTCTTCATTACTTACTTTGAACTTTACAAATATCGAAGGTGACTCTTTATCAGCATACTCTACCTCTGCCTCTGCAAGGGCTGTGACACACGAAGGGCACCAGTGTACTGGTTTTTTACCTTTATATACATATCCCGCCTCCACAAATTTACAGAACTCTCTCACAATCGTTGCTTCATATGGATATGACATGGTTAGATAAGGATTCTCCCAGTCACCAAAAACCCCGAGTCTCCTGAATTCATCTCTTTGTATATCCATGAATTTTGCTGCATACTCCTTACAAAGTCTTCTCTTTTCGAGGATATCAAGCCTGTCTTTCTTATCACCTAAGTTTTTGTCAACCTGAAGTTCTATTGGTAATCCGTGGCAGTCCCAGCCAGGAACATACGGAGAATAAAAGCCCTTCATTGATTTGTATTTGACAATTATGTCTTTGAGTATCTTGTTCAATGCATGGCCAATGTGTATGCGGCCATTTGCATAAGGAGGGCCGTCATGCAGGATATAATGAGTTTTACCTTTATTCTTCTCCTGAATCTTCTTGTATATCTTTCTTTCTTCCCAGAACTTCAGCATTTCTGGCTCCATCTGTGTAAGGCTTGCCTTCATAGGGAAGTCTGTATGTGGAAGGTTAAGTGTATCCTTATAGTTTATTGAATTCGTTGGTTTTTTTGAGTCTGACATGTACTTTATTCTGCTTTTTCCTTCTTCTGGGCCTCACGCTCCACAATTATCTTCTGTATTAGATGGCCAGGCACCTCTTCATAATGCGAAAATTCCATTGAATAAAGCCCCCTGCCTGAGGTAAGACTATGTAGCTGATTTGCATAAGTCAACATCTCAGCCATTGGCACAATGGCCATAATCTTCTGATTGCCGCCTGCCTGTGGTTCAACACCCTGAACCCTCCCCCTCTTTGAATTAAGGTCTCCTATTACAGCACCGAGGGTATCATCCGGAGTTATCACCTCAACCTTCATTATTGGCTCAAGCAATACAGGCCTTGCATCCTGAACAGCCTTTTTTATTGCCATAGAACCTGCTATCTTGAATGCCATCTCGGATGAATCCACAGAATGATATGAGCCATCATAAAGGGTTATCCTTAAATCAACGATTGGATAGCCTGCAATTACACCTTCCTGCATAGCCTCTACAATTCCTTTTTCTACAGCAGGTATATACTGCCTCGGTATAACACCTCCAACAATCTTATCTATAAACTCGAACCCTCCACCCCTCGGAAGCGGCTCAACTTCTATATAGCAGTCTCCATACTGACCGCGGCCACCAGACTGTTTTTTGTATTTCCCCTGGGCCTTTGCCGAGGTCTTGATTGTCTCCCTGTAGGGGATCTTGGGGGTCTTCATTACTACCTCAACCCCGAATTTCCTTTTCAGTCTTTCGAGGGTGACCTCAAGATGTACCTGCCCCATACCTGAAAGAAGCATCTCCTTTGTCTCATCATCCCTTTGAAACCTCAATGTTGAATCCTCTTCAAGTATCCTGCTAAGTCCTACACTCACCTTTTCTTCATCACCTTTGCTTTTAGGTGCTATTGCATAGGAGATGATTGGGTCGGCAAATTTTACCCTCTCAAAGACAATCGGATGGTGTTCCTCTGAAAGGGTATCTCCTGTATATGTTTCCTTTAGTTTTGCTACAACACCTATTTCACCAGGGCCTATTGCCTGGGCTGGCACCTGCTTTTTGCCCACGAGATAGAAGACCTGACCAATTCTCTCTTTTACATCCCTTGTTGCGTTCAGGACATTAGAGTCAGCCTTTAAAATCCCTGAATATACCCTGAACATTGAAAGTCTACCGGCGTAAGGGTCAGCTATGGTCTTAAACACATATGCTGATAGAGGTTCTGTTTTTACTGGTTTTCTCTCAACCTCTTTCCCATCCTTCGGATTTCTTCCTTTTATTGGAGATATCCTGTGCATTTCTGAAGGAGAGGGAAGACATAAAAGGACTGAATCAAGAAGCTGCTGGACTGCTATATTCTTAATTGCAGAGCCACACGTAACAGGGATGAATCTCCTTGTGAGAGAGCCTTCTCTTATACCTTTTATAATCTCATCATATGTGAGTTCACCACCCTCAAGGTATCTTTCAAGTAAGACATCATCAGACTCTGCAATCTTTTCTACGAGTTTCTTCCTGTATCCTTCAGCCTCAGAAGATATATCAGAGGGTATATTAAATTCCTCTGCCTTCCCATTATTGAATTTATATGCCTTCACCTTTATCAGGTCAACAATCCCGACAAAACTGGCACCTGCACCTATTGGTATCTGCAGGGGTATGGCTTCTGTTTCAAATGACTTTTCGAGTTCTCCGATTGCCCTCGAGAAGTCAGCGGTGTCTTTGTCCATTTTATTTATAAAGACAATTCTCGGTACTTCATATTCGCATGCGTACTTCCATATCTTCTCTGTCTCTGCCTTGACACCTGAGATTGCACTTACTATGACAATCGCTCCATCAACAGCCCTGAGGCAGCCCCTCGCATCCTCGATGAAGTTAATAAAGCCTGGTGTGTCTATCAGGTTAATCCTGTAACCATTCCAGTTGCAGAATGCGAGAGATGATGTAATCGTTATCTTCCTTACTATCTCCTCTGGCTCATAATCTGTTGTTGTAGTCCCATCCTCAACATTACCAAACCTGTCAATAGAGCCTGAATCAAAAAGCATAGCCTCGACAAGTGTTGTCTTGCCAGCACCTCCGTGTGCAATCACAGCTACATTTCGTATTTTGTCTACCTCAAGGTTTGTCATAAATCCCCACACTTTAAAATTCCAAAAACCAAATTCCAAGTTCCAAACTTTTGATCATGGAATTTGGTTATTGGTTATTTAATCATTAAGTATCTCTTCAATAACTGGCTTTATCTCAATCTTTTTTTCTAATTTATTACTCCAGAGCTTTATAGCTATAAAAGAGATTATGAATGCACCAAATCCAAAGATGGCAGAGACAATATCTGAGTCAATACCATCAAACTGCTGGCTAAAGATTTCCTTGCCAAGAATTGCCCCTATTATCAGGGCAAGGACAGGGACTCCGTACACAATCATAGAGCCTTTCAGATAGGTATATGGTTTCAATACCACTCTTACCTTCTGTCCAACATGGGCACTCACAGAGTTAAGGGCATCAATCTCTGCACCACCTTCTGTGACCTTGCATGTTCCAACAGTACACTGATCACATATACTTTTCCTCTCAACAACTACTTTTGCAATAACACCTTCGATACTCTTGACAATACCAATCTCTTCCATACTATCTCACTACCTTAGACTTCTTCCTTAAGCAATTTATACTCTATACTGTCAACAAGGGCCTGATAGGATGCCTCGATAATATTCTCTGACACACCAACAGTGCCCCACCTTTTTTCTTCGTCGCCTGACTCAACAAGTACCCTGACCTTTGCAGCAGTGCCCCTACCTGCAGCAAGAACTCTGACCTTGTAGTCATAAAGTTTAACCTCTTTCAGTTGTGGATAGAACCTATCGAGTGCCTTTCTCAGGGCATTATCAATCGCATTCACAGGACCATTACCTGTTGATGCTGTATGTTCGACGTGTCCGCCGACTCTGACCATTATAGTTGCCTCACTTATGGGATTTTCGCCTTCCTTCCTCTTCTCAACTATAACCCTGAAACCTATCAGGTCAAAGAATCTTTTATGAAGGCCAAGTGATTTCTTCATAAGCAGTTCAAATGATGCCTCTGCTCCCTCAAACTGGAAACCCTCGTTCTCAAGGTTCTTCAAGGTAGTGACTATATCCTGTACATGAGGAGAATCAGGGTTGAGGTGGATTCCGAATTCCTCGGCCTTTCTTAGTATATTACTCTTGCCTGCAAGGTCTGATATTAAGACCCTCTGTGAATTACCGACAAGCTCAGGCCTTATATGTTCATAAGTTTCCGGTCTTTTTCTTATTGCACTTACATGGATACCGGCTTTATGCGCAAAGGCGCTATCTCCAACAAAGGGCTGTCTCTTAAAATGTCTGAGATTTGCTATTTCATTCACAAACCTCGAAACATCTCTAAGTCTTCTTAATTGTTCATCGGTTATGCAGAACATACCACTTTTTACCTGGAGATTAGGAATCACCGAGCACAGGTTTGCATTGCCGCATCTTTCACCAAGGCCGTTTATTGTTCCCTGAACATGTGACACACCGAGCTCAACTGCAATTACCGAGTTTGCAACAGCACACTCTGAATCATTATGTGCATGTATGCCGAGAGGTGCATATACACCTTTCATCACATCACTTATAATATTTTTCACCTCATCAGGAAGTGTTCCTCCATTTGTATCACAGAGCACAAGACAATCTGCACCGGCATCCTGAGCTGCGAGAAGGCATTTTATCGAGAACTCAGGATTACCCTTATAACCATCGAAGAAATGTTCCGCATCAAAGAAGACCTTCTCAATATTATTCTTAAGATAGGCGATTGAATTATGTATAATATCAAGGTTTTCATCGAGCGATATCTTCAATGCCTCTTTAACATGAAAATCCCATGTCTTTCCAACTATAGTTACAATTTTTGCCCTTGAATCGAGGAGTGCCTTTACAATTGTGTCCTCGTCAACCCTGTGCCCCGGCCTGTGCGTGCTTCCAAATGCAACAATCTTCGAGTTTTTGAGGCTGAGTCTCCTTACCTTTTTAAAATATTCAATATCCTTTGGATTAGAGCCAGGCCAGCCACCTTCTATGTAATGCACCCCGAGCTCGTCGAGCTTATCTGTAATCCTGAGCTTGTCTTCGACAGAGAATGATATATCCTCTGTCTGTGCCCCATCCCTCAATGTTGTATCGTATATCTCTATCTGACGCATGGTTCTATAATTATTTTTGTCCAAGTTCAAATGCATCGTGCAGCACCCTGACTGCAAGCTCGGTATATTTTGCATCAATTACGCATGAAACCTTTATCTCTGATGTGCTTATCATCATGATGTTTATACCGTGTTCTGCAAGTGTCTCAAACATCTTTGCAGCAACACCTGAATGGGTCCTCATGCCAACACCTATAATAGAGACCTTTGCTATATCATCCCTCATTATTACCTTTTTTGCACCGAGTTCTTTTACAATCTCTCCTGTTATCTTCAAGGCCTTTTTGCTGTCTGTCCTTGATACTGTAAAGGATATGTCAGTTGCCTTTCCGTCACTGCTCACATTCTGCACAATCATATCCACCACAACATCAGCTGATGCTATAGCATTAAAGAGTTTCGCTGCAATACCCGGCCTATCATGGACTGCCACTACAGTTATCTTCGCCTGATTTTTATCATAGGCAACACCTGACACAACTACCTTTTCCATTTCTTCATCCTCCTTAACAATGAGGGTCCCAGGATTATCATTGAAGCTTGACCTGACCACAACCGGAACCTCGTATTTTTTAGCGAATTCAACAGACCTCGTCTGGAGTACCTTTGCACCAAGGCTTGCAAGCTCGAGCATCTCATCATACGAAATCCTATCGAGCTTCTTCGCATCAGGCACAATATCAGGGTCTGTAGTATAAACACCGTCAACATCTGTATAAATCTCGCAGATGTCTGCCCTGAGTGCTGCTGCAATAGCAACTGCTGTGAGGTCAGAACCACCCCTTCCGAGTGTTGTAACATCAGAGGTCTCTGTTATACCCTGAAAGCCTGCAATAATAGGTATTATCCCCTCATCTATGGCCTCCCTTACCCGTTCTCCTGTTATCCTTTCTATCTTTGCCTTTGTATGGGCCTCATCTGTGATAATCCCTACCTGTCTGCCTGTAAAAGACATGGACCTAAAACCGAGTTCATTTATTGCAATCGCTGTAAGTGCAGCGCTTATGCGTTCCCCTGAAGAAAGCATAAGGTCCAATTCACGTTCATCAGGATTGGGAGATATCTGACTTGCAAGCCCGATAAGCTTATCTGTCTCGCCTGACATAGCAGAAACGATAACAACAACATTATTGCCTTGTCTTTGTGTTTTGACAACACACTCTGCAACTGCCTTTATCCTCTCTATGCTACCTACAGATGTGCCACCATACTTCTGAACAATAAGCATTATTTACGACCTCCTAACAAAATGTAATATACCATGTGAAGGTAAACAATTCAAATATTCGGACAGATTTACAGGGGAGATCCTCATATATTCTGCTGGATTAAGGGTTGGAGAAGTGGTAAAATTGAAACCAGAGGATTATGAATCTGACTAAGGGGTGATAAGTGGCAATATTTGGCATTAGAAAGGGAAATCTCTGGCACTCCGCCAGAGGTAGAATAAACGAGATACTTCGTCTATCCTGCCAAAACAGGACAAAAAGCGAAGTAGTTCGTCTATAAAGTAGTTGAACTAAACCGCTACGCGGCAGATGCCTTAGCCTTTTCTTAGTTATTACACTAAGCCTACCTGAGTTTCCCACAGAACAAAAACCCATTCACTATCCTCTTGTTGGACAAATCTACCCATAAT
>JBFLWW010000033.1:0-16750 GCA_040757475.1 Nitrospirota bacterium
CCTCATTCCTCAAGCCCGCCAATACCATCTTCTGCTTCTCTTCTGCACTCCATTTCTTCCTTGCCATCTGCCTCCTCCTTCCGGAGGACTAACTTACCAGTTGTTCCTAATTTCGTCAAACCCTACATTTTACTTTTTACTTCCTTTCAAACCCTCTCTATTATTTCTCTTTTTCCCTCAGAAATCCAATCCTCCGGCGTTTTGGTATTGACTACAAACTCCCTGCCCATCAGCAACCGGCAAACTGTGATGTTAGGCAGTTGTCAATTCCAATTTGTAGAGGTTTCGGATGGGGAATTTCTTGCTGGCATCCAAGATTTCTATGCCAACAATTTCATTGTCAGAAGTTGTGTGGATTATCAGACCCTCGTCAATTTCTATCCCACCCTCAGGATGTTTCGAGGATAGCTGGATATATACCGCATCCACCTCTTTATCATATTTCACCTTCATACCTTCACCTCCTATAAGTCTTTTTTAAAGGATATGCTGTAATTATAAAGATCTCATCTTTTTCTTCATATACTACCTTAAGCGGAAAACCTGAAAAGCGATTAGGAAATATTTTATGAACTGTAACCTTTGTCCCTATCTTTTCAATATAATCTGGAGAGCGAATTGTATCAATTATTTCTTTTTCAGAGATATCATATAACCTCATATTATTTCGAGCATGTCTCGATGGCTTCATTGTGCCTTCACATTCTTCTGCTGCTTAAACATCTCAATAACCTATTTTACCGAATTTACATAAAGAGAGATAGCACTTAGGTCTTCACTCTCAAACTTTAACTCTAACTGGAATTTTCTTTTTAATAATGTCCGCATGATCTGAATGTTGACTTGAACAGCTCGTGGACTGTTCAAAACACTGGAGAGCATGGCCACGCCGTGTTCAGTAAACGCAAAAACGTTAGGTGCATGCTTGATCCGCGAACTTATCACAATTTGTGATATGTTCCAAATCTCCTCACGGGTTAAGGAAAACATGAAGTCCTTCGGGAAACGGTTTATATTCCTGCGAACTGCCTGATTCAGCGCCCGTGTTTCCACACCGTATAATTGGGCCAAGTCCCGATCAAGCATCACCTTCTATCCTCGAATCAGGAGAATTTTTCCTTCAATAACTTCTATTGGAACAAGAGTCTTCATATATACCTCCGATCTGGAATCACAATTTGTACTTTAAGTTCTTTTATTAAAGTGGTAACAAACTGTGGCCACTTTACAAGTCATCTTCAATCTATATTCACTATATTCAGCCATGCTTTGCTCCTTATATTAGATTCTCTCTCGTTAGATTTAATATCGGACATAAATATATATTCTTTAAAGATTATGCTGGAATTTTTATGTCCTCTTCTGTATTTGTTTATAGACATCTCTCCTATGGATAATGCCAAATATCCAGACCTCGTTCTTTACAATCTTAAACACTACCCTGTAATCTCCTACCCTTAATTTCCAATATCCTTTTAATGTCTTTTTCAAAGGCTCACTATACTGATAAGGTGCTATTGCTAAACGGCTTTCTATAGCATTCTTTATTCGATTCCTTACCTTTTCATCAAGCCGTGGCAGATCAATGTCCTTGACATCGGGATGATACCTTAAATCAAAGGGCACTCCTTACCAGACCTCTTTATGCTTGAGAGATTTTGACTTGCTAAATGTCTTTTCTCTTTGTTCAGCAAATCTGGAGAGAGCTTCATCTTCATATAATTCTAATGCCTCCCTTATCAGGTCTCTGGCTTTTAATGAAAGTGATACCCCCTCCTTCCCAGCAAGACGCTGAATGCTCTTGTAAAGCGGTCTTTCCAAAACTACATTGATCCTCGGGTTTTTTGCAGGCATATGTGTTACCTCCTCGTGATAGTGTAACACTTATAACACACCGAATCAATTCTTTTTATTTACCCCGCACCACCAGAAAGCCCCGCCCGGAAGGGCGAGGATGAATGGCGGTTAATTTTTCTCGTATTCTCAATGCGCCGTGTGGAAGCATGGGGTGCGGGGTTTACTTCCTCTCTCCAAATATCCCTGTCCCAATCCTTACCATTGTTGCCCCTTCCTCTATGGCGACCTCAAAATCATGAGTCATGCCCATAGATAACTCAAGTAACGAGTAACGAGTGACGAGTGACGAGTTAACGGCATCTCTTATCTCTCTTAATCTCTTAAAATATGGTCTTGTTTTTTCAGGGTCTTCAAAGAATGGTGGCATGGTCATCAGGCCTTCGAGCTTAAGGTTTTTCATCACTGACATAGCCTTAATCAAATCCATAAGACCCTCTCTCGGAACACCATGCTTTGTCTCTTCCTCTGAAAGTTTCACCTGTACTAAGACCTTTTGAACCTTGCCAGTCTTTTCAGCATATTTATTTAGCTCATCCGCAAGTCCTATTGAATCGAGTGAGTGAATCAGGTCAAAAAGCTGTACAGCCATCTTCGCCTTGTTTTTCTGTAGATGCCCAACCAGATGCCATGAAATAGTCGGCAGTCCATGGTCTATAGTTGATAGTCTTGAGAGCTCTTCTATCTTGGCCCTTGCTTCCTGAACTCGATTTTCTCCAAATATCCTTAATCCTGTGTCTACTGCCTCCTTTATACGCTCAATGCTTACAGTCTTTGTAACAGCAACAAGTTTTACATCACCAGAGTTTCTACCTGTCCTCATAGCAGCCTGGGAGATTCTTTTGTATATTGTCCTTATATTATCGGAAATCGCTGTATTGCTCATCTCACCCTAATGGCCTCTTCGTATTCTACCCATAGTCTCTCTTTTGAAATACCCATATCAATAAAATCCCAGGGAAGTATCTCATCAAACCCTCTTTTTCTAAAGATATAAAAATCCTTGTTGAGTCCTGCTAAGGCCGCTGCCCTTGTCCAGTCCTGAATACTCGACATCTCTTCGAGCGACTTTGATACACGCCTGTCTCCCATAGAAAAGAATCCCTGCATATAGGCATATTTGGGAACATCATGAAATACCTTAATACCCTTTATCGGGAGTAGCCCTTTCTTAATCATCCTCAATCTCTCCTTAACTACAGCAAGATTTTCCATTGGATGCCACTGAAATGGTGTAAATGGCTTTGGCACAAATGTGCTGATGCTCAGAGTAATATAACCTTTAGGTGCAATATCCCTTATCTTTTTGACGAGATTGATTATACCATCTATGTCTTCCATCGTCTCTGTAGGAAGGCCAACCATGAAATAAAGCCTCAGAGTTTCAATACCTTCATCAAAGATGCGCTTCGATGTTTCGATGATATCTTCCTCTGTAATCCTTTTATTAATAACCTTCCTCAACCTTTCTGTCCCTGCCTCAGGCGCAATAGAAATACTCTTATGGCCTTTCATTAAACTCACCAATTCAGCACTCTCTATGCTTGCCCTAAGAGATGTGATCGAAAAATCTACTTCTGGGATTTTCAGGACATCCCTTATATATGGATAATCCGAGAGTGATGGGCCGATGAGACCTATTCTTTTTGTCTTAGATAGGGCTATTTTAATCTCATCTCTGATCGCCTGCAATTCCTTCTTTCTCAATGGATTGTATATGTGACCTGCTACGCAAAACCTGCATGACCAGGGACATCCCCTTATTGCCTCTATCAGATACATGTCTGAGAATTCTGTCTCGTGTGTAATAATTGAGGTCATGATGTTGGACATTGATATGTCTTTAAAATAACGCCTTTTTATAATTTCAGGCGTACCTTCTGATTGATGCCTCCCTGATATCTTCCCTTCGGTATCATAAGATATGCTATAGAATTCAGGGACATACAGACCTCCTACAGTTACAGACTTTTTCAAAACCTCAGACCTGTCTGCATAGGACTTATAAACATCGAGAAATTCAGGCAGCATCTCATCTGCTTCACCTATGAAACATATATCAAAAAAATCAGCAACAGGCTCTGGATTGAAAAATGCGCATACACCACCCATAATGATTAATGGGTGATGAGAATTCCTCTCTGAACTTCTCAGGGGAAGCCTGGACAATTCAAAGATTCTTACTATATTCGGATAATCATTTTCAAAAGAGACCGAGAATGCAACGATATCGAAGCGACTGAGAGGTCTCTTTGATTCTATTGAAAAAAGTTCTGTGTGTGTCCTGACATATTCATTAATGTCACTTATTTCTGGAAGGAACCCCCTTTCGCATACAACATCATCCATCCTGTTTAGAAGTCCATAAATCCCCTGAAACCCTAAGTTCGACATTCCAACATGGTATGTATTCGGATAAACAAGGGCAATATTAATCCTGCCCCCAGGGTCTTTATAAACAGTCCCCTTTTCTTTTGAGAGAAGTTCATCAGCCTTCTCAATAAGCCTTCGGTTCATTCTATAATTATAAAGGATAGAAGAAATTTAGGCTCTCCTTATACCCGTGCATGAGGTGGGGTTGACATTTCTTAAAAACTTGGACTATACTTAAACCATCCCTGGGGGAGGCTAAAAGGCCTGAGAGTCCCGCTCTTATCGGGAGACCCCTCGAACCTGATACGGGTAATACCGGCGTAGGGAATGGGAAGGTAGACCGTATCCTTCAGGGATGCGGTTTTTTATTTATGAGGTTAACAGTTAACGGAGATATCTTGGAGACATCAAATGCAGGAACCATCCAGGAACTGCTCGATGAGCTGAATATCGAGCCGGGAAGAGTTGCTGTTGAGATAAACCTTTCTATAATAAAGAAGGCTGACTACTCAACCTTCAGGCTGAATGATGGAGATAAGGTTGAGATAGTGAATTTTGTGGGAGGAGGATAAACATAAATGACCAAATCCCAAATTATAAATTCCAAATAAATCTCAAATAATCAAGTCCCAAACAGTTTGGTTATTGGAATTTGGTTATTGGTAATTAATAAGGAGAAGATATGGATGATAAATTGATAATTAAGGGAATAGAATTTAAATCCCGTCTCTGGGTAGGCACAGGTAAGTACAAGGATTTTGAGGAGACAAAAAGGGCTGTTGAGGCATCCGGTGCTGATGTTGTGACTGTTGCAGTAAGAAGGGTAAATATTATAGACAGGAAATCAGAGAATCTTCTTGATTACATAGACCCTAAAAAATACAAGATACTTCTAAACACTGCGGGTTGTTACACTGTAGAGGATGCCCTGAGATATGCAAGGCTCGCAAGGGAAGCCGGCATTTCAGACCTTATAAAGCTTGAGGTAATAGGAGATGAAAAAACACTCTTCCCTGATGTATGTGGGTTACTTAAGGCCACAGAGATACTCGCAAAGGAAGGCTTTGTAGTCCTTCCATACACAAACGATGACCCTGTGACAGCAAAGAGGCTTGTGGATGCTGGTGCTGCTGCTGTTATGCCACTCGGTGCGCCTATCGGCTCGGGTCTCGGCATAAGGAATCCATATAACATAAAAATAATACTTGAATCAGTGAATCTCCCGGTTATTGTTGATGCAGGCGTTGGAACTGCATCTGATGCAACTATAGCAATGGAACTCGGGTGTGATGCTGTATTAATCAACACCGGCATCGCAGGTGCAAAAGATCCAATTGCAATGGCAGAGGCAATGAAACATGCAGTTATTGCAGGCAGACTTGCATATAAGGCTGGAAGGATACCTAAAAAACTTTATGCTACTGCAAGCAGCCCAATAGAGGGAATGCTTTGAAGACAGTCAATAGTCATCAGTCATCAGTCATCGGTCAGAACACAGAATACAGAACACAGATTTCAGACCATCGACTATCGACTATCGACTTTAAACTTTATTTGATAACTGATCGACATTTAATTGCTCGTCACTCCCTGGCCTCGCTCTGCGAAGCAGGGGGGGCGTCACTCGTCACTGCCGTAGAGGAGGCACTAAGGGGAGGACTCAAGGCTGTACAACTAAGAGAGAAGGATTTAGGCACAAGAGATTTATTGAATATGGCATACAGGATGAGGGAATTAACAAAAAAATATGATGCAAAATTGTTTATCAATGACAGGGTTGATATTGCACTTGCAGTAGAGGGAGATGGTGTCCATCTCGGACAGAAGAGCATACCAGCCCATGCAGCAAGAAAGGTTGTTCATGATAAACTTATGATTGGTGTATCAACACACAGCCTTGATGAAACTATTAAGGCAGAAAAGGATGGTGCAGATTTTATAACCCTCGGTCCAATTTATCAGACCCCTTCCAAACTTAAATATGGTGAACCAATTGGTATTGACACCCTGAGGGAAGTAAAGTCTAAGCTCTCAATCCCGGTACTTGCAATTGGAGGAATAAAATTGGATAAGGTTAAAGAAGTAATGAATGCTGGTGCTGATGGTGTAGCATTGATATCTGCAATCCTGAGCGCAGAGAATATTAAAGAGGTAACAGAAGAATTTCTGAGGTTACTAAAATGACGAGAATAGAGCTGGCAAAAAAGGGAATCACTACTGATGAAGTTAAGGAGGTCGCCCTTTCTGAAGGCATATCTCCTGAGAGTCTTGCCACTGATATTACAAGAGGATTAACGGTAATCCCGAGAAATGTTAATCACAATATAAAACCAATTGGTATAGGAAAGGGGCTGAGGACAAAGGTTAATGCAAATATAGGGACATCAAAAGACAAGATATCTTTTGATGACGAAATGGAAAAACTTGATGTACTTGTTAAATACAGGGCTGATGCTGTTATGGACCTCTCTACAGGCGGACCTATTAAGGATCTGAGAAGACTTCTTTTAAGAAAATCTCCTATCTCAGTCGGCACAGTTCCTATATATGAAGCTGCTGTGAGGGCTGTAGAGGCCTATGGCACAATAGCAAAGATGACTCCTGATGACATCTTTAATGTGATAGAAGGCCATGCAGAAGAGGGGGTTGATTTTGTCACAGTCCATTGTGGAGTTACAAGAAAAGCTATTGAAAGATTAAAAGAAGAAGGAAGGGTTCTTGATATTGTAAGCCGTGGTGGTTCATTCCTTCTCGAATGGATGATTTACAACGATAAGGAAAATCCTCTCTATGAGCATTATGATAGATTACTTGAGATTGCAGAAAAGTATGATTTAACATTAAGTCTTGGAGATGGACTACGTCCTGGTTGCCTTGAGGATGCAACAGACAGGAGCCAGATTGAAGAACTACTGACTATCGGAGAATTAAGAGACCGGGCACTTGAATCAGGGGTTCAGGCAATCATTGAGGGTCCAGGTCATATCCCTTTAAATCAGATAGAATTAAATATAAAAATCCAGAAGGAGATTTGTAAAGGTGCGCCCTTCTATGTGCTCGGCCCTCTTGTAACTGACATCGCAATGGGATACGACCATATTGCAGCAGCCATAGGTGGTGCTATTGCAGGTGCTGCAGGTGCTGATTTTCTGTGTTATGTAACTCCAGCAGAACATATAAGACTCCCGAGCCTTCAAGATGTGAAAGAAGGTCTTATCGCATCAAAGATAGCGGCCCACGCAGCAGACATTGCAAAAGGTATCCCTCATGCAATAGAGCTTGACAGGAAGATGGCAAGGTGCAGAAAGAACCTCGACTGGGATGGACAGATAGCATTGAGTTTTAATCCTGAAAAGGTGAGGCAATGGCGTTCTGAGGTCCCGCCAACAGAACAGGATGTTTGTAGCATGTGTGGGGAATTCTGTGCGATAAGGACAGTAGAGAAGGCGCTTAAAAAATCTTTATGACATTCCTGGACATCGTCTTTCCAGTAAACCTCGGTCCTCTGACCTACAGGTGCCCCGAAGAGCTCTCAGATATTGCAGAGCCTGGCATGATTGTCAGTGCGCCGCTTAAGAATAAGATAGCAAAAGGAATCATCACAGGAAAGTCTTTATCTGTGCCAGCAGGCGAGATTAAGAATATTCTAACAATCGTCGGTGACACTCCTGTATTGAACAGGCAGATGATTGAATTGCTTAGATGGATGGCTGATTATTACCTTTCAACACAGGGTTTAGTTTTAAAGAATATGCTCCCGAAAGAGACATTCATTAAAGTAAAAACCAGAAAGAGTAAAGAAAAATCACCAGCACTAAAACGAGGCAACCTTATAGACATACCAGACAGTGAATTTACAGATATACGCCACTCTATAAACAGACATGCCTATCGGGGTTTTTTACTACATGCACCATCCTCTATGTATGAATATTCATTCGTGATAAAAATGCTTGAAGAAGCTAAGAATGCAATCATCCTTCTACCCGAGGTTACACAGATTAACAACCTTTACCCCTTTTTAAAAGAGAGCTTTGGAGAGAGGGTATGTCTCTTTCACAGCGGGCTCGGGAAAGGTAAGAGGTCTGAAACAATAGAAAGAGCCCTCTCAGGTCAGTCAGACATTATCCTCGGCACAAGGTCTGCCATATTTGCACCTTTTAAAAGGGTATCTTTTATTGCTGTCCTTCATGAACACAGTGGTTCATATAAGCAGGAAGACGGTCTGAGATACAGCGGAAGAGATGTAGCAGTAATGAGAGGCTATCTTGAAAAGGCAACTGTGCTCCTTTCATCCATCTCTCCTTCTATCGAGTCTCTGTATAACTGCAAATCAGGCAAATATACCTTATTAAAACCGATAGCTGGCATCAAAAAACTTAGGCTCAGGGTTATAGATATGAGACACGAAAAACTATTCAGGCCGTATCTATCAAAGACAGTTGTTGATACCACTGTCAGGCGTATAAAAAATAATAAAAAGGTGATATTTGTGATAAACAGAAGGGGATACTCAACACTCCTTCGATGCAGTGAATGTAATTACATAGAGGAGTGCCCGAAATGTAAAATTCCACTTAGCCTTCACAAACAGGATAAATCACTGAAGTGCCACTATTGTGGGTGCTTATCTCCAATCCCTGAAAACTGTAGCAGATGTAAAAGCTATAAAATAGAGCTACTTGGTGCAGGCACGCAGAGGGTTCAAGAAGATATTAAAGAATTTCTGAAGGAGACAGTTCCAGGTATAATCCGTTTTGACAGCGACATAGCCCGGAAAAAGTTAGATGCAGAAAGGTTAATTGAAACTATACACAAGGATGATGTCAGGATAATCATCGGGACAAAGCTAATGACAAAGAGGATAAGCATTTCTGAAGGATTTTCCATGGCAGCAATCTTGGATACAGACTCTTTCCTCAACATCCCTGATTTCAGGTCTGCTGAAAAGGCATATCAGGAAATCTCATCTATCATGGACATGGTTGAACCTGATGGCGAGATATTCCTCCAGACAAAGATACCTCAGAATTATCTATTTAAATGCCTCAAGAATCAGGACTATAAATTATTCTTTGAAGAGGAGATAAAAAGACGAAAGGCCCTTTTATACCCGCCATACTCAAGGCTTTTATTCATCAAATTTATAAGCAAAAGAGGCCTGTCTAAAAAGCTGTTAGAAACTATCAGGACAGATAAAGACATCGAAATACTTGGCCCATTAATATCAAGAAACGCAAAAGGTCAACAGGAATTCAGCATTCTCCTGAAATCATCTGTCCGGGGCAAACTCCATTCAACTGCTAAAGCTTTAATAAGTGCGTTTGAAGGCTCGAAAGATGTTCGGATAAAGATAGATGTGGACCCCTACTTCTCACTTCTTTAAAAGGCTTTCATAAATTTTTTTGACCTGTACTCTTGTTTCTTCAAGAGTGCCATTATTATCTATTACAAAATCTGCCCGCTTAATCTTTTCCTCTATCGGGAGTTGAGCCTTCAGTATAAGAAATGCCTTTTCTCTGTCAATTCCTTCTTTCTCAAGGCGAGTTAATGCAACATCCTCCTTTGTATGCACTGTAATCGTCCTGTCAAACCTGCCTTCGTATCCCCTCTCAAAAAGCACCGGTGCCTCAATTATCACAACCCCCTCTGTATCATCCATTTTATTTAAAAAATCATCTATCTTCTCGAATACAAGAGGGTGAAGTATATCTTCAAGTAAATGTCTTAACTCCCTGTTATTAAAGACTATTTTTGCTACTTGCTCCTTGTTTAATCCACCATTTTCATCGAACACATCATCGCCTAAAAGCCACCTGATCTTTATCAAAACATCCTTCTCAGTAAGGAGTATTTTAACAATCCTATCTGTATTGAGGGTAACAGCCCCTGAGTCTCTGAACATGGAAAGAACCGCACTTTTCCCCATGCCATAGTTCCCTGTTAACCCAATAATTTGCATAGATATATTATAGAATAATTGACCTTTGTCTCATAAGTCAGTTATATTAAACAGTGATTAAGCCTTATGTCCATATCCCCTATCACAGAATAGGGGATTATTTATCCTTTATAAAAGAAAATTGCATAAACCTTGAGATATACTTTGATTCAAAGTCTCTCGACAGCATAAGCAACGCTGATATCATCGAGCTTAAAGAAAAACTCGACTATCACCCTTCCCTTGCCATCCATGGGCCGTTCATGGACCTTTCACCAGGAGCAGTGGATCCAAGGGTAAGGGCAGTTACCATCGAAAGATTTTCACATATCTTTGATATAGCAGAAATCCTGAAACCCGGGACAGTTGTGTTTCATTCAGGATACGAAAAATGGAAGTATGCACAGAGGGTTGATATATGGCTTGAGGGGAGCTTGATAACATGGAAATCATTACTGAAAAGGGCTAATGACCTCGGTGTCAGGATTGCTATTGAAAACATCTTTGAGGATGAACCAACAAATCTTAAGTTACTGATGGAGGAGATGGGCTCTGAAAATTTTGGTATCTGTTTTGACACAGGCCACTTCAATCTTTTCTCGAAAACACCACTCGAGGAGTGGTTAAAAAAGCTAAAACCTTATATAATTGAGCTCCACCTCCATGACAACAATAAGAATGCGGATACACATAATCCTATTGGAGATGGGACATTTGATTTTGATACATTATTTTCAACCCTTAAGGATAAAGACCTTATCTATACGATTGAGGCACACAATACAGAGGATGCAAAAAAGAGCATAGAGAGGCTGAGGAAGTATCTATAGATTCCTTTTTTCTTTTCTCCTGTCAAGAATATCCGAAAGAAAAGGTAGCAGCAGGGAACCACCCGGCAGTAAAAAGATTATCAAAACAGGCACATAAGCAGATAAATGTTTTATATTGACTTTTAGTTGTTCCTTCTCCTCTTTTGTCCATTTTATACCAGTATTCCTCTGCTTCATTAAAAGACGCATAAATCCATCAATATAAGCGGCTTCTTTTAGTATAAATTCTTTATTTTTGGCTATAAGTTTCTTTAAAAAAAAGCGGATCATTCAACTGTCCCGACATCACAATTTCTCCTTCTGATTCTTTATAGAAAATCCTTTTAGTTCTGGATTGTCATTACCTTTATATTGTATCATCACCTTATGTGACTCACTCATTGTTCCTGGCAGAATCAGCCCTTTTATCTTTGCAATCTCAAAAAGATAATCGGTGGAGTTTTCGTAAAGTTCCCTGATTATCTCATCAATACCGAGTGCAATGAGAAATGTTCCCTGCGGGCAAAAGCCAAGGGTCTTTAGTCCAAGATCTTCTCCCCAATTTTTGACTGATGAGAAATTAACATGTGCAGTCATGTCCTGCTCGCCTATGTTCTGATAAGGGTTTTCATTCACCTGATGTTCGTGATAGCAAAGGAGGGTTCCCCTGTTTCTGGACTCACTGTAATAATCCCATGCAGGGTAGCCATAGTCTATTGTTAAGATGAAGCCTTCTGTTAAGACATCATTTATTTTCTTAAGCCATTCATTGATCTTCAGATTTATCTCTGTCCTGTGGCCTTTTTGAAGCTCAATAGAGAACTCCTTGAGATAATCTGATATCTCATCTGTGCTTGGCTGTCTTTTTATTTCTATTAATCTTTCTCCTTCTGCAGTAACAAAGACCTCTTTAATCTCATCCTCCATCTCTATAAGATGCACAGGGAATGAATCCAGGAGTTCATTAGAAAGGATACATCCCCTGATGTTATTAAGTTCTCTGAGAGATGAGATCCACCTAACCTTATCTAAAAAATTAAATAAAAGATTTTTCTGCCTCTCTCTCATCGTGGGATTAAGTTCTACAATTGTGTAATTTAGTGAATTAAAGATTTTCCTGTTTTTAAGATAATCAAGCATATCCTTGCATAGATAGCCTGCACCAGAACCCATCTCAACAACCTGAAGATCAGAAGGTCTCCCCATGATTTCCCACATCTCCTCAAGCTGTCTTCCTATCATTGCGCCAAATGCAGGATGAAGATGTGGGCTTGTATAATAGTCCCCTGCCCTTCCTATCCCTGTTTTATCGGATGTGTAATACCCAAGTCCTGGTTCATAAAGTGCTATCTCCATAAAGGTTTCGAAGGTAATAGGACCTTCTATCTGGATTTTTTCGATAATTTTTTGTTTAAGGGGGTTCATAAAAGTTTTATTTTATCTCCAGCATCCTGTCCAGTGCCTTCTTAGCAGGGACTCTTATCTCTTCAGGGACCTTGACTAAGTAGTTCTCTTCCTTCAAGGCCCTGAACACACTTCTCAGGGTAGTCTTTTTCATGTTTGGGCATATCATATCTTTTCTTAATGGATAGAAAACCTTATCAGGGTTTTCTTTTCTGAGCCTGTATAACAGTCCAATCTCTGTGCCCACTATAAACTCCTTTGCTGAAGATGCATTAGCAAACCTCAGCATCCCTGATGTGCTTGTCACATGGTCTGCCATCTCAAGAACCTCAATCCTGCATTCTGGATGAGCCATTAAAAGTGCCCCTATATGTTCTGCACGTGCCTTTTTTACATCCTCTATCGTCACCCTCTCATGCACATGACAGAAGCCGTCCCATGCAATGACCTGTTTTTTTGTATTCCTTGCTGCCCAGAGTGCAAGATTTTTGTCAGGTATGCATATTACCCTTTCATCAGGCAATGACTCAATGACCTTAACAACATTAGCTGATGTACAGCAGATGTCGCTTTCAGCCTTCACATCAGCTGTTGTATTCACATAGGTAACAACAGGGGCTCCAGGATATCTACTCTTTATATCCCTCAAGGTAAACTCAGGGGGAAAAATAAAAGAAGGTGGATTATCAAAGCCAGGAAAGTGCTTCCTCACAGGCCTTGGTGAATCCACCCTGACCATATCTGCCATCGGACAGACCGCATCAATCTCTGTAAGGAGGACTATCTTGTCAGGAGAAAGGATTGATGCGCTCTCTGCCATGAAATTAACACCTGCAAATACTATAACATCACAATCTATGGAGGCTGCTGTCCTCGAAAGCTCAAGGGAGTCGCCTACAAAATCAGCAATATCCTGAACTTCGTCCCTCTGGTAATTGTGCGAGAGTATAATGGCACGTTTTTGTTCTTTTAACTTCAGAATCTCTGCCTGAAGAAAGGTCCTATCAGAGGACATCTAAAACCTTGTTATATCTGGCTTGAAAAGGGGAGAATTTGTGAAGAGAATTGTGCCATCCTGGAGGACAACCTTGTAAATTGGTTCTGACCTTTTCTTTTTTGTTGTCTTGCCGTTATACAGGGAAAGAACTTTATTCACATACTGCCGTGTCTCTGTAATAGGAGGTATCGTGCCAAATATCTCTATTGTTTTTGGCCCTGCATTGTACGCAGCAAGTGCCAGGGTAAGGTCACCGTTAAATCTCTCAAGTAAATATCTTAAATATCTTGTACCACCCTCGATATTCTCTTCAGGGTTAAATGGATCATGCAGGGCCATCTCACTTGCAGTAGCAGGCATAAGCTGCATAAGACCCATAGCCCCTTTTCTTGAAACTGCCCTTTGATTCCAGTTTGATTCGGTTTTTATAATAGCCTTGACCAGAGATGGGTCTATCTCATATTTTACAGCCTTCTCGTATATAACTTTATGGTAATCTTTATCTCTTTCAATCTTCATGTCTCTTGTCTGAATAGCTTTCTTCTGATTCTGATATAATCTGTTTGTTTCTTTAATAACCCTTTCTGCCTTTTTCATAAATGGGGTATTGGTATAACAGACGATGCCATTTTCATCCACATATCTGTAGATATCTGCTCCTGCAATGATAGGAAGGAACAAACATATCAGCAGTATCATTAAAATTCGTATCATGGCCAAATCTTATCATTTAAAGCATTGTCTGTCAACTCATACCGCCCTTTTATCAGAACCAAAGATATACCTGTGAAGCTGCAGGTTAAGCCTGACCTTGAGTCTATCTTCAATCACCCATTTCGAAAGGGTTTCTGGATACAAAATCCCGAAGGCAGGAGAAAAAAGAACACTGCATCTTTCTCCGAGTGAATATCTTGATATAAATTCCCTGGCCCATTCATAATCATCCCTATTGGTAATCACAAATTTTATCTCATCATCTAATTTTATATAATCAAGATTCGAAAGATCCATCTCTTCATACATACCACTTCCTGGTGTCTTGATATCGAGGATAACCACTGCCCTTCTGTCAATCTCCTTTATGCTCATTGACCCATTCGTCTCTATTAGCACTTTATAGTCCTCATCGAGCAATCTCTCAATAAGATGGTAGACCTCTCTCTGAAGAAGTGGTTCACCACCAGTAATCTCGACAAGGCTTATACCACCACGCCTGACCTCACTCATAATCTCATCCTCTGAAAGCGCTTTGCCTTCATAATATGCATATGTTGTATCACAGTATGAACACCTTAAATTACAGCCCGTCATCCTTATAAATAGGCACGGCAGTCCTGCATAGCTCGATTCTCCCTGTATGCTCGTAAATATCTCATTAACCTTCACTTGGAAACCCTATAGTCCTCACTTAGTCAGGTGCTTAAGTTCAATTATGGATTTTGTGAGTTTAATGGTATATTCTTTGTAATTCTTTATAATTCCTATAATCTCTGGCATAAGGTCCGAAGCGCCTTCTGCCTTTTCCCTCGCGAGGTCAACAGCCCCTGTTATATAACCTTTTCTTTCTTTATGGTTAATTTCGTTGGCCATAACAGAATCCCCTCCTCTTTAATTCGCTTTCCTATACCGACCCTTGCCTTTAGCAAGGATTCCTCTATAACCATGGGGCTCAGCATTAGATCACCACTTATACCTAATTCCTCCGCTCTCCTTACCGATAAATCAATAATATAACCTGTAATCTTTTTCACAATGTTTTTCCCTCTGACAACAACAGCTATATCAATATCACTTTCTGCGTGGCCTTCAAGCCTTGCCCTCGAGCCGAAAAGGTAGAGATACTTGACTCCTTTAATGTCGGAGACTGAAGAAATAAATCTCTCCACCATTTTCTGCTCTATGGGTGTGAGAGTTTCTCTATCTAATGACATAGTCTTCCTTCTATATTTTATCGGACTTCTTATCAAGTTTCATTTTACGAATTGCTACTCTTTTTGTCAAAATTTCGAATTGCCTCATCAAAAATCCACTCCAAATTGATTCGTTGCCTCATTTAAAAAACTACTCCAAATTGAAAGAGCAAAGTGGAGACAGATAGTGTTTTTGGGGGATACTCAGGTATGGGTTGGTCTGAGATAAGGGCTCTACAGGCTTCCTGCGAAGCCGATTTTATCAGATTCAGCCTGAAAATTACCCTTTTTGCCAATATAGACCTTCTAAAAGAGATTCTTTCAAGAGGTCTAAATGGGGTTAACAATGAATGAAAAGAAGGCAGTGGTAAGGGAAGTAGCCAAGAGATATCGAAAGGCAAGTAAGAAGCAGAAGGGACAGATATTGGATGAATTTGTAGCACTTACTGGGTATAACCGCTCATTTGAAAATGTAGAAAATGAGACGGTTCTATTTTCTTTTACAAAGAAGATGTAAAATGATAAATTCTTATCATGCCAAGAACAGCAAGGATAGCACCGAAGGGATACGTATATCACATATTAACAAGAGGGAATAATCGTCAGGATGTTTTCAGAGATGAAAGAGACTTTGAGAAGTATATCGAGCTACTTCAGAGATATAAAGAGAAATTTGAATTCAAGCTATACCACTATGTATTAATGAGGAATCATGTTCATCTTGTCCTTGAGACAACAGCAAGAGGAGGGACTCTCTCAGAGATAATGAAGGGGATAAACCTATCGTATGCGCAATATTATAAGGGCAGATATAAGCACATAGGGCATTTCTGGCAGGACAGATACAAAAGCATTTTAATATCAAAGGATGATTATCTGCTTGCCTGCGGAAGCTATGTTGAGCTAAATCCTGTAAGGGCTAAGTTTGTAAAAGATCCGAAGGACTACAGATGGAGCAGTTATAATGTATATGCCTATGGAAAGAAGGACACGATTACAGATGAGCATTTGATATACAAAGACCTGTCCAGAGGTGAAGGATAGAGAAGGAGAAAATACAGGGAATTCGTGAAGGGGATGATTAAGGATAAAAATGCGATGAAAGAGGAGATGAACAAAAGGGTGGTATATGGGAGTGAGGATTCCAAGGATTTCATAAGGGAGGTGGTGAGAGAATATAAAGTTGAGGCGGTGATAAAGCCGAAAGGAAGACTGAAGAAGGAAGAGAATGAAGAAAAATAGAACCGTCCCACATTTTTTGTCTTAATCAAGTATAACATGTCATTGCTTACTTCTTACCTGGGGACACTTTGATCATCTCTATGGGCAGATTCCTACCACAATACCTGCAAACTATTGCATCTTCTTTAATAATCTCTGCACAGTAAGGGCACTTTTTGGTATAACCTTTAGATACCAGAGGTGGAAGCACTGCAATAACAATAATAAGCAGTGGGAAAAG
>JBFLWW010000034.1:0-1483 GCA_040757475.1 Nitrospirota bacterium
TATAATATCCTCTACAATCTTCTCTACAGCCTTTATGTCAGCCTTAACCTTAAGCGGTTCCCTTGATACTTTAAAGACAGTATCAGGGTCTTTAAGACCACTACCTGTAAGTGTGCAGACAACACTGTCACCAGTCCTGAAGTAATTCTCCTTATATAATTTTATCACGCCAGCGAGGGAGGCTGCAGAAGCAGGCTCACAAAAAATCCCTTCTGTAGACGCAATAAGTTTATAAGCATTCAATATCTCTCTGTCGGTTACCGCATCAATCCTTCCACCTGATTCGTCCCGGGCTGCAACTGCACCTTTCCAGCTGGCTGGGTTCCCTATTCTTATTGCTGTAGCAACCGTCTCAGGCTTCTCTATAGGTTTGCCAAGTACAATCGGCGCAGCCCCTGCTGCCTGGAACCCGAGCATTACAGGAAGAGAAGAAATCCTCTTAGCACTATTATACTCCTTATAACCTTTCCAGTATGCAGTAATATTCCCTGCATTCCCAACAGGAAGTGCATGATATTTAGGCACAAAGCCGAGCTGGTCGCAGACCTCGAATGCAGCAGATTTCTGGCCCTCAAGTCTGAACGGGTTTATAGAATTTACCAATGTTATAGGATATCTCTCCACAAGTGTCTTGACCATGCTCAATGCCTCGTCAAAATTTCCCTTTATCTGAAGAACATGTGCACCGTGCACAAGTGCCTGTGCAAGTTTCCCGAGGGCAATCTTTCCTTCTGGTATCAAAACTATAGCCTTGATACCCCCCTTGGCAGCATAAGCTGCTGCAGATGCTGATGTATTCCCTGTTGATGCACAGATTACTGCCTTTGAGCCAGCCTCCATGGCCTTAGAAAGTGCGAGGGTCATCCCTCTGTCCTTAAAAGACCCTGTTGGGTTCGCACCATCAAATTTGAAATAAAGCTCGAGATTAAGGTTCAGCTTTTCCTTTAGATTCAGAACCTTGATAAGTGGTGTATTCCCCTCCTTCAGGGTTACAATCGGCGTCTTATCTGTAACAGGAAGAAATTCCCGATACTCTTCAATGATACCTCTCCACGAAATTTTTGGACTATTACACTCTTCCACTTCCATACGGTCTCCATCAGCTAAAAATGCAAAAGTTAAAATTTAAAGAGCAAAATTATGGAATTCCTTAATTTTGAATTTTTAATTTTGCATTTTGAATTTTACTCTATGACATCTCCTTCCACAAGCTCTACATCAACACCTTGATCCTTGAGGGACTGTATCCCCTTCTCGAGGTTTTCATCTTCGCCCTCGAGTTCGAGAACCATCTCTCCAACCGTTTCTGTCACCCTTGCCCTTCTGATATTTGGCATCACATCATATTTCTTAGCCATGGTGAAGATAACAGGCTCTTTAATGAGATGCTGGGGAAAGGTCAACTTAATCCTCCGTTTCATATACCCTCCTGTTTAGTCATTAGTCATCGGTCATTGGTCATTTGTTTCTGTTAATGACTGTT
>JBFLWW010000034.1:1583-15707 GCA_040757475.1 Nitrospirota bacterium
ATGGTGAAGATAACAGGCTCTTTAATGAGATGCTGGGGAAAGGTCAACTTAATCCTCCGTTTCATATACCCTCCTGTTTAGTCATTAGTCATCGGTCATTGGTCATTTGTTTCTGTTAATGACTGTTTATTGCCTCCAGCTATAGCTGGTATAATTGAGACCTCATCTCCATCCTTTACATCTGTCTCCTCAGCCTTGAGAAACCTTATGTCTTCTTCGTTCACATAGATGTTAACAAATCTTCTTATCTTCCCCCCCTCAGATATCCTCTCACCTATTCCGGGAAACCTCTTATCAAGATCATTAATAAGTGCTATCACTGTTCCGGGTTCAGCCTCTACTTCTTCCTGTCCCTGTGTCAACCTTTGAAGGGGGGTTGGAATCCTTACCTTAACTGCCATCTATCTACCTCCTCTATTTATTTTCTCTAATATCTCTTCAAAAGAGACCAGATTAGGTTTTATGTAATACGGGGAAATAGTATGGCCATTCAATGCCTCTTGAGTCTTAAGCCCGTTTCCAGTAATACAGATTACTGTTGTCTCATCCCGGCCCATTCTGCCAGTCTCTATGAGTCTTTTTGCTACTGCAACAGTGACACCACCTGCTGTCTCTGAAAATATGCCTTCTGTTTTTGCAAGAAGCTTTATAGCATCTACAATCTCCTGATCAGAGACATCCTCGCCATAGCCACCACTCTCCTTTACAGCCTGGGTTGCATAGAACCCATCAGCAGGATTCCCTATTGCAAGAGATTTGGCTATTGTATTTGGTCTCACAGGCTTGATGACATCAGTGCCCTGCTTGATGGCTGTAGATATAGGGGAACATCCTGTTGCCTGTGCTGCAAATACCTTTGTATTAAGCTCTTTTATTATCCCTATCTCCTCAAACTCCTTAAACCCCTTCCATATCTTTGTCAGGAGTGAGCCGCTTGCACATGGAACAACAATATTGTCAGGCGCCTTCCATCCGAGCTGCTCTATAATCTCAAAACCATGTGTCTTTGAACCCTCTGCATAGAATGGCCTTATATTTATATTAACAAAAGCCCATCTGTATTTATTTGCTATCTCACTGCACAGTCTGTTCACATCGTCATAATTACCATCAACAGCAATAAGGTTAGGCTCGTACACGAGTGACGCAACTATTTTGCTCGCCTCTAATGTCGCAGGGATAAATATAAACCTCTTGAACCCTGCCTTTACGCCCTGTGCCGAGACAGAATGGGCAAGATTTCCTGTTGATGCACATGCTACCGTATCAAAACCAAATTCCCTTGCCTTAGTGAGGGCAACAGCTACAACCCTATCCTTGAATGAGAGTGTGGGATGGGCAACTGTATCGTCTTTTATATAAAGTTCCTCTATACCTAATTCTTTTGCAAGGTTATCAGCCTTTAAAAGAGGCGTATACCCTGAATTTAACCCTACCTGAGGCTCACCATCTATCGGAAGCAGTTCTCTGTATCTCCATAAGTTCTTTTCCCGCTTTTCTATTGCCTTTCTTGTCAGTATCTTTCTTATACTTTTATAGTCATATACTACTTCGAGAGGGCCAAAACAGAACTCACAGACATAGATGGGGGCAACCGGATATCCTCTACCGCACTCCCTGCACTTAAGCCCCTTTATATAGCCCATGCGTGCACCTCCTTCCTGTTCGCCTTATGATATCTCCAAATTATAGCAGATATTTCAGCAAACAGTCCGAACTTCCACTTCCCTGACTATTTCATCTTTTATTTCAAATGCTTTTATTACAGGATCTTCATGGATAAGACTCACTATCACATACAGCGAGTCCGGATAAAAGGCAAGACTTATGTCTCTTGGGGATGGATATGCATCTGAATGTGGATGGGAATGGTATATCGCTACTATCTCAAGTCCCTCTTTTCTCATCTCCTTCATGACCGCAAACTGTTCCCTGCTATCCATCATATAGGTGACACTGGAACTCTCGATATTCGTCATCTTATAGACCATTTGCGCAATTCCGTTCCTTCCTGCAAATATTCCACATGCCTCATTAGGATAGACCTCTCTGCAATGGGAGATTATTTCATTAAGGAGAGATTGTGGAACAAATAATTGCCTCGACCTCATAACATCCTAATAAGCTCAGGCACATACTGCAATGTCCCAGCCCTTCCAGACCGCCGCATAATATCGCAGATGTCTTTGATGCCTGTCCTGAGCATGGTCGAAGGATAGGCGTTCAGAGATTGGAGAGAAGTGATTTTGCGGTTATTTTTACCTTTTATATCGCTCCTTTTCAATTAACCATTTCCAGAGTGCTTTAAAGACTATTTTCTTTCCGTTGACTTTTTCTTCCTTTTCGTAATCAAGGGTTATAACTGATAGATTATTACATTTTAACTCCTCTGCTGCCTTTGATAGAGCAGTAGTTTCTCTCCCTTTAACTCTGAAATCGCTACTTTTAGCACAAACTTGAATGAGTTCCTGTATATCTTTGCCTTGCCTGACTACAAAATCCACCTCTCTCTTCTTATAATCCTGCCAGTAGAATATCTCCCTAAGAGGATTCATTGCCTTACGATGTTGTAGCTCCAAAAACACAGTATTTTCTAAATTCTTCCCCTCATCCTCACTGAATTTGAAGCCATAGGCACTCCTTAGGCCATTATCTACAATATAACACTTCCTCGGCCTTTGCGCCTGTTCTTTCAAGGAATAGGAAAACTTTCTTACAAGGAAGAAAAGTCCTGTATCCTCAAGATAGGAAACATAATTCAATAATGTCCTTTTTGTTACAGGGTAAGTCCCTTTTATCCACTTATAGAAGGCATTAAGTGAAAAGACGCTCGCAGTGTTGGTCGTTAGAAATTTCACCAACTCTCTCAATAACGGTTGATTTTTGATACGATAACGTTCAATCATATCCCTGAAAAACATCGTTTCAAGATATTCCTTGAGTATCCTCAATCTTAAATCCGGGTTTTCTTCCAGCACAACCTCTGGAAAACCACCTGTTTTGAGATATTCATCCAAATATTTGTTAATAGAAAACCGCTCTGTTGAATAAGCAATATTTTTATCCAGTCTGATACCTTTTGCTGAAAGAATTTCCCTGAAAGAGAAGGGGAGGATTTCAAAACTGATTGCCCTTCCCCTTAACTGGGTTGCAATCTCTTTGCTCAAAAACTTAGAGGAAGAGCCTGTTAAAAAGATTCTAAATCTTCTGGTATCATAAATCCTTCTCACCCCTAACTCCCAATCCTTCACGTTCTGGATTTCGTCAAGGAATAAATAATTGTGCTTTTTTAAATGTTCTGGATAAAGCTCCCTGTAGGCTTGCAAAATCAGTTCTATGCCATTAGCGTCACAGGGCAAAAGCCTTGGATCGTCAAAGTTGAGGTATATAATCTGCTCTGGTGAAAGGCCTTGAGAGAGCAACCTTTTTATCACCAAAAATAAGAGATAGGTCTTGCCACTTCTTCGTGGTCCAACAATAGCTATAATCTTCTGGGAAGACAAAGGTATATCAACTTCCCTCGGAAGCAATTCTGGAAGTTCCCCTTCCTGAAACTCTTTTATTGCTTCTTTTATTATTTCTTTATTCGCTGGTTCCCTCTATGATACCGTTTTTATGCTAAAATGGTATCATAAATAATACCATATTGCAATACCCCATCCTGACAAGTTCTATATTCTATATTCTATATATATACGAATATATACGAATCCCACAGGTTGTTCATCAGCAGAAATGGCTATAGATAACTGCGGAAGTTTAATCAATTTGTGTAAAGCCATACAACTTTATCATAACTCCCCCCTAAATGCCTTTCTTAAAATTACCTGCGGCAAGGCTTCGATTGTAGATTGTAGATTTGAGATTGTAGATTTTCAACCTGTGCCATTTTTTCTTTAAGGTAACGGACAATGTCGTATTGTTTTTCTATAGGTGATAAGTGGATGGGAATAAGAAAAAGGCTATAATCAAATCGCACAATACCCTTCGCTATAATCAATGAGCTCTGTTATTTTTGGATGGTCGCTGCAAACAGGGCAGTCAGGATTCTTCGGAACCTTGACCTTTCTGAAGGACGATTTCAATGCATTATATATCAGTAGCTCACCTTTAAGTAGCTCTCCTTTGCCGAGTATAAGTTTTAAGACCTCTGTTGCCTGAAGGCTTCCTATTACACCCGGAAGCACTCCGAGAACCCCTGCCTCCTGGCATGAAGGCACAAGTCCGGGTGGGGGGGGCTCCTCGAAAAGACATCTGTAGCATGGTCCATCACCAGGTATAATAGTTGTCACCTGTCCTTCGAATCTCAATATCGCACCACTCACAAGAGGCTTTCTAAGCATCACACAGGCATCATTTACAAGATACCTTGTAGGAAAGTTGTCACTACCATCAACAACAATATCATAATCCCTTAGCAGATCGAGGATGTTGTCCTTTGTTAATTTTTGCTTGATGGCAACTACATTCACATCGGGGTTCAGGAATTCAAATGTCTCTTTTGCAGATTCTGACTTTGGTCTTCCAAGGGTTTTAACACTGTGTGCTATCTGGCGCTGGAGATTGCTCAGCTCAACATTGTCACTGTCAACTATTGCTATTGTCCCCACACCTGCTGCTGTAAGGTAATAGCCGACAGGACATCCAAGGCCTCCTGCACCAACGATAAATACTCTTGCATTCGCAATCTTTGCCTGTCCTTTACCTCCGACCTCGGGGATGATGATATGTCTGCTGTATCGCTGTATCTGCTCCTCTGTAAATTCCATCAGTCTTTCTCCTTCATTACAACAACTACCCAGTCAGTATCATTTACCTTCTCGACCTTTAATACCTTATGACCGCAGTCTTCCATGGACCTCGGTATGTTCCTTGATGCCTCTTCATAATCAAGGAGGATCTCAAGAACCTGACCCACCTCCATATCCTCTATAGCGAGCTTTGCCTTAACAAATGTGTAAGGACATACAAGCCCTTTTATGTTTATACTCTTATCAGGTTCTATATCTTCCACATAGCTCCAACTTACAACTAACTTTCTTTTCCTTCAACTCTTATAAACACTGTCTTATCCATAACAACAGATAGCTGGTCTATCTCATTAATTGCCTGCCTCACATCCTTCTCCTTTGCCTCATGGGTGAGGATAACGACCGGAACAGCCTCGCCAATCCTTCTGCCTTTCTGTATCACTGAGGCGATACTTATATTATAATTGCCGAGTATCCCTGAAATCTTCGAGAGGACACCTGGTCTGTCAAGTGCAGAAAACCTGAAATAATACATAGATGTGACATCATCCATCTTTCTTATCCTGATATCCCTGCTGGCACTTGTCATAACGGGTATCCTTCCTGTAGCATTCTTTCTGATATTCCTCGCTATATCCACAATGTCACTGACAACAGCACTCCCTGCAGGCATATCTCCAGCACCTCTGCCATAATATAAGGTAGAACCTATAGCATCTCCCTCAACATATATTGCATTGAATGGGCCATCCACCTTCGATATAAGATAGTGCTCTGGAAGCATCGTTGGATGAACCCTGAGCTCCACCTCACCATTTATCTCTTTTGCTATTGCGAGAAGTTTTACCTTGTAGTCAAATTCAGATGCAAAACCTATATCCTGTGGTGAAATCCCTGAAATCCCTTCTGTGTAAATATCCTTATAGGAGATTGGGATGCCGTATGAAAGTGATGCAAGGATTGTGAGCTTATGAGCAGAGTCTATTCCTTCGATATCTAATGTAGGGTCTGCTTCAGCATAGCCGAGCCTCTGTGCCTCTTTAAGTGCATCTGAAAACTCCATATTCTCTTCTGTCATCTTTGTGAGTATATAGTTTGATGTGCCATTGATTATCCCGTATACAGCCTTTATCCTGTTCGCAACAAGGCCTTCCCTTAGTACCTTTATAATAGGGATGCCTCCTGCTACAGATGCCTCAAATCCTATCTCAACTCCAGCCTCCTTAGCAGTGTTAAATATCTCACTACCCTCAGTAGCAAGAAGTGCCTTGTTCGCTGTGACTACATGTTTACCATTATTGATTGCCTTTAGTATGAAGTCCTTTGCAGGCCTGATGCCTCCTATGAGTTCAACCACTATATCAATGTTGGGGTCATTCAGCAAAGCATCCACATCCGTAGTCAGAATCTCTTCAGGGACATCTATGCCTCTATCTCGCTCTATATTGAGGTCAGCAATCCTCTTCAGGTTTATCTCGAATCCGAGCCTCTCTTTAAGGAGGTCGTTATTTTCAAGAAGGACCCTTACAGCACCGGTACCTACCGTGCCAAAGCCTATTATGCCAACAAAAACTTTATCTCTTTTCATAAAATATCTAACTCCCCTGTTTGGTCATCAGTCACTGGTCATTGTTTTTTTTTACTAATGACTATTGACTATTTATTCAGCACCTTCCTTATCCCTTTAGTTGCCTGTTTAATCCTGTGCTCATTCTCCACAAGGGCAAACCTCACATAGTCGTCTCCACCCTCGCCAAATCCGATACCAGGGGATACTGCAACCTTTGCCTCTTTAATAAGGAGCTTTGCAAACTCCAGCGAGCCCATTTTTTTGAATGGTTCTGGTATCTCTGCCCATACAAACATTGTTGCCTTTGGGGGTTCTACATTCCAGCCCCCCCTGTGAAGTCCCTTTATAAGTGCATTACGCCTTGACTCATAGGTCTTCCTTATCTCCTCAACACAGTCCTGAGGGCCTCGCAGGGCTATAATGCTCGCAATCTGTATTGGCTGAAACATACCATAATCAAGATAACTCTTTATCTTCGTGAGTGCTCCAACAATTTCTTGATTTCCAACACAGAAACCAACTCTCCAGCCTGGCATTGAGTAGCTCTTTGTCATCGAGAAGAATTCGACACCCACATCCTTTGCACCAAGAACCTGAAGGAAACTCGGTGCCTTATAACCATCAAAGACGAGGTCTGCATATGCCAGGTCGTGCAGAACAATAATATTGTTCTCTTTTGCAAAATCTACAACCTTTTTAAAAAAATCAAGTCCCTCCACAACCTGTGTTGTCGGGTTATGAGGAAAATTTATTATCAACATCTTTGGTCTTGGCCATGAAGATTTGTATGCCTTCTCCATCTCCTCAAAGAAGTCTATCCCCTTGCCTATCGGGATACTCCTCACCTCACCACCTGCAATTATGACGCTGTATGGATGTATAGGATATGCAGGGGTGGGCGTCATTACTATATCACCAGGTCCTATAAGCGCAAGTACAAGATGAGAGATACCTTCTTTAGAACCTATTGTTACAACAGCCTCCAGTTCAGGGTCGAGGATAACATCATACCGGCTCATGTACCACTCACATATCGCATTCCTCAAATGGGTTATGCCTTTAGAGGCAGAATACCTATGATTTTTCGGATTTTTTACAGCCTCACATAGTTTATCCACAATATGTTTCGGTGTTGCACCATCAGGATTCCCCATGCCAAGGTCAATGATGTCCTCTCCACGGCGTCTTGCCTCTATCTTAAGGGCATTAACAATACTGAAGACATACGGTGGAAGTCTTTTAATTCTGTTAAATTCAAACATTTATAAACTCCTTTTAGCTATCAGCTGATAGCTGTCAGCATAAGCTGTAGTATACATCTCCTCTGCATTCATCGAGCTCCTTACAAGTGGAGCAGAAGCTACATATTTAAAGCCCACACGAAAGGCTATAAGGCGGAGTTGCTCAAATATCTCGGGCCTTATATACTCAACAACAGGTAGATTTATCCTTGAAGGCCTCAGATACTGGCCTATCGTAATAAGCTCACAACCTACACCATATAGATCTCTCAGGACATCTATAACTTCATCCAATGTTTCTCCAAGGCCGAGCATAAGTCCTGACTTTGTATTTATCTCAGGTGCAATCCTTTTAATGTATTCCAATATATTAATTGAGCGCCTGTAGTCTGCCTGTGGCCTGACATACTGATAAAGCCTCGGAACAGTCTCGAGATTATGATTATAGACATCCGGCCTTGAATATAGTAGTGTCTTTAGAGCACTTACATTACCTTTAAAATCAGGTGTAAGCACCTCGACCTTTGCATCCGGCAGATACCTTCTTACAGCATAAACAGTCTCTGCAAAATGTCCTGCGCCACCATCAGGAAGGTCATCCCTCGTAGGAGAGGTAATGACAACATATCTCAGTCCCATCTCTTTTGCAGCCATTGCAACCCTCTCGGGTTCTTTAGAGTTGGGAGGTCCTGGCATTGAAGATTCCACAGAACAGAAGCCACAGTTTCTTGTACATTTTGAACCTAGAATCATAAATGTAGCAGTTGGCTTTGAGAAGCATCCACCTATATTCGGACATCTTGCCTCCTCGCATACAGTCGAAAGTCCATAACTCCTTAATACCTGTTTTGTGTTATGAAGCCCTCGATGGCTTTTTATTCTTATCCATTCTGGTAGTCTCATCCCCTTAGCTCTCAGTTTTCAGTTGTCAGTTTACAGTTATAGTTATTAAACATAAAAGAAATATGAAACTTTGTCAAATAGGAAAGGCGGATTTTAAAAGGAGAATTTCAGGATTTACATGGGCCTGCCTGACAGGCAGGCCCATGTATTGATTGTTACATTTTCACGACATTTACTGCCTTTAGACCACGGTCACTCTCTACAACATCGAATTGAACCCTCTGTCCTTCTACCAGCGTCTTAAACCCATCACTCTTAATGGATGAATAATGGACAAAGACATCAGGGCCATTATCCTGCTGGATAAAGCCATACCCCTTGGTCTCATTAAACCACTTCACTTTACCTTCAAACGACATACTACTAAAAACCTCCTTCTTCCCTTAAGGAAAAGACAATAAAACCCGAAACACAGGCTGAACTTTTATAACACACATTATATTCCCTGTCAAGGCAAGTCACTTCTTCTCACACTTTGCCTCTTCCCATAATGCACCCATCTCTTTTAGTGTCATATCAGAGAGTTTTCTGTTCTGATCTGTTCTTCACCGTCTTTTCAGAATATAAAAATACAGGGAAAATACAACCAGTAATATTGTTAAACCCAAAATTATTTGAGGCGACAATTCAATATAAATAAGCCTTTCAATATAGTGAATAATAAATGAGCCACTGTATGAAAGCGATGGGTCGTGCCTCTGCCTCAGCCAGACCTCAAGGTGTGTAAGCGGACAGTACCAGCCGAATATCTGTATTGTAACTGCAAAGCCAAGACCGGCAACATGGAATATCTTTATAACCCTATACCTCCTTCCTATGAAAGCACCAAATATCAAAAATAGAATCCATATAAAATGTATAATGACTACAAAATCTGCTGTTAATCTGTAGAACATTCTTGTCGGAACCGCACTATGCGCTTCCCTGTCTATTTACAAATCTTGTCAAATCCACTCCAATAGAGTCTGCTGCTGCTTGCCAGCGTTCATTTACCGGCACATCGAATATAATCCTGTTATCTATAGGAGCAATCAGCCAGCCGTCCATCATGAGTTCATACTCGAGCTGTCCTGGAGCCCATCCTGCAAAACCAAGGGCAAAAAGAAATTGTTCTGGCCCTTTACTTTTTGCAATATCAATCAGGATTTCCTTTGTCGTCGTCAAGGCAAGGTTATCATTAATCCTCATCGAGGGATAGTACCTGGCCGCAGGGGCATAGAGGATATATCCTTCTCCCGGTTTAACAGGTCCGCCATAAAATACAGGTATGTCAATCACACTTCCCTTTATATCCAGACCATCGAGCAATGGGACAAAGCTATTCAATAGTATACGGTTTATAACAAGTCCAAAGGCACCGTCCTTTGTATGGTTACAGATGAGTACAACAGTGCGTTCAAAGTTTGGGTCCTTTAGACTTGGAACAGCTATCAGAAACATACCAGTCAGATTTGTAATATCAATCGGCACTCTCTCCCTTTACCTCCTCTTTATTTAACATCTTCTTTTTGCATCTCTTGATTGCAAGCCTTGCGAGTTTATCACATCTCTCATTCTCAGCGTAACCATCATGCCCTCTTATCCATTTCCATTCAATGTCGTGAGACCTGGAGAGATTAAGGAGCTTCTCCCAGAGGTCTCTGTTAAGTACCCTCTGTTTCTGGGCATTTCGCCAGTTATTTTTGAGCCATCCAGAAATCCACTTTGTCATGCCCTGGACAACATAATTTGAATCAGTAACTACTTTAAGCCTGCACGGTCTCTTCAGGGCTTCCCTGAACCAGTAACGGTTCAGGGCTTCAAACGCCCTTATTACTGCAGTGAGCTCCATGCGATTATTTGTGGTCATAGGGTCACAGCCAGATAGTTCCTTTTCTCTTCTTCCTGATCTTAATATTGCACCATAACCCCCAACACCAGGATTTCCGCTACATGCACCGTCAGCAAAGATCTCTATATATGGCCTTTCGTCTATCTTCATAGTCTTAATATTACACTTTTTGATGGTTATTTGTAATATAATGTAAAAATCTTTCTGGGAGGATATATTGAAACTTTATAGTCTTACGATTACAGAGATAAGAGACCTGCTTGATAAAAAGGAAATATCTGTTAAAGATGTGGTCAATTCTGTCTATCATAGGATAGATGCTGTTGAGGAGAAGATAAAGGCATTTGTTACCACAACAAAAGACAAAGCCATGGAAATGGCTAATGAAGCACAGAAGAAGATTGGTCTGGTAGAGACACAAAGCACTACATCCGTACTCGGAATTCCCCTTGCCATCAAAGACAACATGTGTACAAAAGGCATCCGTACAACATGTTCATCAAAAATACTATACAATTTTGAACCGCCATACGAAAGTACTGCTACATCAAAACTCCTCGCACAGGGATGTATACTTATTGGGAAGACAAACATGGATGAATTTGCAATGGGCTCATCAACAGAGAATTCAGGCTTTTTTACAACTAAAAATCCATGGGACTTAGAAAGAATTCCCGGTGGTTCAAGTGGTGGCTCTGCTGCAGCAGTTGCTGCTGATGAATGCATTGCTGCACTGGGTTCGGATACAGGGGGTTCAATCAGACAACCCGCTGCTTTATGCGGGGTTGTCGGGTTAAAGCCAACTTATGGGAGGGTATCAAGATATGGTCTTGTTGCATTTGCATCATCTCTTGACCAGATAGGGCCGATTACAAAAAATGTGAGGGATACTGCAATATTGATGAACATTATCTCAGGCCATGACCCGCTCGATTCAACATCAGCCCCTTTGCCTCTGCCTGATTTTACAGCAGTCCTCAGCAGAGATATAAACGGGATAAAGATTGGAGTTCCAATGGAATATTTTATTGAGGGGATGGATAAAGAAGTTGAGGTATCAGTAAAAGAGGCAATAAAAAAACTCGAATCTCTCGGTGCCATACCAGTAGAGATTTCACTACCACATACGGGTTATGCTGTCGCCACATATTATGTCCTTGCAACCTCGGAGGCTTCATCTAACCTTGCACGATATGATGGGGTTAAATACGGCTTCAGAGCAGAGGGCAAGGATTTAATGGATATGTATATAAATACAAGGGCACAGGGATTCGGTGCTGAGGTCAAAAGGAGAATAATGCTCGGTACATATGCCCTTTCATCAGGATATTATGAGGCATATTATAAGAAGGCACAGCAGGTGAGAACACTTATAAAACAGGATTTCGAAAAGGCGTTCCAGGACGTAGATGTTATTGTTACTCCAACATCTCCAACTGCTGCATTTAAAATCGGGGAGAAAACAGCAGACCCTCTGCAGATGTATCTGTCTGATATATTCACCATATCTGTAAACCTTGCTGGAGTGCCTGGGATTTCAATACCATGTGGATTCACATCAAATAATCTACCAATTGGGCTACAGATGATTGGAAAGCATTTCGATGAAGAGTCTATTTTGAAAGTCGCATATGCATATGAGCAGAGCACAGATTGGCACAAGAGGAAACCGAATTTGTAATGTTTGACAATTTGTTTAACAAAGAGTAAAATAAAGATATGAAAATAGTTGCTGTCAGAGTGCCTGAGGAGATTAAAAAGAAGATGAAGGAAATACCAGAGGACTGGAGCGATTATCTCAGAAAGGCAATCGAAGATCGCATAGAGCGGGAAAAAAATAAAAAGATTTTACGAGACTTGAAACAACTTTGGAAAGGTATACCAAAAACTCCAAAGGGGTTTAGCGTTAAAAGTATAAGGGAAGATAGAAACAGTGGTTGAATTAGTTGTCGATGCGAGTGTATTAAGCGCATTTTTCCTTGCTGAAGAGGATGGACAAAAGGTGCAGCAGCTTATTGAATCTGATACAAGGTTTTATGCTCCGTCTTTTTGGAGGTTTGAAGTTTCTAATACCGTTTGGAAAAGAAAAGAGATACCATTAGATATAACAGAAAAATTGATAGAGGAGATATGGAATTTCACAGTCTATGAATGGTCATCAACAAAATGGGCTAAAGATGCCTTTTTTATTAGCAGAAAATATAACATTACCTTTTATGACTCCTCTTATATAGCCATGTCAAAACAGTTCAATATTCCACTATGGACATTGGATAAGGTTCAGGCCAAAGCGGCTGTGAAGGCTGGAGTATCTTTATGGGAAAAATGAAGATATGGTATGACGAGGGATGGGAAAAAGGCCTAAGAAGGGGAAGTCAGGAGTTAGTCTTCCTTAGAGATGAGTTTTAAGGAAGTAGTGAATAAATAGCTGTCAAAAATGTTAAAGCCGTATTTGAGAAAGATTTATGAGATTTCCACTCGCGGCGATGCGAGGGAAGAAAGTTATTACACTGCCCTTTCAGAATTATTTAAAGAATACGCAAAATCAACAGTTAAGAGAAGTATCCATATAACAACTCTCCCGAAAAAGACCGAAGCAGGAAACCCTGATTTCAGAGTCTGGGACGGCAAACAACATATAGTTGGGTATATTGAAGCCAAGCCACCAACCACTGAATATTTAGACCAGATAGAAGCTACGGAACAGTTAAAACGCTACCGTCATATCTTCCCTAACCTGATATTAACCAACTTCTTTGAATTCAGACTTTATCGTAATGGCGATTTAATGGATAAAGTTCTTATCGGCAGACCTTATGTCGTACATAAACTCAAAACTATTCCACCAATTGAAAAAGAATCCGAATTTTTAAAACTTCTTGAGAAATTCTTTTCCTTCTCATTGCCGAAGGTCTATGATGCGAAAACATTGGCAATAGAATTGGCAAAGAGGACAAGATTTTTAAAAGATGAGGTAATTTCGCAGGAGCTAAAAGAGGAAGAAAAAATAGGAAAGGGCTTTATCTTAGGATTTTATGAGGCATTCAGGAAATACCTCATAAGTGGACTTTCAAAAGAAGACTTTGCTGACCTTTATTCACAAACAATAACATACGGACTCTTTGCTGCACGAACCCGCTCGGAAAACAGCTTTAACAGAAAACTCGCATATGATAATATCCCAAGGACAATAGGAATACTAAAGGATGTCTTCAGATTCGTTTCCCTTGGAGACCTTCCTCAACAGATGGAATGGATTGTTGATGATATCTCAGAGGTTCTGGCTGTTACTGATGTGCATAAGATACTTGATGTGTATTTTCATAAGCACAAAGGAAAGGACCCAATAGTGCATTTTTATGAAACCTTCCTTGCCGAATATGACCCTAAGACACAAGAAAAAAGAGGTGTTTATTATACACCTGAACCAGTAGTCTCTTACATTGTTCATTCTTTGCATCATATTTTAAAAGAGCATTTTAACAGAACCGATGGGTTTGCAAGTGATACCGTTACAGTATTAGACCCTGCAGCAGGGACACTCACCTTTCTGGCAGAGGCAGCCAAATTGGCAGTGGATGAATTTACTTCTAAATATGGTGAAGATGGTAAAGAAAATTTCATCAAAGAGCATATTCTTAAAAACTTTTATGCCTTTGAATTAATGATGGCTCCCTATGCAATAGGACATTTGAAAATGTCTTTTCTCTTAGAAGAACTTGGTTACAAACTCTATGAGGATGATAGATTTAAGCTTTATCTAACCAATACCCTTGAGATGGAGGAACTTGCCCAGACAGAGCTTCCTGGTATGGCTTCCCTTTCTGA
>JBFLWW010000035.1:0-14778 GCA_040757475.1 Nitrospirota bacterium
GGCCAGCCAAAGGTTGTTGAGGAAGCAGGTAAGCTTGTCTGCAAGTGTTTCGATGTTACAGAAGAAAAGATAAGGAGGGTTGCTATAGAAAACCATCTCACAACAGTGGATGAGGTTACAAACTATACAAAGGCAGGAGGCGGCTGCGGAGAATGCAGGGAAGTAATCGAGACTATCCTTAGAGACATCTGGTCATTAAAAATTCCCGAAAAACCTGCTATTCCTAAAAAGCTTACTAACCTTCAGAAGATTGCCCTTATCCAGGAGATCATAGAGAAGGAGATAAGGCCAGGATTACAGGCAGACGGTGGAGATATTGAATTGATAGATATTGATAGTAACAGGGTGATTATAGCACTTCGAGGCATGTGCACAGGTTGTCTTATGGCGGATGTCACTATAAATGGGATTCAAGACAAGCTGAGGGAATTAGTGAGCGAAGAAATATTCGTGGAGGCACAATAATGGATACAATATATCTCGACAATAATGCAACAACGGCTGTTCCACCTGAAGTCCTTGATGCAATGCTTCCCTACCTCAAAGAACTCTATGGTAACCCTTCAAGTATGCATACCTTTGGAGGTCAATTACACAGAAAAGTTGAAGAGGCAAGGGCAAAAGTTGCACATCTTATCAATGCTGAGCCTGAAGAGATAATATTCACGAGCTGTGGCACAGAAAGCGACAATACTGCCATAATGAGTGCTGTTGAATCCTTACCTTCCAGAAGGCATATCATTACAACCAGGGTCGAACATCCTGCAGTCTTAAATTTCTGTAAACACCTCGCAAGAAAAGGCTACAGGGTGACATTCCTGTCTGTGAACAAACAGGGCCAGCTCAATATGGATGAGCTGTTAAAGGTACTCGATGAGGACACAGTTATCGTATCCATCATGTATGCAAATAATGAGACAGGTGTCATATTTCCGATTATGGAGATTGCAGAAATACTTAAAGAAAGAGGCATTTTATTCCATACTGATGCTGTTCAGGCAGTCGGAAAGATTCCAATAGATCTAAAAAAACTTCCTGTTGACATGCTCTCTCTTTCAGGCCATAAATTGCATGCACCAAAGGGGGTTGGCGCTCTGTATGTCAGGAAGGGGACGAGATTTTATCCATACATAATCGGAGGCCATCAGGAGCACGGGAGAAGGGCTGGAACAGAAAATGTGGCTTCAATCATCGGGCTTGGAAAGACATGTGAGCTTGCAGGTGAAAAACTCTCTCAAGAGATAACTTATCTGAAAGGCCTGCGGGATAAACTCGAAAATGCACTCTTAAAATCATGTCCTGATGTAAGGATAAACGGAGATATAAACAACAGACTGCCGAACACCACAAATCTCAGTTTCGAATATGTAGAAGGAGAGGCTATCTTACTCAGACTTAATGAATACAGTATCTGTGCCTCATCAGGCTCAGCATGTACATCAGGTTCACTCGAGCCATCTCATGTGTTAAGGGCAATGGGAGTGCCATTTACAGCAATTCATGGGTCAATCAGATTCTCTCTGAGCAGATACAATACAGAGGCAGAGATAGATAGAGTAATCAAGATTATGCCAGGGCTTATAAAGGAGCTCAGACAGCTTTCGCCCTTTGGAAGAGAGAGCGCGAAGTCATAAATTTAAAGTTAAAACTGGTCTGTTTCCCACTCCACGTATCAATTATAAGATTATCTAAATTTAGAAATTTAAGTTGATATTTACAATCGCAATATGTTATTTAACCAAAAAGGCATGTCTCTTTTAAAAGACAAAGAAAACATATATTCCCATAATGTTGTGACAGCCATTATTATCATGATGGCTGTTCTCTACGTCACAGTACTTCCTTCCACTATAACCTTGAACGTGGGCTACGCAGGACAGCCAATCTTGACCATTGATGTCTGTAAGTCTCCGAGCGGATTTATATCATCAGGAAATACCATAGTCGTAATTCCAGAGAACTATTTTTGCTTTCAATGTATAAGTATTGAGTCTTCTATATCCTCTGTAGAAGAAAAGATAATTCCACAGGTTTATCCTTCATCTCCCGAAAAACCACCCAGAATAGCATAACTTAACCCTCATCTCTATCTCTCTATAGGATTCAAGGGGCCAAGGGGTCGAGGATTCGAGTGAAACACTTGAACCCTTGAAACCTGGAATCCTTGAATCCTTTTTTAGCAACTAATCTTAATGAAAGGGAAACTAATACGCGATTTAGTCTTACATTCATATTGCTGATATGTGTTTTTGCAACTGGTACATTATTAATAAAGGGGTTCAGGGCTTAAGGCAAGATATGGGGTCAGGGAGATAATGGTACTCCTTGATAGTGTTCCGATAACAGACCCTGATGGTATGAGAAGACTTGATTTTGTTGATACACAACTTGTGGACAGTATTGATGTTGTAAAGGGGCCTGATTCAACCCTTTATGGAGCAAATGGTGCTGGCGGTGTTATAAATGTGATAACAAAGAGTCCCTTTGAAGAGGTAAAGAGTATAAAGCTGGGGTATGGAAGTGACAACGCCCAGATGTATAACCTTATCTATGGAACACACGCAGGTAAGACATATTTCACCCTATCAGGGAGTAGACGCTCTACAGATTCATGGAGGGCGTAGAATGAGTTCAGCACAAATCAGGGGGTATAAAATAGGACATATGTTTGATGATAAGACCTCTATTGAGGCGAATATTTCTTATACAAAGGCTGATTTGCAACTTCCGGGGACATTGACCAAAGCAGAGTTTGAAAGTGATATAACTCAGCTTATACATCAGACATATGGAGGCACATGGGCAGATACAGCAAGATTCTTTATACGAGTCTTAAATTTGAAAAAGAGATCGGTAATGTGAAACTGAAGCCATTGGTTTATTTTCAGACATGGAAACATTACCATCCTGTAACAGGGCTCATAAATGCAGGAGTCCATAAGACCATCAGACAGATGGATTATAGACCTCGGAGTAAGATCAGAGATAAATGTGAATCCCAACTTAGACCCTTTAAAGGCTTACGATTATGAAACAGGTCTTGAGGCGAGATTTGAGGGAGGACACAGTTTTGACCTCTTTTTATTCTATATGACAGTAAAAGATGAGATAGTCCAGACAATCGAACCAGGCAACATATCTTCTTAATATCCCCATGCATCAATACAGCCTGTTTGCATATTATAAGCATCCCTCAGGTTTTAAGTTCAAGGTGGATACAAATACATGGGGCGAATACAATGTGGATAATGCAAACTCGGAAAAATATAGGGGGTATGAATTTCTAACAAATGCCCTTGTAGGTTATGAGAAAAAAATCTGGATATTACCCTTAATGTCTACAACATCTTTGATAAGAGATATGCAATGGAAGTAACAAAGGAGGCAGGAGGTGCTACAAAATACAGGCCTGGTGTACCTCTGACATTGATGGCAAAAATAAGTTACAACAATCCCCTGACAAATTTAAAGATAATGATTATGTTAGAGGGAAATATAATCTCGTATTTTATGATACAAAATCTAATAAACCTGTCTTGAATCTACCTATCATACTCAAGGATAAAAATGAGAATGAGACAGGTAGTTCAGGACATCATCATTAAAAGGAGGTAATAGGAGGTGGCTCTTTTAAGGGATTTGGATAAAAGACAGAAGATAAGATATTTAATGATTTTACTGGAGTATTTCTCTTTATCGCACCATTTGGTCTGCTGCCTCAGTTAATAGGTGAGAGCGGTTTTTGCGGGATATACTGCCCGAGGATGTTCTGGACAATAAGGTCTGATACTACAATAAGCAGTTTCATAGCTGGAATAGTGAGAAGCTATGGTGGTGTGATATTGGTTGCAGGAACAGGAATTGTCATCACCTCATTCTTCTTTGGCCGCTATTGGTGCAGCCATGTCTGCCCTGTTGGTGGCATTACAGAAATAGGAAGTAGAGCAATTCCTGAAGTTATAAAGTTCAATTACAGCACTGTCTCTGCCCCTGTTGTTAGGTATGGTTATCTGAGCGTATATCTCCTTGCACCTCTTTTTGCGATAGGAAGCCTCTGCTGTAATTACTGTAACTTTGCAGTAGTCCCAAGGCTTTTAGGAGCGCCTTTTAATTCTGCTGACATAGCATATTTTTTCAGAACTGCTGGGATAATAAACCTCGGATTGATTGCTGTTCTTGGTTTCCTTGCAAAAAGAAAAAAATTTGTTATAACATGTTATGTCCTGTTGGTGCACTCGATGTAATATCGAATAAGATAGGCTCAAAACTCGGTTTTACAAAGAGGATGGATATATTACCATGTAAGGAATGTGAGATTGCCTGTCCGAATAATGCAATCTGTTATGGTTCATACCGCAATCGTCACCCTGAACCAGTAGCGGTTCATGGTCTAAAAATAGCAATACAAACAGATGCTGAAACGAGTTCAGCATAACAAGAAAAAGGATTATGTTAGAAGGAGGGATAAATGACACAGGTTTTACAACCACTTATAAAATTTAAAGGCAAGATTTTTTGCAGCCTGATAGGTTCATCATCTGCTGCAACAGGAATTGCACTTTCACAGGGATGTCAGTGGCGGTCATGCAATGCCTGTTATGGTTGTATTGCCGGAGGCTCAATAATACTTGGTTTTGCAATTTTCAAAAGGCTTACAACACATTTAAAAGGGGGTAAAAAGAGAAATAATGGAGTGGCTTAAGGTTACAATTGATTACGGGATAATAGGGTTTTTGACCCTATTGAGTATTATCGCTATTGCTATAGCGATCGAGAGGCATCTGGTTTATAAGAATATTAGGACAGATGATTTTAATGACAGGAAGTCACTTGAGATTGAGCTGACAAGGAAGCTCCACATCATAGCTACCATAGGTAGCAATGCACCTTATATTGGACTATTGGGGACTGTCCTTGGAATAATGCTCACATTCTATACCGTAGGTAAAGAGGGTCTTATGGATACAAACAAGATAATGGTCGGCCTTGCCCTCGCATTGAAGGCAACTGCTGTTGGACTTCTCGTGGCAATCCCATCTGTTGCACTTTATAATTTTCTTTTAAGAAGGGTAAAAGTTCTCATGATGCAATGGGAGATAAGAAATGGAAGAGAAGGAATTTGATTATATAAATGTCATTCCACTTGTGGATGTGATGCTTGTGCTTCTAACTATAGTCCTTATGACCTCTACATTTATTGCAACAGGGATTATACCAGTTGAGCTTCCAAGGGCATCAAAGAGCCATGAAGAGACCCTGAAGACCCAAACTATAGAGATAGATAAAAATGGGAATATATATCTAATGCGTGGGGGAAACTGTGTTTCCCCCACGGACCCCCGAGAACAAAGTCCCCCTTGCGTGCCTATCTCACTGGAAGGTCTGCAGGATTCTATAAAGGATACGGATAAAAATATACCCGTATTGATAAGGGCAGATAGGGATATTGCCCTGCAGATATTTGTGGATGTCCTTGATGTTGTAAAAAGTCTCGAATTTAAAAGGGTGAGCCTACAAACAGAGGAGGAAAGATGAACTACCAATTCAGGGCACTACAACTATCTTTTATTTTGCATGCCTTAGTGTTTCTGATTATTATTGGTATCAGTAATTCTATTATCCCTACAAGCAAGCTGATTGTAATTGACTTCGCTATAGAAGACAGTCAAAGGTCAGGAGTCAAGAGTCAGGAGTCAAACACCAGACCACAGACCACAGAATCCAGAAGTCAGAGGTCAGAGAACAAAAGCCGGAGATTAAAAATCAAGAACAGAAGATAGTTTCTCCGATAATTCCTGAAAATCATCCGGTATCGAATATAGAGACTCAGGCACCAGTTCCGGCGTCTGTCGAGAAAAATCCATCGTCTGAAAATGGGGAGTGGGGTTTTATTGCAAACAGCAATATTAAAGCAGACACTATGACTGCTTCTGGTGGTGGCTCTGGAGGCTCTGATGAAGAAGGGAGGGCTAGGTATCTGAAGAGGCACTTTTCTTACATAAGGGATATGATTCAGAGAAGATTAAACTACCCTAAGCTTGCGAGAGAGATGGGATGGGAAGGTAAGGTCACAGTATCTTTCATAGTTTCCGAGAGCGGTTATGTTGAGGATATAAAGGTTGTAAGCAGTTCCGGATTTGAGATATTGGATAAGAATGCCACTGAGGCAGTAAGAAACACTTCTCCATTTCCAAAACCGCCTGTCAGAGCAGCACTGATAGTGCCAATAACTTATAAGCTTTATTAATACAAACGCATTAAATACTGTTATATTGTCATTGCGAGCGACTAACGGAAGCGTGGCAATCCGACGAAGTCGTCGCGAGGGCAAAGCCCGTGGCAATCTCAAATGAGATTCCTCGCTTCGCTCGGAATGACACTTTGTGTCAGATTGCGAAGCCTGTTCCGAACCGAGATTGCTTCGGGGACTAAGTCCCTTCGCAATAACACCCTACTTGATGCGTTTAATTTTTAAGTTTGGTTATTGGTGCTTGGGTATTGGTTATTATTTGATATTAAGCCAGTATCTCTGTGCCAATTCCCTCTTTTGTGAATATCTCAAGGAGCAGGCAATGAGGAACCCTACCATCAATGATATGTGTCTTTGAGACACCATCCTCGATTGCTTTAAGACATGCCTGAACCTTTGGGAGCATTCCACCTGTAATTGTCCCATCATCTATGAGTTTTTTTATCTGCTGCTTTGTCAAGGTTGAGATTATCTTATCCTTTCTGTCCATAATTCCAGGCACATCTGTCAGGATTATAAGCTTTTCAGCCTTAAGTGCAGACGCTATGGAAGCAGCTACATAATCGGCATTTATATTCAGTGTCTCTCCTTTTGGCCCTACCCCTACAGGAGATATCACAGGTATAAACCCTTCTTTTTCGAGACTGCTTAATATATGCGGGTCAACACCTGTAACATCTCCGACAAGACCAATATCTACTATTTCATCAACACCTGTTTCAGCAAATTTTTTTATCGTTTTCTTTTTAGCCTTTATAAGTCCTCCATCTTTACCACTCAGGCCTACTGCCTTTCCGCCATGGCTGTTAATCAATGAGACTATTTCTTTATTTACAAGACCGCCGACTACCATCTCTACAATATCCATTGTCTCTTCGTCTGTAACACGCTGGCCCTGCACAAATTCAGGCTTCTTACCCATCTTCTCCATCATGGCTGAAATCTTTGGCCCCCCGCCGTGGACAATTACAGGTCTGATGCTGATAAAGTTAAGCATAACTATATCCTTGGCAAAGGACTCCTTGAGCGTGTCTTTTACCTGTGCTGAGCCGCCATACTTTATGACAAATGTCTTACCGCAAAAATTTCTAATGTAAGGCAATGCCTCTATCAGTATCTCGGCCTTTTTGATTATGTCTTTCATCAGCCTTTCCTTTCAAAACAAGGTATACAGACTATTTTACCATTTTTGAGCCTTGTCCTCAGCTTCATCACCTTTTCCCCGCATATATCACACCTGATACTTGGATATATCCCTGCCTCCTCTGGTAAATCCATCTTCCCCTTTGTAACCCTTAAAAGCTCTTCATCTTTTGCATTCAATATCATCTCAATCTTCTTTGATTTTCTATCATGAACTATTTTCAAAACCTCATCAGAATGGTCTCCTTTCATATACCTATCCCACATCAGTCTTTCTTCTTCGGTCTCTTCTGGAGACTTCCATTCAACAGAAATCCTTATCCCATCCCCTGAGGGTCTTTTGATGAATGTATAAACCTGTTTACCATAGTCTCTAAAGATAAGGTTACCTTTGCCAAATGTGCATCCTGTTACCACCTGAACTGCATCAACAGCACACGAATTATTTTCAACGATTGCTACAAGCTCCTCATCCCTTGCCCTTCCACCAAGCTGATTCATAGCAAAAAGTGCTACCCTGTAACCTAATGCAAGCCCTGGGCATATATGACCATGGAATTCAACAACATCATCAAGTTTTTTCACTCATGCCCTCTCAGCATAGTGTGTGATTAAGACGCTGTATCCTTCATCTGCGAGGTTCTTTGCAAGGCAGAATGCATCATCCTTCATATTGAATTTACCAATCCTTACCCTGTAATAGCAGCATAAGATAAATCCAGGTCCCTTCCTGATACAAACGGCCCCCTGTCATTTATAACACAACTCACAGTCTTATTGTTTGAAATGTTTGTTACCTTCAGCCTTGTACCAAACGGATGTTCTCTATGGGCACAGGTTAAGGCGTACATGTTAAATAGTTCTCCTGAAGATGTTGGTCTGCCGTGAAAATCAGGGCCATACCATGAGGCGATAGCATAATGAGGCCCTGGATATGTCTCATAAACCTTTGTTACTCGTTACTATTCTTGTCACTTGTCACTAAAGAATATATCTGCTCAGGTCTTCGTCTTTCACAATCTCACTCAGCTTCTCTTTGACATATCTCCTGTCTATCGAAAGTTTCCCGTTCTTTTTCTCAGGCGCCTCAAAGGAAATGTCCTCAAGAAGTTTTTCGAGGACAGTGTGCAGCCTCCTTGCACCGATATTTTCTGTCTTCTCATTCACATGTGCTGCAATATCAGCAATCTCATCAATAGCATCCTTTGTAAAATCTATTACTACATCCTCTGTAGAAAGCAGTGCGGTATATTGTTTAATCAACGCATTATAGGGCTCTGTAAGTATTCTAATAAATTCTTTTTTGCCAAGTGGGTCGAGTTCCACCCTTATAGGAAAACGCCCCTGTAATTCAGGAATCAGGTCAGATGGTTTAGTCATGTGGAATGCCCCAGCAGCTATAAAAAGGATGTGCTCTGTTTTTACAGAGCCATGTTTTGTTGTGACTGTAGTGCCTTCAACTATAGGTAAAAGGTCCCTCTGGACACCTTCACGTGAAACATCAGGGCCATGTGTATACCCACGGCTTGCTATCTTATCTAATTCGTCAATAAATACAATACCTGACTGTTCAACCCTTTCAATCGCCTCCTTTGTTACTTTATCCATATCAATGAGTTTATTTGCCTCTTCCTGTAACAGAATACTCAATGCCTCAGGGATCTTTACCTTCTTTCTCTTTGACCTTTCAGGCAGGAAACTGCCGAGCATCTCTTTAAGGTTTATCTCAAGCTCTTCAAGCCCCACATTTGAAACAACACCAAAAGGTATTATCTTTTCTCTCACCTCGATGTCAACATATCTGTTGTCGAGTTTTCCCTCTCTTAGTTGTGCCCTGAGCCGCTCTCTAGTCTCTTTTTGCTTTTCCCTTTCTTCCTCTTCAATCCCTACTCCTTTCGCCATTCTTGGGGGAGGGAGGAGTAAGTCAAGAAGACGTTCTTCAGCAAGACCTTTTGCCTTTTCCTGAACCTTTTCTACATGTTCTGACTTAACCATGCTTATGGATATCTCTGTCAGGTCTCTTATCATTGATTCCACATCACGGCCTACATAGCCTACCTCTGTAAACTTTGATGCCTCAACCTTTACAAATGGTGCATTTGCAAGCCTTGAGAGTCTCCTCGCTATCTCAGTCTTACCCACACCTGTAGGGCCTATCATGATTATGTTCTTTGGTAAGACCTCATCCTTCAATTCAGGAGAAAGCCTCTGCCTTCTCCACCTGTTCCTCATAGCAATAGCAACTGCCTTCTTTGCCTTATGCTGTCCTATGATATACTTATCAAGCTCTTCTACTATCTTTCTCGGTGTAAGGTTATCCATTTAGCTCCTCTATGAGTATATTTTCATTTGTGTATATACAGATGTCTGAAGTAATCTTCATAGATTTTTCCACGATCTCTCTTGCTGAAAGTGATGTATTTTCATAAAGTGCCCTTGCCGATGCCTGGGCAAATGGGCCTCCAGAACCAATGGCTGCAACTCCGTCCTCAGGCTCGATAACATCGCCTGTGCCTGAGATTATAAAAGTGTGTTCTATATCAGCTACTATCAAGAGGGCCTCGAGCCTCCTTAAAACCTTATCAGTCCTCCAGTCTTTCGCAAGTTCAACCGCAGCCCTTGTTATATTCCCCCTGTAAGATTCGAGCTTGCCTTCAAACTTCTCAAATAATGTAAGTGCATCTGCTGTTGCCCCTGAAAAACCAGTGAGGACTTTCTCACCATACATCCTCCTGATCTTCCTGGCATTATGTTTCAATACAGTATTACCCATTGTAACCTGCCCATCTCCGCCTATCGCAACCTTTCCATCACGCCTCACGCATAGTATAGTTGTTCCCTTAAACATCTACCCTCCTCAATAGTAACGAGTGACAAGTCTTTATATTTTTTTCTTTCTCGTTACTTGTTACTCGTCACTTGTTACTTTCCTTAGCAAGGGGATGGGCCTTATCATATATATCCATCAGATGTGTTATATCCAGATGGGTATATTTCTGAGTCGTAGAAAGAGATGAATGACCCAGAAGCTCCTGTATCACCCTGAGGTCTGCGCCATCCTGAAGTAGATGGGTTGCAAATGTATGCCTCAGTGTGTGAGGCCCTATCTGCCTGTTGATAGCTAGCGCCCTTGCATACTTTATTACTATACGTCTTACTCCTCTATCTGTCAATCTTGTACCTATCCTGTTAAGAAATAATGCCCTCTCTTTCCTTTTAAGCACTATCCTCTCTACTATGTATGATTTGATGGCATCAACCGCCTTTGAACCAACAGGCACTATCCTCTCCTTCTTACCCTTCCCCCTTATCTTTACCAATCCTTCCCTTGTGTTAATGTCATCCACATTAAGTCCGGAAAGTTCACTCACCCTCAGACCGCTTGAATAGAGAAGTTCAAGGACAGCCCTGTCTCTCGCAGGTATAAAGCCTATCCCCTCAGGTTTCTCAACGAGAGAAAAAACATCGTCAACAGAAAGGAAATTCGGGAGCAGTTTTGGAATCTTCAGGTTTGAAACGAGTTTTGTGGGATTTGATTTTATATAGCCCTCCCTATGCAAGAATTTAAAGAATGACCTTATACTCGCAAGTCTCCTGCTAACAGTCGTTTTTTTTAGCCTGTTTTTCATTTGTGCTGCTATAAAGCCACGAACATCTATCACATCTATATTTTCAATCGCTGTGTTAACATGTTCAAAAAATTCTCCGAGGTCTTTCCTGTAGGCCCTTAGCGTATGAGCTGATGCAGCCCTTTCGATCTCAAGATACCTTATGAACTTATCAATATAGTCTTTCATATCGATATTTTAAGTAATACAGATATATCTTTTCAACTCAGCCCCTTGAGACTTTTTCTCTTGAAGAGCCTGTCAGGAATTTTGCCAGTATCAAAAAACCAATTGCGCCAGAGGTGTTTGCAGTAATATCTTCGAAGGAAAAACTTCTTTCAGGGACGAATACCTGTAATAATTCCATAATTGTTCCATAAAGCACAGAAAATAAAACGGCATATAAAAGGATACGTCTGATTTTTTTCTTGAAGACGATATAGAATAAGCTACTTGTAATAAGGTAGAGGAAAAAGTGCCCGAACTTATCATACCTCTCTGGCATCATAGGAACAGGCTCTGAAGTCAGTGAAAGATAAGTTACAATTACCATCCATACTAAACCCATAATTAGCGGCCATCTAATCTCACGGCTTTCCAAAATATCACTCCCTTTCAACCCAATTTCTCAAAGTATTCTCAAGGCTTTCCATATCCTCAACATTCATTATCTTTGCATCAGGTTCAATCCTCTTTATCAGTCCTGAAAGAACCTTTCCTGGCCCAACCTCTACAAAGGTGTTTATACCTGATTCAACAATACCTCTTATAGAGTCTTCCCACAAAAGAGGGCTGTTAAGCTGACGTATCAGAGAGATTTTTATTTTATCGGCTTTGGTCAGAAAAACTGCATCTGCATTATTAACTATCGGAATATCAGGGTCTTTAAACTCCATTGTATATAGGAGTTCAGCAAGCCTGTTTGATGCCTCCACCATTAATGTGCAATGGGAAGGGACGCTCACTGCAAGTGGCACTACCCTTTTTGCCCCTGCCTCTTTAGCGAGTTTCATAGCCTCTTCAACTGCCTCCTTCTCACCTGCAATCACTATCTGGCCAGGACAATTATAATTGGCAGGCGATGCATAACCTGTTTGTAATGAGAGGCATATTTCATCAACCTGATCCCTTTCCAATCCGAGGATTGCAGCCATGAGTCCCTTACCTTCTGGAACCGCCTCCTGCATAAACTGTCCTCTTTTTTCAGTTAGCTTAACTGCCTCTTTAAACGAGATGGCGCCAGCAGCTACTATTGCAGAGTATTCGCCGAGGCTATGTCCAGCAACAACTGAGGGCTTCAGACCTTTCGATAACAAAACCTTATGGATTGCAATGCTTACTGTGAGAATGCAGGGTTGAGTCCTAAAGGTCCTATTGAGTTCTTCAACTGGACCATTAAAAGATAGATTAGCAATATCATAGTCAAGGGCATTCGAGGCCTCTTCAAATATTTCCCTTGCCTCACGGAAATTCTCATAGATTTCCCTCCCCATTCCTACATATTGAGGGCCCTGGCCGGGAAAGACAAAGGCAGTCTTCATTTATCCTCCTGATAAAATTAATTATATCTTATCCAGAGGACTTCTTACACCAAGGATGTTTTTTGTTGCCACATGGGTATAGATCATTGTGGTCTGAAGATTTCGGTGCCCTAAGAGTTCCTGAATAGTCCTTATGTCATATCCGTTTTCGAGTAAATGTGTAGCAAAGCTGTGGCGCAGCGTGTGGACAGACGCCTGCTTGGCAATCCCGGCTTTTATAACGGCATCCTTAAACGCCTTTTGAAGCGAGGCCTGATGCACATGATGGCGGCGGACAATATGCGTACGGGGATCAACCGATATCGATTTTGATGGAAACAGCCAGAACCATCCCCATTCTTTACCCGCATTCGGATATTTTTTCTCAAGAGCACCCGGCAAGTAAACGCCATTCATATCATTTTTCCTGTCGCTGTCATAAAGAGACCTTGTTTCGGCAATATGTCTGATAAGATCGTCCTTTAATGCATCCGGGAGCACTGTTCTCCTGTCTTTATCTCCTTTTCCTGAATGAACGATTAAAATCCCCTGTTCGATATCGACATCTTTTATTCTCAGGCTCAGGCATTCCTGAAGCCTGAGACCGCATCCGTAAATAAGCATTGCCATCAAACGATTAATGCCGTACAACTTATCAAATATTGAATGAACCTCTTTTACTGTAAGCACAACAGGCAGCCTCCTCTTATAAATCGCCCTTACAGCATTCAACTCATCGTTTCCGATACGCTTATCAAGGACATGGCGATAAATGAACACAAGCGCATTAAGGGCCTGATTCTGAGTAGAGGTGGAAACCTTACGTTCCACAGCAAGATAACTCAGAAATTGCTGCATATCAGCTACCGCCAAATCATCAGGATTTTTACCGCCAATAAATCCGTAAAATGAGCGCAGCCACATCAGATACGTCTTTTCAGTGCTGTATGACATATGCCTGAGCCTTATGGCATTCTGCGCTTTGGTCTCAACGATGCTCCATTTTTCTTTATTCTCTAAAGATTCCTCTTTTGCAGACATTTGAAGCCCTGAAAGATAATAATCATATAATCTCAGTGCGGCCTCTGCCTGCTTTACCTGCCAGTCTTCATGATTTTTTGCGAACTGCTTTAAAAAGTCTTGTTTCTATCCTTGAGTTAAAACATCGGAAAGAGGCTGATTTAGAAAGGCATAGCAGGAAGAGACCTATCGCACATAATAAGGAGCATTTTTCTCATTAACAGCCGATTTGGAGACAAGATAGCCTTGAAAGTCATTCAAATTATCGCTTTTCATAACTTATCGCGCCTCCGCATATTAATAAATATTTATAATTATATCGAATTATAGTTGCCTTTGAAAGGCAAAAATTCAGGTTTTATCAGTTAGTTGCCTCAATAGTTTCAATTTTTTCCGCTTGACAAGCCATACGTCGTAATATAAAATCCTTCTAAATGCAGAATAAATATAAAAATGAATGTTAGACAGAAGAAATATATCCGAACTTAGTTCAAATATAAACAAGATATCTGCTCATTGCGGACTAAATTCCAAAGGAGAATGTAGAAATTATAGCTAATGAAATTTACAGAATAATGGAAGCTGTAGAGTCTCAATTGCTGAAGACTGACGAAGTAATTGCCAGTAATAAAGCGATTGCTAAAGAGCTTGCCAACATAGAAGCTGAACTTGCCAACATAAAAGCTGAACTTGCACATGGTTTTTCTCAGATTAGCAAAGGACTACAAGACTTATTTCGTATTACATACTACGGATTTCAGGAGGTTATTGATAGACTATACTTTCAAAGCGAGATGTTGGAGAAAATCAAAGAGATATTAGAAAGACCTTTAGATACTCAAGCAAAGGAACTAAGAAAAAGAGGAGAGGTAGCTTATTTAAATAACTGGATTGACGAGGCAGAGATGGATTTGTTAGAAGCCGAGAAGAAGAATTATCAAGATTTCGTAATTTACCACATCTTGGGAAATATCTATTTTTATCATAAAACTAATTACAAAAAAGCCTTAGAGTATTATCAAAAATCTGCTAAGTATGCTACTCCTTTCACAAAAGAGCATGCAAGCAATATGCTTCTTTATGTAGCCATGCTCTATTATAAACTTGGTCAATTTGGACTGAACCCCTCTGACTGGACACGAAACTGAAATAGGTTAGAATACTGACGAGTAAAAAAGTCATAAGGCATATTCATGATGATGAGGATTTTAGGGGGTAGTAAGATATGGGTGGCCCT
>JBFLWW010000036.1:0-4652 GCA_040757475.1 Nitrospirota bacterium
TCTCAGGGCCACCCATATCTTACTACCCCCTAAAATCCTCATCATCATGAATATGCCTTATGACTTTTTTACTCGTCAGTATTCTAACCTATTTCAGTTTCGTGTCCAGTCAGAGGGGTTCACTCCAGTACGCCTCGATTTATTTCGAGATAACTGTACAGAGGCTGTGTCTGTTTAAGAACTTTGTCGATAATTTTACCAATGCTTGGTTCGATATGTATATTGATTTTTGCTTCGGGAGTAGACAAAAAATCACTCTGCTGGAGAGAATAAAGATGCCTTATCATTTCATTTTCGTGTTTTAAGACTTCAATTTTATTTTTAAAACTAGCTTTCGTAGAAAAGAGTACAATCGTTGTGTCAACCACAGCACCCTCGAAAACATCAGGAGGTAACATTACTATCTGTTTGATAGAAGTATTTCGTAGCAACCATTTCCGAAAGTCGACTATTTTAAGATTGCCTAAGTATGCATTCGGAACAATAAAGCCAATTAAATTTTTAGAAAGGCGGGCTGCTTGCACCATAAATAGTAAATATGAATCAAGTTGATAGGTAACCTCTTTGAAATTTTGTCCTAAATATTGTATGACCCTTTCATCAAATCCCTCTTTTGAAAGAACCACATACGGTGGGTTGCCAATGACGATATCGAATCCGCCTGATTCCATGATTTCACCAAAGCCTGTTGACTTCGAATTCCAGTCAAAGGGGTTGATGCAGCTAATTGTTTCGTCTGAGATTGCTGAGCTGCGCGCTCGCAATGACAAAAAGAGAGAGGAATCCAGAATGTCATAACCAATAAGGCTATTTCCACATTTGATGTTGTTGCTTAGAGGTGGAAGGAGTTGTTGCTTCTTTGGAAGCAATCCTCTTTCGCCTTCAAGCACCTTTAGATAAAGGCTCATCATTGTTATTTCTACTGCCTGGGGGTCTATGTCAACTCCGAAGATATTATTTTTTAAAATCTTTGCCTTTTCGCGCAGCGGGAGGCTCAATTCTTCAGGAGAAATCTTGTAATATGGGAAAAGATGGAGTGTGTGTACCTCTTTTGGATGCTCCCTGTAATGTTTCAGATGATAATCAATCAGGTATTGATATGCTCCAAGCAGGAATGAGCCAGAGCCGCAGGCAGGATCAAGGATTTTTATCTTTTCTATCTGTTTTAGTGTCTTTCCTTCAATGATTTTGCCAACAGTATTTTTGACAATATAGTCAACAATATATTTCGGAGTGTAATAAACACCACCTGCCTTTCTTACCTCTGGCTTTTCTTCAACCTTTACCCTCCGAGGTGTTACCCTTATTGTGCTTCCGAGATAGCGTTCATAGATGTTCCCTAATAGTTCAACTCCTATTGCATCAAAACGGTATCTGCTTTTTGGGAAGTAGAGACTCTCAATAATATCGGCTAAAAGACCTGAATCAACGTCAGCTTTTTCACAGGCATGGGGCTTGAATATATCTCCGTTTAAGTCGGTATTGACCTCGTGAAAGAGGTCTATCAAATGCGTCATTATTGATTTTCTTTTCCCTTCTTCTTTCCACTGGGCAACAATCTCCCATAGTTCTCTATCAGGTCTGATTTTTCTATCCTCGGCAATGCGGATAAATATAATTCTGTCGAGGAGCTTCTGGACAACATCATTTAAGAGTTTTACATCAAACTCAGGATTTCGTTTATGAATATCCTTTGCGAGTCTTGCACGCCAGAGAGTTAAATCTTCGAGAAATGATTTATCAGGCGGGATTCTAAGCCTCTTGCTTTTTGTATCCTTCGGAAGGAGGGTTTCCAGAGAACCGCTCTCAACCTTTTCTCTGGATAGCTCCCAGAGCTTTCCGATATTATCAAGGTAATCGGTATATTTGAGAGAGAATATTAAACCTTCATCAGGGAATCTTGGATTTGGCTTTAAAGATGCATCAAAGAGCTTAAATTCTTCAAAGTCTGTAAGGATTACGCAATATACCTCTTTTGTTGACCATGCATAACTCTTTGCCTGAAGGATATAGTTTATATCGTCAAGTGCAATTGATGGTGCTTTTGCTTCAACGGAGAATTTTGTGACCCCATTTATCCTGAAGTTATAATCTGGCCTTCCTGTGGTTTCAGGTGAAAGTTCAACTATTACATCCCTTTACATCCCTTTCATGGGGAGGCTTCTGTGCCTTGTTTTCTATGTCCCAGCCGAGTGCTCCAAAAAAAGGATTTATGAAATCAATCCTAACCTGTGCTTCAACATAGCCTTTTGAGAGATAGTGGGTTTTGTCCTTTTCGAATTTTGTGATTAATGACTGTAGATTTTCTTTGAATGAACTAATATCAGGCATTACAAATTATATCACATCACACCATACTCGACCTGGCAAGGGTTAAGACAATCACCTCTTTTGCACCAGCCTTTATAAGCTGTTTTGAGCACTCTGTTACGGTTGCACCAGTTGTCATCACATCATCAACGAGCAAAAGCCGCATACCTTCTATATTCCCCTTTGCCTCGAATGCATTCTTGAGGTTTGACAGCCTTTCCCTTGCAGACAACCCTATCTGTGGTGGCGTCTCCTTTTTCTTTAAAAGAATATCCATCATCAAAGGAATCCTTATCCCCTTTGATACGACCCTCGCTATAAGGAGTGCCTGGTTAAAGCCTCTCTCTCTAAGTCGTTTTATGCCTAATGGCACAGCGACAGCACCATCAATTTCAGGCAGGTCAAGATTTAGCAAAAGACTTCCGAGAGGCCTGGAGAGCCTCTTTATCCCATGAAACTTTAACATATTAATCGCCTCTGCAAGTACACCTTCATAGAGCCCATAGCTCAGAACCTTAGAGAACGGAGGCATCTTTTTTATACACTCCCCGCAGACATCCGCATATTCCGATGAAAAGGGCTTTGCACATATCCTGCATGATGGGCCATCGTATCTCTTTATTCCTGACCAGCAAAGAGAACAGATAGGTGAATGATAGAAGACATCAGATGTATTTTCACATATCGGACATCTTGAAGGATAGAGAAGGTTTAAAAGATTCATCAGAACTGTTCTTTTATCTGGATGAGCTCATCTCTCCTCTGGCCTGTTGAGATTAATTGCACCTCGACTCTTAGTATCTCCTCAATCCTTTTTATATAAGCCTTTGCTCCCTCTGGAAGTCTTTTGAATTCTCTTATACCGATGGTACTTCCACTCCAGCCGTCCACCTCTTCATAATTAGGCTCGCACTCCTCAAGGATATTAATCTCTTTGGGAAACTCTTCATATATCTTCCCCTTATATTTATATGAGGTGCAGATTTTTATCTTCTTTATGCCATCGAGAATATCGAGTTTTGTTATAGCGATGCCTGTAAGTCCATTTATCCTTGCCGAGTGCCTCAGTATAACTGTATCCAGCCATCCACATCTCCTCGGCCTGCCTGTTGTTGCACCATACTCTCCACCCCTTTCTCTGAGCTTATCACCGAGAGAGTCCTTTATCTCTGTTGGAAAAGGCCCACTGCCAACCCTTGTTGTGTATGCCTTTACAACTCCAAGGACCTTCGAGATCTTTGTCGGCCCTACACCGAGCCCTGTACATGCACCTCCCGCAGTCGCATTCGAAGAGGTTACATAGGGATAAGTTCCGTGGTCTACATCAAGGAGTGTACCCTGTGCACCTTCAAACAGCACATTCCTGTTTTCAGAGAGCATCCTGTTTATAATAATATCCGTATCAGCAATATATTCTGAAAGTTTCTCAGCATAACCCATGTATTTATTGTATATATCCTCAATATCAAATTTTGGAATCCCGTAAAGGTTTTCGAGCAGAAAATTGATGTCCGAGAGATTTACCTTCAGCTTCTCTCTGAATACCTCGGGTTGAAGCAGGTCTACAACCCTTACCCCTATCCTTGCCATCTTGTCAACATAAGTAGGGCCTATCCCCCTCCCTGTTGTCCCAATCCTCTTTGTACCTTTAAACCTATCGCTCTCTCTGTCTATTGCCATGTGATACGGCATTATCAGGTGGGCATTCTTACTTAAGAAAAGGTTTTTACCAACCTCAACTCCTCTTTCCTCGAGACCCTTAATCTCTTCTATAAGGGCTGCTGGGTCAACTACAACACCATTCCCTATAAGACACATCTTACCCTTATGAAGTATTCCTGAGGGGATCAGATGAAGTATGAATTTCTCATCGTTGATTACGACAGTATGGCCTGCATTGTGGCCTCCCTGGTATCTCGCAACAACATCCGCCTTTTCAGTAAGAAAATCAACTATCTTTCCTTTACCCTCGTCACCCCATTGTGCACCTACTATCACTACTACATTAGCCACTTTTGCTCCTTTTAATCTTTTAAATTAAAATCACCCTTAAATCGCAAACATTAACTAAATTCCAATAACCAAGCACCAATAACCAAATAAATTCTAATGACCAAATTCCAAACTGTTTGGTTATTGTAATCTGGTTATTGATTATTTCAGTTTGATAAACATATTACAACATTCCGTCGATAACCTTAAATCATACATACAATTAGAGAGTTATCTGCTTGACCGAAATGATATTGGGAAGTCTTTTTATCTTCTCAATAATCTGAGGTGTGGCAGGGGTATCTATACTGAGGACAGAAATTGCTCTGCCACCTGCTGTCTCCCTTCCA
>JBFLWW010000036.1:4752-13892 GCA_040757475.1 Nitrospirota bacterium
TTAGAGAGTTATCTGCTTGACCGAAATGATATTGGGAAGTCTTTTTATCTTCTCAATAATCTGAGGTGTGGCAGGGGTATCTATACTGAGGACAGAAATTGCTCTGCCACCTGCTGTCTCCCTTCCAAAATGCATCCTTGCGATATTGATATTGTTTTTGCCAAAGAGGGTTCCGATATTCCCTATGACGCCTGGTTTATCATTGTTATATATAAAGAGAAGCTCTCCATCAGGAACAATCTCGACCTTAAAGTTGTCAATAGCCACAATACGAGGGTCTTTTTTGCTAAAGAGTGTACCTGCAAGATAGCTTTCTCTGTCCTTTGCCTTTATCCTGATAGCAACCATGCTCTGATAATCACCTGCATCAGTACTCCTCATCTCTTTAACCTCGATGCCACGTTCCTTTGCAATAAAAGGTGCATTCACAAAGTTCACTGTCTCCTCAAGGATGGGTGTAAGGAATCCCTTTATAGCAGCTATTGTGACAGGGGCAGTATTAATTTCAGATGCCTCTCCTCTGTACTCAATTGTCATCCCAGTGACACCACCCTCGAATATCTGGGCAGCGAATCCGCCGAGCTTCTCAGCAAGGTTGATGTAAGGCTGAAGCCTTGCTACCTGGTCTGCTGGGATAGATGGGAAGTTGACAGCATTTCTTATTGTTCCGTATATGAGATAATCTACTATCTGCTCTGCAACAGCAACAGCAACATTTTCCTGTGCCTCTTCAGTCGCTGCACCGAGGTGTGGGGTACAGATTATGTTATCAACTGAAAGGAGGAGATTATCATTCTCTGGTGGCTCTTTCTCGAACACATCGAGTGCTGCACCGGCAACCTTACCGGCCCTAATCGCATCATATAGGTCTCTCTCATTGATGATGCCACCTCTTGCACAGTTGATTATCCTCACACCGTCTTTCATCATCTTTATAGTTTCTGCATTTATTAAATTTTTGGTGTCAGGTGTTATAGGGGTGTGGATAGTAATAAAATCTGACCGATTGAATAATTCAGCAAGCTCAACCTTTTCGACACCCAGTGCCTTTGCTTTATCTTCGCTCAGGAAAGGGTCATAGGCTACCACATTCATTGCAAGCCCCTGTGCCCTTTTTGCGACCTGTCTGCCTATGTTTCCCAGGCCGATAATACCGAGTGTCTTATTAAATAGCTCAACACCCATGAATCTCTTTTTCTCCCACTTGCCAGACTTCATTGACATTGTGGCCTGAGGTATCTGCCTTGCGAGTGCAAACATCAGGGCGATTGTGTGTTCTGCTGTGGTGATTGTATTTCCACCAGGTGTATTCATCACGACAATACCCTTTTTTGTGGCTGAGGTCATGTCAACATTATCAAGCCCAGAACCGGCACGTCCTATAACCTTCAGGTTTGTGGCTGCATCTATTATCTCTGATGTAACCTTTGTTGCAGACCTTATTATCAGACCATTGTAATCACCGATACATGCCTTCAATTCTTCAGACCTCATACCTATCTTTACATCAACCTCAAGCCCTGCATTTTTGAGTATCTCGATACCTCTTGGTGAGATGTTGTCACTAATAAGAACCTTCATTCGTCTCCCATCAGCATCTCTTCGGCAACTGCAACACCTGTTCCAAGTTTCACAGGATGTCCCATTCCCTTTAATACCATCTCCACACCAGCAATTGCAGTGATTACATCAAACATATCAGCATAGCCGAGATGGGCTATCCTGAATATTTTACCTCTTGCATGTCCCTGGCCACCTGCTGCTGTTATACCATATTTTTCCCTCAGATTCTTATAGATGGCCTGACCATCAAACCCTGAAGGTGCACATATCGCAGTTACTGCATTGCTCGGAGATTCTTTTGAGAATAATTCGAGTCCTATCGCATTTACTGCAGCCCTGGTCGCTGCTGCGAGTTTTGCGTGCCGTTTAAAAGCATTTTTAAGCCCCTCTCTTTGAAGTAGCTTGATGCTTTCATTCAACCCTATAATCAGGGTAACAGGAGATGTGAAATTTGTCTGGTTTTTTGCGAGGGCATCGCGCTCTTTTTTAAAATTAAAATAGAATTTTGGACATTTAGCATTATCTGCAAACCTCCATGCCTTCTCGCTTATACCTACAAAGGCAAGTCCTGGAGGTAGCATGAGCCCCTTCTGTGAGCCACCTATCAGTACATCTATCCCCCATTCATCCATCCTGAGATCGTGGGCTACAAGTGCTGATATTGCATCAACAACAAGTATTGTGTTTTCGAACCTGGCCACTATAGATGCGAGTGCCTTTATATCATGGTAAACACCTGTTGATGTCTCGGATGCCTGCACAAAGACTCCCTTTATAGCAGGGTCTTTCTTTAAAGTGTTTTCAACATCTTCTAATCTTACTGCATAGCCCCATTCAACAAGAATCTCCTCAACCTTAAGTCCGTATGCGTGGCATATCTTTGTCCATCTTTCACCAAATTTCCCACCATTAATAGTGATAACCTTGTCCCCAGGGCTGAAAAAATTATTAACAGAGCCGACCATTCCACCCGTGCCTGTAGAACACAGGATAAGCACATCATTTTTTGTCTGGTATAACCACTGAAGACCTTTCTTTGCAGAGTCAAGCACCGGAAGAAAATCTGGTGAACGGTGGTGTATTATCGGCATTGCCATTGCAAGCAGTACCTCTGAGGGAACAGGTGTTGGGCCAGGTGCCAGTAGATAACGCTTTAACATCAAAATCTCCTCAGATTTATCAAAAAATGAAGAGTCAAACCTCTAAAAATTACCACAATACAGAATATTTGGTCAAGGACACCCTGAACCGAACTCTAAAAAGCTACTATAAGGTCATCTATTGTGAGATAAATTCGATTGCTTTACAAGAGCCTGATTTGGTGGTTATAATTAAATTTATGAAGAAGAGGATATTTATTGCTATAGCGATTCTACTGTCAGGGTTTCTTTTAGGCGGACTCACATTTTACATCCTCGGTAAGATTACAGGTCAGCAGAAGGGTTATCTGCCATTTACACCAAATGTGCCGAGGCAGATGATGGAGACGAGTAGGGCATTCTCCGAGATTGTCAGCGCCTCCTCGCCAGCAGTTGTAAATATATCAACTACAAAGGTTATAAAGAGGTCCCCTTTTTTTGAAGAACCATTCTTTGACCTCTTTCCTTTCCACGATTTTGGGATGCCAAAGAAATGGAAGGAGCAGAGTCTTGGTTCTGGAGTTATTGTTTCAAAGGATGGATATATAGTGACCAATAATCATGTGGTTGAAAAGGCAGAGGAGATAAGGGTGACCCTCTTCGATAGGAGGGCTTTTAAAGGAAGGGTAGTGGGTGCTGACCCTAAAACAGATATTGCTATTATAAGGATAGATGCAGGCGGACTTCCAACTATTCCATGGGGTGATTCTGACAGGCTTCAGGTTGGAGAGTTTGTCCTCGCAATAGGTAACCCATATGGCCTGAGCCATACAGTGACGATGGGAATAATAAGTGCTGTCGGAAGGGCTAATGTCGGGATAGCAGACTATGAGGACTTTATTCAGACAGATGCTGCAATAAACCCGGGAAATTCAGGTGGACCGCTTGTAAACATAAAGGGAGAGCTCATCGGGATAAACACAGCAATATTTTCCAGGACAGGTGGATACCAGGGAATAGGTTTTGCGGTGCCAAGCAATATGGTTCGTCTTGTCATGGATCAGCTTGTCCGGAAAGGTAAGATTATCAGGGGGTGGCTTGGCGTTACCATACAGGAACTCACACCTGAGCTCTCGCAGAAGTTTGGTCTCAAAAAACCGAAGGGTGCCCTTGTTAGTGATGTTGCAAAGGGTAGCCCTGCTGAAAAGGCTGGTATTCTAAGGGGTGATATAATCCTTGAGTTTAATGGCAAGGAGGTAAAAGATGTGGGTGGCTTAAGAAATATGGTTGCCCGGAGTAAAGTAGGCACTGAAATATCCATGAAAATACTACGGACAGGTGAGGAACATACAGTTAATGTGGTTATTGCTGAGTTACCGAGAGAAATAGCTGAGGCTGTGCCAAACCAGTTACCTGATGATTCAAAGGGGAAGGTATTTACAGGCCTCACACTTATGGAGCTGACAAAGGAAATAGCAAGGCAGTTAGGACTAAATAAGAAGAATGAGAAGGGAGTTGTTATTGTGAGAGTGGAGCCTGGAAGCCCGGCAGATGAGGTCGGGATAAAGAAAGGTGATGTCATCCAGGAGGTTGACAAAAAGAAGGTAGAAGGCTTAAACGACTTTAACAGGGTTGTCTCAGACATAAAAAAGAACGAAACAGTTCTTCTTTTTATTAACAGAGGAGGTAAAAAGTTTTATGTCACTATCAAGGCATCTTAAAAAATAGTAACGAGTTAATAGTAACGAGTAACGAGAAGACTTCGATGAGCTCAGTCGAATCGTTTAAGGGTCTAAAGTCTTCAGCTTTTAACTCGTTACTCGTCACTTGTTACTTGTGACTTGAAACTGGAAAGGAGGTGAGATAGGTGTTTTTAATTTTGAGGCTTGTGGTCTTTTTAGTTTTTGCAATTTCAGGATACATCTTAGGTATTAAGTATGGTTATGGAATTTACGGTGTCCTGCTGGGGGGATTTTTAGGCCTGATTGCTATAGCAGGAGAGTTAATATTTAAGAAGGTTGAACTCGGAACAATTATTGGAGGAATCTTAGGCATTTCATTCGGCCTTTTGTTTGCTAACCTTTTTATGCTCCCTTTAAAGCCCGTTCTCGGTGAGGATATAACATCTGTATCCTTTGCACTGGGTGCAATATTTGGCTATGGGGGACTTCTGCTCGGCCTGAGCAAGGGTAAAGGAATTTCGATTGCAGGTATCTTCAGACTTTTCAGGGGACAGAGCTTTGAAGAGAACCTTAAAATCCTCGATACGAGCGTAATAATAGACGGACGTATTGCAGATGTCTGTGAGGCAGGATTCCTTGAAGGGGTTTTTGTACTTCCCCAGTTCATCCTTCAGGAATTACAACATATAGCAGACGCTGCCGACCCTATGAAAAGGGCAAAGGGAAGACGTGGACTTGATATCCTCCACAAGGTCCAGAAGATGTCCCATATAACAGTAAGGATAGTTGATGAGGATTTCCCAAGGATAAGAGAAGTTGATGCAAAGCTTGTTGCCTTAGCAAGGCTCTTAAACGCAAAGGTGATAACGAATGATTTTAACCTGAACAAGGTTGCCGAACTCCAGGGAGTATCCGTCCTCAATATAAATGAACTGGCTAACGCCTTGAAGCCGGTTGTTCTGCCGGGTGAAACAATGAAGGTTTTCGTACTCAAAGAGGGCAAGGAACATAACCAGGGAGTTGCATATCTTGATGATGGAACTATGGTCGTTGTAGAGAATGCAAGAAGACTTATAGGAAAGAATGCCGAGGTAACAGTAACAAGCGTATTACAGACGACAGCCGGGCGGATGATATTCTCAAAGACAAAGGAAGAATACGAGAGGGAAGAGTACAGAGCTATTAGAAATAACAGTCATTAGTCATCAGTTAACAGTCAAATGAAAGACAAAGTTGTAGCAATAGTGCCTGCGGCTGGACTTGGCAGAAGGTTTTGCGATGGCACGAACAAGTCCTTTAAAACCCTTATGGGCAAACCTCTATTAGTCTGGGCCCTCGAAACATTGGAGACCGTTGATGAGATAACAGAGATAATCCCTGTGCTTAAAGAAGAAGATATGGAGAAAGGGGTGGAGGTTTTTGAAGAATTTGGCCTATCAAAGATAAAGAGAATAGCACCGGGAGGAAAAGAGAGGCAGGACTCTGTATACAATGGGCTCAAACAGGTAGATGACAGCACCAGTATTGTTGTTATACATGATGGTGTGAGGCCGCTGGTAGGGAAAAATTTTATACTGGAATCAATAAGACAGTTGAAGGATTGTGATGGTGTCATACCTGGGGTACCCCCTAAGGATACTATTAAAGAGGTCAAAGACAGTATTGTAAAGAGGACATTGAAAAGGGATTCCCTTTGGGCTGTTCAGACACCACAGGTATTTTTTTATAAAACCCTATATGCCGCCTATGAAAAGGCAATGAAGGATAGGTTTTACACAACAGATGACGCAGCGATAGTAGAGAGATACGGAGGAAGGATAAAGGTGATAATGGGCTCTTATAACAACATCAAGATAACCACACCTGAAGACCTTCTTATTGCAGAATTCTTTCTAAGTAAAAAGTGGAAAGTGAGAAATGGGAAGTAGTGATATGCGAATAGGTTTTGGCTACGATTGCCACAGACTTGTTGAAGGAAGAAGGCTCGTTATCGGTGGTATTGACATCCCTTTTGAAAAAGGACTTTTCGGCCATTCTGATGCAGATGTCCTGTGTCATGCAATAATTGATTCAATCATCGGTGCACTCGGCATTGGAGACATCGGGAAACATTTCCCTGACACAGACCCAAAATGGAAGGACGCATCAAGCATTAAACTTCTGAAATATATTGTTGAACTTACAGGTATAAATGGATATGAGGTCTCATGGATAGATACAACCATAATAGCGGAAAGGCCTGAGCTTTCTCCTTATATCAAATCCATGAAAGGGGCCATATCACAATCAGGAATTCCCTCAGAGGGAATCAGTATCAAGGCCAAGACAAATGAAGGCATGGGTCTCATCGGCCGTGAAGAAGGCATCGCAGCATATGCTGTGTGTCTACTGAGAAGGATTTAACTATCACCAATAAATTTGAGAGCGACCCTTCTGTGCCGAGGGCCATCAAACTCGCAGAAAAAGATGGATTGCCATGTACCCAAGAGTAACTTGCCCTCGTCAATAATCACATTCACAGATGTACCAGCAATAGTTGATTTTATATGGGCATCAGCATTACCTTCTCTATGGAAATAATTCATATCGTGTGGTACGAGCCTGCTCAGGGTATTCTGTATGTCACGCTGCACGCTCGGATCCGCACCCTCATTTATTGTAATCCCTGCAGTTGTATGGGGGACATAAAGATAGCAGATACCGCTTTTAACACCTGCTTCTTTCACAACCTCCTGGATCATTCCAGTAATATCAATAAATTCAATCCTCGACCTGCTCCTGACATTTATATACCTGACCATCTAATCCTCCAATGGCAAATTAAAAATGCAAAATGCAAAATTAAAAATTATGGAATTCCTTAATTTTGATTTTTTAATTTTGAACTTTGATTTCTCTAAAGACTTCTTCATAAAACCTCTCATCAACGCTGAACTCAATACATAATGAAACAAGGTTCCCAGGCAACTCCAGCCCCCTAAGCCTCATTATATCTTTTTCTGTTGTAACAATCCACTCCACACCACTCTGTTCTGCATCCTTTGTTATTACTTGTATATCACCGAGAGTGTATCTGTAATGGTCTCTATAAGTTTTAAACCCTATCAACTCTGCGCCTGCTGATAAAAGGGTTTTCCTGAACGATTCAGGGCTACCTATGCCACAGAAGCCAAAGAGCCTTTTCTCTTTTGCCCATTCGGGAGGCATTATATCACCAGTTGCTGCCCTAAATTTTAAAGGCCTGTGTTCCGCAAAAAATATCGGCGCTCGTGCATTATATTCTCTTATCTCTTTAATTAGACTATTGACTGCTGACTGCTGATTACTGACTTCATCGGTCCTTGTTATTACAATAATGTCAGCCCTGTTTATCGCACTGATGGGCTCTCTTAATTGACCGAGTGGCGGTAGCCTTCTGTTTGCGAAGGGATTCGTGCTGTCTATTAACAGGATATCTTTATCTCTGAAAAGGCTCCAGTGCTGGAAACCATCATCGAGGATGAAGACGAGTGAGGAGTGAGGAGTGAGGAGTGAGGAGTTTAAAGCAAAAAGACCACCTTTATACCTGTCTGCACATTTTATTATGGGAACATCTGGCAACCTATTTGCCATCAGTACTGGCTCATCACCAAATTCTGCAGTAGGCAGTAGGCAGTAGGCAGTAGGCCCAGTTTTCTCGTTGCTTACTGCATACTGCCTACTACTTACTGATACAAAGCACGGCCCTTTTGCTTTTCCCTTATACCCCCTCGTCAAAATGCACGGTTTAAACCCCCTCTTCTTTACCTCCTTTGCTAAGGCTATCGTCGCAGGTGTTTTGCCTGTCCCACCAAGTGTTATATTTCCGATGCTGATTACTTTGCAGGGGAGCCGTTTCTGATTTTTCAGTGCATAGCGCTTTTTTATTGAATAGCCGAGATAATACAGAAATTCAAGAGGTGTCATATACCCTTTATCATATTTTCAGTAAAACCACTCTTTGAAAAATTAATCTACTGTAAAGTAGTCTACTCTAAAGTAGACTGTTTGTTAAGAGATATGTGTTCATGTTCATGCTTCCCGAAATGGCTGTGTTCATATTCATACCAGTAGTGCCTGTGGACATGCTTGTGAATAAGGTTTGCGTGAAGCAGAACATCAGTGTCCTTCATCACATCCCATGGTTTGCCTTCAAGAAGAATTCTGTGGTCCTCACCGAGGACAATTGTTCTATCTGATATATCTTCTATAATTCCAAGGTCATTGGTTGCAGTGATTATTGTCTTTCCTGTGTTTCTTAATGCAATAATTAAATCAATCAGTTCTACCTGACTGCGAGGGTCAAGGCCTGTTGTTGGCTCATCAAGAAGGATTACATCAGGATTTGTGCTCAGACATGTGCCGAGTGCAACCTTCTTCATTTCACCACTGCTCAGGCTCCATGGGCCTCTGTGTTTAAGGTGTTCTATCCCCATCAGCCTGAGTATATCGAGCACACGTTTTTTAATCTCATCTCTCTCAAGGCCCATCTGTAATAGACCAAGGCACAGTTCATCCCAAGTTTAGGTAAAAATCCATTGCTTACAGATTTTCCAAATACCTTTAACCGTTCCAGAGCTTTTTAAACTTTAAACTTTGTCCCGACTTTGTTGGGATGGACTTTGAACTTTTCATGAATACCCCCTTATCAACTCTGGATGTGACTTCTGAATATATAGAAGTACAAGCACAGTAACCACTGCCTCAACGATTCCAAAAAGAAATGGTAATTATAAATGATCTGCACCAAATTACAGATATTTTTAGCTAAAAGGCTAAATATGTTTTTGTGTCTATT
>JBFLWW010000037.1:0-12309 GCA_040757475.1 Nitrospirota bacterium
CAGTCATTAGTGAAAGACAGTAACAAGTTACGAGTTACGAGTAACGAGTATGAAGATAAAAACTTGTCACTTGTCACTTGTCACTCATCACTGAATGAGTCACTCATCACTCGTCACTCATCACTGATTTTGGGCGTTCATCTCGAAGGGCCATTTCTAAATCCTTTAAGGTGCGGGGCTTTAAATAAAAATTCCTTCATAAAGCCAACAATATCTTCCCTAAAGAAGTTAATTGCTGGGTATGAAGACATCATAAAGATTATCACTATTGCCCCTGAACTTCCTGGTGCTCTGAAAATTATAGAGAAATGTATTGAGCTCGGTATAAAGGTGAATATGGGTCATTCTGATGCAACTTACAAACAAGCTCTGGACAGTAAGAAGGCAGGTGCAACAGGAATTACCCATATATTTAATGCCATGAGGCCATTCCACCATAGAGAACCGGGGCTTACAGGACTTGGCCTTCTCGATAAAGATTTATATATAGAAGTGATTGCGGATGGCATTCATCTTCATCCAAAGACCCTCGAACTCATATTTGCTACAAAGCGACTTGACAGGATTATCCTGATATCAGATTCGATTAAAGGAGCCATGGTAACCATCTCTGATTCAGTAGAAATACTTAAAAAAATCGGCATACCCGATGCAGAGATAACAGAGGCAGGAGTAGATAATCCGAGGAGATATTTAGCTTTATAATCCCAAAATTCAGACATAAAGGTTTTAATAAGCATGACTGGCTTTCGCTTACTACGATATTTTTCGACACTTCTAAGCTCCTTTCGCTACAGCCTCGAAACTCACCCTTCGGGTTCAGACAGTCGAGGCTGTGGCCGCTACAGTTCGCTAAGAACCGTTACCGAAAAATCTCTGATGTCGCTCAAGCCAGCCCTGCTTATCGCTGGATTTGGGTAATCTTTTAAAAATCTGTGATATAATTCTTTTAAAGGGGGGATGAAAATGGGCAGATACTTTAAAGACTTGTTACTTGTTACTTGTCACTCGTTACTATTTTTAATATTACTCCTGCCGGTTTCTGTAACGGCAGAGGTAAAGGAGGTGAAGGCAATGATAAAGGATATACACTGGCTCGGGCATGATACATTTAAGGTTGTTGGGGAAAAGGTCATATATACAGACCCCTTTGAGATTAAAAAGAAGGACACCGCAGATATTATCTTGATTACCCATGAGCATTATGACCACTGCTCACCTGATGATATTAAAAAGATTCAAGGGCCGAATACTGTAATTGTTGCAACTTCAGACTGTGCGAAAAAGCTATCAGGAAAGATAAAGATTGTTAAGCCTGGTGATAAGATTAATGTTGAGGGCATCGAGATTGAGGCAGTACCTTCCTATAACACAAACAAACCCTATCATCCAAAGGCTAATGGCTGGGTTGGATATATCTTTACTGCAAAAGGTCAGAGAATTTATATAGCAGGAGACACTGATTATATCCCTGAGATGAAGAATTTCAAAGTAGATATAGCACTTCTTCCTGTATCAGGCACATATGTTATGACAGCGGATGAGGCTATAAAGGCTGCGCTTGATATAAAGCCAAAACTTGCAATCCCGATGCATTATGGTTCAATAGTTGGCTCTGATAAGGATGCAAAGAGGTTTGCCGAGGGTCTGAAAGGGAAGATTGAGGTGGTGATACTTCAGAAAGAATAGTAAGGGGATGTTTTTAGGATTTCTTTTGAAATGTTATTATTTTAGAACTGGTAATCTATTATTAATATAAGCAGAGGAGGGTAAAGTATGGCTAATCCAACGATAGAGTTAAGCAAACAACAGGTTGTGAATGCCTTACTTCAATTGAAACCTAAAGAATTGAAGAACATCTTGAATGCCCTATTTAAACAGAAATTGTTTACACCACCTTCACTTAGAGAGATCACAAAAGAAGCTTCATCGATCGTGAAGAGCAAGAACTTAGATCCCGAGGTTGTCGAAGAAGCGATTAAATGGGCACGATCACAAAAGTAGTCCTTGACACAAACATTTTCATTTCAGGGATTGGATGGAATGGCAAGCCAGAGGAAGTATTAAAGCACATCAAAGATCAACAAATAATCAACTATGCATCCACTGAAATCTTTGAAGAGATAAGGTGGGTCGTTTTATATTCCAAACTAAGGTTTCCAGAACCACTTCAGATTAAAATCCTTGAATTTGTCTTGTTTTATTCTGAATTCGTTGAACCACAAGAGCGAATTTTGGTAGTAACTGAAGACCCTGATGATAACAAATTTCTGGAATGTGCTATAGAGGCGAAAGCCGAATATATAATATCTGGAGACCCTCATCTTATAAATATAAGGAAATTTAGGACAGTAAAAGTAGTGGATGTAAATGAATTTCTCGATATTCTGTCAAAAAAACATTTCTGATGCTTTGTTCATGTCAGAAGCAAGCTTCATGCCTTCCCCTGAACTTGATTCAGGGTTGCCCTTCGCCTTGCGAGGTGAGACAAGCTCATGCAAGGCTTGTCTAAGCCCCGATTTCACATTATAAGGTAGCCTGTCCCCTTTTCTTGCCCTTTTTTTGCTCTTTCAAAAACGGTAGCTGTCCCTATTCCCCCTCCGGGAATACCACTGCGAGTTGAGGAAATCTCCGTTTTCCTCTTGACATTAACTTATAATGGCTGTCCCTATTATTTCCGTCCCCTGTCCTTATTTCCGTCCCCCTCATGCTGATGTATTTATATATTCAACTCCTTTACTCTACCAGTAAACATATCAAAGAAAAATACTTTGTCAAAATTTGAATTATATGTGGAATCTAAAGCATCCTGCGATAAGTTAGAAAGTGAGGAGGGTCTTGTACCTACAGCAACTATAAGAAGCCAAAGAGATTGGAAGCCTTCTCTGTAGTTAGACACCTTAGCATTCTTCTCATTAATTATTTGCTGAATCTGTTCAGGAGTACAATCAGGGATAAAATCACTATACCAATTATGCCAATCATTTTCATTAAATTCTTTTATGCGGTGACACTTGATGTATAAGTTAAAGACTTTTGCGACATTCCTCCATTTTCAATCAAATACTCTATAGGACTTTTCAATCCTAAAGACTTATAGAGATACCATCCTTTTTCAGTTGTTCATCAAATTCTCCCAGGTTTTCCGAGCCATTGTCTGAGTGCCATGATTTAATCGTAAGCGGGTAGAGTAAGGTACCAAAGAAGAGACTCTTCCACCTGCCTCGTATCGTATGAAAAATGGTGTATGCTTTTGCATAATGATCCACTAATCCTTAATGTTGCATATGTATCTTAGCTTTTCCACCCATTTTGATTACAAGTGGGGTATTTCTAATGTGAGTTAGATATAGGTAGGTTAGAAGAACATCAGCTTTAAAAATTTATGATACTACCTTGAATATTCCTCCTACAAGGTTTTATTCTCCCACTCAACCAATCCGTCAACTGCTCAGGGTCTCTACCCATCAGCTTCCCTAATCTCTCATAAGACAACCCATTTACCAGCTTGTAATACTTCAGCCTTCCTCTTGGGTCCTCTGGACACTCAAAGGTCACATAACCAAGAAACTCTATTATCTTTGGGCATATACCTTAACTCAGGCCCTCTTCTATGCTCCCAATTCTATACTGTTGATTCGGTAGCCTATCATTTGAGCTACCTCTATTTGAAGCAACTCCATGCCCAGCCTTCTTTTCCTGATATGCTCACCTATATTTTGGATGTCTCAGAATACTCCCTTGGTGGTATAATAGATTATGGTAGTATCACATGGTAAAAAGATAACAGAACTTCTACTAAAAAAATATATAAACCCAAAGATTGCCCTTAATTTTTCCAATCCCCTTGAGCTTCTTATCGCGACAATCCTTTCTGCACAATGCACAGATGTGAGGGTAAACGAAGTAACAAAAGCACTGTTTAAGAAGTATAGGACTCCAAAAGACTATGCAAATGCTGATTTAAAGGCCTTTGAAGAAGAGATAAGGCCAACAGGTTTTTACAAAAATAAGGCAAAAATGATTATTGGCTGCTGTCAGAAACTCATCGAGGATTTCAAGGGTAAAGTCCCATCAACCCTCGAGGAACTTACCATGCTTCCAGGGGTAGGCAGGAAAACTGCAAATGTTATTCTCGGAAGCGCATTCGGGAAGCAGGCCATTGCTGTAGACACACATGTGTTAAGGGTGAGTAACAGGCTTGGCATTGCACATTCTGATAATCCTGATAGGGTTGAAGAAGAATTGAACAGGCAGATTCCTGAGGACAGGTGGACAACCTTTAACCTCGCACTCATTTTACATGGGCGTGAAACATGCACTGTGAAGAAGCCGAAGTGCAGTGAGTGCATGTTATACAATGAATGTGAATGGCCTGGAAAGACAGTTAGTAAAGGAGTGTAAATGGCTGAGCGCATCCTGAAATTACTAAGAAAGAAGGGCGATTTTGTATCAGGAGAAGAGATGTCAAAGGAGCTTGGCATAACCAGAGCAGCAATATGGAAAAAGATTAATGGCCTGAGAAAAAAGGGATATATTATTCAGGCATCTCCGGCAAAAGGATACAGGCTCCTTAAATCCCCTGACCTTTCGATAGAAGACATAAAGATACTGATAAAAGGTAATATTGGGGGAGAGATTTTCTTCTATGAGAGTGTTGATTCGACAAATACAGCTGCAGCAGAGCTTGCTGAAAAGGGCACTCCAGAAGGCACAGTTGTGATTGCTGACAGTCAGGAAAAGGGAAGGGGAAGGCTCGGCAGATCTTGGGTATCACCTCCCCATGTAAATATACATATGAGTATTATACTCAGACCTGAGATTGAGCCTAAGGATGTAACACTCTTGACAATAATGTCTGCTGTCGCATGTGCAACCGCTCTCAGGAGGGTAACAGGTCTAAAAGTTACAATAAAATGGCCGAATGACCTGATAGTCTCTGGTAAGAAGATGGGAGGAATTCTTACAGAGGTAAAATCAGACCCTGACAGGATAATCTTTGCTGTTATTGGTGTTGGTATAAATGTGAATATGGATGTAGATATGTTCCCGGATGATGTAAGACGGATAGCAACATCTGTAAGAAATGAAACAGGTAAAATGCACTCCAGGACAGCGATAATCGTAGAAATCCTGAATGAACTCGAACACTGGTACAAAATACTTAAAAGGACTGGGGGGAAGCCACTTCTATCAGAATGGCAGCAACTAACATCAACGCTCGGCAGAGATGTCAGGATAACTGTCGGCAAAGAAACCTTTACAGGTTTAGCCGAGTCTATAGACGACGAGGGGATGTTAATTTTGAGACTTCCATCAGGGATGCTAAAGAAGATAAGCGCAGGAGATTTGACTATTTTAAGATAGATGTTAATCGCCATAGATATAGGTAACTCTTCGATAAATATAGGTTTTTGGGGAGATAAGGGGCTTTTAACTCAGAAAATTGAGACCTTTCCTTTAAAAACCCCTGAGGAATACAGGTCAATTTTTGAGGGCTTTTTATCAGAGAATTCTGTAGAAAAAAATACCACAGGAGTTATAATATCTTCTGTAGTGCCAGGCTATACTGAAGTCTTGAGAGAAACTCTCAGAGGATTGATATCAGTGGAGCCATTAATGGTAAGTTGCAGGATTAAGACAGGCCTTAAATTTAATATCCCGAATCCAGAAGAACTCGGCTCAGATAGAATTGCAAATGCCGTAGCAGCATATGAACTTTATAGATGTCCTGTGGCAGTAGTAGATTTTGGTACAGCGACAACCATAAGTGTTGTAGGGGGTGATGCCGATTATATTGGAGGTTCAATAATGCCGGGGGTCAGGCTTATGAATGAATCGCTCGCAAGAGGTACTGCAAAACTACCTGAAGTTGAACTTAAAGTTCCCGCATCTGCTCTCGGGACTGTCACAACCGAGTGTATCCAGTCCGGCCTGATTTATGGGACTGCAGGTGCTGTTGAAAGACTTTTAGCCGAGATAGAAAAAGAGGTTGGCTGGGGGCTGAAGGTTGTTGTCACAGGCGGATATGGAGGTATAGTCTCAAAATTTCTGAGAAAAAAGTATGAGTTAAGGCCGAACCTGACGCTCGAGGGATTAAGGATAATATACATGAGGAACAGAGATGCATGAATTGAGGAAGGACCCCTTGCTCGGCAGATGGGTTGCAGTCCTGACTGAACCCAGGGCACCATCAGAGTACGAGATACCCCCGAATGAAAAGAATGAAAACAGTTGTATCCTGTGTGATGGAATGGAGGATAAGACCCCACCTGAGATTACATCTATAAGAAGGCCGGGCACATTGCCAGATACCCCTGGATGGTGGGTAAGGGCTATCCCGAATTTTAACCCTGTTTTCCAGGTAGAAGGTGACCTTGGAAGAAAGGGGGTTGGGATCTATGATAAGATGAATAGCATAGGTGCAAATGAAATCCTTATCGAATCTCCCGAGCATAATATGAGACCTGAAGACATGGGCCTTGAGCAAATGGTAAGGCTGATAACGCTATACAAGAACCGCATCACTGACCTTGAAAAGGACCCAAGGCTGAGATATATATTAATCTATAAAGACTCGGGTAAGGGTGCAGGCGCTACATTTTCTCATCCCATCTCCTATCTTGTAGCAACACCTGTAATCCCGAAGAGGGTCAAGGAAGAACTTGACGGTGCAAAACAGTATTATGAGTATAAGGAGAGGTGTATATTCTGCGATATCATGAGGGAAGAGCTTAGATTTGGCGACAGAATAATCGTTGAAACGAGAAATTTTGTTGTCTTCTGTCCTTATGCAGCTAGGTTCCCGTTTGAGTCGTGGATAGTCCCGAGGAGACACTTGTGTGCCTTCCAGGATATTATAGAAGAGGAGATTGAGGACCTGGGGCTTATGCTCCTTACTATGCTGAAAAAGTTAAGGGCCATATTTAAAGAACCACCGTTTAGCTATGTTATACATACAGCTCCCAATAGAGTACTAAGAAAGGATTACTGGCATACGCTCGGTGAGGACTACCACTGGCACTTAGAGATAATGCCCAGGCTTATAAGAACAAGCGGGTTTGAATGGGGTTCAGGGTTTTACATCCTGCCCACATCACCTGAAAATGCAGCAAAATATTTAAAGGAGGTTGGATAATGGAAATTAAGAGGATTCTTTTCCCCACAGACTTTTCAGAAGGCTCAGGCCATGCACTGCCATATGCTGTTGATATGGCAAGACATTATGGAGCAAGGCTTTATATTATTCATGTTATTTACGACATAGCAAAGACAACAGGCTGGTATGTCCCTCATGTGTCAATGGACGAGGTATATAGGGACATGGAACAGGCTGCAAAAAAAGAACTCGATAAGTGCTGGATCGAGGAAATGAGAGGTTTCAAGGATATAGAGCGCAGTGTAGTTACTGGTGTCCCTTACGAAGAGATAATAAAATTTGTTAATGAAAATAAGATAGACCTTATTGTCATGGGCACCCATGGCAGAAAAGGTATAGACAGGATACTATTTGGAAGCACAGCAACACAGGTGGTAAGAAATGCACCGTGTCCTGTGCTGACAGTAAGGCTCCCCGTGCACTAAGAGTAAATGCGCGTATATCTATCAGAGAATGCCTTTATTGACCTTCTCCTGAGTTCGGCAGAAGTATATAAGAAGGAGTGTCTTGGCTTTTTACTTGGATACAAACTCGAAGACCGGTTTATAGTAGAACATGCATTCAGCGTCCAGACAGCCAACAGAAGACACAAAGGGGTCGTATACAACCAGAAGAACCATAAGAAAATAGAGCCAATACTATCGAGTTTTGATAAACTACAGATAATAGGCGACTTTCATTCTCATACACAGTTCGGCCCAACAAAGGGGCTTCCCATACCGAGCCCTGAAGATGTTAAAGGGATGGTTCCTGGCCATATATACCTGATAGTTGCAATAAATAATAATGAAAAGACGATGCCGTGGGGTGAAAACAGAGATGGCACAATATCAGGCTCTGTCAGTGAATTCTTCTTTAAGATATCCGCGCATTTTCTTAATGCTACTTCTGTGAAAAGGGCAAAGATACACTGTCCATTCCCACCAGGGTTTTAGATAGGATTCAAGGGGTCAAGTGATCAAGGGGCAAGTGAAAATCTTAATAGGATTTAAACACTTGAATCCTCGAATCCTTGAACCCCTTTTAGCAACTTTTGTGAGAAGAACCATATACTTTATACCTTAATACCTACAGATGAGGCTCAAGGCAAAGGTATTAGTAGTTGGTGGTGGCCCTGCAGGTGCTACTGCTGCAAGGTTTCTTGCAGAAGGTGGAGTAGATGTTATCCTGCTTGAAAGAGATTCTTCATTTGTAAAGCCATGCGGTGGAGGAGTCCCCTCAAGTGCCTTTGATGAATTCAGTATTCCAAAAAGCGTGGTAAAAAAAGAAGTTAAGAGTATAAAGATTGTCTCACCAATGGGTGAAAGGCTTGATATAGAGTTAAAAGGTGGCTACCTTTCATTAGTTGAGAGAGAAGAGTTTGATGATGCACTCAGAAAGATGGCTGAAAAATCCGGGGCAGGACTAATCGAAGGGGAGTTTGTTAGATTTATAGAGGACAAACCATATAAGGTTGAGGCAAATGTTGGGGAGGTAAAGGCTGAGATAGTCTCAGAATATGTTATTGCTGCAGATGGTGTAAGCTCAAGGGTCAGGACAGCCATTGGTATGAAGCCTCCTCGTACATCATTTACAATATCTGAAAGGATAAAAGGAACAAAGACCGATGTATGTGAGTTCTGGTTTGGTTCGTCCCATGCACCTGGTTTTTATTCGTGGGTATTCCCGAAGTCTGATGGAATTTCAGTAGGTACAGGCGGGTCTGAGCCAAAAGAGATAAGGACTCTCCTTGAAAAATTCAAGGGGAGAAGGGGGATAACATCTGATGGTGTAGTTAAGATTTATAGGATACCTGTATGGAAAGGTGATTTATTTAACAAAGGCAAGATTCTTTTTGCTGGCGATTGTGCAGGTCAGGTTATGCCCCTTACCCATGAAGGGATATATTATGCAATGAAGTCAGGGGAATATGCTGCGAGGGCTATAATAGAAGAAAAGGCAGATAATTATAAAAGGGTGTGGAAGGTGAGGTTTCAGAAGAGATTTGCCCTTATGGATAAGCTCAGAGATTATTTTTTAAAAGACGACCTGTCTGCTGAGAGACTTGTTGCCTTACACAGAAGGCCTGAGGTCCAGGAGGCATCCATGAGGCTCTGGCTCAGGAAGGACAGTAGCAAAGAAGGCCTCCTGAGTTATACGAGGCTTTTTGGGAAATTCTTAAGTTGACTTTAAAGAGATTTTTTACCTATTCCATAGCTTTACATATTTCCATACTTGTTATAGCTATATCTTTTGCACCTGCTGTAAAAGAGAAGAAGAGAGGAGGGGAATTCTTTACAAGGCTTGTTTCTCCAGAAGAATTTTTTAGCCAAGTACCCTTTATTCCTGCTATCCCTAAGGTGAGGTCTGCACCGCATGCCCGACCAAAATCAGTTATGCCTGAGTCTTCAATAGAGGCCAATAAAAAAATCATATCTGACCCTTCTACTTCACCAGGCCAGGGGACAGAAGGGAGACAAGGAAGTAAGGGTATAGTACAAAAACCGGACAAGCTGGGGCCTCTTACACGAGAAAAACTCTTTGACAGAAGTATTATTGGTGACCTTGCAAAAAGGGAGATTGAAAAAGAAGAGAAGGAAAAGAAAGACAGGACACTTACATTTAACATAAAGGAACTGCGATACATAGGGTATATGATGAGGCTGAAAGAGAGGATAGAAAGTATCTGGATTTATCCCCCTGATGCAATAGCACAGGGAATCTACGGAGACCTGATTATAGAATTTACAATAAAGAAAAATGGCAGGTTGGGGGCTGTTGAACTTATAAGGACATCAGGCCATAAAAATTTAGATGATGCTGCAATGAAGGCACTGAGAGACGGAGACCCATACTGGCCTCTACCCGATGAATGGGGTATGGAAGCCTATACCATAGAGGGGCACTTTATTTATACTATTTATGGTTATTACATAAGATAGGTTATAATTACTTATGGGGCCAAGACTTTATCTTAAAGTAGGTGATAGGGTCAAACACCTGCGTTTTTATGCATGGGGTGATGGTGAGGTTATTGAAGAGAGACATTCAACCCTTGTAGGTGGATTCTGCCTTGTCAGAGTCCTTTTTGAAGATGGTATAGAAAGGTCTTTTATAAATGACCTCGACAATGAGCTCTGTTGTTACTATACAGGAGTCATAATAGTGTGATACAAAAGAGGTCGGCTACTGAATCCTTCTTTGATATCTTTGAGAGCCCCATAGGGAACTTATATCTTATCTTTTCTGGCAGTAGCCTTGTTGGTTTATCTTTCAAAAGGCCGAACAGAGTTCATTTCAAAAAAGGTAATGCGCCTCTGCCTGTAAAAAAAGAGCTATCAGAGTATTTCGAAAAAGGCAGGGAAGAATTTACACATGATATAGGTTTTAACAGGGGTACGGACTTTGATCGAAAGGTCTGGCTTACCCTCAGGGAAGTTCCCTATGGCGAGACAAGGACATACAAATGGCTTGCTGAAAGGATTGGAAACCCTCAGGCATACAGGGCAGTGGGCCAGGCCCTCAGTAGAAACCCTATACCAATTATCCTTCCATGCCACCGTATCATAGAATCAGATGGCTCCATCGGTGGCTATTCCTCAGGCGTTGATATCAAAAGAAGACTGTTAGAGATTGAGTACTATACAAAGTTAGCAAAGAAAGGTTAGAAAAGGAGAGGCTCGGTATCTCTGTGCAACTTCTCGTTCATTTAGGTTTTTGATGAGGCAATTCGTTTTCTTGACAGGAGATACCGAAAATAGTATCCTTATCCCAGAGAGAATGGTGGTTTGTGTGATGATAAAAAGAATATTAATCTTGATCATTTTAGGCAGTTTGTTAAATATTGCTACTTTTTCTTATCCGAAAGAAGTTTCTTTTACTCAAGAGGATAGAGATAGGCTTATAAGGCTTGAAGTAAAAGTAGAACAATTGGAGAAGCATATAGACCAGATTGACAGGCGAATTGAGCGGCTTGAAAATGTTATGATGTGGGGATTTGGTCTGCTTTTTACCACAATAATTGGACTGGTCGGTTTTGTTATCTGGGATAGAAGGACAGCCCTTGCTCCTGCCTCACTCCACTCTCCCCCAATAGCTGAAGTCTTAAAACATGTAGGGCTTTTATAGATAGGTCGGAAATATAAAAAGGTATGTGAATGAGAGAGGCATTAAGATATCTTCAAAACGCAAAAGAAATATTAAAGTCCATCCCTATAGAGGATAATACCTATGCCGATATAAAGCCCGTTCAAGAAGCATGTGGAACTGCCTATCTTGCAGTGCTAAAGGCAATAGATGAGTATCTGATAAAAAAAGGAGTGGATGAAAAGGAGTTGCCCCAGTCTATAGATGGCTACAGGGAGATGATGCAGAAGTATGTCATGGTTCACGATGGTAAACTTATGAAAGAGTTTGAGAAACTTTATAAAGCATTGCATATTGCAGGTTACTACCGTGGACTTTTGGAAGATGTGGATATGGTCAAAGATGCCGTGAAGGCTGCGAAGACTTTTATTGAGAAGATTAAGTGAGGCAAAGATGGGGTAAATAATTCAAGGTCTATATTTCAAGCAGATTCAATAAGGGTAAACCACTTCTCAATCCGTTGGCCTAAAATTTACCACTCACTTTTAGACTCTTACAAGAATTTTGTAATTAACAGAAGGCGTTTCCTGAATTAACAGGAAACGCCTTTTATTTTTGGGTCGTAATGAGGATGTTAAAATGGTGGATTTTTTAGAGAAGATAACAGGCAGTATTGATAAAGGTATTAAAACAGTAAGTTCAAAAGGTAAAGCATTTTTAGAAACCACAAAACTAAAGGGTGAGATCAGGGATGTTCAAAACTCTATAGAGAATAGATTCCAAACCCTCGGTAAAAAGGTCTTTGAGATGCTTAACAGGGGTGCTTTGAATGAAGATGAGTTACAGGCCGATTATAAAGAGATAACTTCTCTTTTTAAGAGAGTTACAGAACTTGAGAATGCTCTCAAAGAGGTGGAGCTTGAAGCTTTAAGGATTAGATATAGGGCCGAGGTTATCGTGTGTCCAAAATGTGGAGGACATAATAAATCAGATGCTAAATTTTGTATGAGTTGTGGTTCTGCTATGGTGGTAGAGGCTAAAGTAGAAGGTAAGGCTTGTCCTACATGCAACGCACCTGTAAAAGA
>JBFLWW010000038.1:0-11658 GCA_040757475.1 Nitrospirota bacterium
TAGAAAATCGGATTTGCTAAATCGCCATAGAGAGGTTTTCTTAAGGTAGTCCATATCTTACTATACCCCCAGATATGACATTTTCATTTTGCAGATAGATATGACATTATCATTTTGCAACGACGGGATTCAATGCGTAGCGTATAAATCAGGTCACCATTTTGATATAATTGTGAGAGGAGGTGAGCAATGGAGACACAATTTATCGTAGACGAAGCAGGTGTCAAGAGAGGCGTTATATTGCCAATGGAGGATTATGAAGAACTTTTGGAAGATATTCATGACCTCGCTGTTATAGCGGAGCGAAAAGATGAGCTTACAATTAGTTTAGAAGAACTAAAGAAAAAGTTAAAAGCTGATGGGCTTATATAAAATTGATCCGAAAAGCTCAGTTGAACATGACCTGAGAAAAATTGACGTGCAGTATCGCAAGAATTCTTGACGCAATTAAAAGCCTTGCAGAAAATCCTTTTCCTATTCAATCAAGAAAAATGAAGGGTTCAGAATCAAGCTATCGTTTACGGGTTGGAGATTATAGAGTAATTTATCAGGTTAATACTGAAAATAAAGTTGTAACTATTTATCATGTGCGGCACAGAAAGGATGCTTATAAAAGGTAAAATTGTGACCTGACTTCCGCTAACAGCAGGCTAAAAGACAAGAATATTAAAAGGCAAATGCTACGCACTTCTTTTAGCCTGCAACCGTTATCTGCTCATTGCAGGCAGGGAAAAAGGAAATGCTTTAAAACCTAAAATATGAGTTTAATACCTTACCTTCCTTATCAAATACCACTTTTGCTACAAAATGCTCCCTTGGCATAAAGGAGTAGGCAAGCTCCCGCCATATAACAGTTGTCTTCTCCTTTTCCACTATGACATCTGCATGAGGATATTTAGCAAAATACAGAAAATTCTTTACAACCCTGGTCTCCTTAGAATGTTCAATAAATGTGTCTTTGTTCTCTATTCTATATCTCTCCTGAATACATACCCTTCTTGTAAAGAGGTCTACAAAACCTACATTTATCTCATTACCTGACCTTGTAACAAACCACCACCTGAGAAAGTCATTTGGTAAGGGGCACATCTTATAAGTATTGGCCTCGAGTTGCTCTCTCAAGAGATCCCTTGTCTTCTCATGAAGATAATACCGGCCACCTGTGTAAGCAATTAATAAAAACACTGTAATAATCGCTATAGCTGTAGCCCTCTTTTTATTAAGCCTGCACAGGATAACAGATATAAGAAGACCTGTAGTTATATATGGGTCTATGATAAATGTCAGGTCAAGGGAATACTGCTGCCAGTCGAGCGGGGATAGGATTCTTGTCCCATACTGGTTTGTGAGGTCCATGAAAAGATGTGCAGCATAGCCGAGAAAGGCTATAAAAAAATAATAGAAAAAACCTTTTCTGAGACCGAAGATTAGACAGATGATGGCTGGCACAATAAATAAAGCCAGTATGCCGTGTGTTATACCCCTGTGATATCTGAGGAATACATCTGTGCCCCAGAGTCGGGTTATATAGTCAATATCAGGCAGGATTGATGAAATGAGTAACACCCACATGGCGGACTTTCGTCTGAAGCCAAGGTTGGCAATTGTGATGCCTGTAAGCCCGTGTGTAATAGGGTCCATTCTATTTATTCATAACGCAGTGCTATTATTGGCTCTACCAGGGATGCCTTACTTGCAGGATAGAGGCCAAAGATTACACCAACGATTATCGAGAATAAAAACGATAGAAGTATAGCCCATATAGGAAGGGCAAATTCCCAGCCACCAAGGTATGAGAGCAAGAATATAGAGATAAGTCCAAAAAGAACACCAACCATTCCTCCGAACCCGCATAATACAAGGGCCTCTATAAGGAATTGCCTTTTTATATCCCTCCTCTTTGCACCGAGTGCCCTCCTGAGCCCTATTTCCCGTGTCCTCTCAGTAACAGATACAAGCATGATATTCATTATGCCTATACCACCAACAATAAGTGATACAGAGGCAACTGCCCCGAGCATCAGGCCCATTATGTCTGAAGTCGCCTTCATCATACCAAGTATCTCTGAAAGATTTCGTACTGTAAAATCATTCTCTTCCCTTTCAGGTATCCTGTGTCTCTGCCGCAAAAGTATTTCTACATCCCGCTGTGCATCATTGAGCCTGCCTTCTCTTGCCTTCACAAGCATGGCTGTGATATAGGTTATACCGATTATCTTCCTCTGGGCTGTATATAACGGGACCAGAATCACATCATCCTGGTCCTGGCCCTGTGGTGATGAGCCTTTCTCCTCGAGCACACCGGCGACTGTAAAAGGAAGCCTGTTCAGCCTTATCGTCTTCCCGATAGGGTCCTCACCAATAAAGAGATTCTCAACAACTGTCTTGCCAATTACACATACCTTTGTCTGTGATTCCATCTCCTGCTGTGTGAAATATCTCCCATCCTTTACAGGCCATTCCCTTACTGTCTCATAAGCAGGGGTTGTTCCGATTACAGATGTAGCCCAGTTCAGATTACCATATACTGCCTGCACTACCCTTCTTACAACAGGGATTGCACCCTGTACTGTATCAAGTTTTTCTGTAGCAAGCACATCATCGTATATTAGGGTAGTCACTCCTCCTGAGCCCATCCTTGCACCACCACTTGTTGCTGCACCGGGTAGGACTAAAAGAAGATTGGATCCCAAGCTCTCAATCTCTTTTTTCATACGCCTGTTAGTACCTTCGGCGATTGCTATCATAGAAAGGACTGCTGCAACCCCTATCACCACACCGAGGATTGTTAATGCTGCCCTCGTCTTGTTACTTTTAAGTGAAAGGAATGCCATCTCAAAAGATGGTATCAATGGAAGCCTCCTATGCGTTTCTTCTCCTTCTTCTCAGGCGATTCTATAATTACTATATCTCCCTCTTTAAGACCTTCGAGGACTTCAGTATTCTCTGCATCACTCATGCCTATCTTTATCATTCTTTTTGCATGTTTCCCATTCTCTATGACCCATACTGACTGACCTTTCTGTGTTTTCTCTGGTAATTCATCAGGAAATCTAACACGTAATGCCCTATTAGGAATAAGCAGGACATCCTTCTTCTCATCAAGAATAATCTTTACATTGGCGGTCATCCCTGGTCTGAGAAGCATCTCTGTGTTCTTGACCCTTATCAGGGTATCATAAGTAACAACATTCTGCTCTATTTTAGGTGAGTAGTAAACTTTGTAGACCCTACCCTCAAATTCCCTGTTAGGATATGAATCAACATAAAAAATAACCTTCTGACCTCCCTTTACATTACCTATATCTGCTTCGTCCACTGCAGTATGTATCTCCATCTCGCTCAGGTCTCCAACGGTGAGTAAGGTAGGTGCCTGGAGACTTGCTGCAACAGTCTGTCCTTCCTCAACATCCTTTGTAAGAACTATGCCGTCCATAGGTGATCTGATGACTGTCTTGGACAGGTTCTCTTTTGATATGTCCAAATTTGCTTCTGCATTTTTCAGATTAGCAATGGCAGAATCAAATGCTGCCTTATTTGATTCAAATCTATATCTTGCACTATCATACTCATTTTTTGAGATATAGCCCTTTTCAAAGAGTTCCTTGATACGATTAAACTCTGCATCCTGATTCAACATTTCTGCCTTTACCTTCTCAACCTGTGCCTTTGCTGACGCCACATTTGCCTCTGCCTCGATAACCCGGCCTCTGTAAATCTCCTGGTCGAGTTCTATAAGCAACTGATTTCTTTTTACCCTTTCATTGTAATCTACATAAATCTTTTTTATAGTCCCTGATATCTGTGTCCCCACACTAACAGAAACAGTGGGGCTTACCCTTCCTGTCGCAGATACAGAGGGGATAAGGTTACCTTTTGTGACTTTAACTGTCTTGAACTTAATCTGTCCCGAATCCCTCAACATGAAAAAGAAAACTGCAATAACCCCCAAAACAATCCCGATGGCTATTAATATCCTTTTTATCACTGGAGTACTCTCCTTAAGGATTTCTTTTCTGTCATTGCGAGGAGCGAAGCGACGAAGCAATCTCATCATTCGAAAGGAGATTCCTCGCTTCGCCCTGAACCAGATGGTTCAGGGCTTCGCTCGGAATGACAGCTGGTGTTGATTGTCCTAATGTTCCTTTCGCACGTTCAAATTCAACTATTGCCTTTGCATAATCGGTCCTTGCTTTCTTTTCTGATGATACTGACCTTGCATATTCCTCCTGGAATTTTAGCACATCATTCATTGTGGCCATGCCAACCCTGAACCTGCCTTCCTCTGCCTCAAGCCTCTTTTCTGATGCAATCCTTGTCTTCTTTGTTGCTGTGATTGATTCTGATGTAAGATGAAGTAACCTCCATGCCTCCCTGACCTCGGCTGTTATCTTCTGTTCGAGGGCCTTAAGACTTATATCCGCCTTCTCTTCATCGTATTTTGCCTTAAGCATATTTCCCTTTGCAGTTCTGTTTCCAATAGGAATGGTTAAAGAGACTCCTACCTCCCATGAATAGTAATCTCCAGAACCAAGTTTATCCAGTGTATCACTGTAATTGCCATTCAGTCCATTCAAGCCTGTAGAGCCGACGATACTCAGGTCAGGCAATTGGTGGTTTCCATAGAATTTACGAAGTATTTCTTTATTCCTTTTCTCTATGCGCGCCTGGCGAAGGTCTTTTCTATTAGATATGGCTGTATTCAGAGCAGATTCAACCAATGGCAGTTCTGATGGCTCAGGCGGCCTTTCAACAGGCACTATCTCCTTATGCCATTCTCTCAGGTTCATTGTAACCCTGAGCCTATCTTCAGCATCGGATATAAGTTTTCTGGACCTGAGTAATGCCTCTTCTCTTAATGCAACCTCTGCTTCAGCCTTATATATCTCAACAGGTGCGAGTACACCTGCCTCAATCCTTGCCTTTGCCTCATCAAGAAGAGTCTTAGCAAGCCTTAGAGAAAGCTCTGCAACCTCAAGCTCATCCCTCGCAGAAATGAGATCCCAGTAAGCCTTAGTCGTGTCAGCGATAATCTGGCTGGCCCTATCATCCAACCTGAGTTTCGATATCTCAAGGTTATTCCTTGCCACATCCAGATTGCTTTCCTGTATATCCTTCCCAAGCCCCTTTAAAAGTGGCTGTGTTGCTGTCAATGTGAGATCAGATGTGTAATAAGGATTAAGGGACAGAAAAGTTGAAGTACCTTTGAAACGTTCATTAGTCCATTTAAGTTCATAGGTTGCACCTGTATTAATCTTCCCTTCGATGCCTGCTTCAGACATAAATGTGCGTTCTTCTCTACCTTCTCTTAAATAATATATATATGGAGTTGCACTTTTCTGATATGACTCGCTTACCTGAAGTTTAAGCTTAGGATCAAACTCGCCCTCCTCCACTTTTATCTCTGCCTCTGAGATCTGAGGTGTTAGCCTTTCTTCAATCAAAGAGAGATTCTCTTTCAGTGCAATATCAATCGCCTCTTTAAGGGTAAGCTCAAGTTTCTCAGCCCCAAAGGCATCGGTAGTAAGTAGTAAGCAATAAGCAGTAAGTAGTAAGCAGACAGTGAACGGTTTTAATAACTTTGAACCCTTTGGGTTGAGCCTCAAGGCAAAGCCTTGAACCTTGGACTTTTCTTTCATAATTACACCTCTGTATTAAATACTATCTAAAAAATAGCATAAAATTGATTACATATACCAGAACTATCCCAAGCCGAATCCCAGGCTAAAAATAACATCCTCTTCTCTGCACGATAGGTCAAACCAATAACTGCAATACTTGTCATTCTGTGCTCGACACGGAATCCAGTGTCTTAAACTGCCTCTGGATTCCTGCTTTCGCGGGAATGACAACACCGCAAGATTGAAGTTCTGCGCAAGTTGTATTCTTTTTTACTAAAAATCACTGAATTGTTGTAACAATCTTGAAACTTCCCAGTGACCTTTCAGATAATAATCCGCAAAAGTCTTTTTTGATTTTCCGACTCGTATAGTAATACCTTTCTTATGAAGTGCTTTAAAAGCTGTTTCATCTGTTTGGTCATCACCTATGTATACTGGCAAACAATCTTTTTTTAATTTTTGTAAAATTAAGCAAACAGCTCTACCCTTGTCCCATAATGCATTGGGTATCAATTCTAAGACCTTTTTCCCTTTTATTATAACTAATAATTCTTCATTTAAAAATTCAGCCACAGTTTTATAAAAGACCTTTTTAACAGCCTGAATATTTTCTTTCTTCACAGTGCGGAAATGAAGACTTAAAGTAAATCTCTTATCTTCAAGCCATGCCCCTTTAATGTTTTCAATTTCTTTTTTGAGTTTATCCTTTACATGATTAATAATTGGTTTTACCAGCAGTGCTTTTGGATGCGTATATCTTATATCAGGACCAGAGATATCCAATCCATGATTTCCTCCATAATAAATTTTTCTTATCCCAACCATCTTCTTTATATCTGCCAATGACCTTCCGCTTAAAATAGTCAGATAACGATTCTCGTTTTTTGCCAGTAATCGTAATTGCTTTTTCATTTTATCTGAAAGAAAACATTGTCCGGGATCTTCCTGAATAGGAACTAATGTGCCGTCATAATCCAGAAACAATGCAATCTTACGACTTGATTCTATTCTGGAGAAAATGTTTCTGCTATTATCCCTTTCAAAAACGTAACGAACTTTATGCATTTTTCTCGTTAGAAATTCCCGGAGGTCACAAGCGCGCCAGTGTAGTAATCAGGTTTCCTGCCCAGAGATAGATATTATGTTCTCTAACTATGGTACGCATCCTCTTCATCCGCTCAGATCTTTCATTCGGTTCCATAGTAAGTGCCAGATGTATGGCATCTGCCATCCCTTCTATATCGTAAGGATTTACAATAACTGCGTCTTTGAGTTCACGGGATGCACCTGTAAATTGGCTGAGAATCAATACGCCATCCTCATCTACACGAGATGTGACAAATTCTTTAGCAACTAAGTTCATTCCATCATGTAGAGATGTAACCATACAGAGGTCAGCTATCCTATAAAAAGGATTAATTTCTTCATGACTGTGATGTCTCTTAAGAAATACAATGGGTTTCCACCCTTTGGTCTGAAAACGCCAGTTTATTTTGTCCACCATTTCTTCTACTTCTGTCATCAGGTCCCAGTATCGCTTAATATGTGTGCGGCTGGGTGCTCCAAGTTCTATAAATGTGAACTTACCAACAAATTCAGGATATTTTTCTAAAAACCGCTCAATTGCTCTGAAACGTTCAGGAATACCTTTTGTATAGTCAATACGGTCAACCCCAACACCTAAATATTTTGCAGAAACATCTATTTCTTTAAGTATAGTTTCTCTCAACAGTGCCTTTTCTTGAATGGCGGTCGCACTATCCGAAACACTATCAAAACTAACACTTATAGGGAAAGGTTTTACTAATGTTGTATTCCCACCACGATTAACAGAAAATTGTTCCCAGTCAATCTTAGATTCCAGAAACCTATCAACGGTATCTAAAAAATTATTGCAGTGAAATTGTATGTGAAAGCCAATAATATCAGCCCCCAACATACCCATAAGAATCTCCTGATGCCATGGACAGATGCCATAAACCTCAGGATTAGGCCATGGGATATGCCAGAAAAGTGCAACCCTCGCATCAGGACGCTTTTCTTTAACCAGAAGCGGAAGCAATGCAAGGTGGTAGTCCTGAATCAAAACCAAAGGTGATTCTTCATCAGCAATCTCTTTTAACACTGCCTTGGCAAATTTTTCATTTGCCTTTTGATAATGAATCCAGTCTTCTAAGCGAAATGTTGGGCGGGTGTGAGTGATGTGGCAGAGTGGCCAGAGCCCCTCATTTGAAAAACCGTAATAGTAACTATTTTCTTCTTCCTTAGTAAGCCATATCCTCTTGAGTGTATAAGCAGGCTCCTCAGGTGGAACACGTACTTTATCATTGTTATCGACCAGCTCACGATCCCCATCTCCGCCTCCATGGGCAATCCAGATGCCATCGCATATCCTCATCACAGGGTCGAGTGCAGTAATAAGTCCACCTGCAGGAACAATACACTTAATATTGCGTCCATCTTTCACATGCATGTAAGGTTCTCTGTTTGAAATCAGAAATAATTTTTTATCTCCAAGTTCAGCGCGCATATACTCTTTGAGGCGATTAGCTGTCCATAGGGATTCTGCCTGAACACGCAGCCTTGCCTCTTCCTCTGCCCGTGCCCGTGCTATTGCAAGGCTTTTTGCCAGTTGAGTCACCTCTGAAATCAGCGGGGCTAACACATCACCTCTAATAGGTGTAACCTGTTGACTGATTTTGTTTTTCCCTATTTGCAGTTCTCTCATCCATTCTGCAAACTTGGCTATCGGCCCTGTAATACTCCACCTTACTATAAGAAGTGTGATTATGGCGATAAGTATCGAAAGTATTAAGAAGCGGAGAAGGTTATGTTTCCATATTTCAAGAAGCCTGATATTAATATATGAAGCGTCATGGAAAGTAGCCAGAATAGCTATGGGTTTCTCTTCTGCTGAAAGGGGAAGGGCATAGATATATGTCTTTTTAACATCTATGTCCATAAAGCCGTCTATAGGTCTGTCTTCCATAATAGAGCTTATTGCTTGCGGAAACGGCTGTGGGATTTTTGGTTTAAGTTCAGGGGTTGATACTATTGTATTACCCTGTTTATCAAACACGGCAACTCCTATGAGTCTCTCACGGTTGCCGAATCTCTCAACGAGACGGTTTAATCTGGACAGCGAGTTGGCCTGCATTAATGGGACAACCGACTCCTGTAAACTCTCTGCCAGAATAATTGCCCTTCGTTCAAGCTCTGAAGTTAAGCGGATTTTTTCAGCTCTAACCTGATAGAATGAAAAAACAACAGCCACAGCACCTATTACGAAAAGAAGTGAAACTAAAAGCCTTATCGTTATCTTCATGTTAAAATCCTATTACATTCCTTCGTCTGTTTTCATTGCATTTCAATCCAATTGTCTTCAAACTATAACCACCGCCTCATTTTATCATAAGTAAATCACATCCGAGGGATAATATAATGAAATAAAAAGAAGCAGATAGTCTTTGAGATGACGGGTTATTAAGAAGTTCTGCCTTACATGTTCTCGTGCATTTTTACCAAGCCATGTAGCATACTCCGGGTTACTCAGGAGTCGCTTTATAGCATATGCAGCGCCTTCAATGCTGTGGCAGAGAAGGCCGGTAAATTTATTCTTAATCTGTAGCTGTATCCCTCCTACAGCAGAAGCCACTACAGGTTTTCCTTTCCACAGGGTTTCGGTTACAGTAAGTCCAAAACCCTCTTTTATTGATTTTTGCAGGATTATGGTAGCTGCTCGCTGTAAGGCATTGATCTCTATATCGCTTTCCGGAGGGATGAGCAAAATGTGTATATCGGGCTTACCGGCTGCCCGTTCCCTTACCTCTTCCAACACTTTTTCAGACTCAGGGTCATCGGTTGCTGTGCCTCCTGCCAGAACAAGTTGGCAGTCTATACTCTTTCTTGCCATCTCAAATGCCTGTATCACACCAATAGGGTCTTTCAAATAATCAAAGCGGGAAATCTGAGCAATAATAGGCTTGTCTTTATCCAAACCATACTTACTCAACACTGAATCAATAATCTCTGGTGGGAGTTCTTTGTTTTTGTCACTTAATGGGTCTATAGAAGGAGAAATCAGAAATTGGCGGATAGACAACTGCTGTGTGAAGTTGGGGGCGGAGAAGACAGTGGCGTCATATTCTATAACAAAATTCCGCAAAAATTCCCAAACTCTCTTATCAGGATTAGAAACATCAATATGGCATCGCCATATCCACCTTCCTCCAAGCTCCTTTTTCTTTGCAATTAGAGCTACGGGCTGAGGGTCATGGATAAAGATAATATCTCCCTGAAACTTTAACTCCTCAATATTCCTCTTATTCACTTCTAGAAATAGAGAGAAATCCTCAGATGAAATATCTTCTTTCCTTCCGTGAAGCGCATTGTGAAATTTTTTTGTTACACCAAAAAACTCGTCGCTTCCCTTAATAGTTGTCCATCGGGCATCAACACCAAGCTGGTTCAATAAAGGCACCATGCGCCTCAGAATTTCAGCCACGCCTCCACCTGTAAATGTTGAGTTTATGTTTTGTATAACCTTTCCTGATAACCTCTCGGCGATCGCCATGAGTTCTTCAATGGTGCTTCTACCTACGATAGGTGCATAATCCTGTATTTTAGCCCTTGGATGGTGAATCCCGCCCTCTGCCCTTTCGGACCGAGCCTCTTTTATAGTGGTGTTTTCCAAATAAGTCCTCCTATTTAATGCGTTCCTCAATAAGCTGAATTATTGCAGACCTCAAGCCTTCCAGTGTATAGTTGTAAGGGTCTAACACAGCAATTTTATCAGCCAACTCTTTTTCATCCAGACAGTCCTGGAGCCAGATAGAAAAGTCATTAACCCCTTTATGAAGTCTTAATCTCGACTCAAAGATATGAAAATAAAGAGAATCAATACTCACCTTCCGTAGAACCTCCACAAATTCTCTCAAATCATGGGCAACATAGGGGGTAGGCAAAATTACACTTACTGATTTAATAAAATGGAATTCCCTTCCTTCAGGGGCTGTTCGTCCATCCTGCCTTGTCGATAGTTCTTCATTGATGACAGCTATAATTCTTTCTCTTAACTCGCCGATTGTGGAGAATTCAAAGGTATCTATATTGGATAGCTTCTCTGCTAAAATTTCATCACCGAGAGCATCACCAACCCATAATGCAAAATCATTGGCTGGCTGAGGGGTAAGATACTGATATTCTTCTATGAAATGATGAGTGTGGTAGTAAATTACCGAGTCAGGGACATCTTTCAATATTTGAGCAAGCTCTGATAGATTTTTTGCCTTAAGCCCTGTCAACTCTTTTGTATAGAGTCGTGTATAAAAACGAAATGGTTGTATTGCTTTTTTAAGTGGTTTTCTATATGTGGTAACTGTTGTTTTTGTAAACTTACTATTAGGCACAAGAATCATTCTGTCATCAGGGGCTTTAATCTGAATATTCCTCCATGTTATATCAGAAACATAGCCTTCCTCACCTGATTCAAATTTGACATAATCGCCTATCTTGATTAATTTACCACGAGCTAATTCAAATCCCGAGAAAATATTAATTATCTCATCACGGGATGCCAGGATAACTACCAATAATCCTATAGTCAGCAGCAGAACTAACGGAGTGGTTGGTGCTCCCCAGATGTCAAGCAATATCAACACACCTACAACAACAAAGGTAATCCTTACCACATTGATTACCAAAGTTGTTGGAAGCAGGGGCAGTGCTTTTAGTCTGTTTAGATATAGTTGAAGTAATTTTTCAGCAAGACTAATAACCGTCCAGGTTAAAGAAATAACAAAAATGCTCCCCAGGATTCTTCCGGCTAAGGCTTTACCATTTGGAGATAATATTGAAACCTGAATAGCTGTATAGGCACCTAATATGAGACACCATTGAAAAAATGGTGTGCGGGTTCTCTCAAGGAATATCTGACTTCCTTCCCACTTAATCTTAGCGAAAAAACTATCAAGATAATTGTAGACAGTTCTCCTTGCCCAGATGGTAACTACAAGGAAGGCCAGAAAGACAAGAGTTG
>JBFLWW010000039.1:0-10705 GCA_040757475.1 Nitrospirota bacterium
CAGCACTGGGATATTGTCCACCGAATGAATATGAAGAATTGGTGGCAAGAAGTATAAACAGTAATCGTCAGACCTTACTAACCTCAGAGGTCCTTTGTGTCTAACCGATGGGGTTCACTCCACATTTGATCTTAGAGCCAAGAGCTCACCTTGATCGATTGTCCCAGAGAGATCTCTATCAATCACTCTTAGTTCAGCGATTTCATTATGGGCCCTACCAACATCATTCAAAAAGAAAGCCCTTAGTCCCTCTACTCGATGCAGTTCTTCCTCTCCCCAGGCAGTTTTCCGACACTGAGCTGAACCATAGACCAGTTTATAAAGAGCCGAAGCTAAATGGTGAGGGCGATTTCCTAATTTTACACTCCTCTCATCAGCCGAATATTCTCTGATTCGAGAGCCAGCCAAAACCAGCAAATTGGTGATGAAATAAGCTAGCATCGCTCCCAGACCGATTAAGGCTCCATAACCTCCACCTTCTCTTCTTCTCCCAAACATTCCTCCCCAGATAAAGCTCCAGGCAATCCAGTAGCAAATGAGAGGAATAACCGAAAGCAGGGTGATGATCATCATATCTCGATGCTTTAGATGGGCAATTTCATGACCAATCACTGCAGATATCTCATCTTTGCTTAGCAACCGTCGAATACCTTGGGTAATACAAACTCGGCCGTCTCTTTGAGTTCTGCCAAAAGCAAATGCATTGGGAATAGAAAGTTGAGAAATACCTATCTTAGGTTTAGGAATCCCTGCCTTTTGAGCTAACTCGGCTACCTGGCGATGAAGCTCTGGCTCCTCTTCTTCAGAAACCCATTTCACTCTCATCATTATTGTAACCATTGAAGGCCCGATCAGATACTGAAAACCCATGAACAAAAAGGCTAAAATAATGTAGTTGGTAGCATTTCCTATCCCCATGTAGCTGCCGACCCCGGTAATTACTCCGTAAAGAATCCCGAACATTAATACTACTAATAACCACATTTTCGTTTGGAGAACCATGGCAATCTGCCCCCTTAGATTTTATTATTTTTAAGTTTGTCTATTTTACCTCATATCTTTTTGGTATTACAAACAATAGAAAAGTTATCCCAACTTCTATGGTAAAAGCCCCACATTCCTGTGAGGCTTTTAAGCTTTACATCTCATCTCCTGTTACCACTCTCAGGCCAAGTCTCTTGCCTATCTCCTTTAGAATACTCCCAAAGCTTTCAATCATGGCAGTACTTTCTCCAAAAGCCTTTTTAGCTTTCTCAATATCCTGACTGTAATAATATTCTCCTTCATCATCGATCTTTGAGAAGTCAATGTATTTCTCAGTCAGCTTGATGACTTTACAAACAAGGATATGAGCTGAAAGGCCAGCAAACTGGGTCTTGCAGGAAAAGCCATTATAGCCATAAATGACTCCTGGGCTGTGGTCATACTTTTCATAATCTGCCAGTTCCAGTGTCTTGAGGTCAAAGGTAAATTCCAGAGTCTCACACTTGGGTTGAACATCAAGCCAGATACCTTTCTTTCTGGTGTCAATAAAGAACCTTGGTCTTTTACCCTTTCTAAAAGCTCTCCTTACTTCCTCTGCATATTTTGTCTCCCAGATCTTGAAATAGCCAGTGCAATCTTTTGAGACCATCTTTGGGAAGAACTCTATACCTTCCTCTTCCATTTGCTCCTTTTTGGGAATATATCCGAAACTATATCCCCAAGAAGGATAGAATTCTCCTTTGACCTCTTCATCTACAATTCCATAACTCCATTCGAGAGTGGTAGCAACCTCTTTCAGTTCCTCAATCAGCTTATCAATGGCCTCAAGGCTCTTTGCCTTTCCCTTATAGTGGATTGTAATTCCCATTTTTTCCTCCTTTCTTTAAAAAGAACTGATTTCAGGATAGGAGGGAAAGAGAAATCAAAAAAGAGGGGAAATCTTTCTTTGAAAGGGAATTTTTTTCTCTCTTCTAAAAAGATCTAAAAGTTTTGTAATCTAAAATAATTTCTGAGAGGGTTTAAGAATGGATAAACCAAAACCAGTCGGTGTCTGGATCCGGGTCTCTACAGAAGACCATGCTGAAGGCAAGAGCCCAGAGCACCGTTTTAAAATAAAAGTGTTCTTTACCGAAAATCTGGTGTCCAAATAGTGTCCATGAGATAGCTAAAATGGTATAAAATCACCTTACAGAAACTAAATCAGAAACAATGAAAAAATCATTATAAAAAGAGGATTTATACTTATTTTTATGTATTTCCAAAAACTTACTTAGATCCCTTAAATCGGGCTCATAACCCGAAGGTCAGAGGTTCAAATCCTCTCCCCGCCACCATCTTTTTTTATATCTTTAACCTGTCACACAATCTATCTCTTGAAACGGAAATTAGCATATCTCCTGAGTGTTTCAAATCTCTCTTTATTGTTAGGGCCCTTCGATGACTTCTCTATATATTCCATAAAAAATACTGCAGATACTGAAATAAAGAACCCTGTAACCATTGCAATCATTACCATTTGCCTTCTTTTTGGTTTTGCTCTTTTTTCTGGCGGTATTGCCTTCTCTATTACCTGGATTATTGCAGCATCCTTGGCCTCATCGAGTTTTGCAGCCTCAAACTGCTTTAATAAAATCTCATAAAGGGCTTCGCTGTATTTAAAATCCCTGAGCTTTCTTACATACTCTGTTCCCACTCCTGGTATTCTACCTGTTGGCATGAGGGGGTCTGGATTTCGGCCACCACCCTTTGCCTCAAGTTTGCTTAGCTCTATCTTTAAACCTCTTAGCTCCTCTTCTGCCCTCTGGAGGTCAGGGTTATGGGGCGTTGCATATGTTCGCATTACCTTCAGCCCTACCTCTCTTGCAACAATCTGTGCCCTTAGGTTTGCGATGCCCACTATTACTGCCCTTGCCTGCTCATCTATCTTGATAGCACCTGTCCTCTCTTGAAACCCTTTTAGAGACTCCTCTGCTTTTATGAGGGATTCTTTTACATCCTTTAACTGCTCCTCAAAGAAAAGCCTTCTCTGGCTTGCTTCTGTGACAGCAAGTCCTTTATTCAGATTCTTTAGCTCTTCAACAAATGCATTTGCCATATCAGCAGCCCTCTTTGGGTCTTTGTCCTCAACCCAAATGGTTATTATGCCGCTTTTTTTGTCGTCCTTAGGCTTCAGTGCATTGGCAATACTCCGCCTTGCATCCTCACGGCTTTCAGTCTTATAAAGCCCCATCAGGTTGAACCTGTCAATAATGTTATCAAGGACAGGTCTGCTTTTTAATAACCCGATATAGAGGTCATTCGGGGTCTTTATGACGGGGATGGGGATGGGGACGCCGAGGACACTGCCCGTGCCCGAACCTACAGCGCCACCAAACTGACTCATAAACTGAGCCATACTTGAACTGCTCTGCTGTGGTGGGAGTATCTTTGTCTGTGCTCTATATATCGGCGGCATGATAAGGCTTATGATGGCGGTGATTATAGCAGCCCCAAGAGTTATGCCGATTATTAGCCTTTTACGCTTTAAGAGGACGATAAGATAGTCGAGAAGGTTAATTTCGTCGTCTGGTGTTTGTATCTGTCTTTCTTCCAATGGCTTCTCCCTCTATTAAATATATATGAGACTGCCACGCTTCGCTCGCAATGACAATTTTTGTGACTAAAGGCTGTAACTTATCATACCACTGATTATATTTATTTTTCTATCCTCAGCAGGGATATTCCCAAGATTTTTAATCCTTCCATATCCATATGATATCATTGCCTCGACATCCTTAGTCAATTTAATATCTACCTTCAAATTGGCCTCGTCTTTCTTCTCTCTAATCGCTCCCGAAAGGTTATGCTCCTCCCTGTCATAAGAAATAGATATTCTTCCATCTTTTTCAGGGATAAAATATGAAATCTCCATAAAAATATCCCTTGAATCGGTGTCCATATGATGTCCTATAATCCTGCCTTTGTAGGTATAGCCTGATTTATATATGTGATGAGTATACCAGACATTTGGGGAACCACTTACATGGGTTGTTGCATATTCAGCTCGAAAACTAACCCCCTCAAAGTTAAGTATCCTTGGCAAATATATACCCATGAGGTAAGCCCACTTATATGGTAATCCTCCAGCCTCGTCTTCTCCCGCAGCCTCTGTGTATAACTGTAATGGCTGCCATTGAAAGGGCAGTGTTAGTTTTAAGTCAAATCCTGCCCTTTGATCTCCTGCTTCAACACCTGGCTCATTTTCGCCTCTTCCTGTAAAACTCCTCCACCACGTTGTCAGTCCTTCTGATCGTCCCTTTCCTCCCAACAGGTTGGTTCTTTGTAACCCTGCCTCAAGGTATGGATGCGGTTTAAAATTAAAGCGTATTCCCCATAAATATGGCTCCGGGACGTCCCTTTCTTTTTCAAGCCTTGTAGCAAAGATAGTAAATCTCAACAGACCGAGATATCTAAATACCCAGGGAAGAAGAACAGGATGTGGATTCGTAAGCCTCAGCATGGTCATTGGTTCAGGGTTATTAGTAAGTAATATAGCTCCGTGATAACCAGGACCCCACCATTGAGGGTCCCTGCCTATGGTGAGTTCCAATCCTGAAAAATTTAGGACGCCATATATTTTTCTGGCTATTAAATCCCTGTCACTTTCTGAGTATCTGAATTCTGGATTGAGATAAAATGAAAGCCCTTCAAGCTCTGCCCTTGAAGAAAAGCCTGACCTAAGATTGGAACCTTTTTCATAATGGTCTCCATCATTGTTGTAGTATAATGCCTGAATCTCTGAATCAGCATATATATACCTACCATAGAAGAGATCAATGGGTTTTATATATTTAGCATCACCAATCTCATCCTCAAATCTTTCTTTTAATGTCTTAACCAGTTTTTGAATAAATAAACTTTTATCGACAGAATTCCTCTCTGCCTCAAACACAAGCCTTGCTATTTCCTTATGGCTAAGGGGCTTTGTTGTTAGTAATCCGCTTTGTATGACCCCTTCTGCCTCGAGGTGGTGCAGGATATCATAGGCTTCATCCCCCACGGGCAGATATGGGGAAGCCATAGCACATGGGACAATCATTAAAGTACTGACAATAAGAATTGCACACTTAAAACATAACAACCAACACTCCTGCTGTTACCGCCATCTGATAGAGTATCTGTGTTAAATCCCTAATCTCACGTACCCAGGCAATCCTTTCAAGTTTTTCAGGAACTACTATAGTATCCCCTGGCTCCAATTCCTGACCTCCAAATTCCCACCTATTGGAATCCTTGCTCCAGGATATACCGAGAAAACCACCCCCGGGTCTCACAGCGGTCCCATCAGCCTTAAGTATATAAACCCTCTTTTTATCAGCATTCTCTGTATATCCACCGGCTAAATCAATATATCTGGAATAACCCTTGTCTTTATCGTAGACAAAGGCTGTCTGGTTATATACAGAGCCTATGACCTGAATACTCTGAGGATTTGAAGGAACAAAGAGGCTATCCCCTTCCTCAAGTTCTACGTCATAAGGTGTCTTTTTCAGAAACTCAGGCTCATCTATCTTTATAGCCATCCTGCCCTTTGCCTTCACGCCTTTCAGAGCGGCTACAAAGTCTCTTTTTTGTTTAATTTCATATTCCTTAATCTTTGCCTCCTCAGGGGATAAGGCAGCCGAGATTTCTGCTGTACCTCTTCCCAACAACTCCTTCTCAAGCCTCTTTATCATCTCATCGAGCTGTCTCTGCTGTAATTCTCTTACCCCTTCCCTCGTAAAGACTGCACCTCTTAAATATGCCCTGTCTGTGTATCCACCAGCCCTTTCTATAAGGTCAGAAAGCCTTTCACCTTTTTTAATCACATATGTCCCAGGGAACCTGACCTCTCCCTTTACTATCACCCTTTTATTAAGCTCCCATTCAGGTATATTTTTTACTAACAGAAAATCCATGGGCTTAAGAATAAGATTCTCATGAGGGTCACCTTCCAGTGCCTTCTTCAGAGCGATATTCATCCTTTCAATCTTCGGGCCTGCCTGTGTAATGGTAATACGGGTCAGTTCTGCATTCTCTATATTTGCATAAGGCTCCAATCCACCTGCAAGTGATACAATATCCTTGATAGTCATACCTTCTGTCAGGCCATAATCCCCTCCCTTTATAACCGCACCATCAACTGATACAAACTTATATTCCTTCAACTTCATGATTCTGACAATATCTCCCTTCCTTAATTGAAAATACTGAAGCTCAAGCCTGCCAGGTCTTATCCTATCTGATTCAAATATTGTCTTACATTTTTCTAATCCCTCTTCTTTTATCTCTTCCTTCCTTTCTATTATTTCTTCTCTCCTCTCTTCTATCTTTTCTTCTCTCTCCCTTTCTGAGGGTATCCTCTCTGTTCCAAGGATTGTTCTGACCCTCCTTTCTATGCATCTTTCAACAGTCAGCCTTACAATCTCCCACGGCCTTACCTTATCCTGAATAAATTCAGAGAGGAAAATCTCTTTGTTGATTTCATATGAGGATACATCACCAACATCCCCAACAGGATAGACCTTAACTATATCCCCATCCTTCAGCACAAAATCCCTTAACGGATCTTTTAATACCTTACTCAGGTCATTCTCAAAAACAATATGCCTTTCATTCTCTTCTATCCTCTCAACCTGAACCCTCCCAGAAAAGGCTGTTGGCAGAAGTCCTCCTGCCATCCCTATCAGCTCTGAAACCTGCGTCTTCCCTTTAAGTTCATAAATAGCAGGCACCTTGACACTACCTGCTATTGCAGCGACTTGACCAATCGGCGGTATAAAGATAACATCGCCAGGCAGGAGCCGCGCATCCTTTGTCTTATCTCCTTTGAGGATAAAATCATACATGTCAAAGGTAACAATGGTCTTGCCTTCCCTTTTAAGCTCTATATCTCTCATACTGCCTGTCTTGCTCGGCCCGCCTGATGCAAAGAGTGCATTTACAAGTGTCGAAAGATTAGAGACAACATAACTGCCAGGCCTCATGGCATTGCCAACAACAAAGACCCTTATCCCCCTGAGGCTGCCGAGTGTGATATTTATATTAAAGTCTTTATAATATTTTGATATCTCATTCTGTATAAAACTCTTTAACTGGCCAAAGTTCATTCCAACAACAGTAAGTACTCCAACCTTTGGAATTACAATATTCCCATCCCGGTCAACAACTAAAAGGTAGTTGCCCTCTATCATCCCCCATAGTGTTATCTTTATCTCATCACCAGGTCCTATAACATAGTCAGGCCCTATTGATGCAGCATCAACAGGTGCAAAGGTTGTGGGAGGTTGAGTGAAAAGGTCATAACCGAACTGGGATATATTTAGTGAGATATCAGTTGTCATCTGCCCCCTCACATAACGCTCCATGGGTGAAGGTTCTATCTTCTCTGCTGGAGGTGCAGGAGGCTGTGGTGGAGGTGCAGGAGGCTGTGGTGGAGTAACAGGTTGCACAGGCACAATCTGAACAGGGGCCGGGGGCTGAAACTGCTGGAATTGCCCGGCAGGCTGTGATGATAAGGTGATATCTATGGCTTCTATTCCGTCTAATAAAAGAAAGGATAACAGCAATAGGAAAAATAATGTCCTTCTCATAATACTCCCTCCCAAAATTTCCCCATTATACTTTTACCCATCCTCTATTGTCAAACCCAAAACCACATGGTAAACTTTAAGTCAAGACTTAGGGAGGAAGAATGAGCTGGTATGCTATATATACAAAACACAGGCATGAAGACTCTGTTGCTTCCCGGCTGCAGGATATCAGGCTCGAAGTCCTGAACCCGAGACTAAAACATAGAAAATATCAGCGTAATAGGCTCATTGAGGTCATCGAGCCTCTTTTCCCTTGTTACCTATTTGCAAACTTTGATAAAGATAAATACTCCCATCTAATCAATTACACAAGAGGTGTGAGGTACATTGTCGGGAAAGGCAATCCGATTGTTGTGCATGATGAGATTATTAACACAATAAGAGATAGGATGGAGAATGGCAATCTAATAGTAATCAAACCACAGAGATTTGAAAAAGGGGAGAAGGTTATTATAAAGGATGGACCTTTTAAGGACTTCTACGGCATCTTTGAAAGGGAGGTTAAAGGGCCTGAGAGGGTCATGATCCTTCTTGATGCAATCTATTACAAGCTTGAGATAGATAGCTGTTTCCTCGGTAAGATGTGAAATTTTTACTTGACGCACAGAATAATAAGAATATTAATATATAACTTAAGTTTTTTTGTTGTATTACTCTAAGTCTAAGCCCAATGCTCAAATAAAGACATGCCCATATTGGACATGAATGGCGGTAGCCTGTGAAGGCAATACTCCTTGCAGGTGGCTCTGGCACAAGGCTCTGGCCGCTTTCGAGAAAAAACTATCCAAAACAGTTTTTAAAACTCAATGGAGATAGCTCGCTCCTGCAACAGACCGTAGAGAGACTGTTGCATGTCTTATCCCCTCAGGACATTATTGTAATGACAAATGACAATTATCTTTTCCATGTCAAGGCTGACCTCAAGGGGGTTTACGACAACCCTTTAATAATCCTTGAGCCTGTAAGCAGGAATACAGCCCCTGCCATTAGCCTCGCTGTTAAATACTGTGTGGAGAAACTTGGAAGCAGTAGCGATGAGGTCATCTTTGTCTCCCCATCAGACCATATTATAAAGCCAGTAGAGAGATTCACAGAATATATAAGGAATGCAGGTGAGATAGCAAAAGAAGGGTATATTGTTACCTTTGGCATAAGACCTAAGAGGCCAGAGACAGGTTATGGGTATATAAAAGTTAGAAGTGAGAAGTTAGAAGTGAGAAATAAAAGATATGATTGCTATAAGGCAGAGAAGTTTACTGAAAAGCCTGATAGTAAGACAGCAGCGAGCTATCTTGAAGGCGGGAATTATTACTGGAATTCTGGCATGTTCGCCTTTACAATTGGAACAATCTTAGAGGAACTACAAAAATATGCCCCTGAGATATACAGAAATCTTGGAGGAAACTTTGAGGAGGTCGTTTCTAATTTTGTTAACATGCCAGAAATATCCATAGACTACGCTGTGGCAGAAAAATCCAACAGGGTTGTAACACTCCCTATGGATATATACTGGGATGATATAGGCTCATGGGATTCTATTTACGAGGTCTTAGAAAAAGATGAGAAAGGCAATGTTAAGGCTGGAGACATCCTGAATATTGATACAAAGGATACCCTGATAATAGGAGGCAGGAGGTTTATATCCACCATAGGGCTTGAGGGTCTATTAATAGTTGAGACAGATGATGCCATCCTGATTGCGAAGAGGGGAGAGGCACAGAAGGTAAAAGATGTGGTAAATGAGTTAATCAAAGAAAACAGAAAATTGGCATCAGAGCATACCACTACCTACAGGCCATGGGGAAGCTATACAGTACTTGAAGAAGGGAACAGATATAAGATTAAAAGGATAGTTGTGAATCCTCTGGAGAGGCTCAGCCTCCAGGTGCACCATCACCGGAGCGAGCACTGGGTAGTTGTTAAGGGTGTAGCTAAGGTAAAGATAGGAGATAAAGAAATCTTCATCCACGAAAATGAAAGCGCATATGTCCCGAAATCAACCCTTCACATGCTTGAAAACCCCGGGAAAGTGCCCCTTGAGATAATAGAGGTTCAGAATGGAGAATATGTAGAAGAGGATGACATTGTAAGGATTGAGGATGTATATGGAAGAAGTTAATATTACAATTATCGGTGCTGGAGTAGTTGGGTTGGCAATTGCTGCAGAATTGTCAAGCAAATACAATGATATTGTTGTGCTTGAAAGACATGGCAGTTTTGGACAGGAGACAAGTAGTCGCAATAGTGAGGTAATACATTCCGGAATATATTATCCTGAAGGCTCTTTAAAGACAAAATTATGTGTATTGAAAAGGGAAAAGGGGACAGGCTACTTTTTAAAATAAAATAAAGGTTAATAGAGATGCCGAGAATTGCACGTGGGCTTGCTGATGGATATATATATTATGTAATTAACCGTGGTAATGGAGGGCAAAAGGTTTTCCATATAGTTTTGATGCCCGAGCGGTCAGAATATTTAAGCAAATGGATGCAATGGTTGATGACCAGTCATGTGCGTCGCTATCATAGGCATTATGGAACCAGTGGACATGTGTGGCAAGGGAGATTCAAAAGTTTTATTATTCAAGAAGATGTTCATTTATTAATGGTTTTAAGGTATATAGAAGGGAACCCAGTGAGGGCTGGATTAGCGCGTTCAGCAAAGGATTGGAGATGGTCTTCTCATAAATGGAGGATTAATAAAGGTGCAGGCTTTTTAGTTGAGGAGGTTCCAATTGAATTGCCTGAGGATTGGGACAGGTATGTAGATGAGCCATTTACAGAGAAAGAATTAGAAAGCTTGCATCGGAGTGTAAATCGTCAATCTCCGTTTGGAGATTTTGAGTGGCAGAGAAGGGTATCTGAAAAATTTGGTGAGGAAGGCCAAGGAAGGATGCGGAAAAGTAAGAGAAAAGTAGCCTGTCCCCTTTCTGTGTTCTTAAGAGACTCTTTAGGAACGGCCTTATTGAAGATATGCATTTTTTGCTTGACAGCCTTTTTCATAGGTGACCCCATGGGTGAACTACGATAATATGATAAAAACAATTTATGCTAAAATTAGGGAAAAGGAAACAAAAGGAGGTTTTAAAAATGTCTGCACAGCAGATGCA
>JBFLWW010000040.1:0-10198 GCA_040757475.1 Nitrospirota bacterium
TTATACAAAACCGGTCTCCATATTGGATATTAGATGTAAATTGCGAGAGTGGCGGAACTGGTAGACGCGCTGGACTTAGGATCCAGTGGGTAACTCCGTAGGGGTTCAACTCCCCTCTCTCGCACCAATGATAGTTATCATAAAAAGACACAAAAGGTCTTCTTAGCTGATTGATTTTATTCTTCCTTTTGTGTTATAAATAACAACTTCTTGTTCTTTCATTTTGGAGGGGGCTTGAAGGCGTGATACTTTGGGACAAAATTCATAAAAAGGTGTTTAAATGAACATTTACGAAAACATTGTTATACTCAATGCATCACTCACTGATGAAGAAATCGAGTCGTCTATAGCAAAGATCAAGGACCTTATCACAAACTCAGGTGGAGAGGTCCTTAAGATAGACAACTGGGGGAGGAAAAAACTCGCCTACGAGATTAAAAAACAGAAAAAGGGATTCTATGTGCTTTTAATCTACAAGACTCCCACCTCAACAATTAAAAGGTTGGAGGAGTTCTACAAGGTCTTTGACCATGTGATAAAGTACATGGTCATAAAACTCAGTATGAAGCAAGCACAAGCCCTCGAAAAGATTGACCCTGAACCAGTAGCGGTTCAGGGTGAAACTGAACAACTATCAGTACAGGAAAGTGAGGGATAGATGTACAACAAAATTATACTCATAGGTAACCTGACAAAGGACCCTGAGTTGAGATATACACCTCAGGGGACACCTGTTGCTTCCTTCAGGCTTGCAGTAAATTACAGATACAAACAATCTGATGACCTGAAACAGGAGACAACATTCATAGACATTGTAATTTTCGGAAAGCAGGCAGAATCATGCAGCAAGTATCTCAATAAAGGCAGTTCTGTCCTCGTTGAAGGAAGGCTGCAGGAGAGGAGATGGGAATCTGAGGGACAGCAGAGAAGCAAGTTCGAGGTAGTCGCTCAGTCTGTAAGATTCCTTTCAAGGAAGGGAGGCCTCCAGGAACCACGCGAAACGGGGGATGAAGTCGGTATCCCTCCTGAAGAGACAACTGATTTAGAACCATTTTAACAGATGAAAAGTAAAAATTTTCAGAGAGGTGAGACCACATTGCAGCAGAAAAAATTCCAGAGAAGAAAATTTTGCAGATTCTGTTCTGAAAAAGCAGAATATATAGATTACAAAGACCTCAAGGTTCTCAGAAATTATCTCACTGAGAGAGGCAAGATATTTCCTCGCAGGATGACTGGCACATGCGCCAGGCATCAGAAAAACTTGAATGAAGCCATAAAGAGAGCACGGAATATAGCCCTGCTTTCCTTTGCGGAAAAGTAGGATGAGGGTCCCAAAAAGTTGGGTCCCGATCCTCTCAAAGAAGATAATAGTTAGCATCGTATCAAAAGAGCTAATCAGGCCGAAAGTACCGATGGAAAAACTTTTATTCGAGACAGAAGAAATCATCCTCGACGAGCTCACAGTAGAGGACAGGCTGAATGAAGAGATAAGGGCACTGCTGAAGAAACACGAATCCGAGATAGAGCGTAACCGCATGGACTACAGAAAACTCTTTGAACTCACAAAGCAGAAATTAGTAAAAGAAAGGGGTCTGATACTATGATGCTGTCCGAAGACAAGGTAACTCATCTGACTCATGTACTCCTCAAAGGGCTTGTTGATAGAAAACTTGTTGAACTGATTGAAGAGGAAGGCATAATAAGGCGAGAGATAAAACGTGTAATTATATCTGAACTGAAAATAGGTGAAGAGATAGATTCGGTCACCAGAAAAAAATTACAGTCATTTTCAAGAAAGATATTCGAGGGAAGTCCTGAGTGGGAAGTCCTGTACAGGAAGTTCTTTAGGGAAGAGGAGGTAAAAAGAGGTAGAGGCTAAAGAAATAAAGAGGGAGCGTGCAAGGGCAAGGGAGCTCAGGAAGTCACAGTGGTGGAAGAGGAAGTGTGCAGAAGGAACCTGTTATTTCTGCAAAAAGAAAACCAACCCAAAAGAACTTACCATGGATCATATCGTCCCGCTAATCCGCGGAGGAAAATCAACTAAAGGAAATGTCGTGCCTGTCTGCAAAGAATGTAACAACAGAAAAAAACATCTGCTTCCCCTTGAATGGGAAGAATATCTTGAGAAAATCAGAGAAGAAGGACTCAGTGAAGCTTGACAGCAAAGTCAACTACTATGGGCCTGACAAGCTCAGCGTAATCACTATATCTCATCTTTATCGCCTCCGTATGATTTCCTGCCTGAAATACAATCTCCTTATTTTCTGTTATAACCCTATCCATATGGGTATCCATCTTATAGAGATTTCCAAACGGTGGTATGGCCCCGACCTCACAATCAGGAAATAAATTGCTGAATTCTTCTTCAGTGGCAAGCCTTAGATCTTTGACATCCAGCACATCCTTAAGTTTCCCCATATCTGCCCTGTAACTTGCAGGCAGTGCACACATATAATATCTATCACCACTTTTTACAATTATAACCTTGACCAGCTCTTTTCCATGTACGTGCATGGCTGCAGCAATCTCCTGTGCTGTAAACGCCTCAGAATGTCTTATTACTGTATAAGCTATCCCTTTCTCGTCCAGAAACTTTTTAAGCCTTTCACAAATCATGATATCCCTCCGTAGTTTTCATCGTTTAATCTTTTAGCATTTTCCATTCGGCAATAAGTTATCAGAAGGAGCCTCACCTTCCATTAGGAGTTTATATCTTGCACATTCTTTATACTTCTCTATATTCTGACAGTATTCCTCTACAAGTGGATATAGTTGTAGTATTCTAACCGAGGTCGTCAGATAATTATACATCATACAGCCATTCATATTTTTACACCTGAACATCATTTGAGCCTTCCTTGCCGTTATTTAATTTTATACTCTTTTATCTTCGCCCGTAAAGTGTTTCTGTTTACCCCGAGGATCTTTGCTGCCCTGAGCTGGTTGCCTTTGGTCTCCTTAAGCACTATTGCGATAAGTGCCTTTTCGACCTCTGAAAGCACAGTATCATAGAGATTACAGCTTTCAAGCCTTGTCATTTCTTTCAGATAGCGATTCAGCTTATCTTCGAGAAACTCCTTTATTGATAAATCCCTTTTGTCCACAGAGAACTCCGTTCTAATCTAAAATGTGAAAGTGGGTGTGTGAAAAAACTTTATCATAAGAAAAATGATTTTTCAATATAAATTATGTGCTGCTTGAAAACCTTTACCCATTTCAAGTAATATTTTCTTTATCATGCAGAAATTGATTAAGGATTTAATCCAGAAAAACAACACCAAGATACTCCTTATCATCCTCGATGGGCTTGGAGGGCTCCCTGTAAATGGAAAGACAGAGCTTGATATTGCAAATAAACCGAATCTCGATGCACTCGCAATACAATCTGCATGCGGGCTTCACATCCCTGTTGCCATGGGAGTAACCCCTGGAAGTGGACCAGGACACCTATCGCTATTTGGCTATGACCCTATCCAATGGCAGATAGGGAGAGGGGTACTCGAGGCACTCGGTCTTGGAGTAGAGTTAAAGAAGACAGATGTTGCTATGAGGGCAAATTATGCGACCATCGAAGATGGCATCATTAAGGACAGGCGTGCAGGAAGGATTCCTACGGATGAAAACAGAAAGATCACAGAAAGACTGCAGGAAAAAATAAGAAAGATTGATGATGTTGAGATAATATTTGCGCCAGGGATGGAGCACAGGTTTGCTATTGTCCTCAGGTTCCCTGAGCCACTACCACAAGGCTCTGCATCAATAAAAGACACCGACACACAGAAAGAAGGAAAACCGCCCCTCAATATCACCCCTGAAACACCGCATGCAGAGCGAGTTGCAAGGATTGTTAAAAAATTAATCTCGAGCATCTCTGAGGCTATAAAAAACGACCCAAAGGCAAACTTCATACTTCTTAGAGGATTTTCACAGGTGCCTGATATCCCCCATTTTGAGGAAACCTATGGACTGAGGTCTTTATGTATTGCCACATATCCCATGTATCGTGGCCTTGCGAGATTGATTGGAATGGATGCGCCTGCAATTAAAGGGGATGTAAAAGAAGAGATTGATTTCCTCAAAAAGAACTATAATGACTATGACTTTTTCTTCTTGCATGTGAAGGAGATTGACTCTTATGGTGAGGATGGAAACTTTAAAGGCAAGGCATCGAAGATCGAGGAGTTCGATAAACTCCTGCCCGAGATACTCGGTCTTAACCCTGATGTACTTGCTATCACAGGAGACCATTCCACACCTTCTTTGCTTAAAAGCCATAGCTGGCATCCTGTGCCTCTGCTTTTAAGGTCTCCATATGTGCTCGGTGGCACCTGTAAGGCATTCACCGAAAGGGAATGCACAAAGGGAGAGCTGGGCATCTTCCCTACAGTCAATCTTATGCCATTAGCCCTTGCCAATGCAGGTAGACTCAAGAAATTCGGTGCATAACAACAGTAACGAGTTATCAGTAACGAGTAATGAGTTAAATACAAATAATACCGGAAAACTCGTCACTCGTCACTCGTCACTCGTCACTTTAGTAGATACCCATTGCCATCTCGAAATGTCTGAATTCGATTCAGATAGAGAAGAGGTTATCAAGAGGGCAATGGATGCAGGTATCGAGGCGATAATTACAATAGGCTCTGACTTAGAAGGCAATATTGGTGGTCTTGAGCTTTCTGAAAAGTATGATTTCATTTGTGCATCAGTCGGTATACATCCACATGATGCAAAGGACTTCACAGAGGAAATATTTAACCAGCTAAAAGATTGGGCGACACGATACAGAGTGCAGGATTTCTACTCTGAACCAAACTCGTCACTCGTCACTCGTCACTCGTCACTAATTCCGAAGGTGGTTGCCATTGGAGAGACAGGCCTCGACTATCACTATGAGAATTCACCGAGGGAAATACAGAGGGATGTCTTCAGAAGGCACCTCGCCCTCTCAAAAGAGACAGGTCTTCCAGCAGTCATACACAGCAGGGAGGCAAAAAAAGATACCCTCGAAATCATCAGGGAGTCTGGAATAAGTAAAGGCGTCTTACACTGCTTTTCTGGTGATATGGATATGGCAGAGCGAGCTATGGCAATGGGGTTTTATATATCCATAGCAGGACCTGTAACATTCAAGAATGTTAGGAGGCTGAGGGAGATTGCAAAGGCAATACCTGATAATTATCTGCTTATCGAAACAGATGCACCATATCTAACACCAGAGCCATTCAGGGGGAAGAGGAATGAGCCTTCTTATCTTGTACATATAGCGAGGACGATTGCAGAACTCAGAGGCATAACGGTGGAAGACTTAGCAAGGATTACAACCCTGAATGCAAAACGACTATTTAGAGTAGGTCAGTTGCCTGAGGAAGGTGAAATAGCCTATAAGATAAGAGGTAACCTTTATCTTAATATCACAAATCGTTGCACAAATAGATGTTCCTTTTGTGTGAGATTCCACACAGACTATGTTAAAGGCCACAACCTGAGGCTTTCATACGAACCAGGAGAGGAAGAGCTTAAAGATGCGGTAGGTGACCCATCACAATACAGAGAGGTTGTATTCTGTGGTTATGGAGAGCCACTCCTGAGGCTTGACACAGTTAAGAATCTCGCAAGATGGATAAAACAGAATAATGGGAAGGTCAGGATAAATACAAATGGTCATGGAAATCTTATAAATGGGAGAAATATCCTTCCTGAGCTTAAAGGCATTGTTGATAGTATCTCGATAAGCCTTGATGCATATGATGAAGAGACATACAATAGAATCTGCAGGCCTATCTTCAAAAATGCCTTCAGAGAAATCCTCTCTTTCACAAAAGAGGCCAAGAAATTTATACCTGAAGTGCAGGTTACGGTTGTTACACTTGAAGGTGTGGACATCGAGAGATGTAAAAAGATTGCTGAGGATTTAGGTGTCAGGATTCGCATCAGAGAGCTTGATGTGGTAGGCTAAATCTTTCTTAATACAAAATCCAAAACCTTGGAAATGGATATTTCGCCCTCGCTTCCATCTGAGAGCCGCTTCCATTTCAATTTCCCGGAGCTAATCTCATCGTCACCTATTATCAGGACATAACCTGCAGATAATCTGTCTGCCCTTCTCAGTTGACTCTTTAAAGAATTACCTGCATATCCGAGTTCAACCCATATCCCCTTCTCCCTGAGTCTATTTGCAATAACAAGGCCCTCTTTCTCTGCAGGTGCTCCGATTGTTGCAATAAAAATTTTCGGTGCAGGAGTTCGGAGCTCGCCCTGAACTGTCTGGTTCAGGGTCTGAGTTCGGAGCAAGGTTACAAGCCTTTCCATCCCTATCGCAAAACCAATCGCAGGTGTAGGAGGGCCTCCAAACTCCTCAACAAGCCTGTCATAACGGCCACCCGCAGCCACTGCATTCTGAGCGCCGAGTTGCTCACTTGTAACCTCAAAAGTTGTCCTCGTATAATAATTAAGTCCCCTGACCATATCAGGGTTTATAACATAAGGGACATTAAGTAATTTTAGTAAAGAAAGAAGTGCATCAAAGTGTTCCCTGCATTCATTGCATAGAAAATCCATCACCTTCGGTGCGCCCTTCCTGAGCTTTATGCATGCATCCACCTTACAGTCTAATATCCTGAGTGGGTTATATTCATATCTCCTTTTGCAATCAGGACACAACCCATTAATTTTCCCTGAGAAGAAATTCAGGAGGGCATTTCTGTAATCAGGCCTGCAATGCTTGCAGCCGATAGAATTCACCTCAAAATTAAGCCCTCTTAGACCAAGTCTCTCAAGAAAAAGTCTGAGCATTGAAAATATTTCAGCATCCAGCTTCGGGTCAGATGTCCCGAATGCCTCAACACCTATCTGAAAAAACTGTCTGAAACGGCCTGCCTGGGGCCTTTCGTATCTGAACATTGGACCTGAGTAAAAAAATTTCTGTGGCGAAGGGAGGTTATAAAGGTGGTTCTCTACATAACACCTGACAACAGGTGCAGTCCCTTCTGGCCTTAGTGTTATGCTTCTCCCTGCCTTATCAGAGAATGTATACATCTCTTTTTCGACAATATCGGTAGTTTCGCCTATGCTTCTTACAAATATCTCGGTCGCCTCGATTATTGGTGCCCGTAATTCCTGAAAACCATATGCGGAGAATATCTCTCTCGCAGTCTCCTCGACCCTCTGCCATATATAGATATCAGGAGGCAGGATATCCTGGATGCCCTTTAGTGCGCTATACCGTTCTGCTGAGCGTCTCGACTGAGCTCGACGAAATCTCATAACGAAGCCTCACCCGTCTCTTCCCCTTCTCTCTCCTTGTCATGCTCGAGCATCCTGAGGTGGCTCTCTATTAGCCTCTTTACCTCTTCCTTAAAATGTCGCCTTATCCCCTTCAGGTCAACAATATCCTCATGAATCTTTATAACCTTTTCCTGTGACTCCTTCAGCATCGCATCCGCCCTGAGCTCTGCCTCTTTCACAAGGAGCTCTGCCTCTTTCCTCGCATTTGTTTTATAATCCTCGACCATCTGCTGGGCAGTCATAAGGGTCTCTCTTAATGTTGTCTCCATATCCTTGTATTCTTTAATCTGGTCTTCCAATCTATGCACAGTCTCTTTCAAGGATGCATTTTCTCTGAGGAGCTCCTCCATCTCCTCCCTTATCACCTCAAGAAATGCATATACCTCCTCAACATCAAAACCCCTGAACTTCATAGGGAATTGTTTCTGCTGGATATCAAGCGGTGTGATTCTCATATAAGGCTACCCCCTTTCAATTTATAGGCAAGCTCTATCAAAGATTCTATCAAAAAATACTTTACGAATAATATAGCGAGTATTACAACCATAGGTGATATGTCAATACCTATCCCGTATCCAATACGCCTCCTGATTGGCCTCAATACAGGTTCTGTAACAGCATGCAGGAATCTTACAATAGGATTATATGGGTCAGGATTGACCCATGAGATAAGTGCGGCAATAATTATTATCCACATATAGACAGTGAGTACTACATTTAGTATATTAGCTATAGCAAGTAATAAATTGGCAAATATAAACATTCTATTCTTTACCTCCCCAATTCTTTTGCCCTTTCTACGGCTGTCTCTATCGCATCTTTAACTATATCTATAAATCCCCTTTCCTCAAATATCTTAAGCCCTGCCTCTGTTGTCCCGCCTGGTGATGTCACCATCTCCCTGAGCTTTTCAGGAGACATTCCTGTATCGAGGAGCCTTGCTGTTCCTAATAATGTCTGGATTGCAAGTGCTGTAGCATCGCCTTTGTTCAACCCCATTTTTTCACTACCTTCTATCATTGCCTCAATGAAATAGGCAATAAATGCAGGACCGCTTCCTGATAATGCGGTTACTGCATTCATGTATTTCTCAGGCAGTATAAGAAGTCTTCCTATGGACATAAAAATATCTCTTACTATCATGATGTCTTTATCAGAAATACACTCACACAAAGACATGACAGACATTCCTTCCTGGATGAGCGCAGGTGTATTGGGCATGACCCTTATGAGTTTTTTTGTCTTTAGCCTCATTTGAAGATAAGAAAAGGTGATTCCAGCAGCAATTGATACCACAGTCTTTTCATCTGTTATGAGGTCAGCTATCTCATCAAGGACAGTGTCCATATTCTGAGGCTTAATAGCAAGGATTATGATATTACAGGAGGATGCCACCTCTTTGTTGTCTGGTGTTATTTTTACTCCATAAGTTTGCTCCAGATATTTTCTTCTTTCCTCCCTCGGCTCAGAAACAAGTATTTCACTTTGAGCTATGAGCTTTGAGCTTTGAGCTATCCCCTTTATCAAGGCTTCTGCCATATTCCCACCGCCCATAAAACCAATCATAATGCCTCCCTAACTATAAAGTCCCTCTCTTTAATGCACTCAAAAAGACCTCTGGTCTTAACACCTTTATACCTTTAAATTCTTTTATACTCAAAAGGTGCATATCCCGACTAGCAATATATAAAGCGCCGGATTTTATAGCCAAATGAAAAAACTTATCGTCAGCAGGGTTTTCAAGGACAATCTTCTCTCTACCGTGACTTTCATCAATATGTGCAATCTCTTTTAGCAGTGTGATGAATATATCGATCTTTTCTTCAGACCATTTATGAAGTTTCTGAATTCTCGAATATGAAAGCACCCTTCTAAACTCAGAAAGGATTTCATCAGAAATGACAAGCTCATATTTCTGCTCTCCTCTAAGACCAGATGCCTTTAATATTTCAAATGCAAGTCCTTCAGGATTCAGTAGGGCAGAGACAAGCTGATTAGTATCAAGCACAACTCTTATCATCAGGCATTAGCCTTACGCCTTGCCCATTTTACAGCTTCATCTATTAAGTTTTCTATTTCTTCTGCCTTCTTCTCTTTATTCTTCTCATGAACCTCCTCTATGAGTCTTAATAGAGCCTTTTTGGATTCCTCATGTCTTTTAACAATCTCTATCGGTACAATAGCAGCAGCAGGTTTACCTTTTTTGCTAATGATATATTGATCTCCTCTCAATCTTGCACCATCCACAAGGTCTCCAAGTTTTTTCCTTGCATCTTCTATAGTTACAACCTTTCCCATATAACCTCCAGTTACTTACAAAACTTTAGATTAAGTATAGCGTATCAGCAATATAAAGTAAACCCTGTTAGAAAAATTTTCTAATGGGGCAAAGCATACCGATCCTCTCCAATAGGTCATCAATATAGACAATTAGCTTCTTTAAAAATATAGTGGTTGTCCCTATGATTCTAAAATAAACCTCTCTACTTCCCTCTTGGCTTCTTCTAAAAGTTCCTTTGCCTTTTTGCGTGCTTTATCAGCTCGTGGGCTAATAATCCGCCGATAGAGTTATCCTTCTTTTAATATTTCTTTTGCTTTTTTAAGGAATAATTCTGCTGATTCAAACAATTTTTCTGCACCTTCTCTTGACCAACGGTCATAATAATCAGCACTTTCCCTCAAACTTTTAGCAGTCTGCAGGGCTTCAATTAGATTAATGGGTAATAGATTCTTCTCTACATAGAGAGCTTTTATGGCCACAATCAGACACCAATGAAAAAAACTTGGACTGAACCCCTCTGACTGGACACGAAACTGAAGTAGGTTAGAATACTGACGATAGCGGTTCAGCCACGACAGGGCAACTAAGCAGGCGGTATGAGATATCTTCAGGTCTTATAGGCCATTGGAA
>JBFLWW010000041.1:0-5203 GCA_040757475.1 Nitrospirota bacterium
GCTTAGAAAATCGGATTTGCTAAATCGCCATAGAGAGGTTTTCTTAAGGTAGTCCATATCTTACTATACCCCCAGATATGACATTTTCATTTTGCAGATAGATATGACATTATCATTTTGCAACGACATGGTATTCAACAGGTTGTTGACTGGAGGACTATAGCATCACTCATGTGGGTCTTCTAAGGACAAGAGGAAATCAGGTGCTGCCTGAGTATTAACAATTAATTTTTAAAGGAGGAGTAAAGAATGAGATACCTGAAGTTCATTCTGACTGTTTCTTTCGTGTTTGCATTTACACTAACAATGGCAGGATTTGCAATTGCTGGTGAGGAGAAATGTGCTCTCTGCGATATGAAGATGGAGGGGAATGAAAACACTGCTTATGAAATTACCTTTACAGATGGGAAAACAGTTACATACTGCTGTGCACACTGCGGTCTATGGGTGCACGCAACTGAGAAGGATAAAGTAAAATCAGCAAGGGCAAGATGCTTTATCATGGGTGAATGGATGGATGCCACAAAAATGGTCTTTCTCTTTAATAGCAGTGCAGTGCCTGCATGCTCACCGAGCTGGATTGCCTTCAGCTCAAAGGGCGGTGCAGAAAAATTCCAGAAGGGCTTTGGTGGAACCATTTACACATTTGACGAAGCCCTTAAAGAAAGACTCAAACATCCAAAGGGCATGGAGATGAAAAAAGGAATGGAGATGAAACATTAACTTAAAGAGGCATTAGAAGGGTATGAACCAGGAGCGGTTCATACAGGGAGATAAATGGGGCAGGATGTAAAGAAAAAGAGGGCAGCACCTGATATGAATAACTTAAAAGTTACAAGTTAGAAGTTAGAAGTAAAGAATTTTCAAAACCTTTCATTTCTTACTTCTTACTTCTTACTTCCTACTTGCAAATGCAGGTCAGTACAGAGAAGAATGTGTAGTCTGTGGTATGTGGATTGATCAGTATATGAGCACCAAGTATGTCATCACCTTAAAAGATAATACAACTAAAAGCTTCTGTGGTATTGCATGTACAGCGAAGTATCTAAGCAAGCATAAAGAAGATATAAAAGGTGTAAAGGTTGCTGATTTTATTACAGAAAAACTCATTGATGCAGATAATGCATATTATCTTGAAGGAAGTGATGTGCCTGGTGTGATGAGCTACATAAGCAGGATTGCTTTCGGTACAAAAAGCGATGCTGTGAAAGATTCCAGAAGGAGTATGGTGGCAGGATAATAACATTTAAAGAGACTCTTAAAAATCAGCTCTCGACCCCCCGTCTTTAGCCACAGAGAAAAAGCCCATAGAGGTCAACCCTCGTGACAAATGCCCTGTCTGTAGCATGTTTGTAGCAAAATATTCGAAATGGATTGCACAGATTATATTTAAAGATGACACATATGCTGTCTTTGACGGAGCATCGGATGGGAGACATCTGATATCCTTGAGATGAAGTTCTGGGAAGGACTTGTTATTTCGTTAACCTCCTTTTTACTCGGAATAATCCTTGCATATCTCCATGTGTTTTTCCTCGGTGCCTCTCTATTTGCTCCTGCACTCATGGCAATAACCGTAATCCCCTATATTGCATCAACCATCATTCCTTCATGGAAGACATCAATTACAGAGCCAGACATTGTGATGAGGGGATGAAGACAGTGAATAGTGGAACAATAATAAAAACAGAAAACACTACAAAGATATTTAATAAAGGGAGGCCTGACGAGGTTATAGCTATAAATGATGTTTCTATCGAGATTAAGAAGGGAGACTTTGCTGTGCTGAAAGGGCCGAGTGGCTCAGGGAAGACCACACTCCTATCGCTGATTGGATGTATGACAAGGCTGACCTCAGGGAACATATATGTTGAAGACAGGGATGTATCCCATCTTCCTGAGAGATTTATGACAATGATTCGAAGAAATACCTTTGGCTTTATATTCCAGCAGTTTCACCTGATTAGAGGAATTTCTATCTATAATGAGAAACTTGCAGCAAGGAAAGACAATTGTTATTGCTACCCATGACCCGTTTGTTTATGAGAAAGAGTATGTAAATTCAATTGTTGAGATGAGAGAGGGATATTAATGAGTGCCTTCAAAAACCGGAAATGCATTACTATCTTCTATCTATATCAATGTGTCAGATTGTCAAGCGGTCTTGAGTTCTTTATCAAGATGCTCTCTGATCCATCCCCGTATAATAGTAGACATGTCTGTGCCTTTTTTGCTAGAAAGTTTTTTTAGCCTTCTGATAGTTTCATTGTCAAGTCTCAACTGAAAATTTCTCTTAAGAGGTGGCCTCTCAAATATGAGTTCTTTGGTCTCCTCTAATTCAGAGAGATAATCTACAACACTGTGTGTATCCCAGAAAGCCCTTTCTTCCTCAATCGTCTTAAATTTAGGTATTTTCATCTTACTTCCCCCTTCTCTTGTAATATTTTCTCTCTTTTTCATCCATATCACGGGCGGTTATTACTTGAACCCTTCCCTTTAGTTTAAAGACAACCACTATCGTTAGATATCTTCCAGAAATGGTTTTAGACAAAATTATATAACGTTTCTCCTTTCCTTTCAGAACTATTGAATTACCTTCAAAAACTGCCTCCTCAACTTCCTCAGGCGTAACATTATGTCTTGCAATATGATAAATACTATCAGCATCCCATAATATCTGGGTTATCTTCATAATTACATTGTAATGATAATATAGTATAGCGAATAAGTCAAATAGATTTTTTATACCCCACTATCTGTTCGACGTCCTCCAGTCATATCAACAGTACCTATGGTTCTACTTCCTTTTGTAAAGGTCAAAGAGGTTTATCTTAATCCTGCACTTCAGGGTAAGGTTGTAAATCTAGAGGGTGAGATAGTGAGTCAGTGCTTCAGCGCAGGGTGTTGGTTTTTTCTGAAGGATGAGACTGGTGCTATTCTCATAGATTTAGCACCGTCCAATCTCTCCATAACCACAAAAATAAGATAGGAAGGAAGGTAAAGGTCACAGGTAAAGCGAAAAAGAATGGTGATTATGAAATAATAGCTCAGGGGGTTGAGATAGAGTGATGTTTTTAAAGATTACATCTAAAAATCTCATAAGATATAATTGAATCTATCATGGCTTTAGTTGGTCAGAAGACGGACAAGGTTGATTACTGGAAGAACAGTATCCAGAAACAGAGGTGTGTGGCTACCTCATTACTTTACATAGAACAGAGACTCAATAAGGTTAATGGATATAGACATCTGAGAGAACTGAGAAGTGCATTACAAAGAGAAATAACAGCACAAGAAAAAGGAAAGGAGGCAGTGGCTGCCTGATGCAGCATAGGAGCTGCCATAGAATTTCAACTAACTACGGGATTGACTCGCATACCATGGCCAGTTTAGTATATAATTGATATAATTAAATGTTAATCTATCGTTCGCCAGTTCGACTCCTGATTATAATTTTTTCCTCTGTGTTCATTATAGAGGCATTTATAATGTTTCTCTTACCTTTTTTTCCTCATCTTTCTACATGGATACGGGCCATTGTTGATGCTACCTTGCTCATCATACTTCTCTCTCCGGCACTTTACTTATTTGTGCTTCGTCCATTGATGCTGTAAATATCAGAGCGAAAAGAGGCAGAGGAGAAAAGTGAACTTGCCTACGCAGAACTCAATCAGATATTCAATACCGCTGCAGATGGAATGCGAGTACTTGATAAAGACTTCAATATACTCAGAGTTAACGATATATTTTCGACCCTATCAGGTGTAAGCAGAGATGAAGCAATAGGAAAAAAGTGCTATGAGGTGTTCCGTGGGCCAATGTGTTTTACACCTGATTGTCCGCTGACCCGTATTCTTGCTGGTGAGAAACGTGTTGAATATGAGGTAGAAAAGGAACGAAAGGACGGCACCAGAGTTCCTTGTATTGTGACGGGGACTCCATTTCAGGGACATGATGGTAAACTGATTGGCATCGTTGAAGACTTCAAGGACATTACCACACATAAACAGGCAGAGAAGGCGCTAAGGGAGAGCGAAGGAAAACTGAATGCAATGTTACAGTCTATCGGTGATCCTATAATTATGATGGATAAAGACTTAAATATTATCTGGAGCAATGAAATTGCAAAAAAAACCTTCGGAGAAGATATTATCGGGGAAAAATGCAATGAGATATTTAATAAGATGAAAGAGCCTCTTGAACCATATCCTTGCCTTACGCTTGAGGCATTCAAGGATGGAAAGGGTCATGATCGTGAAATCAAGGTGATAGACAAAGATGGGGAAACAATATATTTCCATTGCACGGCCAATGTTGCGCTAAGGGATAAAGATGGGAGCCCATCGGCAGTAATAGAAATTTTCAGAAACATCACAGAACATAAGAGGCTTAAAGAACAGCTCCTTCAGGCCCAGAAGATGGAGGCAGTTGGTCAACTTGCGGGAGGCATAGCACATGATTTCAACAATATATTGACTGCAATAATAGGCTATGGAACTCTATTAAATACTGAGATGGGCAAAGATGACCCATTGAAGAATTATGTGAAACAAATATTGTCTTCCTCAGAGAGGGCTGTTAAATTAATACAAGCACTCCTTGCCTTCAGCAGAAAGCAGATAATCAATCTGCGGCCTATTAATCTGAACGGAATCATAATAGCATTAGAGAAACTTCTATCACGAATCATTGGTGAAGATATAGAACTTTCTACGGTTCTTGCAGATGAGGACTTAACTGTAATTGCAGACAGCACACAAATAGAGCAGGTTTTAATGAATCTTGCCACGAATGCAAGAGATGCAATGCCTGATGGAGGGAGTCTGATAATCAGGACGGAATCTGTAACATTCGATTATGAATACATAAAAACGCACGGCTATGGCATGCCTGGGCCCTATGTCCTTTTATCAGTTGAGGACACAGGTGTAGGGATGGCTAAGGATCAGAGGGAAAGGATATTCGAGCCATTTTACACAACCAAAGAAGTAGGCAAGGGAACAGGTCTTGGACTATCAATTGTATACGGGATAATAAAACAGCATAATGGCTATATCAATGTATACAGCGAATCCGGAAAAGGTACGACATTCAAGATATATCTGCCCCTGATAAAGTCAAAGGTTGAGGAAGAAAAGTCAGCAGACCTTTCCATCATAAAAAGGGGAACAGAAACCATCCTTGTAGCAGAGGATGATGCACA
>JBFLWW010000042.1:0-3112 GCA_040757475.1 Nitrospirota bacterium
ATGTCTATCATTTCGAGCATGTATTCTTTCATCTTTTTCAGGATAATCTTGTCACCTATGAATTTGGGCAACGATAGTGTAAATGATGTTGTGAGCACCTCAAGCATTACCGGTTCTTCCTTGAATTTATAATAGAAGCTCGGCTTTACTGTCCATAATTCTTCTGTCTTAAATGCCTCAAAAGGAATAGCAAAAAGTTCTGAAGAAAATTTAAAGAGAGAATCAACGGTCTCATTTATCTTTGCAATAAACCTGCTGCATATATTCTCAAAGGCTGAGGCAAGTTTTCCATCCTCCTTTGCCCACCAGTTGTTATAGACATTCCTTACCTCATTAATAATATATTTTTCCAGGGCACTATTTAACTCTTTAGATGGAAGTGACTGGTTCTCCTTATAAAATGATTCGAGACCTACTGAAAGTATAAAGGTCGCTTCTTTCTTGAACTCCTCCAGGTCCTCATCAAGCCCCTTCTTCACAAGCCTGTTAACCTCACCGTCGAGAAGGATGTCGAAATCCTGTTTCTCACGCATAACCTCTTTTTTCTTCTTTTCAAACATTTCTATTTTTACCTTAAGTTCGTCAAGCGGTGTGGTCAGTGAGCGCATTTCAAGTCCTAACTCAAACATCGCCTGTGATAAAACCCTTAATAAGGTGTTTGATACTGAAATAAGCAGAACCTTACCTTTTTCCTCCATAAGGAATATGTTTAGTGTCTTTTCAAACTCTGGTAGAAAACTTTTCTCGAGGAGGTCTTTTGACCCTGACAGTTTTCCATCAAGTGCAAGCTTTGCTGACAGGGGAAACATCTTTACACCACAGCCCATGCACTCTTCAATAATTTTTTTAGAGAAGGCAATGGACTCTTCAAGGTCTTCAGGGCCAACATAATCCGCCTTGTTCTGCAGAAAGAATATCCTGTGAGAATATTCTTTTACATCCTTCAGAAAATCGAGTTCTGCCTGGCCCACTGGCTGGTCTACTGACAGAAGAAATAATGCAGCATCTGATTTTGGAAGATACTGGTAAGCAATATCTGTATTATGCTGATAAATAGAGCCTACACCCGGGGTGTCTATCAACCTTACACCGTCTTTAAGATAGGATGAAGGATAGGTAATGACAACCTCCTGAACATCCTTTTCATTTTTAGGGTTCCCCTTTTCCGTCACATACTGTGGAAGGCTTTCAGATTTAATCTCGGTCATCCTGCCATCATTGAAATAGACCTTTATTCTCAAAGCCTCACCATACTTGAGGATTGTTGCTATAGAGGTAAGGGGCACTACTGCTACAGGCAATATTTCTGCTCCAAGAAGTGCATTTATAAGGCTGGTCTTGCCTCTTTTGAACTGTCCGAGGACAACTAAGTTAAACACATTGTTCTGGATTTTCTCTTTAAGTTCTTCACAGGGACAGCTAGGGATGTTTTCGATTGCAAACATTGAATCAATACATCTTAAGAGTTCTTCTTTCAGATATGAATATTTATTGAGAACCATATATCCTCCTATCATCTTTCTTTGTAGGAGTAATTTATTACCCTAAACTAAAAAACTCCTACCTCTTAGCATCTAAGCATTCAGCTGTCAGCAAAAACTGACGGCTAAAGGCTAATAGCTAATACAGTAGGAGTTATCAGTCCTAACTTCGCAGGACATTTAGGCGAACTCCATCGCCTTTTAATTACTATACTATGAGAAAAACACTACTGTCAATGAAATGAAACATCCATGCCAATGGAATCTTTCATTAAACAGCGATGATTTGTTAATATATTTTTGGTTTATTATCTTAGGGAGAGAAGAGATGAGTGTCCTTGATTGTATTGGTAACACACCATTAGTAAAACTGAGTAATATCAATCCAAACCATAAGGTAAGTCTCCTCACAAAGCTTGAAGGAAATAACCCTGGCGGCTCTGTAAAAGACAGGATTGCTTATTATATTATTATACGATCAAGGATGCAGAGGAGACAGGCAGGCTCAAGAATGGCACTATCATACTTGAGGCAACATCAGGGAATACAGGTATTGGTCTTGCGATGGTAGGCGCTGCCATGGGTTATAAAGTTAAGCTTGTAATGCCTGAATGTGTCAGTTTTGAAAGGAGGAAAGTTCTTGAGGCCTTTGGTGCAGAGCTCATCCTGAGCCCTGGAAACGAGGGGACAGATGGTGCAATAAGGCTTGCACATAAGATAATGGATGAATCATCTAATGGTTATTTTATGCCAAACCAGTTTGATAACAAGGCAAATATAAAGGCCCACTATGAGACCACAGGTAAAGAGATAATCGAACAGACCAACGGTGATATAGATGTATTTATCGCAGGTATGGGGACAACAGGGACACTTATGGGGGCTGGGAGAAGGCTTAAGGAATTCAACAGAAATATCCAGATATTAGGGGTTGAACCCTTTCTGGGCCATAGGATACAAGGTTTGAAGAACATGACCGAATCAATTGTACCAAAAATCTATGACCCCTCATGTCTTGATGATAAATGGAATGTAAGCGATGATGATGCCTTTGATACCACACGGGCATTGGCTGTTAAGGAAGGACTTTTTGTAGGGATGAGCAGTGGTGCTGCAATGTGGGCTGCCCTTAAAAAAGTACAGGAAATGAAAGAAGGAACGATAGTTGTGATACTGCCTGACAGAGGTGACAGATACCTGAGCACAGCCCTGTTTACATCAATATGCGCCAAATGCCCACCTTAGAAACATCAGTGGTCATGCAGGTATCAGATACAATGGGCCCTTATTCGTAATAACCACACACCACTTTCCTGTGTGGTGAACTTTCTAAAAAATATTAAGACAAGCGATCTGAAAGAACTCTATAATGCTCCTGAAGTACTATCAAGCACAAAGCCTTTTATATATATAGAACTTTTAGAGAGGGAAGGACATTAATTCACTCTTCCCAGTTTCAATCCACGCTCCCGCGCGAGGGGCGACGATGCCTGCTTGTGTAGTAAAACGATGTTTCAAAATGTTTCAATCCTTGTTTTATTGGAAGTATTTCTGAGACAACCGGTAACCCTGCAATAGCTCCTTGGTATTGTGAGTTTCAATCCTTGTTTTATTGGAAGTATTTCTGAGAC
>JBFLWW010000042.1:3212-5197 GCA_040757475.1 Nitrospirota bacterium
GTTTCAATCCTTGTTTTATTGGAAGTATTTCTGAGACGGCAATTAGCTCTGAAAGTCTTGAAAATAGCCATTCTAATTTAATTTTAGAGATGCCTTTTTTGTTTAAATAGCAGCCCATTTTTATCCTAAAAACGTCCATTTTGACTATCTTTTACATAAAATTATGGAACAAAAATCATTATTTATCAATGATTTTCTAAGCTATGGACATATTTTGCCTCTAAATTCCTACCAGCCAAAGTGCAGGCAAAAATATAAACAGAGTTGTCAAAGAGCTATATACAGATATTCCTATAACAACAGTCAATACATTGCGCCTTAAACTTTGTGCCTTTAGGATAATAACATCTCTGCGTTATGTCAAGAACCTCTTTAATCATGGATTGCAGCTGGGCAAAGTCCTTATCGGTTATCTGAACCTCTTTCAATAGGTTCTTACTTCTTGTATAACAGATATATCCCCTCTTGACTTCATTGCCGTAGTTTTCTCTAATCAGTAATCCATAAAAGACCGACTGGTATCGCTGAGTTCTAAATACCGTTTCTCTATATTCAGCATATTTATAGTCAAGCGGTGCCATTGTGCCATCTAAAAGGGTTAATACCTCATCTACTTCGCCGTGGATATGATATTTCTCAGATGCCATATAAACGCCTATCTCTTTGTCAATACAACCAATCCTTTTTCTTAAGTAATCTATATTAGCCCTTTCTTTGCCTTCATGAACCTCCCTGCCTTTTAAAACCTTAAATCTTTTATCCTCATTCTGGTCTATACCGAGGCAATTCGTAAAGTAGATAAAGCGAGGACAGAAAAGATATTCAAGAAGCACAGAGGCAGTGACATAAATACCAGTATGAGTGTCAATGTTAAAACTACTGTCAGTGCCATGTGTCAGTGTCAGTATTTTACTGTTGCTGACACTGTTCTCTGTTACTTTTTTGTCATTTTCACTATTCACTATTTTCCCCGACACTGTTTCACTGACACTGTCTTTTTCATACAAACAACGCCTTTACATTATCAGAGATTAAATCTTTATCAAAAGGCAGTCCAATCATCTTTACTTTCTTAAAGTCCTCCTCGCACATTGGGAAGACATAGACAGAGTCCTTCTCCTCATCGGTAATCTCCTTGCACCTCAATACGAGTTCATCTATCTGACTTCTATTTATATCACCAAGGAATGCACTCTTTTGTACCCTGTAAAGACCATAGCCTTTGCATGCCTTCGCTACCTTAGTGCGTATCTTGTTTTCGACTATGTCATAAACCACCCATACAAGCATCCTTTGTCTCCTTAATCAAAGAGTTCGCTATCGAGTGACACTCAAACTGAATAGTATTTCTTTTCTGTATATTTCTTCCTTTGTAGCGCATAGTCTCATCAAGCGTCTGATTGAGCGCTTCTATCAAAACAGCCTTGCCGTCCTTATTCAAGGTAAATCCGCCCTTGACTTCATCAAAATACTCAACCTTCACCTTTCTCCCGCTGAAAAGATAAGTTACAGTTTCTTCGGCGAATATTCTAAACATCTCAATCAGATCGAAGACGAGGGATTTTTTGTTATAGTTGTCTGTGTGGAGGAATCCGATATATGGGTCAAGTCCTGCTACAATACATGCCTTTTCAACAAGGGAATAGAGAACACCATATCCATAGTTCAATAATGCGTTAAATTCATCCTTTGCAGGATTTCTACTTCTTCCGTCAAACTTGAACCTTTCAGGCATGATATAACTCAATGCGTCAAAATAAATCTTCCCTGCAGCGCCTTCAAGAGCCATGACTGTGCCCCGCCTTTCATCGATGGTGCCGGTTAATGACCCTATCCTTCCCCTTATCTCTAAAAGACCTTTTATTGATTCGCTGAGTTTTTCAGCCTTATCTTCCCTCGGCTTTTTGAGCCTTTCAAGAAAATCTGTCTGGTTTTCTATCTTTCTGAGAACCCATTCCTTTGCAAGCTCAAGCCCCTTATCATTA
>JBFLWW010000043.1:0-5178 GCA_040757475.1 Nitrospirota bacterium
TTCAGCACTGGGATATTGTCCACCGAATGAATATGAAGAATTGGTGGCAAGAAGTATAAACAGTAATCGTCAGACCTTACTAACCTCAGAGGTCCTTTGTGTCTAACCGATGGGGTTCACTCCACTTCCGGCTAAGGCTTTACCATTTGGAGATAATATTGAAACCTGAATAGCTGTATAGGCACCTAATATGAGACACCATTGAAAAAATGGTGTACGGGTTCTCTCAAGGAATATCTGACTTCCTTCCCACTTAATCTTAGCGAAAAAACTATCAAGATAATTGTAGACAGTTCTCCTTGCCCAGATGGTAACTACAAGGAAGGCCAGAAAGACAAGAGTTGGCACTATCAGTGAGAGCCAATTCTTATTTAACCATTCAATCATTTTAAGCCACTTTCAATATATCTCTACTTCTCTTCTCCAGCACTTTTCTATACACAGATAGTATACCTGTGGTTACCCTCTCTTTATTATATTGGGACTCTACCATCTGTTTTCCTTCAAATCCCATATGTCTCCTGAGTCGTTTATCCTCAAGGAGGATGTCAATCTTTACTGCAAGCATCTCAAAGTCCCTCACAGGTATGACAAATCCATTTATACCATCCCTTATTATCTCTGGCATACCACCAGAATTTGTAACAATCATTGGCCTTGCTGTAGCCATTGCCTCAAGCATGGTTAGTCCAAATGGCTCATTAAAGCTTGATGGATAAATACATACCTTACTAAGGACATAGATTTCTCTCATTTCATCTATTGTAAATGAGTCAATCAAGATGTTCTTCTCCAGCCCGAAATGTTTTATAAGATTTACAAGATATGCTATATCCTTCTGCTGGGTTAAACCCCAGTCAATGATATTCTTTGAGCCTGCCATAACAAGAATTACATCAGGATGTCTTTCCCTCAGTAGATTCAATGCTTTTATACTTGTGTCACATCCCTTTGCGAGACCTATCCTTGCAGGATGAAATACAATATCCCTCTGGCTAAGTTGGGGGTATTTTTTAAGTATATTTGCAGGTTTTACCTCTGTTGAAAATCTCTCTTCATCTATCCCATGATGAATAACAGTAACCCTTAAAGGGTCAATCCCTAAACCCATTATCTCCTTCTTTATAAAGTAACTCACCACAATTATATGTGCCCAGTCGACCTTCGTGGTCAACTCAAGTCCTAACTGGTCATCCCATGTATTATGAGCTGTAAGGACAACTGGTACACCTCTTTCCCTTGCTATCCTCTCAAGTGTATAGGCATGAACCTCGCTGAAATAGTGCATATTATGGGCGTGTATTACATCTGGGTTAAGCTCTTCGATAAAGGAGTTAAATACATCTTTGACCTCTCCTTCTAAGTTCTTGAGTCCCCTTCTGTAAAGCCAGTTAAGATCCATGATGGGATGACGGACAATCTTTACGCCCTCGTATTCGTATCTACTATTTAACCCTTCAACCGAACAGGTGAGGAGACCTACCCTGTGGCCGAGTTTCACCATCTAGGGAAGGATTATAGCCAGATGGGTCTCAACCCCTCCGATTATTGGAGGAAAGCCCCAGTGGATATGGGCTATGTTTAACCTGTCTTCAATAGTGATACCACTCATATTCAGGCACCTCCTTTTTGAAAATATAAGTCCTTTCAGGTTTAAGACAGACTGGTTTATTAAATATATACATCTTTACAGGTCTTTTCCGGAGGGAAGAAAATCTTATCTTTAAAGTAAAATGGCCTATTTCTAATTTTATTAGATTTTGCCTCCAGAGTAAAGAGAGAGACATCTTTTTCCATCTTGAGGGCACTCTTGGGTTTATGGATAGACCATCCTCATTCATCTTTATCCCTCCAAATCCGAAGACAACCGCCTGCCATGTTCCACCAAGCGAAGCAGCATGTATCCCCGTATCTGTATTTCCGTAAATGTTATTTATGTCAGTCCTTAAGGAAAGGTCAAAAAAATCGTATGCCCTCTTGAATGCACCTATCTTTGATGCTACAAGGGAATGTATTGAAGGGCTGAGCGATGATTTATGGAGGGTCCTTTCCAAATAAAACCCGAAATTCACCTTCTTTGTCTCGAGGTCAAATTCATCATCAAGCAGAAAAAACAGCATCAAGACATCTGCCTGCTTTATAAGCTGTGTCTTCTCTATATCCTTTACTTTAAGGTCTGAAGGTAGTAGGTATATACCGTGTTCGTCTGTCTCTTTAAGATTAACATTCTTGAGTTTAAAATAACCATCAAACTGCTCAATAACCTTATCCCTTCTGATATTTACCCAGAGCTTTGAGCCAATAATCTTCCAATCCTCTGCCTCAGCATCGCTTATGTTTAATGCCACCTTCAGCCTCTTATAAAGGGATGGGGTCTTTTTTATTTCATTAAATAATTTATTAGCGATAAGGAGGTTCCATCTTGCCATCATGTTTGTGAAGGCATTATTGTTTACACCTGTGTGGAACTCATCAGGGCCTATCACACCTTTAATCTCGTACCTATCCTTTCTTTTATTATATTTTACCCTTGATGCCCAGAAGCGTGCGGTCTCAAAGAGCATCTCGTAACCATACCTCTCCATAAACCCTCTGTCACCTGTTGTGATATAATACCTATACACAGCGTATGCAACATCTGCTGTAATATGGTGTTCCATTTTATGGGGAAGGACAGTTGTCACTTTACCGTCAAGGCCTTTTGCATAAGAGGGTGTTTCCTCACCACCTGAAGATGCAGACTCCCATGGAAATTTTGCACCCCTGTAGCCTTCCATCCTTACAAGCTCTCTTGCCTTATCGAGCCTCTTATATCTATAAAGCAAGAAATTCTTTGCTACTTCTGGAAGGTTTAAAAGATAAAAGGGCATGAGAAATATCTCTGCATCCCAGAACACATGCCCCCTATAACCTTCTCCACTTAATGCCCTTGCACCGATACTTGAGAAGCCATCATCATAGTTGCCTGCGATAAGCATATGGTAGATATTAAACCTGAGATTCTGCTGTATATCTCCCTCTCCATTTATTAAGATGTCTGTCTTTCTCCAGAACCTATCCCACATCTTTATATGGTCTTTAATTAATACAGAAAAATCCTTATGGAATGCCCTCTGGAATATCTTCAATGTTTCCCTTTTGTAACAAGATGAATGGTCCTCTTTCCAGGGGAAGTGTTTTATGAAGAAGACCTTTGTAAAACAGAGCGGTCTTACCCTTTTTGAGATGCATGCTAACGACATTATCCTTAGCAAATATCTTTCTTCCACCGGATTCATAATAGAAACCACTCCAGAAGATAATTATATGCCTCTTCTCGAGTGTCTCCATTACCAGATATCCTGCATTTTTTTCCTGCCCGAGTTCCTTTAAACGGAAATGTTTCCTCTCACCCTCTGATACCGTCCTCATCTGATGAACCGATGTATCTATCCCGGTGTTTATCTCTACAATACAATCGTCATCAAGTGGCGTGAGGGCAATCTGCATGACACCGATATTTTTATTATGCATGGAGATGAATCTTATTGATTGATAATCATAGCGCTTCCTTTTTATATCCTTGTATAATGTTTGTCTCACAAGCAGAGCCTTTTTCATATTGAGTATCCTTTTATGATAAACAATATCAGTAGAGTCGATACCTAATTTTTTACCTTCTATATTAAATTTAAAATTAAAAGGATTTGGCAGATTTATGAGTTCATCAACGAGAGAGGCCATCTTTCCATAGATACCGGCAAGATATGTCCCAGGAATTGACTTATAGGGTATCTCTTCAAGTACCCCTCTTATGCCTATATACCCATTACCGAGGGTAATCTGTGATTCCCTTATGTTCTGGAGCTCCTTTACCCAGCCCGATTCCTTAATAAGCCAGGTATCATCATCTATATATTCAAGATACCGTTCCTTTGTCACTTTGTAAGAGCCTTCTTAGTTTCACTAAATCAATCTCTGATAGGTCATTCACAACTATATCGGCATTTGAAAGCCTTAAAGGGTCACCATAACGGTCTATTCCAACGCATCTGAAACCTCCATTCCTTGCCGCCTCTACCCCAAAGATAGCGTCCTCAAATACAATACATTCTGAGGGCTTGACTCCCAATCTCTCAGAGGCGAGGAAAAAGACATCAGGGGCTGGTTTACCTGCCTTAACAGCATGCCCTGTGATTATTATGTCAAAAAGACCATCTATGCCAGCCCTCTTTAAAATATAATAGCAATTCTTACTTGATGATATTACCGCTATTCTAATGCCCCCTTCTTTTAATCTCTTTATTAAATCTATTGTCCCCATGTATACATCTATACCATCCCTCTCAAGAAACTCAAGAAAATATCTCTGTTTTCTCTCCGCTGCCTCATTTATCTCTCCTTCAGACAACCCAGGCAGGGTTGCCCTCGCACCATCAATCCTCGGTATGCCATCAACCTTTTCTTTATAATCCTCGAAGCTAAATTCCCTTCCATATTCTTCTGCCATTTTCTTCCACGCCTTAAAATGCAGTGGCACAGTATCAACAACCACACCATCAAGGTCAAATATTGCTCCCTTAAATTCAGCCATTGTCACGCCTCATCCCTGCTATATTTCACTTCTTCTTTTTCTTTTTAGGCCGGGTCTTTCCATAAGTGCCACGGAAGATTTTACCCCGTCTTGTTTTTAAGTCTCCTTTTCCCATATCTACCCTCTTTTTTTACTAATAGACCCATTTTCCTCGTTCTCCTTACCCAGATGGCAACCACAACAGAAGCCAGAAAGACAATAGCCGGCGCTGTTAATGAGAGCCAATTTTGAGTTAACCATTCAGTCATTTTTGAGTCTCGGTAGCTCCAAGAACAAAAACTTGATTTTTAACCAGAGAGAACACATCAGAACATCTTTTAAAGACGGTTCATTGGATGCGATTATCTGTTCTTTTTCATGCTTATAATGTGGAAAGGTTTCTATATTTCTAAAGTGTGGAGCCATGTCATATCTGAAAATTGTTACCTTATTTCTACCTTCATAATAATACGAATATTTGTACTTTTCAATGTTTTTTCTGGAGTGAACCCCATCGGTTAGACACAAAAGACCTCTGAGGTTAGTATGGTCTGACGATTACTGTTTATACTTCTTGCCACCAATTCTTCATATTCATTCGGTGGACAATATCCCAGTGCTGAATG
>JBFLWW010000044.1:0-4573 GCA_040757475.1 Nitrospirota bacterium
GTCACCTATGAAAAAGGCTGTCAAGCATATAAAATATACACCTTCAATCAGGCCGGCCCTCAAAGGGTTTCCTATTCCTAAAAGAGAAGGTCTCAGGGTCAGGTCTACACATTTGACAATCTGGTTTCTCTGGTTTATGCATAAGCGAGTCTTCCTTTGGGAGTTGGAATTTCTCTTCTCAAGCTTTTTGCTGTTTCTATCCATTCTGAAATTACAACCTTTGGCATTAAAAAGTTCAGGGACTAAAAGGAGAATCTTCATGACTTATAATAAGCTAAATAGGGGGGCTAACACGATGTTTTAACATTAACATTTCGAGGTCAGCATCTACCATCATTTTTATAAGATTTTCAAACGATACCTGAGGTTCCCAGCCCAGTTCCTTTCTTGCCTTACTGTAATCTCCCTTGAGTTCATATATCTCCGCTGGTCTGTAGAGCTTTTCATCAGCTATCACATACTCCTTCCAATTCAGACCTACATGGCTAAAGGCTATTTCTACAAGCTCTTTCACCGAATGAGTCACTCCGGTTGCTATCACGTAATCTTCGGGTTCGCCCTGTTGAAGCATAAGCCACATGGCTTCAACATAATCACCCGCATAACCCCAATCCCTCTTTGCCCCAAGATTGCCAAGTCTTAATTCTTTAGCCAAACCAAGTTTAATCTTGGCAGCCGTGTTTGTGACCTTTCTAGTTACAAATTCAAAACCCCTCCTTGGGGATTCATGGTTGAAAAGTATACCACTCAGTGCGTAAAGACCGTATGCCTCTCGATAATTTCTTGTTAAATGATACCCCGCAAGTTTGGAAATTCCATAGGGAGAGCGAGGATGAAAGGGCGTGTTCTCATTCTGTAGGGATTTTTTTTACATTACCGAACATCTCGCTGGATGCAGCAAAATAAAACTTGCAATGAGGGGCCCGGTCTTTAATCGCTGATAAAACAAAGTGGGTCCCGTTGATGTTGGTGTTAATAGTAGAGAACTCATCTTCAAATGAATAGCTAACAAAGCTCTGGGCAGCTAAATGGTAACATTCATCTGGCTTGACCTTTTCTACTACATTGTATATGCTTGCGTAGCTTTCCAAGGAAGCAGCATGGAGCTTTACTTTATCAATAATGTGCCTTATTCGCCAGAGTCTGTGCTCGGGGTCTTCAATGGCAACTCGCCGGACAACCCCATGAACTTCATAACCCTTCTCTATCAAAAATTCTGCTAAATAAGACCCATCCTGCCCGGTAATACCAGTGATAAGAGCACGTTTCATATCCTTTTCTCCTTTTCAATGATGTCTCTAAAATAATCTATTGCCTTTTTAAGTCCTTCTTCGAGCGATATTCGAGGTTCCCATTGGAGAACCTTTTTTGCCAGAGAGATATCTGGCTGTCGCTGTATGGGGTCATCTAGTGAAAGTGGTTTAAAGACTATCTTTGATTTTGAGTTAGTTAGCTCTATTATCTTTTTTGCAAGCTCAAGGATTGAAAACTCTACCGGATTCCCTAAATTCACAGGCCCTGTAAAGTCATCAGAACTATTCATGACTTTAATCAGACCATCTATCATGTCATCCACATAGCAGAAGCTCCTTGTCTGACTTCCATCTCCAAAAACTGTAAGATCTTCTCCTTTAAGTGCCTGCATTATAAAGTTACTCACGACACGACCGTCGTTCGGATGCATCCTCGGTCCGTATGTATTAAAGATTCTTGCTACTTTTATCTTTAATTTGTGCTGACGGTGATAATCAAAGAAGAGCGTTTCTGCACAACGCTTTCCTTCGTCATAACACGATCTCAATCCTATGGGATTCACATTCCCCCAATAAGTTTCAGGTTGGGGATGAACATGTGGGTCTCCATATATTTCACTGGTTGATGCCTGTAATATTTTAATCTTTAACCTTTTTGCAAGTCCCAGCATATTTATTGCACCATGCACAGCCGTTTTGATGGTCTCTACAGGATCAAATTGGTAATGTATTGGTGAGGCAGGACAGGCAAGGTTATAAATCTCATCAACTTCAACATACAAAGGAAAGGTTACATTATGCCTTAAAACCTCAAAATTCGGATTTGATAGGAGATGGGCAATATTTGAACGCCGTCCTGTATAGAAATTGTCTACACAAAGAACTTCATGCCCTTCGTTTAATAATCTCTCACAGAGATGTGAGCCAATAAAACCTGCACCACCAGTAACAAGTATTCGCTTAGATGAACCGTAGTTTTTCATAACTTAAGCTGGCAAGCTAACAAGCCCTTGAAATGTATAAGAGTAATAGACGAAAAGCATAATCCACAAATCACTTCTTTATGGAACGATAATCTTTACCTCTGTGTTCAATGTCATAAATCTTAATATGTTTGGTTTCAACGTAAACCCAGTAAAGTATGCGATAATCACCAATCCTTACCCTGCACAGGCCGCGCAAATCGTCAGGCAAAGACGTCAGAGGATGATGGATTGCTTTATCTGCATTCTCGGCAAGCCAGTCAATTTTTTGAGCGATTCTTTTTTGTATAGGCTTATATCAAGTTTCTTAAATGAACCCTCGGCATCAGGCAGGAATGTTATTTTATACATAACTCTTTTTTAAGAGATTCCCAATCCTTACCTTTACCTTGAATATCCTCTCTTCTTGCTTTGCGCATTCTCCTTATGAATTCGGAATCTTGCGATAGAAGCCAATCTTCCAGGTCTTCTTTTGTATCCGCAGTCTCAAAAACACTGATGGGAAAGGTGACTGTCTCTAACCTTTTCTTAGTTAAAGGCATATATTCCCTCCTTTCTTTTTAAAAATTATAACGGCAAAAACCTTGGGATCAGGTCTTGAATCTTGTCATTCCGATTATCGCTCCAGTTCATATGACCATTAATGTATCAATCATGGGGTCAAACCTTTATGGCAATCATGGGGTCATTATGGCAATCATGGGGTCAAACCTTTAAACTTTAATTGAGACACTCACTACTGAGCTCCTCACAATCTCTCTATTAGCTATTCATCAAAATAACAATGGACAGACTACTTTTTACCTCTGACCCAAAAACCTTCATTTTTCAACCTTTTTACAAGATGGCCTCCAATAAATCCACCTGCACCACAAACAAGTGCTTGTTTCATAAGACCTCCTCCTTTAAATTTAGATTGGAAAACTTTCAGGGACGTTGTTAAATTAGTTGACTTTAATATAGCAGTCTGTTTCTTTTATTTAGTTTATTTAGTTTCTAAATATTTAGCCACGAATTTGCACGAATTAAATAATTCGACGGGATTGACAGGACTATTGGCATTGTGCTAACTATACATTCATTACTAATCCATCTTAACAAAAGATGGAAAATCATTTTTTTATTTTTTCCTTTCGAATTACTCTTAAACAGGATGGACGTTCGGATGCCTTTTTATACCATTTAGCTGTTTTCTCAGCTACATCGACCTCTTTGTATCCCTCCTATTTAAGGTACTTTATTATATCTTCTTCTTTTATCGTCCTTTTAGCCATTTCTGATACCTCTCTTTATAGAATTCAAAATTGTCTCTAATATGGTAATTGGCATTGTCAAAGCCTGGCTATTGTCAAGAAAGTCATACCAGACTTTCCTTATCACTTCACCATTTGTATTAAGTATATCCTTATGAGGGCAGTCATGTCCACTATCATATCTGACGACTTCATGCCATCTACCTTCAAATTCTATGAGTAGCTTTACTACAAATTCTGCCACTTTTCCTTTTGTCGTTTTGAAATAAACATAAGCAATTGTTCCCTCTTCAATTTCTAAAAAATATTCTCTATTCATCCACAATGCACAATGCAATGGGGTAAGGTCTTGAATCTTGACATTTCCCCGTAATTGTAAAGTCGCAATTATCATTTACTTTTCGCCCTTAATTTCCTTGATAGCATTGATCAAGACCGGGAGATCCTCTTGAACAACTTTCCACACAATTTCAAGATCAACTCCGAAGTATTCATGGATCAGCAGATTTCGGAAGTCCTTTATATCCTGCCATTCAACATCAGGTCGCCTTTGTTTTACCTCATCCGGAAGCTTCCCTACTGCCTCCCCTATAATCTCAAACTCCCTGACAACCGCCGAATATGTCTTTCTGTCATTACAAAAGTCATCAAAAGACATGCCTTCAACATATTCAGTTATGGCGGTTCCAGCATTCAGTATGTCCTCAAGATAGAGTCTAAAATCTCTTTCAGACATAAATGATTTGTCCCTTTACCTTCTCTCTTATCGCTGGCTTTAAAGAGTGTTCAAATCCCAAATCTATTTTCCTTGCCATCTCTTTCTCCAAAAACCTCCTCAATTGCATAAAAGTATGGATATTTTTTTTACTTTCTTCCATTTCGATAACCATATCAATATCGCTGGAAGAAGTTTGATCACCTCGCACGAAGCTGCCAAATATTCCGATACTTGTTATGCCGAATCTATCGTATAAGTACCTTTTATTCTTTTTTAAATATGCAACAACTTCCTCTGCAGATGATACCATTTCTGCTACCTCATCATCGAGACCTTTGAATTTTTCATGCCTCACTACCAAAGATT
>JBFLWW010000045.1:0-4217 GCA_040757475.1 Nitrospirota bacterium
CGAGTCCCAGTATATAAGACATGCTATGGAGATGAGGCATGATGTTCTTACACTCTATAAGCTGACTTATGGAGAGCTTGAGCGAAGGGTAAAGGAAATAGAGAAATCCAGGACCTGAATTACATAAATTGTGTAAATAAATACATAGTGCAAAATACCCGTGTCAAGCAATTTAATTATCTGACCGAAATGGGTTCTGGTTGAGCAATATAATTTCTGACCGAAAATGGTTTTAATTTCTTGTAAGGTTCGACTTTTTTGGATTTCTGTTTCTCCTTGTAGGCTTTGTAGAGCAAATCTAATTTCTTATCAATAGCTTTTTTCAATTCAGCCGGATTAAGAGAGAGATAGATTTGCTTTAATTGTTGCTTTTTCTCCTCTCTGACTTCTTTCGATTCCATAACTCTCTGATAAGGAGTTTTAGGTTTATCATATTTCCGGTGAATCTTTCCACCTATTCTTTCTTTAGAAATTAATTTAATTACTGGCTGAAAGAAATTCTTGTAAAGTCTGAGTTCACTCTGATAAAGATCATTCAAGATTTTTTGTTCTTTGAGAGTATCATATCTTAAATAGCCAACATACTTCTTAACATGAGTCCAGTTTTTCTGTTCAACAAAACAGTTATCATTTTTCTTGTTTGGTCTGGAACGAGAAAAGCCTAAACCCTCTTTCTCGGTATATCTAAATAGATGAGCATTGATATATTCGGTTCCATTGTCAGAATGAATCTCTCTCCACTCAAAAGGAAATCTCTCTCTGGCTCTGTCTAATCCTTCACAAGTTGGAATTTGACCTCGTCCCATAATTGCCTCTCCTTCCCACCAGCCAGTAGCAATATCAGTGTTAGAGACAGTATTGATATATTCTCCTCTAGCTGATTGACCGCAATGTTCTATTAAATCTGTCTGGATATTACCTAATTGAGATCTATCCCATTCATCAGATAGTTTTACCGGTATTTTCTGATACAAAAGAGGGTGAACTTTTTTCTGATATTTCTTCCTTATCCTTTCGATTTCTTTTTGATGTCTCAGTTTTTCATCAACTGTCCGGAAACTAATTTTTTTTAATTTGGCTGCTGTTTGATCAGAAATATCTAATTCACCTAATTTTCTCAATCTATCGGTTTCTGTTTCCAAGAGAGGCTTTAATCTCTGACCACAAGGATAATCAAAGATTCTCCAAACCTGAACTAGAGCCTCCTTAACATAGCCGTCATAATATACTTTCCTTCTTTTTCTTTGAGTTTTATCTTTATCCAGATTACTTTTTGGTCTAAGTTTCTCCATTAGGTATTTTCTGTTAAGTCCAGTTCTTTTCTCTGCTTCATCTAAAAGCTTTCCTTTTTCCTTCTTTGATTGAGTTTTTAAATATTCTTTCCTTAATTCCTTAAGGTATTGGTTTCTTGAATACATATCCATAGTAGGATGGTCTGACTTCTGGAAATATTTCTTTCCAAGCAGGAAGAAAAATATTTCTTCAAAGTCAGACAATTAATTTCACCCTACATTCTGCCTTAATTTCAGTCAGATTTTAAATTGCAGAACCAATACCCTTTCAGTCAGATTTTAGCATGTTAAATACGATACCTTGACAAAGGGGTGGTGTTTATAATATATTTTGATTAAAGGGCATAGAGCTAAGAGCGGAGGGTTATTAACCCTTAGTGGTATGCCCTTTTGTTATGTGCTTAAAAGAAGGCTGGTATGATGATTGCTTATTCTAATAAGCAGATAGCAAAGGGCAATGGGTTAGACCTTAGCTCTTATGACTAATGACTTTAAAATGAAAGGAGGTGTGAAAGAGATAAAAAAGACACTAATCATAGGTCTTATAGCCTTACTCTCTGTTGTCCTGACTTATAGATTTGCAGATGCGGTGACAGGTGCATGCGTAAACTGCCACACCATGCATAACAGCCAGAATGGCACGGCTGTTGTAACAGCTGGTCCACAGGAGGCCTTGGTGAGATACGCAGGCTGTGCTGGTTGCCATGGACAGGGTACTGCCAACAATATAATAACTGCCGGTAACATACCACAGGTCTTGCATTCGAATGCTACTGACCTTGCAGGTGGAAACTTTGCCTATATAACAGGACTTAAGTCCCGCGATACGTATGACAGTGGTGCAACCTTAAGCTCTGTAGGACATAATGTGAGAGACCTCGGTAGCGCCAATTATGACACTGTCTTATCGACTCCTCCAGGAAATGAGCATGGCTCCACGGCTAACGCTGCGGTCGACTTCACCTGTGCAGGTATTAATGGCTGTCATGGAGACCGCACCATAACAGGTAGTATGGCTGCTATAAAGGGTGCACACCATGCAAATGTAGGCGGTGTGCTTACCACTGCTACTACAGTAGCTAATAGCTATCGATTCTTAAAAGGCGTGCATGGCTATGAGGATACTGACTGGCAGGCTACCTCCTCTGCAACTGACCATAATGAGTATAAGGGTGCAATAGGGACAGGCGCAGTGAGTACAGTATCAAGCCCTGGTGGAAACACTATAAGCGGTTTCTGTGCAGAATGTCATGGAACCTTCCATTATGGCGCAACTGATGTAGGCACACAATCACCATGGTTCAGACATCCAACAGATATAGTTATACCAACCACCGGTGAGTATGCACAGTATAATACACCTAATACTGGGCAGTACGCTCTAGATGCACCTCTTGGAAGACAGACGATAGCCACAGCATCTGGCACGATTACACTGGGCACTGATACAGTGATCTGCCTCTCATGCCACAAGGCTCACGCATCTGCTAATGCTGATATCCTCAGGTGGAATTACGAGGATATAAATGCAGGTGGGGGCTCCGATACAACACGTTGCTTCATCTGCCATACAACGAAGGACTAGCCCTATAATAGCTGATAGTCTGGTAAGGGAGGGCATCTATGATGCCCTCCCTTTTTATTTTTGAAGCCTCTTAATTTTTGCCATGGCCTCAGGGTCATCTGGCCTTAAAGAAAGATATCTTTCATACTCTTGGATAGCCTCTTTAACCATTCCCTTTGTTTCGTATGCGATGCCGAGATTCCAGTGAGCCCATGGAAAATCCGGTTTAATGGTGATTGCTTCTCTATATCTTTCTATAGCCATATCTATATGACCTGTTTTCAGATAGATATTTCCGAGATTGTCGAGGGCCTCAAGGTTATCGGGTTCAATGGTCAGTGTCTTCCGATAGGCAATGACGGCTTTATCGAACATGCCTTTCTTTTCATAAATCACAGCAATGTTATAATGAAGACTTCCATTCCCGGGGTCGAGCCTGAGGGCTATTTCATATTCATGAATGGCCGCATCAAAAAGCCCCGTTTTAATGTAGGTATTACCGAGATTGCTTCTGATTATCGGGTCATCAGGCATTATACTCAATGCCTTTCTATGGTAAAAGATGGCTATATCCCACAAGCCCTTTTCTGAATAACATGTTCCGAGGTTCGATATAACCCGGGCTGCATTTGGGCGCAGCCTGAGCTCCTCCATATATTCACTCATTGCTAAATCTATTAACCCCTTAGCCTGATAAAGCCGCCCCAGGTTACTATGAATATAATATTCACGGGGGTTTAAACCCAATGCCTTTTTGTATTCAGCCATTGCCAAGGTGTATTGTCCCTTTGTTAAATAAGCAGTCCCTAAATTATTGTGGCCTCTGGACTTTTCAGGTGATTTTTTGACCACATCTGACCAGAGGCTGAGGTCATTCTTCCATACAAAATTCCTTTGATAAGTAGCCCAGCCGAATATTAGCACTGCAACAATAATCACTATAGGTTCAATCAAGCGTAGATTTATTTTAGTCATTAGTCGTTGGTCAACCGGATACGGTAATCGTTGAAAAGTTTATCGAGTTTAATAAGTTCATTGAGTTTTAACACAAGAAACTGTGTAAACAGAAAACCTTAGCCTATGCTAATTGCCCTTTGCCTTTAGCCCCGACATCCTCTCCTTTGCCTCTGCATTCTCTGGGTCAAGCTCAAGAACCTTCTGGTAGGTCTCAATAGCCTTATTTATTAAATCTTTTTGCCCATAGCTCTTTGATAGCTCCTCATAGGCAAGCCCAAGATTAAGAAGGGTTATAGTGTCATCAGGGTCTATGTTCAAGGCCCTTTTGAAAAGACTTATAGATTCCTCAAGCCTTCCCATTTTTGCATAGATTATGCCTAAATTGGAGAGTGCCTGCGGGTAAT
>JBFLWW010000046.1:0-3991 GCA_040757475.1 Nitrospirota bacterium
CCCTGACCATTTGTGCTCCACATTTAGGGCAATTCACAGAATAGCAGGGTACCCCTGCTTGATGAACGACTCTCTCCTTACAGCTTGGGCATACACAATATCCAGCAGGTCCAGCTCCTGGTCGGGTACCACCCATCCTGCCTCTTCCCATGCCTTTACCCATACCTCTGCCAATACCTCTTCCTGAACCTTGTCCTCTTAGCATTAAGATCACCTCCTTCTTTATCTCTGTCTAACTGGCATACCAGAGTGTGAACCAGTAGTCGGAACCCCCTTGATTTCAATTCGCCTTTCTTATATTTTTCTATTACTTCTTCAACACTTCCTGATACACCGGTAATCACAGGAATTCCCGCTTTCTGTAAAGTATAATGAGCATTAGGCCCGATATTCCCTGTAATGACTGCCTTTACCTATTTATTTACCATGATTTGCCCAGACTGGATTCCAGCACCGCCCATAGCATCTATATTAGGATTTTTGATTGACTCGAATTTTAATGTATCTATATCAACTATAAGAAAGTACTGGCATCTTCCAAATCGAGGGTCAACCTGTGCATCTAAACTGTTTCCCTGTGAAGTTACACAAATCTTCATACCTCACCTCTCTTAATCAAAGAATTCCTCGAAGCTTAGCTTCAGAGCAAATATTGTTATCTTTTCCTCTGTCATATTCCTGCCCCTGCCTTCGCAGGGATAAACTCCAGCGGGAATCCAGAGCAGGAATAACATCATAAGCTTCTGGATTCCGCATCAAGTGCGGAATGACAAAGTAAAAGAGTTTCATTATTTACATTTATGTTTCTCGTGATCATGCTCATGGTGTAGATGGTCACATACGGCTTTATCAAGACCATAACCCTTACCTGCACCAGGTTTACAGAGATTCTCACCACCTTCCAGAGTGCCTTTTCGGAGTTTCTCTATCACTTCATTAATTCTGCCGCTTGCACCGAGGATTGTCTGGATTCCTGATTCTGCGAAAAGTCCCTGTGCACGTGGTCCCATGCCACCAGCAACAATACATTTAACTCCTTTTTGATGTAGAAACTGTGGTAGAAAGCCCGGTTGATGCCCTGGATTCTGAATAACCTCTTTTTTATAATCTGCCCATCATTAAACTCTATAATGGTGAATGACGGACATCTTCCAAAATGTTCCGATACAAAATTACCATCTGTTGACATTGCAACACGCATAATCTTAACCTCCTTTTTGCTTTACAATGTTTAGCGCCATTGCAAACGACAGGTCATGACCAAACTCATAAGGGAAGGGGATTCTGAGATTGTTCACCCCTGCGCCTGCAATGACATCTTGAAGAACACTTATGAGGTCTCCTGCTTTTGGGCCTTCTCTAATGTGCTAATACGGTTCTGTATATCTTCGAGCTGTTTCTTCAGGAAATCAGCCTGGTCTTGCAATATATTCATTTCATCCTTAGCTGTAAATTCCGGTACATAAAGAGGATAATCATATCCAGCCCATCCTGGAATACCTGTTGCCCAATACCAGTGTTTCCAACCACGACCTCTTCCAAACCAGCCTCTGCCCCAGCCACGACCAAAACCAAACCAGCCTCTTCCAGGAACCAGATTCGCATACCCGGGCATACCAAACCCAGCACAGTAACCCTTTGCCCTTCCTGTTCTCGGTCCCAAACCAAGGGGGCCTGTTCTGTCTCCAAATGGCATCTCCTCTCACCTCCTTTCATTATTGTTAATGACAATCATTTTCATTAATTAAGAAAAAAATTATTTATTTTTTGTTTTGACATTTTTCACACAATCCATAGAATTGAATGAGATGATTTATAATTCTAAAGTTATATTTTTTTGAGAGACCTTCTTCTGTCCTTCTAAGCAATTCTATTTCTTCATCAATAAAGTCTGTATAATCAACAATTCTTCCACAGCCTGTGCATACCAGGTGGTGATGATGCCCAATACTTTTTGGTCCTTCAGATAACTCATGCCTCGCCCTGCCATCTCCAAAATCAAATTTAAAGATCATACCCGTCTGTACGAGTAATTCCAGAGTCCGATACACAGTAGTAAGTCCGATAGCGGGATAGGTCTTATGAACCTTTAAATATATATCCTCTGCACTCAGATGTTCTGTTGTCTTGCTCAATACATCAAGGATAGCCTGCCTCGGTATAGTAAGCCTATATCCGCATCCTCTAAATTTTCTATGCCACCACGGTGGTCCCATTCCGTTCCTTCCCAGTACCGGCATCCCTTCGCCCTTTCTCATTCTGATTTTCCCATAGGCCGGGATAGTTTATTCAATTGCTCTTTTGAAAGGGGTTCGCCGAAGCCAGCGTATTGCAGTCTCGATACGGGTGGATTCTCAATCGGTATCCACTTTCCATCTTTATAATTTCGATAGACTGACTCATACGTCACACCATTTACTATAGGTATAACACCTTTTAGATGTTTTACGTTTCCATTCTCAAGCCATGTCAAGCTCAATCTTCCTTTTTGAACCTGTCCCACAATTTCCGTTCCATGGCAATTGTCACATTTCCTTCCTTCCTTCATAATGGAGTGGCTGTTCTGAGGAGCAAACATAAGGAATGTCTTATTGCCGGGCACAACAAAGTTCTGCATGTTTGCTGATGTAATCTTCCCATTGTAATTTATAAGAAATACCCAATCTGAAAGAGGGATGGAAACACGTTTTCCTTCTTTAATAAGAGTCTCGAAATGGCAATTAGAGCAACTGAGGACATGCCGCACGTGACAGGCCTTACAATCCAGTCTTTCTCCGTGAACCTTATGTGAGACACTGGGATTTATGGACTTATGGCATTTCTCACATCCGGTATCCATCGCTCCCTTCTGCTTCATAGATTTATATTCAATACCATCTCCATGCATCTCCCTTGCGGTGTGACAATCCATACACTGCATCCCCTTGGCAACATGGACATTTTCTTGATTCGCATCTTTATCGATTTTAAGAATTGAATCCTCTCGCTTATGACATTTTAAGCACATCTCTTGGTTCCGAGCAGCCTCTGTTGAGTATGAATGCCTTTCTTCTATGATGGTTTTATGACATGTATCGCACGAGGGTGTATGACAGTTCTGACAGTCGAGCCTTGAATAAGGAATCTCTGTAACTATTTCCAAACCTCCATTAGCCTTGTCATACCAATAGGCCATTCCCCTACAAGTGTAGTGTAAGCTGGATTGGAAAAAAAGATCTTCTTTCTTTAGCTCCTGAGAAAATATCTTTTCATGCAATCCAACAGCAACCAAGATAACAGTAATTAGCTGGATGAGTAATATCTTCCTCATGAAAATACCCCCTTACTTTGTTAGACAGTTACGCCAAGCTGCCTATCGTTGTGGTGAAATATATTTTCTTAGTATGGATGCGTACCGAGGATTACCTCCTTATTGAACTTAGTCTCAATCTTCTTTCTCAGGTCTTCAACATCAATAGGGCATTTAGCAGTTTCTATTGCTGTCTTTATACAAGTTCCTAAGTGTATGGTATCTACATCCTTGTCAAGCAATTTACACATATCCATGAGAAGCTTCACCTTCGCTATTACCACACCGGGGCAGCCTCCGCAGTCGTCCATACCAATGACCTCTACATCATAATCCTTCCAACGCTCGTATTCTCCCGCCTTTTCTACTATACCCTTGAAACACTTCAAACAACCTCCTACACAGCTTATACCCTTAATGTTTTTGCATGCTATTACTGCTATTCTTTTCTTTGCCATGAGAATCCTCCTTATTGATAATGGTTATCATTATTATGAGAGCATACTATGCAAATTTTGTCAAGCCTTCAATGAAAACTGATTGTATGAAAAGAATCGTGAGCTTTTATTTCTTTTTGGAGTGAACCCCATCGGTTAGACACAAAAGACCTCTGAGGTTAGTATGGTCTGACGATTACTGTTTATACTTCTTGCCACCAATTCTTCATATTCATTCGGTGGACAATATCCCAGTGCTGAATGT
>JBFLWW010000047.1:0-3379 GCA_040757475.1 Nitrospirota bacterium
ATAGATGATGCAAATAATGAAGTTCCCTAAAGACTTCTTGAGAAAGGAGGTAGAGCCTCAGACTGAATTCTATGGTGTGACATAATCATTTTGCAAAAAGGTGACATTTTCATTTTGCGTTGACATAACTTATACAAGTGCTTGACAAAAGAAGATTTCTCTGGTAATCTTTTTGAGTTTTTCTGTAAAATTAAAAACTTTGATATATTAATTGTATGGAGGAGAGTTGCCTACTGTAGCGCAGTTAGTAAGGCAGGGTCGTAAAAAGGTTGAGAGTAAGACCAAAAGCCCTGCATTAAGGAGTTGCCCCCAGAAGAGGGGGGTATGTGTAAGGGTTTATACTACGACCCCGAAGAAGCCAAATTCTGCGCTTAGAAAGGTTGCAAGGGTAAGGCTCACAAATGCTATGGAAGTTACAGCTTATATACCAGGCATCGGGCACAACCTGCAGGAACATTCTATTGTGATGATAAGAGGTGGAAGGGTAAAGGACCTTCCTGGGGTGAGGTATCATATTATCAGGGGCACTCTCGATTCCATGGGAGTTGCAGACAGAAGGCGCGGAAGATCAAAATACGGGGCAAAGAGACCCAAATAATGGAGTAATGAATGCCAAGAAGAAGAGTTGCAGAAAAAAAAGAAATTTTACCAGACCCGAAATACAACAGCAAGATTGTAAGCAAGTTTATAAATGTAATAATGGAGAGTGGCAAGAAGTCCATAGCAGAAGGTATCTGCTATGACGCCTTTGATGTTATAAAGAAAAAGACCGGGAGCGACCCTCTTAAGATATTCAAGACAGCACTTGAAAATGTAAAGCCGCTTGTGGAAGTTAAGCCAAGGAGAGTGGGTGGTGCTACTTATCAGGTACCGGTCGAGATTAGGTCTCAACGGCGTATGGCTTTAGCCTTCAGATGGATTATCAAGTACTCGAGGGGCAGAAGCGAGAGGACTATGCAAGAAAGGTTGGCCGGCGAACTATTGGATGCATTTAATAATACTGGGTCTTCTATAAAAAAGAAAGAAGATACCCATAAGATGGCAGAGGCTAATAAGGCCTTTGCCCATTATAGATGGTAAGAAGAGTAGAGGAGAAGGCATTTGTCAAGATTCCCATTAGAGAAGACACGCAATATTGGTATTATGGCTCATATAGATGCAGGAAAGACTACAACTACAGAGCGAATCCTCTACTATACAGGTGTCACATACAAGATAGGTGAGGTCCATGAAGGCACTGCTGTCATGGACTGGATGGTTCAGGAGCAGGAAAGAGGTATAACCATTACCTCTGCCGCTACCACATGTTTCTGGAAAGACCACAGAATTAATATTATAGACACACCAGGGCATGTCGATTTTACCATCGAGGTTGAGAGGTCTTTAAGGGTACTGGACGGTGCTGTTGCTGTTTTTGATTCTGTGTCAGGTGTTGAACCCCAGTCAGAGACCGTCTGGAGGCAGGCTAATAAGTATGGTGTTCCGAGAATTGCATTTATGAATAAAATGGACAGAATAGGTGCTGATTTTTTTATGAGTGTAAATAGTATGATAGAACGCCTCGGCGACAATCCTGTTCCCATTCAGATACCTATAGGGGCTGAGGATGAATTCAGGGGACCTATAGACCTTGTCAGGATGAAGGCAGTATACTTTGATGACGAAACATTAGGTGCAAAATATACCGAGGGCGATATCCCAGACCAGCTTGTGCCTTATGCACGTGAATACAGGGAGAAGATGTTTGAGGCCTTAGCTGATGTTGATGAGAATATCATGGAGAAATTCCTGAGTGGAAAAGAGATAAGTATAGAAGAGATAAAGACAGCGATAAGGAAAGGCACAATAGCGATGAAGCTCACACCTGTTTTATGCGGCTCTGCATTTAAAAATAAAGGCGTACAGCTTCTGCTTGATGCTATTATTGATTATCTCCCTTCACCACTCGATATCCCGCCTGTATCAGGGAAAAACCCTCTAAATGGTTATGAAGTAATAAGGATGAGCTGTGATACAGAGCCGTTCTCTGCCCTTGCATTTAAGGTTATGACAGATCCATTTGTGGGGCAACTAACATTTATCAGGGTTTATTCAGGTGTGCTGAGTGCAGGCTCATATGTGTATAACTCGACAAAAGACACAAAGGAAAGAATTGGAAGGCTTCTAAAGATGCACGCAAACAAGCGCGAGGAAATAAAAGAGGTCTCTGCAGGAGATATTGCAGCAGCCGTCGGACTCAAGAATACACTCACAGGTGATACACTCTGTGACGAAAATAGTCCTGTTATCCTTGAATCTATGGAGTTCCCTGAACCTGTTATCTCTGTAGCGATTGAACCAAAGACAAAGGCTGACCAGGAGAAACTTTCGCAGTCGCTATCTAAACTCGCCCAAGAGGACCCATCATTTAAGGTCTCTTTTAATGAGGAGACAGGGCAGACGATTATATCCGGTATGGGAGAACTTCATCTTGAGATTATTGTTGATAGGCTTCTGAGGGAGTTTAAGGTCAGCGCAAATGTTGGGAAACCACAGGTTGCATATAAGGAGACAATCAGGACAGCATCTAGGGCAGAAGGAAAGTTTGTTAGGCAGAGTGGAGGACGTGGACAATATGGCCATGTGTACATAGAGATTGAACCATTAGGAGTTGGTAAGGGCTTTGAATTTGTTAATAAGATAGTTGGTGGCGTAATCCCGAGGGATTACATCCCTGCTGTCGAGAAAGGAGTAAAAGAAGCAACTGAGACAGGAGTCCTTGCAGGATACCCAGTTGTTGATGTTAAAGCAACACTTTATGATGGTTCATACCATGAGGTTGACTCATCTGAGATGGCATTCAAGATTGCAGGGTCCATAGCCTTTAAAGAAGCTGCAAAAAATGCAAGGCCTGTTCTTCTTGAGCCAATCATGGGTGTTGAGGTTGTGACTCCAGAAGAATATATGGGTGATGTAATAGGAGACCTCAACTCCCGTCGTGGAAAGATTCAGAATATGGAGAAAAGGGGGAATGTCCAGGTAATAAGGGCACAGGTTCCACTTTCAGAGATGTTTGGCTATGCCACTGATTTAAGGTCAGAAACGCAGGGCAGGGCCACATATACAATGCAGTTTTCACACTATGAAGAGATCCCTAAAAATATAATGGATGGGATTGTTTCAAAGGTAAGGGGAGAATAAATAATGGTTATTAGTCAATGGTCACTGGTCATTGATACGAAGCTGATAACTATTTACTAATGACCAATGACTAAAGAGGAGGTTATATGGCGAAGGCAAAATTTGAGAGGGTAAAGCCTCATGTAAATGTAGGGACGATAGGGCATGTAGACCATGGCAAGACGACACTGACGAGTGCGATAACGAAGATGTTGAATTT
>JBFLWW010000048.1:0-2826 GCA_040757475.1 Nitrospirota bacterium
TCTATCAGGTCTCCACTCCTTATAAAAGGATACATACTTCCGCCTTTTACCTCCATATAAAAGGATTTGGTTTTCCTCAGGAGGTCCTGATATAAACTATAAAATTCTTTCGCTGAACAGAGGACAGTCATATTAAATCACCGACTTGATTAAAACTGCTATCTTTTTGTCCTGTAAGAAACCCATCTCAAAACAGGGAATCTCTACAAGTATCCTTTCAAAGGTATCCAGGACATTCAGCATTGCGGATTTATCCCAGAAGGGCATGAAGCTATTTTTAATCAGTTGTGGGAGTCCCTCAGTATAAGATACCCTGCGCAGATAATTCCGAGGAGAATGCTGTATAAAGAAGATTGCCTTTAATTCTCCTCTGCCTTTAGAGGCAATAGGAACCTCACCATACCATGGAGTCCCATAGACAAACCACTTATTACGGTATCTCCTTATTGCAAGACGGTCATCGCTGAGAAGGTCTTTTTCTTTAACCTCACCGCTTAGTAACTTTATTAATGTAGACTTTCCTGCACCTGAGCCACCTACAAAACATATACCTTTATCATCATAGATCAGACCTGCTGAATGGAGTAAAAAGCCTCTCCTCACACTTAAGAGATTTATAAGGATGAACTGGTCAAGGAATCTCCTGAAGAGCTCATAGATCTGCCTTCTATAGGTTGTCCCTTCTCTATAATCAGGATTAAAGATAGTTATCTCATCAGGTCTTTTTGTAGGACCAACCTGAAGGATATTCTTTCCATCTATCTCAAAAAATGGTAATCCCTGCTATATTTATTGATAGCCTTCTTAGAGGCTTGGACATATGTGTAAATTTGGGATGTGTCCCTAATTTAACTTCGAAACAGAAATTAATTTACTCTGTAAGTGGTACGGCATCTGTTGCAAGCCCTGCTTACCCGTGAGTTTATAGTAGAAGTAACCGAACTCCGACATGCAGTAAGGAGAGCATCCTCTATCACGAGTTTTACCTCTTTGATCTCGGGCTTCCTGTATAGCTTTTTCATCTTCTACCTCCTTTTTATATATTTTACTACTACACAACCCTCTCAATAAACTCCTTTGCAGACCTCAATGCATCTTTAACTACAGCTACATCATAGAGAAGTCCTCTGTAATAACCTGCTATATGCAGCATATCATAAAGTTTTTCAAACTGCCTCATCAACTTTCCATTACGAACTGCTAAATATTTCTGTAATGCCTTTCTATATGCCTCTACTGACCTTGGGAGTTCCTTCTTTGTTAAACCTTTTTTAGTAATAAGATACTCGTTAATAGCCTCCAAGACAGCAAGATATGCTGTCCCAAATGCCTCTCTCACACGCTTGATATCTGTATATGTATTATCTTCTATAGGGGTAGATTTTAGTATCTCACCTGCATTATTTAAATATCTCAATGCCCCTCTCATTTAAACTCTTCCACCCGTTTTTTCAAAAAACCTTTTCTCTAAATATAAGGCATATTCACATAGATAGTCAACCTTTTTACCAAAACCCTTTGTCTCCAGCTCTACCCAGGCTGGACAGCTCGGACAGATAGAGACCATATTGCAAACCCTGCACTCAGGTGTGATAAAATCATTTGAACTATTGCCATAATCACCAATCAGTCTCTTCCATACATCCCTGAAGGAGCCATCTCTTAGGGGATATTGAAAACTTAAAAACATACAGCATGGACTTAAGATTCCATAAGGACTTATAGTAAATGCATTTATCCCTGCTGTGCAGATAAATGTATCTTTAAAGTCCTTCTTATAGAATGCATCAAATATCTCCTTATATATCATAAAGTCTCTTTCATCCTGAAGCTCTAAATCCACAATCTTCTCCAGAGGCAGACGATATTTAAGAGGGGCCCTACCTCCATCTATCCTTGGGCAGATAAGGCAATCAAATCTAAATTCTACATTTAAGTCCCTTGCTAAGTTCTGCATATCCTTTAAATCATGATAATTTAAGGTCATCAACATTGTCTTCAAAGAAAATGGAACCTTATATCTTAAAAGCCAGTTTATCCCCTGCATTATCTTTTCAAAGGAGCCACTCATTCTTGTGATATTGTCATGAACTGAAGGGTTTGAGCCATAAATGCTTATCTCCATTCCAAGTGGAGGGAATTCTGCAAAATACTGAGCCACATCCTCTGTAATCAGTGTGGCATTTGTAAAGACCTCAATAAGGATTCCCTTTCTCAGGGCATAGAGATAGATTTCAAAGAAGTCCTCACGGATCAAGACCTCTCCTCCTGTAAATAGAAGCCAGAGACAGCCTTCATCTGTGATTTCATCAAGGAGCCTTTTTATCTCATTGAGTTTAAGTTCATCCTTTTTTCTTTTATCATTGAGGCTCAGGTTACAATAGCAATGCCTGCATGCCTGATTACAGCGGTGAGTGAGCTCAAAGATTCCCATATAGGGAATACGTCTCTCAGTGGTCGGCTTATCTAAGGAATAGGAAAATTCAGCGAATCTCCTCTGAGGTATATAACATAGCATCATCTGATTAGCTCTCTTTTAAATAGCAAACCTATAAACCCTGAGACATCTCTCTCAATAGTTTCCATCGGGACATCAAACTCTTCTTTAAGTTTCTCAATAATCTGAGTCATAGAATGCCTGCCATCAAGTAATTCCCAGATTACACGACCTACATCATTCAATCTTAATAATTTATGCCGATATGGGTCAATAATTATTAACTCATCACCTATTAGTTTATAGGAGACCGAGGTATTTTTTACAAAACAGCGTTCTTTATCCATCTTATCACCCTAAGATTTTGGAGAAAGAGCCTTATTGCCCTT
>JBFLWW010000049.1:0-2768 GCA_040757475.1 Nitrospirota bacterium
TCTTTTAAGAGAATGAGGAATCTCTGTGCTTTTGCAGGTTCTGTATTTTGAATTGAGATTTGCTCAGTGTATTCTTTGAATTTCTGAGATATACTTTGCTCTGAAATGTCAGGGATTCTGGAAGGTTTCTCTGCGAGTTTGGTCTTTTTCATAATCTGTATATTTCACTTCTATGTCCAATTGCTTTTATTATAATTCTATCGGCTTCAAGTGTATATACTACCCTCCAATCGCCCACTCTCAGTTTAAATGTTCCTGAAAAACCTCCAGAGAGTGGTTCAGGAGTAATATTATCGAAGTGCTGAGAAAACCAGGAGATTTTATTAAGGATGCGTTTTACAATAGGCCTGTCTATTTTTTGAAGGTCATCTGAGGCTTCTTTCTCCCATTCAACCTTAGGCAAATCTTTTCAATACCTCTTCGTGGGAGATTCTCTTAGAGGGCTTTTTGAGTCTCTGTTCTAATTTAACCTTGAATTCTTTTTTCAGATGAAGACCTGAATCAGGGTCTCCGATAATCTCAAGAAGTTTCTGCTCTACAAGCTGTTCAATGTCGTCTGCTGTCAGTGCCTTTGTTCTGGCCATACCACACCTCCAATCACTCTTTATTATATTTTTTTTATCACCTGATTAACAATCCTTCTTGCAATCTCAAATGCTGCTGCAATTCTAATTATTTTTACATCACCAAGTCCTTTAAATTGAAGGAACTTTTCTAAAGGTTGATTTGCCATGCCTTTAAATGAGCCGAATTTATTGAGAATTTCTTTGGCTACTTCTTCTGCTGTCTTGCCTTTCGTTCCAGTAGAAAGAAGAATGGCTAAAAGCTTAGCATCGGTTAATGATTCAGCACCAAGTTCTCTTAATTTACCGCCTGGATGTATCCATGTCTTCATAAGATTCCCTCTATGGATTTATTTAAGTACATGGCTTAATTTTATATACATAAACCTGAAATACGCAATGGTGTAATTTTTTGAGTTTGCTACTAAACCTTGAGAATTTAAGTATTCTGTCCGAATGATTAAGCATTAGCAATTTCCACTTCAAGTTAGCATCCACATCCCTCCAGCCGAATATCTCCTCAGCCCATTCTCTTTTAATAACAAGTTTGGGAGCAGTTACAGATATAGTCAGGATGCCCTGTTCGACTTTGCCATTGTTGAATTCAGCAACCTTACGCATAAAGGCTATATTCTCAGGATTTATGAGAATGAAGGTCAGTTTAGCCATTGCTAACTTTTCAGGCTGTTTACAAATTCCTTATTTTCAAGATACCACTGAACAGTCTTTTTAATACCTTCTTCTATTGTGGTCTTCGGATGCCAGTTTAATCTTTCTTTTGACTTTTCAATATCTGCCCATGTTGCAGGGACATCAGCAGGATGTCGGGGCATAAATTCTATTACTGCCTTTTTACCGAGAGCATCTTCTATTAAGTTTATTACATACATTAGTTTAACAGGATTATCACTACCGAGATTGAATATTTCATAACCAAAAGTCTGGAGGCATTTTAATGTCCCATCAGCTATATCATCTATATACGAAAAATCTCTTTTCTGTTTACCATCTCCAAACACAGTTATAGGAATGCCGTTATCTATATTTTTTATGAATATAAATATACTCATGTCAGGCCTTCCTGCAGGGCCATAGACTGTAAAGTATCTCGGTATGCTTATATCAAGGCCATAGAGATAATGGTAGCTGTAACAGAGGACCTCAGCACCCTTCTTTGTTGCCGAGTAGGGTGCCAGGGGAGAGTCAGTCCTGTCTATCTCCCTGAAAGGTATCTCATTGAGACCATAGATGCTCGAGGTGGATGCTAATACAAACTTATTAACAACAAAGTCCCTGCAACACCCGAGGAGATTTAGCGTGCCTTTTACATTTGTATCGAGATAAACCCATGGGTTTTCTACAGATGCCCTTACACCTGCCCTTGCAGCAAGATTTATGACAGCATCTAATTTATAATTCGCGAATACTGTTTTGACTGCATCAAGACTGCTTATATCACATTGATAGAAATGAAATTCAATCTTAGCTCCGGGCTCTAAGCTCTTTGCTCTTAGCTGTTGGAGTCTCCATTCTTTTAACTGTGGGTCATAGTAATCATTAAGGTTATCCACCCCGATAACATTTATATTCTTCTCAAGCAGTCTCTCTGAGACCTTCCACCCGATAAACCCGGCACATCCACTCACTAAAACAGTATTCATAATCTTAATCTTACTAAACCCTTTTCTTCAGCCATTTCTTAGGGTCAGCAACCAGAAATCCATTATTCCCATCTGAATAAACAACTCTGGCTATCTTTGAGTTCAGTATCATCCTCTTACACATCATGCAGGGCTCAGAATGGCATTCGGTACTTACATTATCTATCCCTGAGATATATATTGTCGAACCTCTTAATTCATCGAGAGATGCACGGATAATAGCATTTGCCTCTGCATGGACGCCGTGGCAGAGCTCATATCTCTCACCATGAGGAATCTGGAGCTCTCTCCTTGTGCATTTACCTATCTCAAGGCAGTCCTTCATCCCTGCTGGAGCACCATTATAACCAGTACTTACAATGATGTTATCCTTTGTAATAACTGCACCATACTTTCTTCTCAGGCAGGTGGCCCTCGCTGAGACTGCCTTTGCGATGTTTATAAAGTATTCGTCCCAATCAGGCCTTAGTTTTTTTCTCTTTTTCATAGTATTCTGGCGTCCCCAACGGGATTCGAACCCGTGTTACCGCCTTGAAAGGGCGAT
>JBFLWW010000050.1:0-2715 GCA_040757475.1 Nitrospirota bacterium
ACATCATGGACAATAGCAATCCTTGAAGTCTTTTCATCCATTAGCCCTGCCTCAGAAAGGATTGTATCTTCTTTATCTCCATAACCAGTGCCTTTACCGATCCTATTACCCCTTTTGTCAACAGCTACAGCACCAGTAAGGTAGAGGTCTATTGGGGGAAGTTGGGGTTCTATTTTTATGGCTCTGACAAACCTCGAAAATCCTTTAATGCTTGAGGCTTCAAAAGCTTTTTCTTTAGGAATGTCTTTAAGAAGATAGAAACCTGTTAACTTAGGTGCTGCTACAAAGAGGGTTTTTCTTTCTTTTAAGGCCTCGCCTCTTGCAGGATGTAAAGAAGAATCTGGTGCAGAGAATATAACCTTTGCCTCTTTCCATTCTAAAAGGGTTTTTAGTCTTTCTGTGGCAGCTTGAGAACCAATAAAATTAGGTATCCTTCCATAGCAAGGCCGTGGAAAGGTAACAAGGTTGTTGTTTTCCATATAGGCCCAGAGAGCTTCTCTGAGTTCTTGTTTATTTTTAAAGACTATGTTCTTCCAATTGACCATTTTTATTAATTATACTTTGGAAAAGAGAAAGATGTATCTTCCTCCAACATTTACCATAGAGTTTAAGCAGATTGGCTGTCTGACCTATCAGCTTATGACCTCACAGGTTTTACCCCTTCCGCGAAAAGCAGCATTCAAATTTTTTGAAGACCCAAGAAATCTCTTTGAGATAACTCCTGACTGGCTGGACTTTAAAATAGTAAATATGGAAGAGAAGACAAAGACATTCGAAGGAGTAAAATTTGTATATACCATAAAATGGCTTGGGGTTAAGCTTAAATGGCAGAGTAAGATTATTGATTATAGGCCTCCAGAGAGGTTTACAGATATCCAGCTCAGAGGCCCCTATAGCTTCTGGAGACATCTCCATATCTTTGAGGAGGTTCCTGAGGGAACTCTTATAAGAGATGAGGTTACCTATAAGCTCCACTTTGCAAGTAAATTTCTTCACCATTTAATAAAGAGACAACTCTATAATATATTCTGCTACCGGGCTTTAAGAATTGCTGAATGGGCAAGTGGAGAATTTAGGCCTAAACTGAAGAAGCAAAATAAGGGTCACTAAGATGGAAGAAGGATACCCAAGATGTATAAAGCTTATCCATAAACCTTTTGACCCTCTCACCCTTGCTCTCTGGACAGAGGATATTGTCTGTAAGGATTCAATGAGAAGGTATACTGATTTTTACTGCACAGGAGTCTATGGAGGCATATCTACGGGCTATACAGTTGGCTGCTGCTTAAGGTGTATCTTCTGCTGGGTTGATTTCTCGAGGGATTTTCCTGAGAAGTTCGGCAGGTTCTATTCACCTGAAAGTGCCTTCGAACAACTTTTAAGGAATGCAAAAGGGGAAAAGGTAAAAAGGATGAGGATCTCAGGTGGAGAGCCTACCCTCTGTCAAGACCATCTTCTCCGCCTTCTTGATTTGATCGAGGGAACAGATTATCTCTTCATACTTGAGACAAATGGTATACTTTTTGGTGTTGATGAAGGATATGTCGAGAAATTGGTTGAATACAAAAATATCCATGTAAGGGTATCCCTTAAGGCAGGCACGCCAGAGGGGTTTGAAAAAAGGACAGGGGCAAAGGGTGAGTTTTATGAGCTCCCTTACAATGCTATTAGACATCTCATGAGAGAAAAGGTATCCTTCCATGTAGCAGCTATGAGTGACCCAAGACTGATGCCCTCTGAAGAAAGGGCGGCAATGTTAAAGAGACTAAATGAAATAGGTTTTAAAGACTTCATTGAAGAAGAAACCTGTGAACCTTATCCTCACACCATCTATAGGCTTAGGGAGGCAGGAGTAGGGATATTTAATAATGAAGATTAAAGAAATCCTTGCAAAAAGTATCTTATCTAAATCAAAGGTCTTTGACTACACCTTGAATCCATATATTGGCTGTGGGCATGGTTGCAGTTACTGCTATGCCAGATTTATCAAAAGGTTTACAGGTAATAAGGAGAGATGGGGAGAGTTCGTCAATGTTAAGATTAATGCCCCAGAATTATTAGATAGAGAAATAAAAAGGAAAAAAGTTGGAAGGGTCTGGATAAGTGGAATCTCTGACCCCTACCAGCCAATCGAGAAAAGATATGGGCTAACGAGAAAATGTCTTAAGATACTTATAGATTATGATTGGCCAATAACAATTCAGACAAGGTCCCCTTTAGTCTTGTGGGATCTGGAATTACTAAAGAAATCAAAAAAGATCGAGGTTTGCTTTACTATAACAACCTCGGATGAAAGGATAAGGGAGATCTTTGAGTCCAATGCTCCATCGATTTAAAAAAGAATCAATGCCTTAGCCAGATTACATTCAGAAGGTATTAGAACTCAGGTTATGATAGCCCCTCTCTTACCAGGGGCAGAGGGATTGATAAATGAATTAAAAGGAAAAGTAGATTCTGTGATAATTGACAGGATGAACTACCACTATGGAGATTGGGTTTATCGAAAAAATAAAATAGAATGGGCAAGAAGAGATGAATTCTTTAGCCAAAGAGGAGAGGAGCTTAGAAGACTCTTTGAAAAGGAAAAGATTCCTTGTCACTTATTGCTTTAGAGATTTAAGATATTGTGGCGAACTAATTAGCCATGTTTTAAAATAAGTAGTGATTATTAAAGAAAGGAGGCGTCTATGACAAAAGCAGAATTGATTGAAAAGA
>JBFLWW010000051.1:0-2204 GCA_040757475.1 Nitrospirota bacterium
TTAAGTTTACTCCTTTTGTTGAGTATTTTCTTAAACATTAATCTGTTTGCTAAAGAAGGAAATCATGGTATGGATATTATCTTGGTCTCAGTTGGCAAGATAGATAAAAAAGTCATTGAGGCATTAAAGGATAATTTAAGTAGGGTATTTAATAGAGAGATATTCATTAGTAAGGAAATGTCTGTGCCTCACTATGCCTTCAATAAAAAAAGAAATCAGTATTTATCTACAGCCATATTAAATGCCATTAGGGAGCAAAAAGAATATGCTCCTTACGAAAGGATTTTAGGGATTGTTGACCATGATTTATATGTCCCTGAGTTAAATTTTGTCTTTGGAGAAGCGGGTGGAAAAGTGGCGGTAATCTCCCTTACCCGTCTGAGACAAGGTTTTTATGGTCTACCTGAAGATAGGAATCTCTTTCAGAAGAGGGTGCTAACCGAGGCTGTTCATGAATTGGGTCATACTTATGGATTAGGTCACTGTAGCAATCCTCACTGTGTGATGTTCTTTTCCAATAGTTTAATGGACACAGACAGAAAAGGTTCAGAATTCTGCCCAAGGTGTAAGGCTTTACTGATGAGATAGGTTTTGTTCCAAATCAACAATACCAAAAAGGCGTGTAAGCCTTCTAACAAGAATTCCATGAAACAAAGAAAAAACATCCTCCTTACAGGAAGACCAAGAGTTGGTAAAACCACCATTATACAGAAGGTTGCTGAAAAACTCAGGTGTGAAGGGTTTAAAAACATTGGTGGATTTTATACATCTGAGATACACAGAGGGGATGAGCGTGTGGGTTTTGCCATCAATACAATAGATGGCAGGGTGGGAAGACTTGCAGAGGTCGGGCTTGAAAGTCCTTACAGGCTCGGGAAATATGGTATAGACATGGAGGCATTTGAGGCAATAGCGCTCAGCGCACTTCAGGACGCCATACAAAAATGCAGTGTCATTATAATAGATGAAATTGGCTATATGGAATTGAAGTCAAGGAGATTCAGAGAGCTTGTTCTCAGGGCGTTAGACTCAAACTCATCTGTGATAGCAACCATTATGCGAAATAAATTTGATTTCCCTGATTCAATCAAGTCACGTGATGGTGTTGAGGTTATTACAGTAAGGGTGGATAACCGTGAAAGACTTGTGGATGAGATAGTGAATCGGATTGTTGCTAAAGGTCGCATATAACATATGAGACGAATTATCCATATAGACATGGATGCCTTTTTTGCTGCTATTGAGCAAAAGAGGCACCCTGAACTTATTGGAAAGCCAGTAGTAATCGGGGGTAATGGAGACCCAACAAAGAGGGGTGTCGTCTCAACTGCATCCTATGAGGCAAGGAAATGCGGGATACACTCTGCAATGCCCTTAAGGACTGCCTATAAACTCTGCCCTCACGCAGTCTTTCTTCCTGTAGATTATGAAGCATATTTAAGAGTTTCAAAAATAATTAAAGACATCCTTAGAGAATTCACTTCTATAATTGAGGATGTCGGAATTGATGAGGCTTTTCTGGATATATCACAGTCTGAAGGGCTACCAGAAGAAATCGCAAAGGAAATTAAAAGAAGGATCAGGGATGAGACAGGACTTACATGCTCAATAGGTATTGCACCTAACAAGCTCCTTGCAAAGATTGCCTCAGACATGCAAAAGCCAGATGGTCTAATAATAATCACAGAAGATGATATTGAGGCTCGCATCTGGCCTCTACCTGTAAGAAAGCTCTGGGGAGTTGGGCCAAAAACAGAGGCATATCTTAAGGGGATGGGCATTAAAGCCATTGGAGAACTTGCCTCATTGCCTTATGATAAACTTGTTGAACAATTTGGCAAGTCCTTTGGGAATTACCTATATGAGGCATCGAGAGGCATAGATGAAAGCCCTCTAATTACACACTGGGAGCCAAAATCCACAAGCAGGGAGACTACATTTCAAAAAGACATTGACAACTATCAGGTCATAGCAAAAACCCTATCAGAGCTAACAAGAGAGGTTGTTAATGAGATGAAACAGACAGGGTATAAGGGTCGAGTAGTAACAGTAAAAGTAAGATTTAGTGACTTTAAAACACGCACAAGGGCAAAGACCCTTCGTGAACCCGCAGATTCACTGGCAGAAATTAGAAAGACCGTCTTTGATTGTTTAAAAAGATTCGAGTTCAAAAAGAAGGTGCGGCTTATAGGAATAAGGGTCGG
>JBFLWW010000052.1:0-2098 GCA_040757475.1 Nitrospirota bacterium
TCGTGCCTATAGGTTTGAATATAACGGAACGGCTGATTATTATGATGCCGAGGGGAAATCACTGAGAAGGGTATTTTTAAAAGCACCGCTGAGTTTTAGAAGGTTAAGCTCTCAATTTTCCAGAAGTCGGCTACATCCTATATTAAAGATATATAGGCCACATCACGGGCTTGATTATTCTGCTCCAACAGGAACCCCTGTCTCTGCTGTTGGAGATGGAACAGTTACTTTTTCAGGATATAAAAGACAGTATGGTAAGCTCGTAATAATAAGACATCCAAATGGGTATAAAACATATTACGGGCATTTATCAAAAATTAGAAAGGGAATCAAAAGAGGCATAAAGGTTAAACAGGGACAGGTTATCGGTTATGTAGGGGCAACAGGGCTTGCAACAGGACCACATCTGCATTATGAGATAAGGATTAATAATAAACCTGTCAATCCTCTTGTACTAAAATTACCACAAGGGAAGAAAATCCCAGAGAAAATTATGGCTGAGTTTAGAAACTTAAAAAGCCAAATAGACACTCAGCTTGCATCAATTAGTATACATCCTGTTTTTGCTTTAACAGAGGATAGGAGGGATAATAAACCATAATTTGGGTATTTGAATTTATTCCAGAACGACATTTTTGGAGGTAAGATGGACATTAATCTAAAAAGGATACTTATTCCTACCATCATAGCAATAATATCTGCATCAGGCTTGTTTGTTATAAGGGGTATAGCCTTCAGGTTACTTCACAGATGGGCAGAAAAGACAGAGTCAAAGATTGACGATATAATAATCAAAGCGTTAAAAACACCTTCTATTTACTGGTGCGTTGCCATCGGGCTTTATATTGGAGTTGCAATTTCAGATCTTCCAGAAAGATATATCTTTTATTTCAGCAAGGCCATTCATGTAATTGTGATACTCTCCATCACGATTGCCACAGCAAACCTATCAGGGAAGATATTCACAAATTATATACAGAAGATGGATCTACGCATCCCCACAACAGGTCTTGCTTATGGAATATTGAAGGGGACTATACTTGTTATAGGGTTTTTGATTATTCTTACTGCTCTTGGAGTTTCTATTACCCCTCTTATTACAGCACTCGGTGTCGGAGGTCTTGCAGTTGCGCTTGCTCTTCAGGATACGCTTGCAAACCTCTTTGCAGGGCTTCATATACTCATGGAAAAATCCATAAGGGTTGGAGATTTTGTTAAACTTGAGACAGGACAGGAGGGCTATGTTGAGGATATCACATGGAGAACCACAAGAATAAGGATGCTTCCTAATAATATGGTTGTAATTCCCAACAGTAAACTTTCTCAGAGTATTGTTACGAATTATTATCTTCCAGAAAAAAAGGATGGCTTTGTTGATTCCAATAGGTGTAAGTTATTCTTCTGACCCTGAAAAAGTTGAGAGGATACTTGTTGAGGAGGCAAAGAAGGCGGTTGGAGAAATCCCAGGATTACTCGGAGAGCCTGAACCGTTTGTAAGATTTATTCCAGGCTTTGGCGACAGTTCCCTTGATTTTACTCTCATCTGCCAGGTGAAGGAGTTCGTTGACCAATATCTCGCGCAGCATGAATTAAGAAAGAGGATATTTAAGAGATTTCATGAAGAAGGTATAGAGATACCATTCCCTCACAGGACGGTTTATATGAGGGAGGAGAAGGATTGGCAAAAATAATAAGGCACCTTGATTTTCAAGGTTTAAAGAGTCCCGATAAATCGGGACTCTAAATTAAAAGGAGGTATGAAATGGATGAAAGAGATGTTTACATGGCTAAGGAGAAAATGCAGTCTGTAATGAAGAAAGGACCTATGGGGTTAATACTGATTATTGTAGCAATTCTGGTGTTTTTCCTGTTTTTAAATCCATGGGTTCAGATTGGGGCAGGTGAAAGAGGGGTTGTCCTTAATTTTGGCGCTGTCCAGGAGAAAGTATTAGATGAAGGGTTGCATTTCAGGATACCTATAATGCAGAAGGTTGTTCCGATAGATGTCAAGGTTCAGAAGGTAGAGACTAATGCCGACGCTGCCTCATCTGACCTTCAGGAGGTGAGCTCATCGGTTGCGCTTAACTATCATATCATA
>JBFLWW010000053.1:0-1880 GCA_040757475.1 Nitrospirota bacterium
AAAAAAGAAAAGTTGTTAGAGTAATTTTAGGTGTTTTTGTTTTAATGGTTGTGTGGATAAGTGGATGTGCTACTCCTCCTACTCCTCTTCCTTCTACTACTACTCCTGAACCTGAACCACTTCTCCCAGGACAGTTTGATGGGTTTATAAAGGTTGCGGTAGATTCTATTGCTGCACCTGATGCTGCCTCAAAAGGCAAGACTTATCTCATAACATCAGCAATGCAGAATGTCGGTGATGAAGATTTACAGTTTCAAGAGTTTGCGAGGTACATAGAAAATGCTCTATCTCAAAGAGGATATATACGAGTCAGACAACAAGAAACTGCTGATCTTCTTATCCGTTTGGCCTACGGGATTGGAGACCCCAAAACAACCACTGAAACTTTTGTAATTGGAAGCCAACCTGAGTATAGGTATTGGGACGCCTGGAATCAAAGGTGGGTTATCGAACTAGCTAAAACAGAAACTCGTCAAAGAACGACAACGACTTATATGAGACATCTTATATTAGAGGCATATGATTTAAAAAACACGAAAAGACAGCAACTGTGGAAAACGACGGTGAAGAGCGAGGGTACGATGTCTGACTTGCGTATTGTGTTACCATTTATGGTTACTGCTGCGGTTCCTTATTTTGGGGAAAATACGACTGGGCAAAAAGTCATTGGTATAGGTGGGCGTGACAAAAGGGTTCTTGATATAAGGAAATAAAATTGAAAGGTATCAGTGCCCTTTAATAAAATAGTCCATCAATTTATACCCTTCCTCAACCAACACTATGTCAGTCCTTTCTGTAATTGATTCATCGAAGGTTACACCTTCATTTTTTCTTTTAATGCGACTGTCGTATATAACAAATGGTACTGGTTCGTCTGTGTGAGTCATGACCTCTATCGGTGTTGCGTGGTCAGGCATAAGGAGTATCCTGTATTCGTTAAAAGAGCCTATCCCTCTCATAACAGTACCCACAACAAGTGCATCAAAATCCTCTATAGCCCTTATCTTATCCTTATAACTGCCAGAGTGGCCTGCCTCATCAGGGGCTTCAACATGGATGTAGACAAAGTCAACCTTCTCGAGAGCCTTCAGAGATGCCTCTGCCTTTCCAACATAATTGGTGTCTAAATACCCTGTAACACCAGGGACATTGAGTATCTCAAATCCAGCGTATATGCCGAGCCCCCTTGTAAGGTCAACAGCAGAGACAAGTGCGCCATCAAGAGAATATTTCTCTCTGAAAGTTGGAAGACTTGGCTTCTTACCCTGTCCCCAGAGCCACACACTGTTAGCAGGTTTCTTGCCGCTGCTCATCCGTCTCCTGTTAATGTAATGGTTTTCGAGGATATCCACAGAGCGAAGCATCATCCCTCTGAGTACATCTTCCTCCGGGCCAACCGGCAGGTAATCAATAATATCTTTCCCTAAAATATCATGCGGAGGAATGCATTCTATATCAGCCTTTCCACCAGACCAGACCATAAGATGCCTGTAACCCACCCCTGGATAAAAACTGATCTGCTCTGTACCGAGCTCCCTGTTAATTTCATTGATTAGCTCCCTTGCCTCTTCTGTTGTTATATGGTCACTGCTGTAATCTTCCATGATAGCCTTTGTCCTGTCCTTGTTAAATTTGAGGGTAACCAGATTACACCTGTAGGCAACATCACCTTCTTTGATATTGACTCCTATGCTGGCCGCTTCAAGTGGAGCCCTGCCCGAATAAAACTCCATCGGGTCATAACCGAGGATGCTCAGATTTGCGATGTCTGAACCAGGATGACAACCCTGCGGGATAGTCCTGACTCTGCCGATTATCCCCTCAATCGCAAGTTTGTCCATATTGGGTGTAAATGCCTTCTGAAGAGGCGTTTTACCATC